>JBLWWK010000003.1:0-362304 GCA_048267965.1 Salibacteraceae bacterium
GTAGAAATACCAGAGAGCGCAGCGTAACCGAACACGCTGTTTGAGCTCAGGCATCGGCTTTTTGTGAAAAAAGACGCAAATGCCGTTCGCGAGTTCGGGTGAGGTAGTGGAGCGAACGCCAGTAGTTCAACAAAATCTCATACGCAGCCTTGAATTTTTGTTTCTTTTGGGTCAAGCCAAAAGAAATTAAGAAAAACCTCTTTTTCAACCTTTTCTAAAGAATCTAACTCAGAATCTGTAAAAACTTGAATTCGTTGTCAAAACGAATACTCAAATCATAAGGCAGTGTAGGCATTCTGAAATCTGAAGAAACAGTTAAGCAAGAGAAGTTCTCTGACTACCAAGTGAGAGAAATTGATTAGATAGCGTCTTTTGAGTCTATAGCAACAAATGGTATGAAGCTAAATACGGTTTTCGGTAGAATGAGAATCGGTTCCTACCGATAAGAAATGTTACTTTTTTCTGCTTCTACGAATTAAGAAAGCAGCAATTAGAGTAACTGCAATAAAAAGTACCAAATACCATGGGTTGTCCCAAATGGCTTGGTCTGTTCGACCAGAATCTACGTCTACATCGGTGGGTATTTGCGCCACAAGTGAGGTGAGGGATATGAGGATAAAGCTTAATAATGCCGAAATTCTTTTCATTTTCATAGTGTTTAATGTAAAGAAAACGAGCGATATAGCCAAATGTTTGCAGCTAGTAAATAAACGGAATAAGCCGATGTCGTTGAGCGACAAATTCAAGAAAAAAATCCCCAAATTTCTGGTGTAGTTGCTGCTCTTCGTAGCGTAATTTAAAAATTAAAGTGACCAAAAGTGCTATCCAAACAATACACCTAAACCAAGTAAACGAGTCGAGTACTAATGCCAATGTGGTGAGTAAAACCGCAGTGTACATGGGGTGAATTAGCCATTGGTAAGGGCCAGATGTGATTAAGGAAGCGTTCTTGCCTACTTCTGGTACAACGCGCAATTGAGATTTTCGCATGGCAAAAATAGCCCAAATGCCGAGTGCGATTCCGACCGTTTCTAACAGTAATAAAAAAGGGTGCTTCGCCAGCCAAGACCCAGTAAAAGCTATGGCAGCGATACCAGCAAATTGTCCCAGCACGAAAAGCACCCCTTTCATTTTCATGGAAGAAAGATAATTACTTAAGACCTAATTTTTTCTTGATGGCTTTCGGTAATGCATCTTTATGAATCATAATATTCATGGTTTTGTAACGAACATACGCCTCAGAAGCGAAGAAATATCCGTCAATTCCGGTTTTATAACCCGTTCCCCAAGAGTTTTTTACGATGTAATAAGGTGTTCCTTCTTGGTCTTTTACCATACCGGTAATGTGCATACCGTGGTCGTCTGTAGTTTCGTAGTTATCGAAAGCTTCTTGACGCATTTCTTGTGTAATGGTTTTTTCTTCGCCAGGAGTCATAAATTGGTTACCGACTTTCTCTGCACCAGCATCGCTAAAGTTAGCATTGTCGCTTCCTTTTTGCTGAATAGCCTTTTCGTTTTCAGGCACAATGGCCAAACCATCTCTAAAAGAAAATCCTTTTTCGCTCACATCTGCCGCCCAAGCAATACCGTAATTATTGGTTAAGGCGTGATTCATTACCTCAATTAGCTCGTCTACCGGTAGGTTGTAAACTTCGCCACCCAACCAATTATCAGGCACTTCTAAAACAAATGTTTCGTAAAACGGATGGTGAGTAAAAGAAGAAAGCGTAATGTAATCGTCTGCATTTAAGCCTAATTCTTTGGCGTAAGACTGGGGAGTATAGGTTTTTCCTTTGTATTCAAACTTTTCAGGAACTTCACCTAAATAAGCATCTAAAGCGCCTTGAAAAGCCAAGTGCCAAGCAGAAGAAAGTTGACGATTTTTGTTTTTAATTACCGCATCAACAATGCCTTTCATCATGGCATCTAGTTCACCGTGCATGTGTTTTTCGGTTCCGTAGTTAAGTCCAGAATAGGCAGATTCAGGAACCATACCGTGGTGTTTTAAAACGTATTGTGCATCGTGAAAAGCGCCACCGGGTCCGAAATTTAAGTTGCCGTGCATTCTAACGTATTTTTCGGCCTTATCGCTGTAAGTATGGCGCACAACAAACATTTCTGATAAATCGTAATCTCCTTTTCCCATGCGGTCTAGCTCAGATTCGAAGAAAGATAAAGCAGAAAAACTCCAGCAAGTTCCAGAGCGATATTGGTTTTTTACTTCAGTAGCTTCAATGTCGTTTTGCACTGTAAATAGGTAGTTTCCGCCTTCTTTGTTTCTGAGTGTATCTTGGGCAGAAAGGGTGTGGGTTCCTACCGCTAATAACGCGGCAGCCATTAATAACTTTTTCATTAATTGTACTGATTTTGTTTAAGATTGTCGAAAATAATGAAACTCTGTTGCATATGCGTCTTTTTGTAGGAACCGCTCGACTGTTTTTTCTATGTTTTTGCGCCTCAATTTGGGGGTTTACCTGCTTTTCTCAAGAAACCATTTCGTGGGAGCGTTTGCAAGATGTTCAGTTCGAGAGCGATTACAACGAAGAAACGCTTGAGATGCTATGGTTTGCAAAATTTGGCCAAAGTGTAAAAGAGCTAGACGGAAAAACGATTACCATAACCGGCTATGTTATTCCGTTTAGAAAAGACCAAAATTTGTATGCGCTAAGTGCTTATCCGTTTGCGGCTTGCTTTTTTTGTGGCAATGCTGGACCAGAATCGGTGATAGAAATCAAATTAATTGATTCTGATGTTACTTTTTCGATGGATCAGGTGGCTACCATTACCGGTATTTTGCGGCTTAATGCCAACGATCCGTACCAGCTCAATTATTGGTTAGAGTCGGCTCGAGTGGTAGAAGAATAGGCCATTTTTTAGATAGAAAAACGCTAAAGTCATACAAAAGTCAAGTTTTGATAGAGTAAGGAGGCTCAACACCAGCGGTTAACGATTTTTGGTTTACTTCGTAAGGCCTAATTTTTTCGAACTACATGAAACTTCTCTTTATTGCCGTTTTTCTTTTACTGTTTCAAGGTGCGTATAGCAAAGAGAAACATCCGTTTTACGTTTCGATTGTAGAAATCAATGTAAATACCGAAGAGAAGCTTTTAGAATGCGCGGTTAAAATCTTTACAGACGATTTAGAAAAGGCCGTTCGCCAGCAATTTCAACATCCTATTTTAAACATTGGCGCTCAAAAAGAGTTAGATACCGCAGAGGTACTGATAGAGCAATACCTAAAACAGAAAATGACTTTTACCCTTAACCAATCGGTTGCAGAGTTGAATTGGTTAGGCAAAGAAGGAAATTTAGAACATCAATGGATGTACTTTGAGTTGCCTTACACTTCTTTAGAGTCTTTTACACTCAAAAGTTCTCAATTGATGGAAATCTTCTCTGACCAAACCAATTTGGTGCATTTCCGAATCAACGGAGAAGAAAGTACCTACATTTTTAAAAACGAACAATCTCAAAAAATCTACCCATGAGTCCGTTTACAGCCTATCTACAACTAGGAATTGACCATATTCTCGATTTACAAGGTTTCGACCACATGTTGTTTGTAATTGCTTTAATGGCCACCTATAAACCATCAGCTTGGAAACAGATTCTTGTTTTGGTAACGGCCTTTACGGTGGGGCATTCGGTTACTTTAGGCATTTCGGCTCTTAACGGACCTTTGCTGCCCGCAGAAATGGTTGAATTAATGATTCCCATCACCATCTTAATTACTGCCATTCAGGGGTTAGCGGTTCCTACCCAACAACATTCTGCCGGGAAAGTACGGTATGCCATCGCTTTGTTTTTCGGGTTAATTCACGGTATGGGTTTTTCTAACTTTTTTCGGTCGCTTTTAGGACAAGAAACGGAAGTTTTGATGCCGCTTTTGGCTTTTAACCTCGGGGTAGAACTAGGGCAAATTGTAATTGTAATGGTGGTGCTCTTATTTTTGTGGTTAGCCATCTCTCTTTTTCGCAGAAAGCAACGCGATGTTAGCCTTGTAATGAGCGGAGCAGCCGCTGGTATTGCCACTACTTTATGTATTGAACAATTGGTGAATAACTTTTAATCTATGAAAAAACGAGTAGCACTTTTAGGGTGGCTAATATTGGTAACGGTAGGAGCACAATCTCAACAAAATTATAACCACTCTAAGTTTAAGCAACTGCACGAAGAATTGCCCACACCTAACATATACCGAACGGCTTCTGGTGCGCCTGGTCACGGTTATTATCAGCAGCAAGTAGATTATACGATGGATTTGCGCTTAGACGATTCAACTCAGCGTCTTTACGGTGAAGAAACCGTTACCTATACCAATAATTCGCCCGATGAGCTCACGTATATTTGGGTGCAGCTCGATCAAAATATGCGGGCCAAAAACTCGGCTACTCAACAAATAAAAACAGGGAAGATGCCAGAATCTCCCAACTTCAACGATTTAAAAAGTTTTAACTATTCTTTCGATGGTGGTTTTAAAATCGATTGGGTAAAAGCTACCAATGGTGAAGATTTACCGCACGTGATTAACCATACCATGATGCGGGTAGACTTGCCTAAAACCCTAAAAACAGGAGATCGTTATTCTTTCAAAATAAAATGGTGGTACAACATCAATAACCGCATGGAAATTGGCGGAAGATCAGGTTACGAGTATTTCGAAAAAGAAGATAATTACCTCTATACCATTGCTCAGTTTTTTCCGCGTGTGGCCGTTTATAACGATGTTGAAGGCTGGCAAAACAAACAGTTTTTAGGTCGTGGAGAATTTGCGCTTCCCTTTGGAGATTACCGAGTAAGTATTACCGTTCCGAAAGATCACATTGTGGGGTCTACCGGTGAGCTGCAAAACGCCTCAAAAGTGCTTACTGCAGAGCAGAGAAATCGGTTTAAAAAGGCAGCTACCGCAGACGAACCGGTAATGATTGTTACTCAAGAAGAGGCAGAGAAAAACGAGAAAGAAAAGGCGGTAGGAACCCAAACATGGGTTTTTCATGCAGATAACGTAAGGGATTTTGCTTTTGCTTCTTCGAGAAAATTTATTTGGGATGCAATGGCCGTAAAGGTGGGTGGCAAAGACGTAATGTGCATGAGCTATTATCCGAAAGAAGGGAACCCCTTGTGGGAGCGCTATTCAACGCGTGTAGTGGCTCATACCGTTAAATCGTACTCAAAATATACCATTGATTATCCGTATCCGGTAGCCATTTCGGTGCATGCAAAATGGATTGGAATGGAATACCCCATGATTTGTTTTAACGGAGGTAGACCAGAACCAGATGGTACGTATTCAGAAGGAACCAAGCATGGCATGATCTCAGTAATTATTCATGAAGTGGGGCACAATTTCTTCCCAATGATTATCAATTCTGATGAGCGCCAGTGGACGTGGATGGACGAAGGATTAAACACATTCGTTCAATATTTAACCGAGCAAGAGTGGGATAGAAACTACCCTTCAAGAAGAGGGCCAGCGCATAAAATTGTTCCTTATATGAAAGGCGATAAAAGCAATATTTCACCCATTATGACCAATTCAGAATCGGTTCGTCAGTTTGGGAATAACGCTTACGGAAAACCAGCAACAGCGCTCAATATTCTGAGAGAATCGGTGATGGGCAGAGAATTGTTCGATTTTGCGTTTAAAACCTACGCTCAGCGATGGGCGTTTAAGCATCCTACACCAGCAGATTTATTTAGAACGATGGAAGATGCTTCTGCGGTAGATTTAGATTGGTTTTGGAGAGGTTGGTTTTTCACCAACGATCACTGCGATATTGCACTGAGCGAAGTAAAATGGTTTGTACCTAAAACTGGAAATCCTGTGGTAGATTTTGTTCAGGATAGAGTAGAAAATGATGCGGAAAATCCTGGAGTAAGTCATTTGCGTAACGATTCGCTGATTGATCAAACCATTGTAGAGCAAGTACCCATTACCAATGATTTTTACAATCAATTTGATCCTTTTGAGCCCAACGCACTTGATTTAAAAGAATACGAAAAATACAAAGCATCGTTGAGCCAAGAAGAGCAAGCTATGCTCGATGAACAGCGCAATTATTACGAGCTAACGTTCGAGTTGGTAGGCGGTTTGGTAATGCCAGTAATTTTAGAATTTGAATTTCTAGACGGAACCAAAGAATACAAAAATCTGCCAGCAGAGATTTGGAGAAGTGGAGATCAGGTAATCCACAAGGTATTTAGTTTCGATAAAGAAGTAGTGCGCGTAGTTTTAGATCCGTTGTTAGAAACAGCAGATGTAGACAGAAACAACAACTACTGGCCACCGCGATTAGAGCCTACTCGTTTTACGGTGTTTAAAAAAGCCAAAACGGGTAAATACAGCAAAGCGGGTGAGAACCCAATGCAGCGAGATCAACGTGCTAAAGAATTAGAAAACAACGAAGAGTAATAGAGAGAGAATTGTACCAAAAAGAAAGCCGCTAGCAGAAGCTAGCGGCTTTTTTTAATGAACATGATAGGCTAGGAATTCTACCATATACTCTCAAATATCGTTATTTTTTTGGTTGGATGTTGTAATAAATTCCAATTCCCCAAAATGCGTAAGCATCATTGATTGAGCCACTTGAGCGAACTCCCTTTGATCCACTAGGGTTAGATAGCCTTACGGCAATGTTTTCTTTTCCAGGGTTCGCTTCACGCAGAGCATCTGCATCTGGATAGGCACCACCGCCTACATCATCTAGATAATCGGTAAAGGTGTACGTATAGGTGAAGCTAAAAGCAATCTTCCATTTGTGGTTAAAGTAGCGGTTAAAATGGAAACCCAATGGAACCCCCGCAGAAACGAGAGAGTATTCATCGCTTTTGCCGTTAATGGTTTGGCCTTCGGTACCCAAAGAGCGTAAATCGTACCACTTGCCATTGTATTGCCCTTGTGGTTGGTAATAGAAAACATCAATTCCGCCATGAAATCCAGGAATCCATTTTTTAATAGTACGCGGATTTCTAAAATCGTAATGCGCCACGGCTGATAAACCCACTACAATAGTTCTAAAACTTAAATTTCGAGAGTAGCCAGTTCCGCGGTATTCACCAACACGACCTTCTTTGTTATCGGCTCCTTCAAGTAAAAAAGCGTTTAAACGGCCTTCGTATGTCCATTTGCTACCGGTTTTGTTGTACTGTATGCGCGGACTAAATATGGCTCTTTGCCCAGTGTGCAATGGGTCTAAAACCAACGGATAGTCTTCGAAAAGATCACCGAAATAAATGGGCATACCTGCATAGAAACCGATTTCCCAACGGCCGGGAGCTAAGTCTTTCGGTGCTTCTTTCTCTTTTTCTTCCTCAGCAGAATCGTCTTCATCTTGTGAATTGTCATTATCTGCTAGGGTAGGGAAAAGAGCATAATCAGATTGGCGGACGTATTCTTTTTTCAACGGAGCCCCTACAGAATAGGTAAGACTTTTTGTAAGCGCATACCGTTTTTTACCAAAAGCTATAGAAGGAACCGGTGTGCCATTCTCGTCTGTAATGCCATCGATGGTAAGAAATCCTTTTTTACTAGCTAAAGCGTTTGATAGAGAAATTGTTAGTTCAGTATTGTTATTGCTCCAAGTGGCTTCTGCGTCAATTTCGGTTTTCTCGAAAGAAGAACCCATGAAGCTAAACTGATTAATGGTGAGTTGATTGGTTAAAACTGGGCGATTAAACTTGAGCGTAACAGTGCTCAATTGATCGAGAGAAATCCATTGCTCATCTTGAGAAATCACTCTGCCGTTTACTTTGATTTCGTAAACATGTCCGTTCACATTTTTGGGAGGAGCCACCATACCAGCTTCAAACTCGATGTAGGGCATTTTGAAGAATGCACCCGAATTTTCCATGGTAAGCGCTAGCTCTTCGTTTTTAGGGTTCCCAAGGTAGTTGCCCGTTAAATTTAATCGAGGTCCGGTTCCTACAACGTTGAGAGAAGTTCTTTTACTGGTTAAAGAGCTGTCGTTTCGCGGAGTGTAAAAGTTGTCGAAAATAGAGTTGTTGTTGATTAAATCGCTTACTTCCAAGCCAAACTCGTTGTAGCGAATAAATAGCGGATTGCGAAAAAGCGCGCTACCCATTTGGTTGTAAAAATGGTTTCGAGTAAATACGTTATTGCTCACATTTACGCGCATTTCTTGCGTAGCAATGTTCGATACAAACAGGTTACCCGAGTTGTTAGAGAATGTATTGTTCTGAATATTTACCGGAACTAAACTCTTGCTTAAAAACGGGTCTACTCCTTGAAGCTCGATTACGGCTCTGCTGGTTTCGTTGTTTAAAAAGGTGTTGTTGGTTATGGTAACTTCTGAACGTACCCAGTTAATTTGAAAAGTGATTGGGCTGGTTAAGTGCGAAAAGTCTGCGTTTTTAATCCAGATAGATTGTTGATGAACCGCTTCGGTAATCACAAATCCTTTTCCAGGATTTTCAGCTTTTTCACTGCTGATTTTAACACGGTTAGAAGCGGATCCTTCAATTCTTAACCCACCTTTTACATCGATTCGGGTATTTCGTTTAAAGAGAATTTCGGTTCCTGCCGTTATTTGTAAACTACCTGTTTTACCTACCAAAACATTTTTATCGATGAGGTAAATGCCCGGCTCGGTGGTAAAAGTGCCATTGATAATGGTGGGCATTATGTGGTATTGGCTGGCTGTTGTAGTTTGTGTGCTATCTGCGGTTGCTTGCGCCAACGATTTTTCGCTAAGGCAAGAAAGGGCAGTTAACAAAAGGAGGTGTGCTAGGCCAAAGGGACGGATGAGGTTGTAGACGTTCTTTTTCATTTGGTTATTCAATTGAGAGAACAATACTGTTTAGGTGTAGTTCGGCTCCGAGAGAAGACACCGCTTTTATGTTTTTTATAATAATGGTGTTACCTCTTTGAGCTTGAGATAGCAGGTGTAGAGCTTCTGATTCGAACAATGCACCTTGGTTTAAGACCGTTTTCGATAGCTGTTTATTGCTGTTGTAAGCCAATTGAATTTCGAACGAAGAAATGCTGAGAACTTCTTGGTTGTAATATTCTTCTTGACTTAAACGTAGAGCGTCTAATTCTTTAGCAAATTGAACGGGAATTTGGTCTCCATCTTGAAATTTACCGAAACTGGTGCTGGGTTCTGGCTTCTGAACTACGAAGCGTTTGTGCACCAACGTTTTTCCGTTTTCTCCTTTTTCTTTGATCTTTACAGAAGCGTAACCGGGCTGCTTAAAGCGAATCATTGATTCTCCGTTGCGCAAAGAAAAATCGGCATTGGTAGTGATGAAATCGTGGTTTTTAGGCGTGTATTTTTTCTCTTCGTTCTTACTCAATTGAATTACCATGCCTGGGTAAGCGTAAAAATAATCTCCTACTTCGTGGGTTAGAATTTCGGTTTTAGATGGATTTACTGGGTTTTCGTTTAAGCGAATTACTTGAACGGCCTGCGAGTGGCTTTGCCCAGCAGTAGTAAACTCAAATCGGTAGGAACCGACTTGCATAAATCGGTAATTGATTTTTCCTGAAGATTGTAAACTGCGTTGTTCGGTGAGTTGTCCATTGTGATAAATGTTCATGCTCGCTTGTTGCGCTTTTTCTTTGTCCCAGAACACCTCGAAATCAATTTGCTCATTAATGAAGTAAACCGCCTTTTCTGGGTCAGAAATCTTTACAAAAGGTTTAGGACCTAAAACTTTTTCGTTGTCTTTCTGAGATTTTTCCGGTTGTTTAAGGTCAGAACGCGGACCAACAACCGTATATTCAGCATCTTTTGTGAGTTTTAGCAAACTCATAAGCTCATTTGACCGAAAGTGAGAAGTTTCTTCAGAGTGTGAATCTACACTATCTGATTGTGCGTAGGCCCAATCGAGTAATTCGTAAAATTCAACGGCTACAGAATCATCTTCGGTTTGTTGATGTACTGCCGCAACTGAGTTTTTAAACAAGTTGTTATAGGCCAGTAATTTCGATTGTTCTAAAGCCGATTGAAAATTGGTGAGGGTGAGAATCGAAATATTGAGCGGAGTATGGAAAAAGTAGAAGTGGGTAAAATCACTTAATCCGTTGTTGTTGCTCGGTAAATTATCTTCTAAACTTAGAATGGTGTAGAGAGAATCTTTGGCTTCTTCGTCTAGTAGTTCCCCCACAAATGAGCGGTATTGGCTGAGTTCGCTAAGAATAGAGTCTGCTTGGCCTTGGTTAATCATTATTTTATTGGTGGCTTCTTCCCAATGGCCATCGTTGGGGTAACCTTTGTGGTCGTAGCCACGGTGAGAAAGTTGATCGTCTTTAACGCGGTTAATGTGTTTTTGAATAGAAGAAGCCGCCTTGTCAATTTCTAAATACTGATTATACAATCGCTGCATTTCTTCGGGGTGCTTACCTAAAACGTATAAGTAAACAGAAGATTGAAAATCAGAAAGTTTAGAAAGATCGCTGAAGGTTTTTTCAAACGTTTTGTTCGAGTCGTAGGTACTGTCGATAAAGTCGGTAGGTATGTAAAGAAACATCAACGACAAAAAGATGAGGTACATCACCTTAATCGCTTTATTTCTTAAGTCATCGCTGGAATTGCTCATTTTTCAGTGATTTGAATGATTTTTACAATAAAACCAGCTATTAATTGCCTTTAAATTTTTCGAACGACTTTAGAGAATCGTTAGCAGCAGCTAATCGACCTCTTAACTTGTTAAGTTCTTCTTGGTAGGCATCGGTTCCTTCACCAAATTTCTTGTAGTTCTCGTCTGCGCGCTTTACCGTTTCGGTAAGGGTTTTAGTTACTTCTTGTAACTGACGAACCGATACGTTGAGTTGATTTACGCTCGAAACGATAGAACGAACTTGCAATTGCTCGCCTTTTTGGGCTAATGCCTCTTCGCTAGCTTCAGCAGAAGGAGCGTCTTCGTCTAATTGTGGAAAGAGTTTTTCCCACTCGTATTGTTTCTTTTTTGTTTTCCACGAGATTCCCGAAATCAAGAAGGTAAGTGCTTCTGTGGTAAGCCCGATTACGAAAAATTCGTTCGCATATTGCCACCCCAAAAACTTGAAAAGAGCCGCAATTAATACAACGGCTGCGCCAAATCCGTAGAAGAAATTCAGGAGGTCAAAAGTCTTTTTCATTTTGGTCTATATTGCTGGGACTAAAATAGATATGTGCTTTAATGATTACTATACCTAAAAGTGTAGTTTTCAACAATAAACTGTTAAGGTGAGCGTAAAAGTGAAATGTAAAAACTTGTAAATCAGTTGTTAATGAGGTAGTTTTACGTATTGTTAATAACTCTGGTTGATTAAAAAGTTAAAAAGATTGACACTCAGTGAAATGAGTAGCTTTAAAACCGTGAGAATTAACAATTAAGTTATGGGTTTGTCTAAAAATTAACAGGTGCTAACTCGCTTCAACTTATGTTAACATTCATTTTTAAATCTTGTAATTTAGAGCCGTAATCAAAAATCAATCATGAAAAGACTCGTTAAATGGGTAACCGTGGCTGCGGTTATGCTACACACAGGCTATGCGCAAGAGAGCGATTACGCCATAAAATCTAGCCAGCTGAGCGGATTAAAATTTAGGGCTATTGGTCCGGCAACTACTTCGGGTAGAATCGGAGATATTGCTGTTAATCCCAACAGTTTTTCACAATGGTACGTGGCGGTGGCGTCTGGTGGCGTTTGGAAAACCAATAATAACGGAACCACCTTTAAGCCCATCTTCGATAACGAAGGTTCATATTCAATAGGTTGCGTAACCATCGACCCTAACAACGAACACATTGTGTGGGTAGGAACCGGTGAAAACAACAATCAGCGTTCTGTTGCCTACGGAGATGGTGTTTATAAAAGTATCGATGGTGGAGCTTCTTGGAAAAACATGGGGCTAAAAAATTCTGAACACATCGGAATGATTAAAGTAGATCCGCGTAACAGTAAGGTTGTTTACGTAGCAGCTTATGGTCCGCTTTGGAGTGCTGGCGGTGAAAGAGGTCTTTACAAAACCACCGATGGCGGTGAAAACTGGGAACTCATTCTAGAAATAGATGAGCATACTGGAGTTAGCGAAGTGCACTTAGATCCGCGTAACCCGGATGTGGTGTATGCAACGGCTCATCAAAGAAGAAGAAGAGTATATACGTATGTTTCTGGTGGTCCTGGTTCTACCATTTATAAGAGTACAGATGCTGGAGCCACTTTTTCGAAAATCGAGAAAGGATTACCAGCGGGTAAAATGGGTAGAATAGGAATGGCTGTGGCTCCTTCAAACCCAGATATTTTATACGCTATTGTAGAAGCTGAAGATAACAAAGGCGGCTTTTTCAAATCTGTAAATCGCGGTGCCAGCTGGAAAAAAATGAACGATTACAAAACTTCTGGTAATTATTATCAAGAGTTAGTTTGTGATCCTACCGATGAAAATGTGGTGTACGCAATGGATACTTACAGCCATGTTACGCACGATGGGGGGAAAACGTTTACAAAGGTTCCAGAGAAAAACAAACACGTAGATAACCACTGTTTGTGGATTAATCCCAACAATACTTCTCATTTGATTATGGGCTGTGATGGCGGAATTTATACTTCTTACGACAAGGCCAATAATTGGGAATATTTGCCCAATTTATCGGTTACGCAGTTTTACCGAGTGGCGGTAGATAACGCAAAACCCTTTTACAATGTGTATGGCGGAACCCAAGATAATTTCTCTTTAGGTGGCCCTTCAAGAACCAATAAAGATTCAGGAATCGATAATTACGATTGGTTTGTAACCAACAACGGTGATGGTTTCGAAAGTGCTATCGACCCTGAAAATCCGAACATTGTTTACGCTCAAGCTCAATATGGGTGGTTGGTACGTTTCGATAAGTTAAGTGGTCAAAAAGTGGGTATTCAGCCACAGCCGCCTGTTGGAGAAGCCTACCGATGGAATTGGGATGCACCGTTAATTATTAGTCCGCATAACGCGCAAACGCTCTATTTCGCAGCTAACAAACTGTTTAAATCTACCGATCGTGGCAATACTTGGCAAACTATTTCGCCAGATTTAACGCGCCAAATCGATAGAAACAAGTTGAAAGTAATGGGCCGCGTACAAAGCATAGATGCGGTGATGAAAAATAAATCTACCACCATTTACGGCAACATTGTAGCGCTTTCAGAATCGCCTAAAAAAGCAGGTTTAATCTATGTAGGAACCGATGATGGTTTAATTCAAACCACAACTAACGATGGCGAAAGTTGGACAAAAGTAGGTTCGTTTCCCGGGGTTCCTACCAATACGTATGTGAACGATGTAAAGGCATCTCTTCACGATGAAAACACTGTTTTTGCCGTTTTTAATAACCACAAATCAGGCGATTTTAAACCGTATGTTTTCAAGAGTACCAATCAAGGTAAATCGTGGAAATCAATTACTGGTAATCTTCCCGAAAGAGGCTCAGTATACAGCTTAGCACAAGATCATAAAAATCCCAATTTATTGTTTGTAGGAACCGAATTTGGCGTGTTCTTTACCATCGATGGCGGTGAGAATTGGGTACAACTATCGAACGGGATTCCTACCATTGCGATTCGTGATATTGAGATTCAGCGAGAAGAAAACGATTTAGTTTTAGCGTCTTTTGGTCGTGGATTTTTTGTTTTAGATGATTATTCGCCCTTACAATCACTTACACCAGAATTACTGAAAGAAGAACTTCATGTATTCGAAACACGTCCGGGTTTAGTGTTTACGCCTAATCGTAAGTATGGTTATGGTGGTGCAGGTTTTCAAGGAGCCGATTTCTTTTTGGCAGAGAATCCACCAATGGGAACAACTTTTACCTACTACCTAAAAGAAACCATTTCTACCCAAAAGCAGAAGAGACAAAAGGCAGAATCAGAGCTAATTAAAGCCAATCAAGATGTGGTTTATCCATCTAAAGAAGAGATTCTAGCAGAAGCAAGAGAAGAAAAACCGTACCTGCTTTTTAGTATAGAAGATGCTTCTGGCTTTGAGTTAAGACGCTTTACAAGCACACTTTCTAAAGGCGTTCAGCGCATTACTTGGGATGGAAGGTTGGCTTCGATAGCAGAAAATTCAACTGCGAAAGAACCATTAACCAATTCTTCGGCTGCTCATTTTGCATTACCCGGAACGTATTACCTAACAGTTTACCAAATGGTAAACGGAGAGTTAACAAGTACGTTAGTAGAGAAACACGCTTTTCAGTTAGAAAGTCTCAACCAAAGTGTGCTACCTGAAAATACAGAAGAGAAATTTGAATTTCAGCGCAGTTTAGAGACATTTAGAAGAGAAGCAAGTGGTGTAAATCGTTACTTAAGCTATTTAGAACAAGAGGTGAAAGCAGCAAAAGCAGCAGTTCGCAATACACCGAATGTGGGTTTAGAGCACCTTAATACATTAAGAAAACTCGAAAACCAATTAACCGAGCTAAAAGTAACCATGAGAGGGAACTCTATCCTAAGCAGTTTAGAATTTGAAACAACGCCCGGAATTATGAGTAGAATGGGGCTAAGTGTATGGAATAGCTACGGAAACCAGCAGGCTACTACCACCATTCAACGCAACGACATGGAGTGGGCACAGCAAGAGTTAGCGAAAGTGAAAACAGAGCTAAACACGCTAAAATCGAACTTTGCCAACTTGCAAAACAACCTAATTAAAGCGGGCATTCCATTCCCGAAACACGTTTTACCTGAATAAGTAAAAACGAGTTAAATCGAGAAGAACTACACCCCGTTGATTTCAAAATCAACGGGGTTTCTTTTTATACCGCAGATTTCAGCTAATTTTGCGGCTTACTTTTATCCAATGGCAGAATTTTCGGAAAACGAGCAAGAAGAACAAGAAGAGTTAGTAGAACACTACAAATACGTTGCAGACCCTGGTCAGGCAGTTCTTCGAATCGATAAATTTTTAAACGATCGTTTACCGAAGGTGAGCAGGAACCAAATTCAACAGGCGGCTAAGTCGGGCAATATCTTGGTGAATGGTAGCACGGTAAAACCCAACTACAAGGTAAAACCACACGATGAAATTTCATTGGTATTTACCCACGAGAAAGAAGAGTTTTCGGTAGAGCCGGAGCCAATTCCGCTAAACATTGTGTACGAAGACGATGATGTTTTGGTGTTAAATAAACCCGCTGGTTTGGTGGTTCACCCAGGTGTAGGAAATAAATCAGGAACGTTGGCACATGGCTTATTGCACCACATTCGCAATTTACCTCCTAGCCCAAGCGGCATCGACCGCCCAGGAATTGTTCACCGAATCGATAAGCTTACTTCTGGTTTAATGGTGGTGGGTAAAACGGAACATGCGCTTAACAGTTTGGCGATGCAGTTTTTTAATCGCGAAATTGACAGAAAATATTTAGCGTTGGTTTGGGGCAACATTGAAGAAGATGAAGGCAGAATTGAAGGCCATATTGGTAGGAGCCTTAAAAACCGCAAAATGATGGATGTTTTTCCAGATGGTTCCTACGGAAAACCAGCAGTTACCAATTTTAAAGTTTTAGAAAGATTGCTGTATGTAACGTTGGTAGAGTGTAAGTTAGAAACCGGAAGAACTCACCAAATTAGGGTGCATTTTAAACACTTGGGGCATCCGTTGTTTGCAGATCCTGAATACGGTGGAGATCGCATTTTGAAAGGAACCACCTTTACAAAGTACAAGCAGTTTGTTCAAAATTGTTTCAGTATAATGCCTCGCCAAGCATTGCACGCACGCAAGCTTGGGTTTACGCATCCTACCACTAAAAAATGGATGGAATTTGAATCTGAGTTACCAGAAGATTTTAGCCAAGTTATCGATAGATGGCATCGATACACTCAATACAGAGACGAATAAATTAGCGAGCAGCTTCGGCTGCTTTTTCTTCGTATTCTTTCTTTACGCTTTTATCGAAAATAAACGGACCAAACGGCAATAGAGAAGCAACACCAGCAGCGGCCAATCTCCAAAAGCTCCATTTTAATTCTTGAGCAACTAGATAAGCAGCACCGAAATAAGCAATAAAAAGTGCGCCATGTGCCCAGCCAGTATACTTTACAGCTAAAGGCATGTCGAATGCATATTTCAGCGGCATGGCAATTAAAAGCAGAACTAAAAAAGAAATACCTTCAGCAATACTGATGTAACGAAAACTGTTAATAATGGTCTTGTTGGGAGTGTCTTTTGTCATCTTTCTATTAAATAGGAGCATCTATATCTGCTATAAACCAGCAGTTGTTATTCTGAACTATTAACCAATCTACCGTCCACCAAATGCCTTCTTTGGCAATAACGGCAAACG
Organism: Salibacteraceae bacterium; assembly: GCA_048267965.1. GTDB lineage: Bacteria > Bacteroidota > Bacteroidia > Flavobacteriales_G > Salibacteraceae. The sequence goes on from JBLWWK010000003.1 coordinate 16,270, forward strand.
AATTAGAACGGTTATCTTTTTCGCTAAACTCAATTCCCTTTTTAATGAGAATTTCGGTAGCAGTTGCCATGTGGGTAACGTACTTACCATGAATGGCGTAGAGGTATTCGTCTTCGGTAACAAAATGATCAGGAAAACTCTTTTTAACATCAGAAATACCGTTTTGAAACTGCTGCTCGGCAATGTGTTTCGGTAAGATAACGGCATATAGTTTAACGGAAATCATTCTAGGGCAAATTTACGTTTTCTTCCGCTATTCTTAACCTACTTTTGCACAATGAAGGTAGCGATAGTGGGTGGTGGAGCCGCAGGTTTTTTTGCGGCAATTTCAGTAAAACAACATCACGAAGCGGCACAAGTTGAAATTCTTGAAAAGTCTGAGCAAGTTTTGGCGAAAGTGAAAATTAGCGGAGGCGGCAGATGCAATGTTACCCACCAATGTTTTAGAATTCCGGAAATGGTGGCAAATTATCCGCGAGGTGGCAAATTACTGAAACGTGTTTTTCGTCAGTTTTTTACTACCGATACCATCGAATTTTTTGAATCTCGCGGAGTTCCCATAAAGGCCGAAGCTGATGGCAGAATGTTTCCGGCAACTAACCGTTCTCAATCAATTATCGATTGCTTAGTAGAAACCGCAGAATCTCATCAAATTCGCATTTTGTTCAATCAAAGAGTGCGAGAAATTCTTCCCCAAAACGATGGTGCAAAGTTGTTGGTAAACGGTTCCTACCGAGACTACGATAAAATAATTCTTGCAACTGGAGGAAGCCCCAATAAACGCGGTTTTGATTGGTTGCAAGCGTTAAATGTAAAGGTGGTTTCGCCTGTGCCGAGCTTGTTTACGTTTAATGTGCCTAAAAACGAAGTGACTGAATTGCAAGGGGTTACTGTGCGAAAGGCAACGGTGCAAATTGAAGGAGCCAAGTGGAAAACGCAAGGCCCTTTGTTGATTACTCACTGGGGTTTTAGTGGGCCAGCTGTGTTGAGGTTGTCGGCTTTTTCGGCTGAGTGGTTACACGAGAAAAACTACGTATACACCGTTAAAATTAATTGGATGAGCGAAACCAATGAAGAGGTGGTTCGTTCCATTATTCGTGAGAAATTAGCCGAAGAATCGAAGAAAAAGATGGGAAACATTCGATTAGATGATATCCCTGTTCGTTTGTGGTTGTACTTGCTCTACAAAGCCGATATTAACGAAGAAACGCGCTGTTCTGAACTGCCCAAAAAGAGTTTAAATCGGTTAATTAATTTACTCACCAACGATGCGTATTTAGCCAAGGGTAAAACCACTTTTAAAGAAGAATTTGTGACGTGTGGAGGTATCGATTTAAGCGAGGTGCATGCCGATACAATGGCGCTAAAAAAGCACCCTTCGATATACGTGGCGGGCGAATTGCTCAATGTAGACGGGGTAACGGGCGGGTTTAATTTTCAGGCTGCTTGGTCTACCGGTTTTGTGGCGGGCAAGTTGGCAACTTAAGGTAGGAACCCGAATTCGGTTTAGTTTTTAAACCTATTGTCGGTAGAAAATCATCATTTTAATGAGAAAATCGATGGTTAACGATTAGGTAGAGAGGTGGTGGTGAGATTTTTTTAGTGTGCTGCGACTCACCAATGAGCTAATTTTACGTCTTAACGAAGATCGATAAGAATTAGAATTCCTGAGAAAATGAACAAAACTGAAGTAACTTTTTTTTCCGCCTTGCTCTTCTGTATTTTCTTCACTTTTTCTTCTTGCAGCGAACCTAATCGATTAAAAGCGCAAGGCATTGTTGCTCCAGAAATCGGAACACCGGTCACAAGCATCAGTGAAACTATTTGGGCTATTTACCAAGATAAAACGGGTAACTATTGGTTGGGAAGTAAAGAAAACGGTGTGTTTTTATACAACGGTAAAAACCTGCGACAAATTACCACACTAGACGGATTGGTGAGTAATGAAATTCGTGGTTTTCAAGAAGATAAAGAAGGAAATGTTTTTATTGAAACGGCACATGGAATTAGCAAATTTGATGGTTTATCGTTCTCAACATTGCAAATGGTCCATTCAAAAAATACGCCTAACCGTTGGGTGTTAAATCCAGAAGATTTGTGGTTTAGAACGGGGTTTACTAACAACGGTATTTACCGATTTGATGGCGATTCTTTACACCTATTGAAACTATCAGACGCGCCCCAAGAAGCGGAATTCAGAAACCAAAATCAATTTGCAAGTTATAGTCCGTATGGGCTTTACACCATTTACAAAGATCGAAAAGGAGTTGTTTGGTTCGGTACGGCTAGCCTTGGGGTGTGCCGATTTGATGGTAAAACGTTCAGTTGGCATTACGAACCCCAATTGCAAACCACACCGAGCGGTGGTGATTTTGGAACTCGTGCTGTTTTTGAAGATAGTAAAGGTAAGTTTTGGATTAATAACACGCGTTTTCGATACAATTTAGGCCCGAATAGCTCTACTGAGATCGACTTCGAAAAAGAAGAAGGAGTAGGGTATTTGGGCGAAGAAAATGAGAAAGAATTTCCTTTTTTCCTATCCATCACCGAAGACGATAAAGGTAACCTTTGGATGGTAACGTACGATAACGGTGTGTGGAAATACAACGGAGATGAACTTATTCATTATCCTATCAAAAACGGTGAAACCGAAGTCTTACTTTTTACCATTTACAAAGACCAAAGTGGAGCACTCTGGTTGGGCAGCCACAATGCAGGCGCGTTTAAATTTAATGGTAAAACATTCGAAAAGATGTTTTCTCACTAAAAGCATGTGAAAAAGTGAAAAGTGTTGAAAATAAACACTATTCACCTTTGAGTAAGCGAATAAAATATCGGTAGGAACACGATACTCCGTTGACTGGTGCTATTCTTTTTATCTTCATATAAGTTAGAATAGTAGAAAAGGATGAAAAAGACGATTCTTCTCTTCTTTTTCCCGCTGAGCGTAGCGTCCTCGCTACGATTAATCAAAAACGGCATCCTTGCCGCAAATCATGTCAGAAGCAATTTTTTATAAAAGTGCCAACAAGTTATCAAATTCAGCTTAAATTTTCCCGCTAAGCTTAGCGGGGGCGGATTGGATATCTTTAGCAGAACATTCTATTATTTCCTGCGCAATAGATTATTTAGATGTAGTGAGATTGGTTAAAGTAGAATAGGCTAAATTGAAATGGAAATAATTGGATTAAACATTTAGCCCAGAGGGCTTGAAACAAAAAGCCTAGCGTGGACGCTACGCTTAGCATGGAAGCTAACACACTATTTTTAAAACTTAGTTGAGCGTTCGTTATTCATAGTTTATCAAAATCGTAGTCTCTCTCTACTTTTGCAATTCTTGTTTTATAATTTTTATACCATTTAGTTCTTCCTTTCTGTTGAGCTATTATATGATCAGAATGTTGCTTCCATTTTTTAATGGAGTCAAGGTCCTTCCAATAAGACACTGTTATGCCTAGCTCATTTCTGGCGCTTTCAAAACCTAGAAATCCTTTTTGCCTACTCGCTAAGCTAACCATTAGGTCAGCCATTTTAGAATATCCATCAATTTCTTCGCTTTGTATAGAGCTAAAGATTACAGCATAATATGGAGGATTAGGGGTTTTGGCTATCATACATTTCGATACTATAGTTCTTCAATTATTGATTTGCCTACTGATTCATCACCAGATGTCCATTCCCAAGTCTCATGAAGCCTAATTTTACCATTATCAAGTAGTTCAGGTTTTGATAAGCACTTGCCGGTCAGTAGTTGTCCTTTTTTATTTATTTGGTGATAACGCATATCAATATTTCCATGGTTGTCAACTAAGCCAATAAGATGACCTTTAATAACTTGTCCACCCGAATATTCTGCAGAAACAATAACTCCAACTTGCTTATAGTTAAAGACGGTTTCACTTGAAGTCTCTCCATTTTGAGAGTTACTTATGGTTACAAAGGTCGGTTTCGGCTATGAAACGGAGGGAGTTGAAACCCTCGAAACTGTCCGCCTACAAATTACTAAGAAAGTAAAAGAGGAGCGAACCAACTTGCCGAAAACCCTATGTTTTATAGACATTGTTGTATGCCGTTTTTATTCATTTCTTTTTCAGCGTTGGCGAGAAAGCTCTTTGCAACCGCACGAAGGAGGATTGCAATGGGCTTGAACTTGCGTTGGCTATTTCTTTTAATCTTTAACTGCCTCCCCAACCCTAACCTGACCATTCATTAACATAGGCAACAACCAATCTCGTAACTCGGCTAGTTTTTGGTTTTCTTTTTCATTCACTAATATTCTTTGAGAGATTGGTTCAACTTTATCCTCAAAAGAATTTAGAATAGTATTTTCTGGGATAACATCTTTAGTTTTAAACAATTGCAATGGGCTCAAATTAGCTTGTGAACTTCCGCTTGACAACTGCTCAATCAATTTTTGTTTTTCTGGTCGTTTAAAGTATAAGTAGATGAAATAATTTGACAATTTAGAACTCAAAATTTTTGCAACACGCTGATTTAAGAGACAATTTGTTTCTGTAACAAAGCAAAGGCGACCCGTATTCCCTGTTAATGACATAAGTAAATCACCAATTGCTAGATTGCACTCTGCATCTAAGTTTAGTGGTAATTCTTTAATCTTATCACATTTTGATGTGTCAAACCCATTTTCCTGTACGGCCTTTATAGTTACTATTTTCCATTTACCAGAGTCACAATAAGATTTAGAAGAAAAAGAATGACCAGAGTTATAATCAAGTAATTTATTTAAACTCTCAACCTTCCACCCCTCAGGGATTTCTCTTTTCAATTGCTCGTTGTAGACCATTTTGCCCCCGGATGATTTGTAGGGTTTGCCGTTGGCATCCGGAAAGTCGAACTGCACAAACCAATAGTCATAGAGCAACTTGGCCATGCCCTCCAACTCTGCATTGATTTTGTTGTTGAGTTCTATTTTGGCGTCTAGGTCTGAAAGGACTTTTGCTATTGCTTTTTGTCCGATTGAATTTTCTAGAAATGGCACAACCATTTCATGAAGTTCATTTCTATTAACTCCAGGGACTGCACTTTTATCAGATGTCCTAATTCGTCCTAAACAGGTTAATAAATAATAAATATATCTAGGATCATTGCCTTTAAAATTTTGAACATATAGAGCAGTGTTATGAGGCCAGTATTTACCATTTACATAATACATTTTCCCTAGAGTACCATATCGGCCAGTCACAACACCCTCTCCTTCAACTTTATATTCGTTATGACACCCTGAAATTCCAGAAGAGCTAATTACAGGAAAAAGTCCATCTTCTCGGTCTTTTTCAGGTAAATCATACCCCCTTTTTAAATTCAGAATATCACCCAATTTTTTTGAAACTACTCTAGTCATAGTTTATGTTTGATAGTTGATTTCTGATTTCAGCTTCCAATTCCTTAGACTCCTCAAACAACTCTTTTAAAGTAGCCTCAAAGCCCTTCATTTTAGCAGTAAACTCTTCATGCGTAATGTCTATATATTCAATTTTCACTTCAAAGTATTGCCCTGCACTTAGGGAGTAGTTTTTGGCAATAATGTCGTCATAGCTTACCACTACAGAGAAATCGTCTACCGCATTTTTGTTGTTGAACGTTTGGATGATGTGCTCTTCGTCTTCAGTAGAAAGCAGCGTCCTTTGGTTTTTGCCCTCTTTTACTTTGGTACCGAGATTAGAGGCATCAACTAAAACAACCTCTTCTTTATTCGTCTTATCCAAAAACAAAATACTCACATTGGTACCTGTAGTCGCAAAGATGTTAGAGGGCATACTCACTATACCAGCCAACATTTTGCTTTCTACCATCTTTTGGCGAATCTTTTTATCAATACCGCTTTGGGCTGTGATAAAGCCAGTAGGGACTACCACTGCTGCTTTTCCATTCTCTTTGAGCGAATACATGATGTGTTGCAAGAACAACAGATAAATTGCCATTGAATCTTTCTTCTTGGCAGGTACTTTCGGTATTCCTGCAAAGAAGCGGTCGTTGTTTTCTTTGGTGTCTAAGTCAGCACTGTAATCGGAAAAATCCAACTTAAAAGGTGGGTTACTTACGATATAATCAAACTTTCGTAAGTCGCCACTGTCTTTGTGGTAAGGGTCAAGGATGGTGTTTCCTTTTACAATATTGGGGATAGAATGAACCAAGTCATTCAAAATCAAATTCAAACGCAAGAGGTTAGAAGACTTCTGCGAAATATCTTGTGAGTAGATGGTACACTTATCCTCACCAATTTGGTGTGCAAGGTTCATCAATAACGTACCCGAACCAGCTGAAGGGTCGTAGCAAGTTACATTTTGTACTTCACCATGCACCAAGCAACGAGCCATAATCTTGGCTACCGCATGAGGGGTGAAATACTCTGCGTACTTGCCACCACTGTTGGTATTGTAGTCTTTAATGAGGTACTCGAAAATGGTTGCATAAAAGTCAAACTTCTCATGAAAGATATTCTCAAAGCTAAAGGTAACTAGCTTATTTACGAGTGCCTTGCAAAAGTCTGCCCGCTTATCTGATACGTAGTTACTAAGGGCTTCAAACAAGATAATCTTTTGACCACCATCGGTTTTAACCGCAAACAAATCCACATTTATTTGACCTATCTCCAACAAGGTTTCATCAAAAATGGTATGAAAGTTCTCTTCATTTTGCCGTTGAAAAAGACGAGAAATTAAGTGCTTTGGTTTTAGCTGAGCAGTATTTTCATCCATCTGCATCATCAGCATCTCTAGGTCATCATCGCTGTAGCTTTCTAACACCTTTTCCCAATTATCTGCATTGGCTATGTTGTCATCTAGTTTCTTGATTTCATGGATAAACTTGTCATTCATGAATTTGTACAAAAACACCTGAGTAATGATTTTAAACTCATTACCGTCATTCCCTAAACCATAGTTTGCACAGACGCTTTTGAGGTCGTCTATCAGTGCTTTGGTTTGTTTTTCAAATTCTATCGTTGTGTTCATATAATTCATTAAGCCTTGGTAAGTATTGACCCTTCGGGTCTATGCCACTCTACCGTGGTATTCATTCATGTATTCTTTTACTAACAGACCATTGATTCTTCTGGTCTTTTCAGGATTTAAGCCTAACTGATGTTCTTTGTGTAGTTTGTTTACTACAATCTTCATCATCATTTTTTCTACAAAGCTTTCATTGTCTAACATTTGAGCGTTCTGAAGTACTTGTGCGTCTATTTCTGCTTTTAGACTTTGAAGTGCTGCAAAGAGTTTAGATTCACTTTCTGTCAATGGGTCTTTTTCCATCAAGCGTTTATGCAAACGCGTGTATTTTTGATCGTTTTCGTATTTGGCTCTTAGTAACTGATTCTTGCGTTCAAGTTCTTTGGCTTGCCTATAAATTACATTCAGCGCTTCAATATTATCCTTCATCTCGTCTGCCTCAATCTCAGACAAGTTTTTCTTCTTAAAGAGTCTTTCAAGTTCTTCTTTTAAAGAAATGAACTCAGGGTCTTTCTGGTCAAAGTTCCCTTGAAGCATTTCACGAGTACGTTGTAATGTGTCTCGCAGTTTGTCTGCCAGCACCATTTCTTCTTCTTTCACCTTTGTAAAAGTGAAGAGCACATCTTCTAATGCTACATTGAGTAAATTAGTGGTATCTACGTTGTTTTCTAATGCTTCTTTGGTATTGATTAATGCTAAGTGATTGTTGGCCTCACGAGAAAGTACCGTAAGCTTGTTGAAGTCTAATTTATCTAGCAATTCATAATTACCTGACAAACGAATGAGGTTGTACAAACTCTTTGCGTTGTTTAATGCTTTGGTGATTTCAAGCATTTGTCCACGGTCGCTTATTTGGGAAATTTGGGAAGAGAAGTTTTCTGCATTCTCAATATCAAAATGAAAGAGCTTGTCTTTGATTTGACTAATCTGCTCGGTAATCTCCGCTTCTGTTAAAAACAAATCAGAATAAGACTGTAATTCATCCCCTAGTTCATTTTGAAGCTCGTTGAAATAATCTTGACTCGTTTTCTTGAATTGGTCTTCTATGCCGGCAAAATCAACTACGTGCCCATACCTAAAGTCTTTGTAGGTTCTGTTTACACGAGTTAGCGTTTGCAATAAGTTATGGGCTTTGATTAATCGACCGATATATAGTTTCTTTAATCGTGGAGCATCAAAACCAGTTAAAAGCATATTGTACACGAAAATTAAATCGTGTTTACCATCTTTAAATTCTTCTACCCAATCTTTACGGTCTTGCTTAGTGCCAATGTCATGCAGAATAAGCAATGCCGATTTTACCTTTCGGTTTTCAGCTTTATTTTTTCCGTAAGAAGCTCGTACGTCAGCAGCTAGCGGAAGTTCTTCTGTAGCTCTCTCAGCGTAATTGGTTTGGAAAATTTCATACATCATTTTAGCCTGATCAGAAGAATCACAAACAACCATACCCCCGATGGTATTATCGTTCATAGAAATTCTGCTGCGCTCAAAGTCCTCTACAATGTATTTAAGCATGGGTTCAACAAAACGATGATCAGCGTAAATATCTTTAGCACTAGCGTTGCCTTTTAATACTCTTACCTTCTCAAGAATTTCTTTTAGTTGAATCGAATAACTCGTCTCTATTTCTTCACGAATCAATCTAAGCGTGTAACCATCTGCTATTGAGGAATTGTAATAGTACTTATGAATATAATCGCCAAACAAAGAACGAGAGTTATATTCTGTACCTAACAATGGTGTACCTGTCAACCCAAGTTTTATGGCATTAGGGTCAGACTCATTCAGGTTAGCCAAAAAGCTACCTTTTGGGTTGTAGCTACGGTGAACTTCATCCATGAAGTACACACGTTGAATATTCAGGTTGTAATCAGAGTTGCGAACCACATTTGGATCATCCTTAAATTTTTGAATGTTCACTACCGTGATTTCAGCTTTTCCGGAATCGTTGTGAATTACACTAGTAGACTTAATGTCTTTAGCGAATTCATCTCGTGATTCAATCTTATGTACCGTTAATCCGCGAGCTGTAAATTCTCTACTGGCTTGTATCAACAAGTCTAACCTATCCACTATGAAATAGAACTTAGGAACAATTGATTTCTTCTGATAGTAATTCGTTAAGTACTTGACGTTGTAATACGTTAATGCTGTTTTACCGCTTCCTTGCGTATGCCAAATGATTCCTTTGGTTGTACCTTCATCCAACTTTCGCTCAATTGCTTTGGTGGCAAACAACTGAGGGTAACGCATGATATGCTTTTGCAATCCACTTTTCTCTTTTACATAAGCAAGAGCATATTGAAGGATAAACGCCAACCTATCTCTTTTGAATAGAGAAGTACAAATTCTATTCGTTGGTCTATCGGGATGCTTATTTGTGGTGAACTCTGCTTGATTCTTAATAGAAACAAGGTTGTTGTCTTTTAGAACAAACGATTCTACTTCTGAATCTTCCGGCCTTAGAATTACATCTAAGTTCAAGTTTTCTTCTTCGCGGAAATAATTAAAAACCGGTTTATAATATGATGTTGATGAATAGAATGCTCCTTGCAACGGAACCGGTGAACTGTCATCATACTCCATGTTATTGGAGAAGACCATTAACTGAGTGATATTGATGAACTTTCTAAATTTCTTATTTTGAAACCTAGTAGCCATGCGCTTGTGTTCTGCCTGAACACCATCTAGGTTGTTAGGTTTCTTTACTTCAATAAACACTAGGGGCATTCCATTGACAAGAAGGGTTATGTCTGGTCGAAAATTGTCATCGTCTTTATTCCCGTGAGTAAGTTCGGTAACTACATGAAACGAGTTGTTATTGAAATTATCAAAGTCAATCAATCTTGTTCCGGATCGCTCTATTAACTTCTCATAAAAAGCTCTACCTAAATCTTCGTTTTCAAGACTTAAAGAAATTTCATCATAAATTCTGGAAATATCTGTTGCTGATAACTCAGGATTAATGCGTTGAATACTTTCTCTAAAAAGGTCGGTGAAAATGTTTGTTGACTCGTCCCATGTTGAATCTTTCAACGACAAGTAGGTATACCCCAAACGGACAAGGTGTAGGATAGTAGGGATTTTAACTCGAGAGTCTTCGTTATGCTTCATCGCCATCCGATTTATTACTAACAATTAATTTTCTAACATCGACATCTAAAATGATGGCAATTTCATTGAGTACTTCCAGACGCGGCTGTTGTCTATTTTGCACATAAGCATTTACCATATTATAGCTTTTGTCTATCTGAGTAGCCAACCATTTCTGACTTCTGCCTTGTTCTTCTAGTACTTTCTTGATGCGATTCATAACAGTCCAATTAGAAAGTTCACAATATAAGAAATGTGTGAAAACAATCACTATAAAATGAGATGATTATTCACTGTTATTTGAGGGTGGCGGTGGGGAAGTGAAAGCTCTTTTGGTGTTGAAGTACGAAGCGCCAAATGTGCTTGAACGTGCGGTGGAATTATCTTTTCCAATGGCATACAACTTGTTGTTATAGTTTATCATCGGTTTATCGAATGGGGCATAATATGCGAATGAAAGGGGAGAATTAGAAACCCTCTTTACAGCTTGGTAAAAGCTACTTTCATTTTTATGAGCTATCTAAGTTAGGTGTTTACTCATAAAAAAAGCGGCTACTTTCTGCAAAATAGCCGCTTTTAATTAATTGAAAAATGGGTTTATAATTCGGTAGGAACCAAACTAGCTTTCCTAGCACTGTCGCGTTGTGCATCAGTAAGTTTCCAATTATACTTGTAGGTGGCTCCTTCCCATTCACCGTATAGGGCATTGGGTAGGGCTATAAATTGTGTTCCTACTTGATCTGCTAATTCGTCTATACTGGCTTTGCGCTCGGCATTGGTTTTATCATCGAAAAGGTGTTTGAAATCCCCTAGGTTATCGCCAATAAACAATAAAATTTCTGCACCCGAATCGGTGATTTGCTTTCTTCTGGCCGATTTGTCTGAAGTAGTTGTTTTTAGCAAGAAATGGCTAGCTTCTACTTGTGGTAAGTTAAGGGCTTTCATGTTTTTCATGGTAGCTGCTAAACCTGAAGTATCTCTGTTAGATACATAATACAATTCTACGCCTAAAGAATCGGCAAGGTGCAAGAATTGAGAAACGCCAGCTATGGGCTCAGCTTCTGCTTTTTCTACCCATTGTGCCCACGTTTCTTTGCTGTATCCGTTTCCAGATTCTATTTGCCACGCTGTGTACGGACTATTATCTAAAACGGTTTCGTCTAAATCTAAAACGACTGCTGGTTTTTCAGGAAAAGAATCTTTGAGCTCTAATAATCTCAACTCTGCAAGGTGATATGCTTGATAACACAAGGCTCGGTATTCTGCAGATTGTTGGGTAAAAAGGGTTGAAGCTACCAAATGCTCTTGGCTATTGGTGGTAGATGGTTCTTGTTGAGGTGGGGGAGTAGGTTGGCAAGCCAATAAACCGATGAATAATCCGGCTGCTAAAGTATTTTTGATCATCACGCGTTCAAATTTTTTGCGAAAATAGGTTGTTCGCTAAAAAAGGAACCATGAATTTATTGTTATCATTCATGGTTCCTACAGTGAAAAACGCGTTACTTGATTTTGTAGCGCAAGCCTGCGTAGGTAGTTCTACCGAAAATAGGCCCCCAAATCATAGAGGCATCGAAATAATCACCAAAGGGCTCGTCACTAGCCACAATGGCCGTTGATTGTCGATAGTCGAGTAGGTTTTCTACACCTACATAAATATCGAACCGAGAGCTGAATTTTTTCGTGATTTGCGCATTTACCGTCCAATAATCAGGACTTCTTTCTTCTAACTGATATTCTTGCGGATTAGAAGAAGTAGATGGCAAGCGTTTGTTTCCGAACCAATTTACCGTGGCATCAAATTTCCACTCAGAGGGTGTTTCATACGCTAAGTTGATGAACGAACGGTGTTCTGCCACCAATGGTTTTTGTCTTAATTCACCATCGTAAGTAGTTTTAACATCGAAGAATCGATAAGCCAGTTTTGCATCAAACCTGCGAATTACTTCATAAGAAACCATAGCTTGAAAACTGTTGCTATACGATTTACCTTCTAAGTTGTAAAAGGCAACTGTTTGCGGGCTGCGATCCCAGTCTACTACTATCTGATTTTCGAAATCGGTTCGGTAAAAATCGAAAGAGACAAAACCATCGCGGTAATCGAGGGTGAAATTCTGAGTAAAGTTTAACCCGTAATTCCATGCTACTTCTGGTTGCAAACCGTACAGCGAGTTGTTTTCTCCGTTCCCTTCGATTACGATGTTTCTATTCGAAGCAAAAATACTGGTATGCTCTGCTAAAATAGCAGGATGCCTTTGTCCTCTTCCTGCGCTCGCTCTTAAAATGCTGTTTTTAGCAATAGCCCAACGCGTGTGAAGGCGCGGTGTTGCAAACCAACCAAATTGATTGTGATGGTCTGCACGCATGCCGGCCACCAAACTAAAACGATCAGAAGCTGTGTATGTATACTCTGAATAGATACCAGGGATAATCTCTTCCCGCTCGAAAGCAAATCCTGATAGATCTTCAGTATAGAAATCGTATTGTAAGCTAGCTCCAGCCCGAATTTGGTGTTGAGTGGTTCCTATAAAATCTTGGAAGATAAAATTGGCATAACCACTCTTTTGGTCCGCATTGTAATAGCGGTTTCCAAATGTACTTCTATGCTCATGGAAAGATCCGCTTAATTGTAACGCTAGCGATTGGCTCAATTTATTTGGGTTTATATAGCCTAATTTGTACCAGCCTTCGATGCGTTTTATGGATAAATCCATGCCCCAAAGGTTAGTGTTGTTGGTATTATCGTCTTTCTTGAAGTCTAAATCACCAGCCAGCGTTTCGTTAATGGTTCCTTTAATTCCGGCTTGCATTCTCCAAGCGGCACTCGGAATAAATTTCCAGCGATTGGCCACCGTAGCCATTGAGCCCACGGGCATATCCATAAAACCATCGTTATTACGATCATTCCGCATAAAATTGTTTTTGGCATGAACCAAAATAGCGGTGCTTAGAGAATCGTTGATTTTAATAGCACTATGAGCATTGGCTTCTAATCGACTACCTTCGTTGGCATACAGGTTTAGGTACAATTTCTCAGCAGTTTCTGGTTGGCGTAGTTGAACGTTTATTTGTCCGGCAACGCTTTCAAAACCATTGACTACAGAGCCAGTACCTTTGTTTAATTGTATACTTTCTATCCATGTTCCGGGAGTGAAAGTAAGACCGTATAAAGACGATAAACCCCGCACATCGGGCATGTTTTCGCGTATTATTTGGGTATTGGGTCCTGCCAAACCGAGCATTTCAATTTGGCGTGTTCCCGTAACTGCATCGGTAAAAGAAACATCAACACTTGGGTTGGTTTCAAAACTCTCCGAAAGGTTGCAGCAAGCCGCTTTCATTAGCTCGGCTTCGTCCATGGTTTCTACCTTAATCGGATTGAGGTAATCGATTTTTGTGGTTTGATCTCGTGCCCTTACCTCAAACTCTTTGAGCGTTACAGACTTAGAAAGGTGCAAAATTACTTGCCCGGTTTTATTTATTGCAAACGTATCCGTAGCGTATTCTACAGCACTTACAATTAATTGGTTGGTAGTAGGAACACGCTCTAACTCAAATTCACCCTTTTCATTGGTTAAGGTGCCATTGGTAGTTCCTAGCCAAACAAGAGTGGCACCCGGAAGTGTAATTTGCGTTCCTTCAGTTGTTTTAGTAACTACTTTGCCCTTTAGAAAAGCTTCGTTTTGCCCCACAGTCCATTGGCTTGCAAGCAAAAAGCTTACAAGCAACGTGATAGTTAAACTACGCATATTAGTGAGTTTCTAACGTTTTATAACGACAGCACTCATCGATCGATAAGTAATCTTCTTCTTTTGCCTTGATGGTATCTGTATCGTGACCAGCATCTGCAATGTGCTGTTTGATAGTGGCTAAATCAGTTTTCTGATTTTTATAGATTACGGTTATTTCTTTTTTGGCTTTATTCCATTCAACAAATTTCACCCCTTTTTGATAGGCCGCATTTTCTATACGGTCTTTGCACATATTGCAGATACCATCTACAAAGAAAGAGGCGGTATCGACCTTTTGATTTTGAGCTTGAAGAGTAGAAACGGAAAGAAAGAACAGGCTACAAATAGCCAAAAGTATATGAAATGACTTATTCATCGTTGTTTGTTTTAAAATGTAAAAAATTAAGAATAGGAGGGAAGTGTTGCTTTTACAAACAAGACGAATTCTAGAGCAAGTAAGTCTCTAACGCAATGTGCGTTTCTGTTGAAGGGTACAGTGAGGAGTTAGGAGGTTGTTCAAAAGAAGAAACTTGCTTATTAACAATAGAGAAGAGCAAGTCTTTCACCCAAACGGCAGCAGCAGAAATAGCGCTTTGTTTGGCCTTTTTTAAATCAACAGATTTTTGAGAAACCGTAGTTTCTAAGTCTTGGCCTTCTACCACACTTACTTGATTGTCACAACAATTGAGTGAATCGAGTTCAGCATCGTCACAATGAGTAGCCGCAGAATTTTTGGCTGCGCAAGAAGCATCGCTAAGAAGAGAGATGTCTACTAACTGACCAAGGCAAAAATGTTTTTCTAACGAGAACGAAATCGTTGAAACCACCAGTAGGGTGGCAGTGATTACAGACAGTATGGCTCTCGCTTTTTTCACGGTTCAAAAATAAAGGAATTTCTGCGGAAAATCCAAAGGGATTTTCCGCAGAAATTGAATTAAGATGCACAAGCAAAGTCGTTAATGTACTCTCTAATGCTGTCTAGCGAGGTTTTTGCCTCTTCGTTAGTGATTACACCTAATAATCTTAATTTTTCTAAAACTTCAGTAAGGGCCGCATCGTTTTCGGTTCCTTCTACATTCCAGCTAAGTTGATTGAACCATTTTTCGGTTTCTTCATGTTTTAGCGCAAATCGATCAGCAATTTGAGCAATACTTTCAGTCGCGTTTTCTTTTAATAAGGCCGCCTGTTCGTTCACAGCACAAAGAATGTACTCGAGCGCTCGCTCGTTATTTTTAATAACATCTTCGCGAGCAGCTACTACAAAACATGGCCAGGGAGTAGGGCATTCGCCTATACATTCGAATTCACCATTGTCTACGTAAGGTTGAGTGGTGAATTTTTCCCAAAAGAAAACGTCTGCGGTTCCTTCAGCTAATGCTTTTCTACCTCCATCGAGGTTGTTTACAATAACAAAATCTTTGTTCGAAATGGGTAATCCGTGGTGCAAGGCGTTTACATAAGCCATTAAATGAGAGCCACTTTTAAGACGAGAAATAGCGTATTTTTTACCACGTAAATCGTCTATACTTTTAATATTGGCCCCTTTTCTAACGTGAATTCCCCATCGTAAAGGCGAATTCACATAAAATTGAACAATTTTAGAAGGATTTCCGTGAAGAATATCTGCGGTAATTCCTTCAGTTAACAAAACGGCAATGTCGAGCTCTCCACTGCGCAAGGCTTGCGTCATTTCACCTGTGCCACCATGGCATTCTTTCCAAGTGAGGTCGATACCTGAAGAAGCTAAAATTTTGTTTTCTACTACTAAATTCCAGGGCAAGTTAAAATGCTCAGGAACTCCACCAGCTTTAATCGTTTGCATGGATAATAAATCGTTTCTAAAAGGGGAAAAGCGCAGACACAATAAAGAATTCATTGTTATTTGGTCAGACGCATTTCACCCAATGTTCTACATTTGAGTTACTTAACAAGTTATCTGACCAATCGTCTAGATAGAGGCGGCAAATTTGTGAAGGATTTTTGAACTGACAGTGTTAAATCAGCGAAATTCTTTTGGTGACTAAATTATCGATTCGCTTATACAGTTGAAAAGGCTCAATGGTTCTCCACGGCATGTCGTTTAAATCACCTCCACTCACAAAATAATGGTCTAAGTTTTCGGCTTCGAAATCGGCCAAGACATGTTCTTGAAAGTTCACCATGGCTACCCAGCCTTCTTCTAAATCTTCGAACCACTCTTCGTAATAAGAATCGTCAGATGCGTGAAAATTCAACACATTTTCACCAATCAAAATAAACTTATCGATGCCTTGTTCTATCAAGTGATCAACGATATTGCGCTTCAAAATCATAATATCATTGTAAAGGCAATCGTTCCATTCGCCTATCATTTCAATAATGGCCACCCCTTCTTGGTAATCGGCAAAGATGATTTTAATAAACAGCGTAGCAGAACCTATATTGTCCCATTGCGGATGAATTAAGTGATTGTAAATCTGATCGGTAAATTCAAATTCGCTGTATTCTCTACCGTAAAAAGGCGATTGAAAATCGTCTTCAGCCGTGTAAAAATTTCTCCAATTCCAATAGGGTTCTATTGCATGCATAGCGCAAAGTTCTCTCTTTTTTTATGTTTATCAAGGTCAATTTTGTTAAGTATTCTTTCAGTTTTGTTAACGGTAGGAACCGCCCTTTCTCCCTATTAAAAAATAACCTTGATTCATTACTTTTGGACTCCTTCAACAACAAAACAGAAGATAGATGAAAAAGATGTGGAGATCATTAGGGCTAACAGCCATGTTGATGGCGTTAGTGCTAAATGTAGCAGCCAAAGAAGGCATGTGGATTCCGATGTTGATTAGCAGCATGGAAAGCGATATGCAAACCAGAGGAATGAAATTATCGGCAGAAGATATTTACAATATTAATCAATCCAGTTTAAAAGATGCCATCGTTCATTTTGGTGGAGGTTGTACGGGGGAAGTGATTTCTAACCAAGGGTTAATTTTAACCAATCATCACTGCGGTTATGGTCAGATTCAATCTCACTCTAGCGTAGAGAACGATTATTTAACCGATGGTTTTTGGGCTAAAACCATGAAAGATGAGCTGAGAAACCCAGGTTTGTTCGTCACCTTTATTGTTAAAATCGAAGATGTAACCGATCAAGTGTTGGGTGGCTTAGATACGCTGTCTAATCCTGCAATGCGCGCTCAAGTAATGGCCAAGAGAAAGAAAGAGTTGGTGCAAAAGGCTACCAAAGATTCTCACTACGAAGGCTTTGTGCGTGAGTTTTATTACGGTAACCAATATTTTATGTTTATTACCGAAACGTTTAACGATGTGCGTTTGGTAGGTGCACCGCCATCGTCTATCGGTAAGTTTGGTTTTGACACCGATAACTGGGTTTGGCCAAGACATACTGGCGATTTCTCAATGTTTAGAATCTATGCAGACAAAGACAACAAACCTGCAGAATATTCAGAAGACAATGTCCCTTACCAACCAAAACACCATTTGCCAGTTTCTTTAAAAGGATACGAACCCAACGATTTTACTATGGTGTATGGTTTTCCGGGCAGAACCTACGAGTACGTTACCAGTTATCACATGAATTATGTGGTAAATAAAAGCAATCCGGCAAGAATTAAAATGCGCGATACTTCATTAGAAATTATCGGCAAAGCCATGCAAAAAGATAAGAAAACCAACATTCAATATGCTGCGAAGCAATCGAGAATCTCAAATGCTTGGAAAAAATGGATTGGTCAATCAAAAGGCTTAAAAGAGCTGAATGCAGTCGATAAAAAGCGCGCTCAAGAAGAACTTTTTCAGTCGAGAATTGCAGAAAATGCTGAATGGAATGCAAAGTACGGTAACCTACTCAACCAATTCGAAACGTTGTATGCAGACCATGAGAAGTATGCATTTGCAAGAGACTTGTTAATCGAAATCTACTACTACGGGCCTGAAATTATTCGTTATGCGGGTTCCTTCGAAAAACTATTGGCAGAAGAATTAACAGAAGAAGAAACCGAAACCATCATTGCAGGTTTAAAATCAAAAACAGCTGGCTTCTACAAGAACTATAACGCAGAAGTAGATCAGCAATTAATGCAGGCCATGATGCCAATGTACCTAAGTTATCTAGATGCAGAATTGCGACCGTCTTCTGCTTACGATCGCTTTCAAGATGCCCAAAAACACACTGAATACATTTACAAGAAAACCATTTTCTCTTCACAAGAAAAGGTGAACGATTTCTTAGATTCTTTCAAAAAATCGTCTGTGAAGAAGCTGATGAAAGACCCAGCTTTGCAACTTTCTAAGCAAATTCTCGATACCTACAGCGAAAAAGTGAGAGACCAATACAGTTTAGTAGACAGCCAAATTAACGCCCTAATGAGTGTTTACATGGAAGGTTTAATGACCGTACTAGATGATCAGAAAAACTACTACCCAGACGCCAACAGCACCCTGCGTGTTTCTTATGGTAAAGTAGCGGGTTATCAGCCAAAAGATGGCGTATCGTACGCTCATTACACTACCATCGATGGAATTATCGAAAAAATGGACACCACTTCAAAAGAGTTCGATGTTCCTGAAAAACTAGTAGAATTATATCACCAGCAAGATTTTGGTCGCTATGCAGACGAAAACAACAATTTAAGAGTCTGTTTTATTGCCAGTAATCACACCAGCGGTGGTAATTCAGGGTCGCCCGCTATTAATGCGAATGGCGAATTAATTGGATTAAATTTCGATAGAACTTGGGAAAGCACCATGAGCGATTTCTTGTTCGATCCAGAGCGATGCCGTAACATAATGGTAGACATTCGCTATGTACTTTTTATCGTTGATAAATTTGCAGGCATGAACCGCCTCATCGAAGAAATGACCTTAGTAGAAAACACCCAAGAAGTAGAAACCACCATCATTCACGAAGAAGTAGAATAACCGTAAATTCCAATCAAATTCAAATAAAAGCCTCGAGAAATCGGGGCTTTTTTTATGCCTCAAGGCTTAGTCTTTTATACTCGTTTTTCACCAAAAAGAGTGTTTTTCATGGTTAGGGGCGTTTTTAACCGCTAACTTTAAAATTTGTACAACGGTAGGAACTCGCTTCTCATTAAAATCATTGTTTACCCATCAAAGCGAAAATTCGAACCAAAAAGAGAAGATAAAAGAGAAAATTTCAAAGAGAGGAAGAGAACTTAACCAGATGGTAAAGTCAATTTTTAAAGAACCCCAGAAAGTGTTGCTATTATTACAGCACTTTTTTTATAATGGCGCGTTCAAAGCAAAAGTAAAGTTGACATGAAAGTATTGATGATTG
Source organism: Salibacteraceae bacterium (assembly GCA_048267965.1). GTDB lineage: Bacteria > Bacteroidota > Bacteroidia > Flavobacteriales_G > Salibacteraceae. Next base: position 35,358 of record JBLWWK010000003.1, read on the forward strand.
GTGCAGGGAACATGGGGTTGACCTTTGCAGAAGGTATGGTAAGTTCTCAGCATATTCAGAACAAAAACCTTTTTATTTACGATAAAGACGAGGCGGTAAAATCACTCTTGCGCAAAGATGATCGATTTATGGTTTTCGATAGTTTAGGGGAAGCCGTAAAAAGAGCGCACATCATTTTTGTGGCGGTAAAACCCTACCACTGCGAAGCTCTTTTCGAAGAAATGAAACCGAGTTTATTACCCGATCAAATTTTAGTTTCTTTAATGGCAGGTGTAACCATCGACTTTATTAGCGAAGCTACAGGCCTAGCAAAAGTAGTACGCGCCATGCCCAATTTACCAGCAAAAGTAAGCAACGGAGTAACGGCATTTACCGAAACAAAAGCGGTTTCAAAAGTAGAGCAGGTGGCTATTCGTAATTTAATCGATAGCACCGGAACTACCATTCACGTAGAAAACGAAGAGTACATAAATAAATCTACCGGAATTTCAGGTAGCGGCCCGGCCTACGTGTTTTATTTTATGGAAGCCATGATGCAAGCGGCTGAAAAGATGGGATTTTCATCGAACGATTCGCGCCTTCTTGTCGAAAATACGTTTGAAGGAGCCATTACTCTTTTTAAAGAAAATGATTTTAGCCCAAAAGCGTGGATGAACAAAGTAGCTTCAAAAGGCGGAACTACCGAAGCGGCCATAGAAAGCATGAAAGAAGACAACGTAAGCGAACTCATTAAAAAAGCGGCCTTTGCAGCATTTGAAAGAGCAGTAGAACTAGGAGAAGAAACCAACTAAAAAGCACAAAAAAACGAAATATGCTGGAGCCTTAGCGCTTCAGCAATTCGTGTAAATTCATTTTGAAAAGTTTTCTCGTGCTTACGATTACCATCAAAATACTGGTGAGTATCACTAGCAAGACGAAGGCTATTTCTTCTTTATAGAAGCCTAATTGAAGTTGAAAAGGCAAATTTTCAACCGAATTGAGAAAATGAAGTCCTAATCGACTCAGAAAAAATCCCACTAAGAGTGCCGGAAATACCATGCACCCGCATTCTACTAAAAACGAAACAATTAGTTGATAAACAGAAAACCCGTGTAAACGCAGAAGAGCCATTTCTTTTAATCGCGATTTCATGCGCAAATAAATTTGCACCAAAAGAGAAGTAAACGATAAAAGAATAAGCGCATAACCCATCCACTTAAACAACTCACTGCCTGAGCCAATCAACTGGCTAATTCGTTCCATTTCGTAAGTCGGAACTGCGGCTTGGTAAGGCGTGTTTTGTGCAATACTTCTAGGCAATTGCATGAGCCCAAGTGCGTTGTGAAACTGAAGTTGAATGGCAGAAACTGCCTGATTTTCTGCGTTATGAGCGTTCCAATAGTATTCGGTAGCACAAAACAACAATCGATCGTTTACCGACTGCGAAGCATTTAAAATACCCACAACTTCTAATTTTTGAGAGTGCTGAATGGCTTCCTTTCCAACACCGTGTTGGGTAGCAATTTTATCGCCCAATTGCAGGTTTAGCTGTTTAGCTGGGTAGGAACCAATTACTACCTCGTTTGAAGTGTCCAACCAACGACCGTTTTTCAATGTAAGTTGATGAATTTCAGGGTATACAGAATCGGTTCCTACTACTCTGAAACCTTTAAATTGATCGCCTGTTGAGACAGATGTGAGCCGTTTTACTAATCTGTTTTGGTTTAATTTTCGAGTTAACTCGAACGGAATAGTGCCGCTGGCTGGGTCGGCATGGAGTAGAGAAGAGAGCACCAGTTGCAAGCTGCCGCCTTTAGGGCCAATTACGCAATCTACATATTGTGTGTTGCTTTTTACTTGTTGCTGTAATTGTTTTTCTACACTAAAAACCAAGCTTAATAAACCAAAAGAAACGGCCAACAAGAGAATATTAAATCCTGTGGAAGCTTTCTGATGCCAAGCGTTTTTTATGCCAAGTTGAGCACTTTTCACAGTGTGATTTTTTGGCTAAACCGGTGTGCAATGCGTTGGTCGTGAGATACAATAACTAATTGAATGCCGTATTGAGCGGCTAATTCGAAAAGCACCTCAATCACTTCAAAAGCATTTTGCTTATCGAGAGCGGCTGTAGGCTCGTCTGCAAAAAGTATTTTAGGTTTACGCAGTAGGGCAGCTAACAAACCAAAACGCTGTTGTTCACCACCGCTGAGTGCAGTTGGTTTCTTATCGATTAAAGAAAGTAAATTCCATCTTTCGAGTACTTTTTCAAGATCAAAGTAGGCAGAAGTTGTTGCTTGATTTTGAATAAGTTGAAAGTATTCTCGAAGACGCAATGAAGCCACAAAAGCGGGTGATTGAGGAGAAATCCCTAAATATTGATTTCTAAATTTTTCTTTCTGGCGAGCTGGTAAATTAGAGAAAGAAGTGTTGAGCAACTCGATAGATCCAGAAGTGGGCGAGAGAAGCCCAGACAAAAGGTGGAGAAAAGTAGTTTTTCCACACCCAGAATTCCCTTGAATAAGTAGCGCATCGGTAGTTAATTCAATATCCGGGAAAGAGATTTTTTCTTCTCCCGGATACTGAAAAGTGAGTTGTTGAGTAGCAATCAAGCTAAATCTTCAATAACGTACTCAATGTTGTTAAAAGAGAATTTTTCTCCTTTTTTCTTTCCTTCCATTTCGCTGTAAATAGGCGCGTCTGTTGCCAATAAGAAGTATTTGGTTCCTTCAACCACTACAGGTTTTAGCGCTTTAGAGATAAAGAAATTACCGCGGTTGGTAATAATTAAAGCTAGTTTTTCAACCTCGGTATGCGGGGTAGTAAATTTATAATTCTGCATGGTGTTGATGTTTTGGCGCACCATATCTGCTTCTTCTCTTCTGATGGTAGCCAACTTTACAGATTCGCTTTCGTGACCTGCTTCTCCTGTTTCTAACTCCGGTAAATCATCATCGTCATGACCACCAACATTGGCTTCGTCCATTAAATCTTTATACAATTCTTCTTGTACTTTAATGGCTTGGTCTGTGATAGCTTGTTTTATTTGTAATAAGTCCATGTTCTTTCGCTTTGAAACAAAAAAATAAAATTGCCCGATAATTCAAAAGCTAATTAGCTCGATTACGGACGATTTTGGTTAATATATTGTTGTAATTCTTTTCCTGCTTTGTTTTGCGGATCAATTGTAAGCAAAACTCGAAGTTGATTCTCTGCTTGATCGTACTTGTTAAGCAAGATAGAAACTCTTGCTGAATTAAACAGTGAAGGCACGTGATTAGGCGCTAAATCGAGGTAATTATAAAACATGCCTTCGGCAATTTCTAACCGATTTAGTCGCATGGCAGTAACGCCTAAATTATACTTTGCTTCGAGATAATCTGCGTTTAATAGTACAGCTTTTTGGTATAAATCGAATGCTTTTTCGTTCTGATTGCGTTTAGTTGCAATGGTTCCTAAATTGTTATAGGCTGGCGCATATTCTGGGTTTAAATCGATGGCTTTTTGCAGCCAACTTTCTGCCAATTTTAATTGATTCTTTTTTAAGTAGTAGGAACCCAAATTGTACGCTGCTTCGTAATTCGGTTTTAACGAAAAACTTTTTTCTAATAATAATTTGTTTTGCGAAGCATTATTTTGCGCTTGGTAATAGCTGGCTAAACCCACGTAGGCGCGAGCATTTTCTGGTTCTTTTTCTATAATATCGGTCCAGAAGTTATAATGATTCTCCCACACTTTGTTGCGTTGAAAAGTAAAGAGAGAAAACAAAATTACCAGCCCACTTGCCACACCCATACTTACTTTTTGAGGCCATTTGCTGTGGCTTAAAACTTCTAACAAAACCCAACAGAAACCCACCAAAGGCAAATACATTCTGTGTTCAAAGTACACATCTACAATTGGGAGCACACCACTTTCTACCGAGAGGGCTGCATACATCCAGAAAACACCAAGAGCAGCCAATGGCCATCGATGGCGATACATAAATGCACCAATCAAAAACACTAAATGCATAAAAAGAGCCACTATTTCTTGTAAACCCCAATGGTGAGAAACTTCAAAAGCAGAAAAGGCCACTTGCTTTGCAGGATAAATCAATAAGAGAAAGTAATTCCATATTACACGCGTTTGCGTCATGCCGTATTCCAACGGAGTGTATTCAGCATCTATGGGGAGTTGTCCGCTTAGTAAAATGGCCATACCCAATAAGAGTACAAAAGCGGTTCCTACCGTTAAAAAAATAAGTTTCTTTTTGTTGTTTTTAGGAGTGAAAACAAACAATTCGAGCACAATAAAAGTAAGCGGTAACGAGGCTATGTTTTGCTTAGAGAGCAGGCCTAAACCTAGCCAAAGTGCGATGAGAAACCACCGAACGATAGTCGATTTTATCGATGTATTTTCACTCATTCGCCAACGTAAAAATTGAAGCGTAGCCAATAAATAGAACAAAGCCGAAAGCTCTGTCATGCGCTGCACAATGTAGCTAACAGCTGCTGTCTGTAGCGGATGCAATGCAAAAATGGCTGCAGAAAATAACGACCACCAAAACACCTTAAGTTGAGGTTTTAATTGCTTTAAAATCAATTGTGTAAGCCGAAAAACTAATGCCGAGTTAATGAGGTGTATGCAGAAATTGACTACATGGTATCCCCAAGGCGAAAGCTGCCCAAACCGATAATTGAAAAAGAAGGTGAGCAAAGCAAACGGGCGTTCATGAATTTGAAACCAAAAAGCGGTTTTAAACAGTTTAAAACGATGCACATCTCTATTGTTGACAATAGAAGAATAATCATCGAGCTGAAAAAGTCCGTTAAACGATGGTAAGTAAGTGAGATAAGTAAGCGCCAGAAGTAGCAGAACTACAGCGGCCCTTTGGAAACGTTTCTCTTGAAGCATTCTCATTATTTAGTAACGTAAAGACTAAAATAGATGAAAAATTATCGAATTCACTTAAATAGACTTAATAGAAACAGTTTTTGATGTAAGTTAGTCAAAAGATGCCTAAAATAGATTCTATAGCTACTTCATCAGCCGAGTTTCGGTGGTTTTGGCCTTCCTTTTTGAGGGAGTTAAAAACGCATCGTTTTTTGCTTTATCAACTGGTTAAGGTCAATTTTTTAGAAGAGTTTAAAAAATCGAGATTGGGCGTTTTTAAATCGGCTATTGCGCCCGTTTTAGGAACCTTAATTTGGCTGGTGTTTAACGAGGTAGGCTTGTTTAACCCAGGAGAAACTTCAGTGCCTTACGCTGCTTATGTAATTTTAAGCATGGGTATTTTTACGGCCTTTATCAACTTTGTAGAACACACGGCAGATACGCTAAAATACCATCAGAATTTACTGATAGAGAATAAGTTGCCTTTTTCGGTGCTCTATACTCAAAAAATAATTCACGCCATGCTGCATTACAGCATTCCGCTGGTGTCAACGCTATTCATTTTATTATTGGTAAATGTTCGTTTGCACGTGGCTGGTTGGTTGTTGCCGTTGCTTTTGGTTCCTACTTTTTTTCTAGGAATTGGTGTGGGTATGTGGTTAAGTGTTTTCCAAATTGTACAAATCGATCTATTTACTACTGCCAAAAGGGGGGTTCAGGCTCTCGTTTTTGTTACGCCTGTATTATATGCTAAAGAAGTTGAAAATGCGTGGTTACAGTGTGTAATTGATTACAATCCGCTTACTTATTTGGTAAGTTTACCTCGAGATTTATTAACGGTAGGAACCGTTGATTACTGGAATGAGTATGCGTGGAGTTCGTTGTTTGCCACCGTTTTTTTTCTAATTTCTTTTCGTTCGGTAGTGAAAAACGCTAAAAAAATTACAGAGAAAATGTATTGATGAATCAATCACAAAACCATACCGATACACTGTTAGAAGTAGAAAATGTTTCTAAAAAGTTTGTTGCTCAATTAAAGCGAAGCATGCAATTAGGAATGAGTGATTTTCTAGGGTCGGTTATGGGCAAAAAAATCGATTCAACTCGATTGCGAAAAGACGAGTTCTGGGCGGTGAAAAACGTTTCTTTTCAAGTAAAACGGGGCGATAGATTGGGGGTTTTAGGTTTAAACGGAGCTGGAAAAACTACCCTTATGAAAATGCTCTGTGGTATTTATTGTTCAGATGAAGGAACCATCACTTCTTTCGGAAAAATAATGCCGTTATTTGCCGTTACAGCAGGCATGAATCCGCTCTTTACGGGAAGAGAAAACATCTATTTGAAAGCGGCTGTTTTTGGGATGTCGAAAGCAGAAGTGAACCAAAAGTTAGATGCAATTATTGACTTTGCAGAGCTAGCCGCACACATCGATTCGCCTTTCGGAACCTATTCTTCTGGCATGAAAGCACGCTTGGCTTTTGCTATTGCTATTCACGCTCAATTCGATATTTTAATTATTGACGAAGGCTTGGCTGTAGGCGATTTAAGTTTTAGAACCAAGGCCTACAAACGGTTAGATGAGATTAGCCAATCGATAGCAACCATTTCTGTAGCCCACAATCCCAATATTTTGGCAAGAGTGAGCAACCGAATTATGGTAATGAACCAAGGAGAAATTATTCACGAAAGCCACCAAGTTGGCGAAGCCATCGATTTTTATTACGACAAGTTTTTGACACAGAAAACCACCTCAGAAATAACAGACAACATAAAACCAGCTCAAGGTGAAATTCTTCGAAAAGTAGAACTGCTCTGCGATAGAAAAGAAGAGGTGGCGTTGTTAAAACAAGGGCAGCCACTAACCATTCAATTTACTATAAACACCAATAAATTGCCCAACAAAGCGCAATTGGTAGTGCATTTTCATACTGCCGAACGAGAGCCCTTGGCAATTGCAGAATCTAAGTTAACCTCGTTTTTTCTTGAAGCACAACAAGGCGAAATCGTATGCAAAGCGCAATTTGCTAGCATTCAATTTAAACCCGGAATTTACACCTTGCATGTGGCGGTAAACAGAGGCGAACACTTCGAAATTTACGAGAAGTTAAACCACGTAGATCAACTTCAGATTATTGGTGACTTTAGAAGTCATGCTCCTCTACAATTATTACCTGAATGGATTTTAGAATGATTTTTAGTTCAGATCAACGCATTAAAAACAATGTCGAGTTGGTTTCGTTGCACATTCCCAAAACGGCAGGAACCAGTTTTCGAAATAGCTTAAAAGAGATTTACGGAAATGAGCAGGCCGTTCGGTTCGATATTAACCAACGAACGCGAATTGTAAAAATTGAAGAACACGATTTTGAAGCCAAAAAATTACCCAAAGCCATTAAGGTCATTCACGGTCATTTTCATCTCGATCACGTTTTTGAGCAATTAAAACTCGAAAAAGAAACGCCCATTATCACTTGGATGCGAGATCCGGTTCAACGGGTAATTTCAAATTATTTTTACCTCGAAAAACGGTTAATAGAAGAGTTAAACGAAGAGCAAAAAGGACTCAATATTCTCGAAAAGATGCAAAAGAGCCTTATTGAGTATGCACGAACCGAAATCAACCAAAACGTTCAAGCAAGGTATTTGGCTGGTTTTCCGTTAGAAAGGTTACAGTTTGTGGGCATTGTAGAGCATTACAATTCAGAACTACAGCGCTTGCAAAAAATAATGAACTGGCCAGAAATAGCCATTCACAAAGTGAACGTTACGGGAACTCGAAAGCATGAAATACCGCAAGAATGGGAGCGCGAAATAAGAGAACTTAATGCGTTAGACGATGCGCTGTATCAGCAAGCAGTAAAGTTGAGAGAAAAGCAGTTGTAAGATGAAAATAGTCTCTATTCATATTCCGAAAACGGCAGGAACCACTTTTTACGATTGGTTGTGCTTTCACTTTAACGATGTATCGATTAACCTTAAAAGAGATTTAGTTCGGTTAGATGCGTTTTCGGGCATTTTACACCACGAAGTTGTGCATGGCCATATCCGATTTTTAGAAATTGCCCCTTACTTACAAGGCAACGAAAAACTTATTACTTGGGTAAGAAATCCGGTAGATCGGGTAATTAGTAATTACTGTTTCTTTAAGAAAACCATTTCCGACTCTAGTCATCAAAACCCGAAAGTTTACCAAGAAAACAAACACCGAAAAAACGAAACGCTTCTTGAGTATGCGCAAAAACCAGAAACGCAGAATCAAATGAGCAAGTACTTAGAAGGAACCGATTTAAATCAATTTTTCTTTATCGGTTTATTTGAAGATTTTCATTCTGAATTGAACCAACTTACCCACTTGCTGAATTTGTCTTCTTCTGAGTTGTATTCGGTTCCTACCGCTAATAAAAATAACCAGAATAGAGTGTATGTTTCTGATGATGAGCGAACTGAAATAGCGAGTTTAAATGAAAAAGACGTGAAACTGTATGCTCAAGTTCAAGCAATAAAATCAAAGGTATGAGAGTTTGGTTGGCTTCTTTTCCGCGATCTGGAAATACATTTTTACGGAATCTTTTATTTGATATTCACGGCTTAACTTCGGCTACTTATCACCTTCATACCGATCACATTAAAGACGAAAACTGGCAAGATTACGATGTGGTGAAAACCCATCTTTTACCCAGTGAACTTCCTGATCTACAGCCAGAAGATAAAGTGATTTATTTGGTGCGTGATGGCCGTGATGCTTGCTGCTCTATAGCTCATCACAGAAAAGATATTGTGGCTCCAGGAACCGATTTTTTAGAAAACTTAACGGCTGCTATTTATGCTGAAAAAGGCAGTTTTTTTGGCGGTTGGGAACAGAACGCCAAAGCGTGGCTCGAACGGTGTAATTTGCTTATTCGCTACGAAGATTTGGTGCGCGATACCGAAAAACAAGTGAGAAGAATTGAGCAGTTTCTTCAATTGCCAACAGGAGACTTTTCAAAGGCAAAAACGTTTCGCGATTTAAAATTGGGAAGTGCTAAATACGGTGCGGGAGTCGATCATGGATTTGAAGAAAATCGGGTAAAAGAGTTGGCTCAAAAGAATTTTAGAAAAGGGAAAATAGGCTCGTGGAAAGAAGAAATGCCCACCGATTTACAGCATCTTTTTTGGAGCTTTTATTGCGAAACCCTCGAACATTTTGGCTATTCGAGAAACGGAGACGAACTCGATTATTTTAATGCCGATTTAGACTGGAAAGTTGTGCAGAAGTTAGAAAAAGAGCCTTTCGATTCAACTTCTGTTCGCACGGTGCTCATCGAAGCCGATAAATTGAGAAATAGCAGCAACGATGGTATTAAGCGTTACACCTTAGAATTGGTAAAAGGTTTGGCAGAAGTTGCAGAAAACCCTCATTCTCATTGGAAAATAGACTTACTTGTTGATCGCAAAATTATTCCTATTGAAGATTGGCAAAGAGTGGTTAACCAACAAGAAAATGAGCATCAGAAAGTATCTTCAAAAGCAAAAAAAATACGCTTGCCCTATCCGCTAAAAGTGGCTAGAAACTTGTTTTGGGAAGCGTTTGGTTTATTGCCCAAAATAGTGAGAGAAACCTATAACAATGCGTTTAACAAAGTGGTGGTTTGGCGCAGAAATAGGCTGGTTGAAAAATCGTTTAACGAGTTACTTCCACAATTAGAGAGTTACGATTTAATTCATTTAACGCTTCCGCAGCATTACTTCTTCTTTAAAAAGATAAATGCACGGTTTGTAACTACTATCCACGATTTAAGTCATCTACATTTTCCACATTTTCACGAAGCCGGAAATATCAACAACGCACAACGTGGAGTCGAGTTCCTACAGAAAAAAGAAAGTGGAGTAATTGCCGTTTCAGAATACACCTTAGAAGATGTAAAAAAGCATTTGTCGGTAGCTCAAGAGAAATGTTTTGTGGCGCAAGAAGGCGTAGATCGGCACCATTTCAGAAGAAATCCGAACCAAGAATGGGCGCAAAAAGTGTATAGAAAATACGGCTTGCCCACCGATGAGCCTTACATTTTGTCGCTTTCTACCTTAGAGCCAAGAAAAAATTTAGTGAACACCATTAAAGCGTTTAACAAGTTGCTAAACGAACTTCCGCATTTAAAAGTAAACTTAGTTATTGCGGGGAAAAAAGGCTGGAAAATTGAAGAGTTATTGTTGTTGCAACAGGTAGAACCCGACCGTGTTTTCTTTACCGATTACATACAAGAAGAAGATTTACCCGTGCTGTATACCAACGCTTTGGCCTTGGTTTACGTTTCTCATTTTGAAGGCTTTGGTTTGCCTTTGTTAGAAGCTATGAATTGCGGAACCCCCGTAGTTTACGGTTACAACAGCTCTCAAATTGAAGTAGCCAATCGCAGCGGATATCCGGTAACCGATACCAACAGCGTAGAAGCAATAAAAATTCAGATTGAGAGCGCGCTCACACTGCACCTACTTAGAGAAGAGAAGTCGTTGGCTGCTCTTCAACAAGCAGGAAATTTTTCCTGGAGACGAAGCTTAATCGATACCCTTGCATGTTACAGAAAACTACTTTCTTAGCCAGACTACTGTTCTTTTTCGGTTTTTTTATTGCTCTTTTTACTTTCGCTAGCAAATTCTTGTTTTTAATTACTGGCGCATGGCATAACTTTCTTTCTCTCGACTTTTTTTATGCCGTAATTCAATACGATGCTTACCTAATTTGGAGCAGTTTTTTGTTGATGATAGCAAGTGCTGTTTTGGCTAAACAGAAGAAGCGAAAAATAGTAAACGGCTTATTCGCTGTAGCGATGTTAACGGTGTTTTATACAGTAAAACCGAGATTTCTTCACACGCATTACACAGCTACTTCAGCTTCTCAGTGGTTCCCAAATAAAGAGTATGTTCTTGTAGAAAACGGCTCGGTATCAAGGGCGTATCTGCTTACTGATTTGGCTTATTTTCACTTGGTTTACGATTCGGTAGGAACCGATCAATTCATGGTATCGTACTGTAAAATGTGCCGTTCGTTGCGCATTTTTAATCGAGAATTTCAAGGAAAACTGAAAACATTTACTTCTTCTTATGCCTATCAGAATAATTTAATTTTAGAGGATGAAGAAACCCGTTCTTGGTGGTTGCAAGCTACTGGTGAATGTATTTATGGTCCGTTAAAAGGCGAACAACTACAAGAGTGGGGTAGAGGCTTGATTGTAGAAGGCGCTTTAGCACAAACTCGTAAAGGAACCGAACCACGAGAAATCGATGTTGAACTCGATTTCCTCATGAAAAAATCGAGAGAAAGAGTGGCGAGAAAATTTCATAAAAAACAGGCTGTGAATGCAATTTTCTTTGAAGAAGCAGGGCAACAATTTGAAGTTCCGCTTACGGTGTTTTCAGAAGAAAAAGAGGTGTATCAACTTCCTATTTCAGATAGTGTAAACGCTACTTTTATTCGGCTTTCACCGTATTCTTACATTGGATTTGAAACACCAAAGAATCAAAAACTTCGTGTAGCCACTATTTACGGGAAATTGCAGATTACCGATAACCAAAACGGGCGGTGGACCATTTTTGGAGAACCAACGAAAGAAAGATTGCCTATTTTAAAGAGATTAGATTTTAGAATAGAGCAACCTTTCGTTTATCAGCGGTTTATTCTACCATCAATATCATCTCCGAAGCCAGTGGTAAATTCTCCGTTAAACAACTAGAGTTATCGTGATTACCACGGCTAAATTTAGCCAAGGCCTCGTATTTTGCAAACTTTTTAGGGTCGCTGAGAATGTCTAAAAAGTTGATATACGTATCTGCATTATCGAAAAAATCACCAGCGAGCAAATAGTGCATTAATGAAAAAGCCGTTTCTCTATTCTTTTCGCTTTTTCCATCGCCAGCAAGGTTAAAACCCGATGGATCGTAAAAAATATCGATGAATTTATGAATCAACTCGTAAGCTTTCAGCACAATGTTGTATTGTTCTCGTAGCTTTTTCATTAGAATGTCTCGGTTACCTTTTAAATGCTCGTTGAGCGTATCGGCCAAAAGCATCGAAGTTCGAGCACCAAGGTAAATACCGGTAGCAAAGATGGGATCGAGAAAAGCACCTGCATCACCCGTAATAGCGAAGTTTCTACCAAATTTCTTACTTACTGTAAAGCTGTAATTAGTAACTACTTGCAAGGTGTTAATAATGTTTCCGTCAGTTACTAAATCTTTTAAATGAGCCGTATCGTTAATTTCTTGAAGGTAAAGCGCCATTTGCCAGTCTTCGGTTCCTTCAGATGCGAATTTTTGACGCTGTTTTTGAATGTAAGCGTTGTCTAAAACCACTCCAATGCCCACTTTGTTGTTGCCGAGGGGTACAAGCCAAACCCATCCTTTTTTATCGCCACCGGTGTAGAAAATCTGAATGGTTCCTTCGTTTAAATCCCGATCCCAAGTAACATTTTCCCAATGTGTAGCAAAGGCAGAGCGATCTAAACCTTCTACCGGAGCTTTCCATTTTTGAGTTCTACCTAGAAAAGAATCTTGTCCGCTTGCATCTATTAAAAAAGTAGATTCTACGGTAATTTTTTCTCCTTTATCGGTTTTTACCGTAACGCTAACAGGTAAGTCAGTATCGAGATTTTCGACCTTTAAAACGCGGTGTTTCTCCCAAACTTCAGCTCCGTGCTTTTCAGAATTTCTGAGCAACACGTTATCGAATTGAGCGCGAATCACATTAAAGGTTCTAAATTCTTGGTTTTTTAATACGTTTTTAAAGCAATAGGTTTTGCTTACAGAGCCGTTGCTTGCCACAAATTTAACGCCTGGTTTGCGCACAAAACGTTTACATAACTCATCGTAAACGCCCAAACGATGGAAAATCTCATTATTGAACGGGAGCAAAGACTCGCCAACATGAGGACGAGGAAATTCTTCTTTCTCAATTACCAAAACATTTAAGCCTTGCTTGGCCGTTTCGGTGGCCAGTGTTGAGCCTGATGGCCCACCACCAATTACTATAAGGTCGTACATGAATTATTCTCTTTTTGGTATCGTTAAATTCTAAACTCACTTCCGCTCAAATTCAGTTGAATTTCAGAACTTCCAGAGTATATTTTAGTAGCGGCAGCGTCTAAAAACAGTTGGTGAACCCAACGGTCTGTTCTGTTAAAAGTAGTAATAATTTCGTTGGCTATTTTCGAAAAGTCTTGCAAATGCTCACTGGCAACAGCTTTTAACCTACAAATTTTAAAGAGCGAATTCTTTTTCGGATGGTCTAATTCGGGAGATAGCGAAAACAACTGACTTTCGAGGGCTTCAGTGATTGCCACCATTCGAAGAAATTGATGTTTTTGCGCCTGATGTTCTCGATAAGAATAGAGCTTGCGTTCCTGCTGAAAATAATCAATTAAAACCGCGCTTAATTGAGCGCACCAGCCTAAATGTAAAGCCGTTAACCCGAGGCGTTCCCAGAGCATAGAAGTGTTAAAAATGGTGCTGCCAATGCCTTCGTTTCCCAATAAATTATCGGTAGGAACCCGAACGTTATTCAAATGAAAACCACCCAAAGAGCAACCGTGTAACCCCATTTTTCGATAAGGGTTTTCTTTGACGAGGCCTTGAGTTTGGGCAGGAAGTAAAAAGCCCGAGCAGCCGCCAAAATAACCAATTTTAGGATTGGTCATCGCGAAGGTTAAAAAGTAGTGGGCTTCGGTGCTGTTGGTGGTGAAATGTTTAGAACCGTTGAGTAAGTAATGAGCGCTATTTTCTTGGTGAGCAGTGGTTTTCATAGAAAAAGCGTCAGAACCACTATTGGGTTCACTCATGCCATGCGCCACAATGCATTCGCCTGCACCAATGGCAGCGAGCAGCTGTTTTTGTTCATCTGTGCCAAATTTTACCAACGGAAGGGTGCAGCTCAGCATTTGAGCGCCTATACCAAAACTCAAGCCGGTGTTTTTGTTGCCTTTTCCCCACCCAAAAAGTGCAGAAATTACCTCAGAAGATGAAAAATTCATTCCTCCATGAGCAAGTGGAATGAGCAATTTATGCATACCTAGTTCGGCAGCTTGAAGCCAAGCCTCTCGGTGCTGTGAGGGAGACGTTTTTTCATCAAAAACAGTGATTTCTTTACCTTTTTCGCAAAATTCTTCAACCGTTGAATTATTTCTCATAAGCCTGTTTTTCTAAAAGTTGAAGGTTGATTTTACCAGAAGAAGTAACCGGCAATTGAGTGTGAAATACAAAATTGTCGGGCAGCATGTAAGCAGGCAAAAGGGCGGCTCCTTTTTGTTTAAGTTGTAGAACCGAGATGCGCTCAACAGCCGAATAATGCAACGTGATTTTAACGCCTTTTTCAGAATGCGTAGCAATGGCTGCACATTGAATAATTTCAGGTATCGATTCGTAGCATTTTTCTATTTCGCCCAGTTCTATTCGAAAACCTTTACGTTTCACCATTTTATCAATTCTTCCTCGAAAATGGAGTTGTGTTCCTACCGAAATTACCTGATCACCCGTAGCGTAATACACTTGATGATTTCGATTTTTAAAACGCTGAGCTGTTAGTTCTGGTTGATGTAGGTACTCAGTGAAAACGCCTTTGCCTGCTATAAGTAATTCGTTGCTGTTTTCGCTATCGATTAAAAATTGGTAATTGCCAATGGGTTTTCCAATGGGGATTTCTTCTTCTTGAAAATTGGTAGGAACGCGAAATGCCGTACAAACATTGGTTTCTGTTGGCCCGTAAAGGTTGTAAAACTGAACGTTGGGTAAGTCTTTTTGAAGCGCTCTAAAAGCTTGAATAGGAAAGACTTCGCCTGCAAATAACAAGGTGGTGAAAGCAAACGTATACCGATTAAATTTTCCCAACTGATGAATAGTTTGCAAAACAGTGGGAGTTGTATACATCAATTGAATAGCGTGTTGAGCCAAGTATTCGGTGAGTAGAAGAGGTTGTTTCAATACCGAATCTTCTGGAAAGTAGAGGGTGGCTCCTACCGATAGACTTACAAACACATCGAAAATACTCAAATCGAAATGCAATGGAGCAATACTTACCCGATTTTTCCCAGATGCTAAACCAAAATTTGTAACGCCCCAATTAATAAAATGACATGCCGCTGTGTGCGAAATAACTACGCCTTTGGGTGTACCCGTTGAACCACTTGTAAACAGTACGTAAGCAGCCTCTTGAATCAAAAAAGGCTTTTTGTGATTATCGGTACTGACACAATACCAATTGTTTAAAAACGGTTCTGGATTTTTTGATTCCCAATCACTTAAAAAGCTTGAATGGATGAAAAAAAACGGAAATTGATGTTGGTTAATGATTTTTTCTATTCGACTTTTTGGCGAAGAAGTATCTAGCGGAACATATGCTTTATCTGCTTGTAGAATACCAAGCAGCAGTGCAATGGTTTCTGGAGATTTAGGGCCTAGAAACGGAATTACAGAGCTGTGCGTAAAAGCCGAAAAAGCATCAGCAAATTGCTGAGTTTGCTGGGCAAGTTCACTGTATGTATACGTTGTCTTTTCGCTGGTAAGGGCAATTTTAGAAGAGTAG
The DNA here is from genome assembly GCA_048267965.1 of Salibacteraceae bacterium. Classification (GTDB taxonomy): domain Bacteria; phylum Bacteroidota; class Bacteroidia; order Flavobacteriales_G; family Salibacteraceae. The sequence continues at coordinate 50,755 of JBLWWK010000003.1, forward strand.
GCCGTGACTGCCAGCGGAAGAATCTCACCGAGTTGTTGAATCACAATTACTTACTCTTTTGGTGTACGCAATTGGCTAATAAATCTATGGTGTCTATGTATTCAGGAGTCATTTCTTGCGGAAAAAACTCTACTTGATACTTATCTTCAATGTGGCTAATTACCTGCATGGTAGAGATAGAGTCGAGCAAGCCAGAACTCACCAATTTTGTAGAGTAATCAACATCTGTACTGTCACCACCAAAAAACTCATTGACTAAATATTCTTTTATCTCTTCTTTTACTGTGTTGCTAACCGTTTCCATTGTATCGTTTTCTAAATTTTCTCTTTCAATAAGTGTTCTCTAAAGATAGAATCATTCTGTTGAATTACTTCTGTAAATCGTTGAGCGAGCAGTTGGTGGGCAAAAGCATTGGGGTGGTGATCGAATGCAGTAACCTGTAAATCAGTTGCATTCATGTTTTGGTAAGCACCGTCTAGTGAAAGAACTTTAAATCCAATTTGTTTTCCCATTTCAAGCAGATTGTACTTGGCAGCTTCTTTAAAACGGATTTCACTTTCTGGTACAAAAAGTAACATTGGCTGGCAGTTACGCGCTTTAATTTGCTTATAAATTCGGGTGAGTAATTCAACGGCAATTTCGTTTAAACTGGGTTCTATTCGCTTGTAAATTTCAATTTCGTTCATAGTAGCTGTTAACTCATGCAATTGAATGTAGTTAGCTAGAATAGAATCGTTTTGCCAAGTGTTATGTTTTAGCACATCGATAATTCCACGAATAATAAATTTAGCATCGCTTTTATGAATGGCGAGCAAAACAACATCTGGCTGATGCACATAAATTCTACTATCGAATTGGGTGTTTTGGTAGTGCTGCACTAATCCGTAACCCGAGATAGAATAATTTAAAAATTGATAGTGAATAGGAGCTGTTAATGGTTGCAATTCTTTTTCGGCAATGGTTTCGAAAACTTCGTGATTAGCAACGCCTGAGCCTAGCTCTACAGAGCTTCCTAAAAGGGCAAATCGAAGAGTAGAATCGGGTTTTTGGGTGGGATAATTTCTATCTCTAAAACCATGCTGATTTACGGTAAACGGTTGGTCTTTAAATACAATGTTAGCGTTGGCAACCAAGGTTTTCACCAATAAATTATTGGTGTCTTTAGAAGCGGTAGTTTTAGCGAGTTGTTCCCAATTTTCAGGGCGCATTTCTTCAACTTCTGATAAACGTGTACTTAAATTTCGGTTTACGTTAATTACGCTTTCGTAATAGCCTTCTGTCAAGGCCATTTCGTCTCGTAAATTGAGTTGATGGCTTTTCACCGAAGCAAAGTACGGCTGAATTTGCGGTAAAACGGCCGTTTTGTCTAATTGCACTAATCCCATCGAAAGAACCGAAAATAGAGCAAGCTGAATTAAAACCGGAGTGGTTTTCCATCGATTCCAAAGTGGTAAACGTACAATAAATTGTAAGGCGGTTCCTACCGTTATAATGCTTAAAAACCAATAAGTTAATTGCAAGAAGGTAGCAGAATTACCGGTGATAAATAAAGGTAGGAACCCGATCCAATCTTTTACCGTTGGGCTGTTCCATAAACCAATTAAAATGGCCATTATAAAGAACATACCTAGCGTTTGAACTGTGAGTGTAAGTGCTTTTAAAATAGTGAGTTGTTGAGCTGATTTGGCTTTGATGGTTCGTTTTTTATTCAGTAGAATTACTGAATTTAGAGTAATGAGAATTCCGAAAATTCCCCAAAACGCAGCGTCTGCTGTTGTAATTAAAAAATCGCCCCGGAGCCAAAACCACTGGTAAGAATGTAAAATATACGTAATTAGAAAGCTGTAAAGCATGGCGATAATGATGCTCTTTTTTACGCCTAGTTTTTTGAAGCGAAACATCATAGGGTAATAGAAAACTTTCTGCACAAAATCTCGCCAATAGGTATTGATTCGTCTCCAGATTTCTGAAAAATTGGGAGCAAAATAAAACCAGTAAAACGGTGCAGGCAGGTTGTAACCAAACAAGCATAAAATACCCATGGCAATATTAAACAGGCCGTTTACTCGAATAAACAGGCCGTAATTTGAGGCAACAAAGTTGAACGCATCTAACGCATTTTCTACTTCGGTAAGCGGAAAAACCCAATGATGGTAAACTAATTTGTAGAGTGCAATTTGCAGAGCTCCGAGTAAAATCCAACCAATTCCTTTCGAGTAAATTTTGGTAGACTCCTCATTAAAATAGCGATTTGCATAGGTTTTAAAATCTACAATAGGGAAGAGTAAAATAAAAATGTTGGGAAGCATAAAAAAGTAGCTGGCTCGCTGCCAAAACGGCTCTTTTATCGATTGGTATTTGATCTCGTGCAGATAGAGAATCATTCTAAACATAAAAAGAGAAGCTACTACGGGCACAAAGGCATCTCCGGAAGAAAGTTCGAACCAATCAACTCTAAACAATAAAAGAAGCAATCCTGCAATAAGAATTCCCGTCAATTTCCATTTATACGAAAGCGGCAAGAGCGTGATACCGAAAAATAGCCAACCCAAGAGTAAAACTAAACTGCCTTGAGAAAAACCTAAAAAGCCAATTACAATGCAATGTGTGGCAACGGTGAGTAAAATAGGTTTATGCTGATTTTTTAAAAAAGTGCTCACATAAAAGAGCGGAACTACAGCCAGCAATAACTTATCGATGCCTAATTCGGTTTCAATTTCAAAATGGCGAACAAAGTAGACTACACATAAAAGCGCAACCAATGTGGCTAATTGCTTAACAAACAAGTTTTTCTCTATAGAATCGGTCATAATACAATGTTCTCGGTAGGTGGAGGTCATTGCTCATAGCGATGTTAAGCATATTTATCTTCTTAACCAATAAGACTTCTGTTTTCTGTTAAATGTTTACTTTTCGATCGATACTTATGAAAAAACAATCTTTTTGGTGGTGGTGTGTGGGTGTGGTTTTGCTAGAGGTTTTAGCAAGGTGGATTACTCCCTACAATCAAATCTTGGTAGCAGCCGATACGCCTAGAAAAGCCGTGGTAAATTTTGGATGGCCTGAATATACCCAACACAAAGCAGAAAAAAATCAAGAGCTGATTGTAATTATCTCGAATTCGCAGGGCGAAAGCAGAGAGTTACTCGCTTCAGAAACGTACACTGCCCACTTACAAAATATGGCCAAAGAGAAAGCGCCACATCTACGATTCGAGAATTGGTCGGTAGGCGGAATTAAGGCTGTTGACATTGAAATTCTTACCCGAAAAGCCATTTTGAACGGAGCGAGCAAAGTTTTTGTTATCGCCAGTAACTATGCATTTTACCAAGATTCTACGGCCACCCCAAAAATTACTAATAACGATGTTGACTTGCTAGCGGCTCCTCTTTCGCAATCGAAATACTACGAAAACACCCTTTTTGCATCTTTCGATTCATTTGAAGAAAAATTAGGGCGAAAAGTTCGATATTATTCTCAGTTTGCGAGGTTGAAAACACCTTTTCAGAATTGGTTGAAGCAACAAACCCAATCGAAGTATCAAATCTTTTTGTTCGGAAAATACATTGATAGAAAACCCGCAAATTACGAGGCGTTAATAGATCAACAACCGTTTTTTATTGATGACCCTAAAGTGATAGAAAACACCGATTTACAAGCGGATATATTTGTTGAAGTTTTCTCAAGATTAGCCGAAGATATTGAAAAATACAACTGGGCAACACAAGTAGAATTTATCTATTTGCCCCGCCCTTATCTCGAAGAAATCTATTCAAAACCATTGCAAAAAACCATCGACAGAAGACCATTTCTAAAGGCAGAAAAACAATTTTTTACCACGGTAGGAACCCGTTTTCACACTAACAATGTGCGTTTACACAATTGGAACGATACGGTTCCTGCCCAGTATTTTGGTCAAGTAGCTTCTTTTCATTTTAACCGAGCCGGTCATCGCTATTTTGCAGATCTTCTTTTCAAGCATGTAACGCAATGATTTTTAACGATCTCAGTTTTTACTTTTTTTTAGCTACCGTAATTGCATTGTACCGATTACTGCCTTATGCGGTGGGTAAAATTGTTTTGGTAACTGCATCGTATTTGTTTTACGGTTTAGCCAATCCGTTTTATGTTTTCTTGTTGTTGTTTTCTACCACCACCGATTTTATTGTGGCCAAAAGAATAGAAGCGGTTCCTACTCAAAAGAAGAAAAAGCGATGGTTAATGTTGAGTTTATTGGTAAATCTATCGTTGTTGGGTGTTTTTAAGTATGGCGATTTCGTAATTCAAAATGTAAATTTTTTGGCAAGTCCGTTAGGTTGGGAACAGTTGCCGTATTTGCATTTGATTTTGCCCGTTGGTATTTCGTTTTACACTTTTCAAACCTTGGCGTATTCTATCGATGTGTATAGAGGCGAGCAAAAAGCAGAAACCGATTTTATGGCCTTTGCTCTGTACGTGGGGTATTTTCCGCAGTTAGTAGCGGGGCCGATTGAAAGAGCCAAGAAATTGTTGCCTCAATTAAAGCAAAAACACAAAGTGTCTCAAAAGCAGTTTTTGCATGGTATGGAGAGAATTCTCTGGGGTTTGGTGAAAAAAATGGTGTTTGCTGATCGGTTGGCCGTTCCTGTGGCAGTGGTGTATGGAGATGTGCATAACTACAGTGCTCTTGAATTGTGGATGGCTACAGCGTGTTTTGGTATTCAACTTTACTTAGATTTTAGCGCTTATTCTGATATCGCCATCGGAATTGCCCGATTAATGGGAGTTAAGCTGTCAGAAAATTTTAACTATCCTTTTGTAAGTGCTAGCCAAAAAGAACATTGGAATAAATGGCACATTACGCTTACACAATGGTTTAGAGATTATGTGTATCGTTCCATTATGAAAAAAGGCGAGCGTAAACCTTTAAAGCAGATGCTGAGTGTTATGTTGGTGTTTTCGCTCACTGGAATTTGGCACGGTGCTACGTGGAATATGTTTTTATTTGGTTGGCTAGCGGGTGTTTACATTGTGGCACAAGCGGTATTACCCAATCCGGTTTTGTGGTTTACGGGTGTTTCTCGAAAAGTGATAAAGGCGGGCACCATTTTATTTAATTATTGGGTGCTTTGGTTTTCGTTAGGTCCATTTTTCATCCTTAGTTCTTTTTCTGATGCAAAACACGTTTACAGCAAATGGTTTTCCTCTTCGTGGAGTTTACATTCGGTAGGCGAAGAGCTCTTTCTGTTTTTCTTATTGAGTTTCGCCATTTATGTTTTACATGCCATTCGTTCACAATTTATTCCTCGCATAAGAAGTGGAGAATTACCATTAAATTACAATCGCGTTCCTACCAATTTAGCTTTGTTGATACTGCTTATTTTTGGTGCTTACGAGTATAAAATGTCGTTTATTTATTTCCAATTTTGAAAAAGCGAATTGCCTTACTTGCCGACCCAATAGACGATCAAAATTCGGGTGTTCACGTCTATACCCGAAATTGGGTAGAAGGGTTGCTTCAACAGTCAGATTTTGAGTGGGTTATTGTAAAACAACATCCAGAAGAATGGGATGTAGAGCAATATGCAATTCCGAAGAAAAATCACCCGTTGTGGGATAGTCCGCGTATGTTTTATACGGTGCCTCGATTGCTCAATTCGCTCAACTTAGATGCGGTAATTGAACCTGCTCATTTTGGTCCATGGAACTTAAAACCATCTATACAGCGAGTTACGATTATTCACGATTTAACGCCCATTAATTTACCTGAATTTCATCGTTTTCACAGCTCATTGTTGCAGCAACTTTTTTTGAGAAAGATTCTTGAAAGAGCAGATGGGATTGTTACTAATTCGAAGTCAACAACGGCCGATGTGGCAGAGTTTCTTCCGTCTATCGAATCGAAGGTAAAACACATTTATCCAGGGGTTTCGCAGCGTTTTCAAGAGCAAGCGGAGCGAATAGAAAATCGACCGTATTTTTTAGTGGTAGGATCCATTGAACCGCGAAAAAATGGAGTGAGAATCTTGAAAGCTTTCGAAAGATTAGCTGGAAGTAACCCAAGCTTGCAGCTCATTTTTGTAGGTGATCCCGGCTGGAACAACCAAAGTTTTCATCAAGAACTGGCAAAAAACCACTACAAAGATCAAATTCAGCTAAAAGGATTTGTCAGTGAAACCGAACTCAGTAGTTATTACCAACATGCTGAAGCACTGTTGTATCCGAGTATTTACGAAGGTTTTGGTTTCCCCGTTTTAGAGGGGTTTTCTGCTCAAACTCTTGTAGTAACATCTCACCGAAGCAGCACCCAAGAAATTGCTTCAGATGCTGCTTTTTTAGTAGACCCACTTTCGGTAGAAAGCCTGCAAAATGCTATGGAGCAAGTGGTGCATCTTTCTGTAGAAGAAAGAGTATGCCGCATAAAAAAGGGGATTGACCATGCCCAGCAATTTACCTGGAGCCGATTTACCCAACAATGGATGGCCTATTTAAAAGACCTCACCAGCGACTGATACAATTCAACGTACTTTTCAACTTGTGCTGAAATTTCGAATCTTTTGGTAGGAACCCAATCAAAATCTTGGTTGTAAGCCCGTTTTAAACCTTGTGTTAATTGCTCAACTGAGAGCTCTTCGAGTTGAATAACCTTGCCAGAAACGGTTTCTTTTAAAGCGCCTTGATGGCTCGATAAAATGGGAGTTTGAATGGCCGAAGTTTCAACTGCTGCAAAACAAAATCCCTCTGCATAGGATGGAATAATCACCACCGAAGCGTGGGCAATTTGTTGCATTAATTCTCGAAACGAAAGTTCGTGCTCGAACCTAACCGATTTTTCTAATTCTAATGAATTAACTTGAGCTTTAACCTGATGGTAGATGCCTTTCGGGTAAGTAGGAATCACCAAAGTAAGTACTTGGTTTGGGTAGTTTTGCAAGAAAATTTTCCAAGCAGGCAGCAGAAGATTCAAGCCTTTTGAAGGGCCTAAACGGGCAAAATACAAAGGTGAAAAAGTGGCAGTTGGTTCATGAGAAAAGCGTTCAAATTCTTTGTAATCAACTCCGTTGTAAATACGCGTAATCTTTTCTGCAGCAACACCATTTTCAATTAAACACTTTTGGGTGTGATCAGAAACGGCAATCCAGTGCGTGAAATTGAGTTGTAAGAGAAACTGTTCATAAGCTGAAAAGAGAATGCGTTCGTACCGTTTTAAATACGGAAGTTGAGACCATAATTTCTGCCAAACTTCATGAAAGGTAACCACTATGGGAGTTTGAGTAAGCTTTGCCACTATATAAGCAGGCAGGGCTGCGTTATAGCTAGCGGTTTGTATTAAATCGGCATTTCGGGTGTGAGAAAACATCCAGAGCCAACCCAGAAAGGTGAAAAGGTAGCGGTTTTTAAGAGGAATTCGTTTGATTTTGACTCCACCAATGGTTTCTTCTTTTTTTAGTTCTGCATCAAATCGAGTGGTAATTACCGTTACTGAATGTCCTTTTTTTACCAACGCTTCCGCTACCGATTGGTGTAACTTTTCGGCTCCGCCAATGTACGGATGGTAATGTTCAACAACAAAAAGTATTTTCATTCTTCTTCTTTCAAAGATGAATTTTCTACCTTTTTACGAAGGCGTTTTAGTTCGGTAGTTAAAAGACCAACCTCTTGGGTGAGTTTTTTGGTTCCTTCAGATAAACGAGAAATAACGAGCGAAAACTGAATAAGAATAAGCAAAACGGCCATCATAAAAACCAAAAATAGAGCGGTGGGGGGGTAGGCAATACCCACCGATTGGGCAAATAAATCGAGGGCATCTCGCCAAACCGATAAAATGCAGAAAACGGCCCCAAAGAAAACCCACCAAATGGCGTAATTCTCGTTGAGTTTCTTACGTTGAATCAGCCTAAAAATAAAGAGTAAAAGCGCCACACTGCCCACTATGGCAATAATCTGAATTCTATTTTCGTAGATAATACTATCGTTATTCATCGGTATCAATTTGGGGGCGCAAAGTGGTCATCACCATGCCCAAAATTACACGAACCATGTAAAACAAAGAATTAGAAGAAGAAATACTTGATTTTCCACCTATTCTTGCCCGAATTTGGGTAGGAATTTCTTGAAGGGTAAAGTGGTTCCTACCGAGAAGAACAATGGCTTCAGGCTCTGGGAAGTTTCGGGGGTAGTGGAAAGCCAAAAGCGAAAATGCGCGTTGATTATAAGCACGAAAACCTGAAGTGCAATCGGTGATGTTTACATGTCCTAAACCTTGCGCTACCTTGCGCAAAAGCTGAATTCCAAGTCGTCTGCTCCACGAAGAAGTGTAGCCTTTTGCCTTGTTAATAAACCGACTGCCAATTACCACATCGGCACTAGAATTTTCTAGCTGCTCTAACAATAAAGGTATGTCGTGTGCATTGTGCTGGCCATCACCATCGAACTGAAGGGCATAGTCGTACTGGTTTTCAAAAGCAAAACGAAAACCTGTTTGCACACATCCGCCAATGCCTAAATTTACGGGTAAATGAATAGAAAAAACACCTTCTAGTTGATCGATAATTTTAGCAGAAGTATCGGTGCTTGCATCGTTAACCACCAATAGGTCAACGGTAGGAACCACCTCCTTCAATTCGGCAATTACCTGAGCTATACAGTCTTCCTCGTTGTAGACAGGAATAATGATTAACGTGTTTTTCTCGGTATCCACAGGGTAAAAATAAGCGCTTTGATGAAAAAATACGTATTTTGTTGGCGCAACTTGTTGTAAGCTAAAAAGAAAAGTCTATTTTTGCCCTCCATTTAGAAAAGTGACAGATAGAATATAGTTTACGATATGGCAAATCACAAGTCAGCATTAAAGAGAATTCGTTCAACTCAAGTAAGACGCTTGAGAAATCGTTACCAACATAAAACAACCCGTAACGCTATCGCAGCATTGCGTGAAGTTACCGATCAGAAAGACGCTCAAGAGCGTTTGCCAAAAGTTGTTTCTATGATTGACAAGTTAGCGAAGAAGAACATTATTCACGATAACAAAGCGGGCAACTTAAAATCAAAGTTAACCAAGCACGTGAACGGGTTAAAATAAGCCCCAACGTTATACAATAGTATGGAAGCCTCTTCATTTGAAGGGGCTTTTTTTGTTCTAGATTATTCGTTTAATTTTAATGAATGAATAATCCACACTACACCGAAAACAAACTCTCTATAAAGGCTTGGGCTGAAGACGACCGACCCAGAGAGAAACTCTTGTACAAAGGCAGAAGCTCACTCAGCGATGCCGAATTAATTGCTATTCTTATTGGTTCAGGAAACCGCGAACTCAGCGCGGTAGAACTTTCGAAAAACATTCTGGCATCCGCTAAATTCGATTTATCAGAATTGAGCAAATTCGGAACCAACGAACTAATGCGTTTTAAAGGCATTGGCGAAGCTAAAGCCATTTCTATTGTAGCTGCTTTAGAGTTAGGGAGAAGAAGAAAAGATACCACGAGTATAGAAAAGGCAAAAATTACTTCGAGTAGAGCCGCTTTCAACGTGATTTATCCGAAACTTGCTGATTTACCTCACGAAGAGTTTTGGGTGATTTTATTAAACAGAGGCAACAAAGTATTGCGTTTAGAAAATATCTCAAGAGGTGGTGTAAGCGGAACCGTAGCAGACGCTAAATTAATTTTTAAGGCAGCACTCGATCGGTTAGCTTGCTCGGTAATATTAGCGCACAACCACCCCAGCGGTAATCTCAAACCGAGCGATGCGGATGTGCATTTAACTCAAAAGCTCGTGAAAGCAGGAAAAACATTGGATATTGCCATTTTAGATCATCTTATTATTGGAGACAATAGTTATTATAGCTTTGCCGATGAAGGTCAGATGTAACCAATGATTGTAATTTACTCTCCGTACTTAACTCAGCGCGTGAAATACAGCGCTCGATTAGTCTTTCAAACTCTACTCGGATGTAAGATTGATTTCAGTGAAAATTCAGAAACTATTCCTGAAGAAGCAGCACTAAAAATCAATTATTCTAAACAAGACTTGCCTGGGTTTTTTAAAATTCAGCCGGCTGGTTTATTGTTTGAAAACACTATTTCTGAGCAGCAAATAGAAACAGCCGAGTGGAAGGGGCACATTACACTGTTTCCGACCAATGGTGATATTCCGTTCGATGTTCTATCAGCTGCATTTTACTTGGTTTCTCGTTACGAAGAGTATTTACCACACGAACGAGATCAGCACGATCGGTTCTATCCTAAAAATAGTATTGCTTACCAAAAAGGCTTTCTGCAACAACCTTTAATTAATCAATGGGCAGAAGAGTTAAGAGCCCTTTTTCAAGAGAAATATCCACAATTAAAAACGCAGAAGTCTAGGTATTCGTTTACATCAACCATCGATGTAGATAATGCCTATGCTTACTTAGAAAAGGGGATTGTACGTACGATAGGAGCCTTTGTTCGTTCGTTAATCACATTTAACTTTTCTGATGTTTCAGATCGTTTTCAAACCATAATCGGACGAAAAAAAGATCAATTCGATGTTTTCGACCAATTAATCGCACTGCAAAAAAAGCATTCGGTTCCTACCGTTTTCTTCTTTCTGCTGGCAGACTATGGGCTTAACGATAAAAACGTTTCTATTACTTCAACGCGTTTTCAATCGCTCATAAAATCAGTCAACGATTATTGCCGTGTGGGAATTCACCCCTCGTATGCAAGCTACACCGATGAAGAGGCGCTCAGAAAAGAAATTCAACGGTTAAAGCAAACCACTCATCGTCCGGTTACGCTCAGTAGGAACCATTTTTTAAGACTGTCGTTTCCGCGGTCTTACCGTCAATTAATCGATTTTGATATTGCTGAAGACCATACCATGGGGTATGCAGCTGAGCTAGGCTTTCGAGCCAGTATTTGTACGCCTTTTTACTTTTACGATTTAAAGCTAGAACGAAGTACCAAATTGAAAGTGTATCCGTTTTCGATTATGGAATCTACCGTTCGGTATTATTATCAGAAATCGCCAGAAGAGGCGCTAGAGCAGTTTAAGCCTATTGTAGACCGAGTAAAAGCAGTAAATGGGCATCTCATTTCTTTATGGCACAACGATTCATTATCAGAAATGCACCCTTGGCAAGGTTGGAGCCCAGTTTACCATGAGTTGTTAGAATATGCTAAACCTTAATACCACCTCTAAACGAACCGCTATATTTGTTTAAAATTCGAACAATAGCCAAATGGGACAGGTGCATATTTTAAATCAGAATAATTCAATCTTTAACCACTTTATTCAAGAGTTAAGAGATTTATCGGTTCAGAAAGACCGCATGCGTTTTAGAAGAAATTTAGAACGTTGTGGTGAGATTTTGGCATACGAAGTAAGCAAGCATTTGGCTTACGAGCCTAAAGAAATTAAAACTCCATTGGGCGAAGCATCTGAAAATCTTCTGAAACAACAACCTATTTTGGCTACAGTTTTAAGAGCAGGTTTACCCTTGCATCAAGGTATGTTAAACTACTTTGATAAGGCAGATAACGGGTTTGTTTCTGCTTACCGCATGCACCACAAAGACAATGAGTTTGAAGTAAAAGTAGAGTACGCTTCGTGCAAAGATATTGAAGGGAAAGTGCTAATTCTCTCAGATTCTATGTTGGCATCTGGCACCTCGATGGTGATTAGTTACAATACTTTAGTGGAAGAATTTGGCGAACCTGAGCATACACACATCGTTTCTATTATTGCAAGTTCTGAAGGGGTAGAATACGTGAAAAACGAATTGCCAGACAACGTTACGTATTGGTTAGGCGCTGTTGATGACGAAATGACTGCCCAATCTTACATTGTTCCAGGATTAGGAGATGCTGGAGATTTAGCGTTTGGTGAGAAAAACTAACTCATAAGTAAGCATCTTCATGAGCGCAGATTTTTTTGCCGAAGTAGGAACCATCTTACTTTTAATAGTTGTCTCTGGAACAAAATTTTTAACGGCTCCTGCAGTAATATTGGCCGCAGGATATTCAAAGTTGGCTACCATCATTATCACTTTTGTGGGTGGTTCGCTGGGTAGTATCTTTTTCTTTTACTTAGGAGGAAGAATTTTTAGATGGTGGCAACGGTACTTTCCTAGAAAGAAGAAAAGAGTTTTTAGTCGTAAAAACCGAATACTAGTCAAGTTTAAAAACCGGTTTGGGGTATTCGGTATAGCTGCTTTAATACCGTTAATTAGTATCCCAGCAAGTTGTTTTATAGCAGCTAAGTATTTTGGGAACGATAAAAAAGCAATACCCGCTTATGTTTTATCTTCTTTAATTTACAGCATCTTGCTCACCTTATTTAGTGAGCCTGTAATTGATTTTTTAAAAGAAACATTTTGAAATACAAACACATATTTTTCGATTTAGATAGAACGCTTTGGGACTTTGAGAAAAGCTCTTTTCAAACACTATCTGAAATTATTGAAGAATACGATTTGATTCGTTTAGGAGTTCCTTCTAAAGAAGAATTTATAAAATCGTATTTAGAAATTAATGAGGCCCTCTGGGATCTCTATAGAAATAATCAAGTTTCGAAAGACGATTTACGTACCAAGCGTTTCGAAAGAACCTTAGAACATTTTGGTATAAAAAACACAGAATTGGCCAAGTCGATTGGATTTTACTACGTAGACCAAAGTCCAATAAAAACCAATCTGTTTCCCAATACAATTGAGCTGCTGAAGAAGCTAAAATCTAACTATAAGCTACACATCATTACCAATGGTTTTGAAGAAGTTCAGCATGTTAAGCTGAAATCGTGTGGAATTCACGAGTACTTTGAACAGATAGTAACCTCAGAAAAGACGGGAGTAAAAAAGCCAAACCCAGCTATTTTCGAAGGTGCTTTACGCTTGGCCAATGCCAAAGCCGAAGAAAGCTTAATGGTGGGTGATGATGTTCCGGTAGATTTAGAAGGAGCCATGAACGTAGGCATTGATACCGCTTATTTTAACCCAGAAAAGAAAGAAATTACCCAAAAGATCACTTTTGAGTATTCTGATCACTTAGAATTGGCGAACTGGCTGCTTTCTTAAGCAGGTAGTTCGGCCAATACGGTTTTATTTCCGGTTACCTTTTGGTCTAAATCAACGAGAATTTTGGTTCCTACCGGAAGAAAAACATCTACACGTGAACCAAATTTGATAAAACCCAATTCTTCGCCTTGCTCAGCGGGTTGATTGGTTTTCGAATAACAAACAATTCTTCTTGCTAAGGCACCCGCAATTTGCCTAACTAGAATAGAAACGCCTTTTTTATTTTCAATTACAACGGTGGTACGTTCGTTATCGGTAGAAGATTTTGGATCCCACGCTACCAAATATTTACCGTGGTGATGCTTAAAATATTTTACAATGCCGCTCATCGGATACCAGTTGATGTGTACATTAACGGGCGACATAAAAATAGATAGTTGAATTCTTTCTTCGTTGAGGTATTCAGTTTCTTGCGTGTTTTCAATTACCACTACTTTTCCATCACAAGGGGAAAAAATCTTGGTAGCATCTTGTTCTAATTTTCGGGTAGGTTTTCTAAAAAACTGAAGCATTACCACCAAAAGAAAAATACCTACTGCCCAAAGCAAAATGCGAACAATAAGCAAATCGGTAAAAAGCCACTCGGCTAAACCGCCAGTAATTGCAAGCACTACAAGCGCTAATAAAATACTCGGTGTTCCTTCTTTATGTAGAGTCATGTTACAGTTAAATTTTAAAGGGCGAAAAGTACGCTAAAATGCATTATAAGCAATGTAAAAATAAAGACCAACAATAGGAGCAGCAAATATAACGGCATCGAACCGGTCGAGAATACCGCCATGCCCGGGCAGTATGTTTCCAGAGTCTTTAACCTTTAAACTCCGTTTCAAGCTCGATTCTACCAGATCGCCAATAGAGCCAAAAAAAGCAACAATTACTGCCATGGCAATCCAATGTTGAAGAGCAATCTCAGTTTGATATTGAGACCAAATTACGGCTGTAATAACGGTTCCTACAACGCCACCCATGGTTCCTTCCCAGGTCTTTTTGGGCGATATTTTTTCAAATAATTTTGTTTTCCCAATCTGCCTTCCCACCAGATAAGCAAAAGTGTCGTTGCTCCAAACAAGGGTGAAAAATGCAAGTATGAGCACATTATTAAAATCATTGCTGTAGTTGGGTGCCCACGCCAATGTATAAAGCAGGGTAAACGGCAAGGCAATGTAAAACAGTGGCATTAGGGTAAAGGCCACGTTTTTAAAGGGTTGTTTACTCAGGGCAAAAAGCTCGTAGATAAACGAAATAGTTACAAAAAGTAGGGCAGGAGCCGATAGCAGAAAAATGGAAAAGTCGTATTTCCATGCTATAAACGGAATTAACGCTACATATCCACTTAAAACTACGCCTATCCATTGCGGCCATTGAAGCTTTTTAAAAGTGAGTTTGTAAAACTCGTGAGCTCCCAGTAGTGCAACGAAAAAAAAGAGCCATGCTACGGTAGCATAGCTCCACAAAATGGTGGTAACTAAAAGAGCCACAAACAGAATTCCTGTAATGGCTCTTTGCATAAAGTTTGACACGAATAATCTTATTTAATCAGAGATAATGCTGTTTCATAATCGTTTTCGTGAACGTATACCCCAGCTTCTAATTTGCTTGAATTTAGGTTGGGAAATTCACTGTCTTGATGACTAAAAAATACACATTCGATGTTGTTATCTTTCAGTTTAGCTTCTATTATCCGAGCCTGAAAGCGGTCGTTAGAAGCATAAACTAGTTTCCAATTATTATCCATGTTTTAATCGTTTAAGCTAAAAGTAAGCAATTTTAGTTTTTGGTGCCTTTTTCTTCTTCAACCGGCTTTTCGTCTGAGTTAGTATCCGTTTTATCGGTAGGAACCGATTCTGATTCCTTCTCAGTTTCCTTATTTTCTAAAGGATGTTCTTGTCCGTTAGAAGAAGTTGCTTCGCCATTAGTGGTTTCGGCTAATTGAGGTTTGCTTTCTGGCAAATTCTCAGCGGCTACTTTATCGTATTGGCTTTTACCAAAAATGCTTTCTAAATCTTCTCTAAAGATTACTTCGCGGTCTAATAGCAGCTCTGCTAACTCTTGTAGTTTCTCTTTGTTTTCTTGCAGTAACTGAATAGTACGTTGGTACATCTGCTCGATGAGAATACTCACTTCTTGATCGATTAACTCTGCAGTGTGTTCTGAGTAAGGTTTTTGGAAAGCATCACGCTGACCAGTAGAATCGTAGTAACTGATGTTGCCAATTTTACTGTTTAAACCATACATAGACACCATTGCATAGGCTTGCTTGGTCACCTTCTCAAGATCACTAAGGGCACCTGTAGAAATTTCGTTAAACATAACTTGCTCGGCAGCTCTACCACCTAAAGCTGCACACATTTCATCGAGCATTTGGTTGGTAGTGGTTATCTGTCTTTCTTCTGGTAAATACCAGGCAGCACCCAAAGATCTACCTCTCGGTACAATGGTTACTTTAATTAACGGAGAAGCGTGTTCTAGCAGCCAAGATACGGTAGCATGGCCTGCCTCGTGGTAGGCAATTACCTTTTTCTCACCGGGAGTAATTACTTTACTTTTCTTTTCAAGACCCGCAATAATTCTATCTACAGCATCTAAGAAATCTTGTTTTCCAACACTTTCTTTGTTACGTCTTGCAGCAATTAAGGCAGCTTCGTTACATAGGTTGGCAATGTCTGCACCCGAGAAACCAGGTGTTTGTTTTGCCAAGAATTCTAAATCGATTGATTTGTCGAGTTTCAAATTCTTCAAGTGTACTTTAAAGATGGCTTTTCGCTCGTTTAACTCAGGCATATCTACATGAATCTGGCGATCGAAACGTCCCGGACGAAGCAAAGCTTTATCTAAAATATCGGCACGGTTGGTAGCGGCTAAAATAATTACACCTGTATTTGTGCCGAAACCATCCATCTCTGTTAGCAACTGGTTTAAGGTGTTTTCACGCTCATCGTTAGAGCCTTGCATCGCATTTTTACCACGCGCACGACCAATGGCATCAATTTCATCGATAAAGATAATCGAAGGTGCTTTTTCTTTTGCCTGCTTAAACAAATCACGAACACGAGACGCACCTACCCCTACAAACATCTCAACAAAATCAGAACCTGATAGTGAGAAGAAAGGTACTTGAGCTTCACCCGCAACGGCTTTAGCTAAAAGGGTTTTACCTGTTCCCGGAGGGCCTACTAATAAAGCTCCTTTCGGAATTTTAGCACCTAAGGCGGTATATTTTTTCGGAGTTTTTAAGAAGTCAACAATTTCTTTAATCTCTTCTTTGGCTTCTTCAACACCTGCAACATCATCAAATGTTACTTTAACACTGGTATCTTTATCGAATAGTTGAGCTTTTGATTTACCAATGTTGAAAATCTGTCCGCCAGGACCACCTGTTCCGCTCATTCTTCGCATTAAGAACAACCACAAACCAACGATGATTGCAATCGGTATAATCCAGCCGAGTAAATCTCTACCCCAAGTGTCTTGGGTTTTTGTATCGTAAACAAAGTTTTTGTCTTCGCTTTCGGCTTTGTTTTGTTTTTTCCACTCTTTAATGTCGGCATCAATGGTTTCTTTCCAAGGGCCTACTTCAAAAGAGTAATGTGGACCATATTTGTTATCACCTCCAAAAAAGTCTTCTTTTAATCTCTTTTTATGTGATTCTTTGGTAATCGAGTCGGCTTTAATATAGATTTCACCAGACTTGGCATTACCATCTATATTGTAAACTATAATCTTGTTTACGTCACCACTTTTTAGCAATTGCTCTACCTCAGAAGAAGTAATAGAGATGGTAGAAGCGTTAAAATTAAGAAGGTTAATAGAGATTAACACGACTGCTATAATGGCGTAAATCCAATAGAAATTGAAGTTATTTCCGCCACTACCTTTAGGAGCTGGCTTTTTATTTCCTTGAAGTCGGCTCCTCATTTTATTCATCTGATTATTATCTTTCTTGTCTGCCATAAACTAAACATTAACCTTCAATCTCGGTAACTTTAGCATCTGCCCAAAGCTCTTCGAGGTTGTAGTATGATCTAAATTCTTTTTGAAAAATGTGCACTACTACATTAAAGTAGTCTAAAATAATCCACTCGGCATTGTCATACCCTTCGCGGTGGCCTGGTTTCTCTGCATAACGCTTTCTTAATTCATCTTCAACAGATGTTGCAATTGCATCTACGTTGATGTTGGAAGAACCGTGGCAAATTACAAAGTAATCACACACTGCATGGTCTACGTTTCTTAGGTCTAAAAGTTTTACTTCTAAACCCTTTTTTTCTAAAATCCCGTGAATGGCGGTTTCTGCTATATCTGAGGGAGTTGGAATAATTTTTTCTTCTGTCATTAAAGTCTTTCTACTAAAACGCGCAAAAATAAGTATTTAAGCTCGCTATAAGAGCATTATATTCGCAGTATCAATCGCTTTTTATAACGCATGAACACGCTATTTGTTGGTCAAGAGATTATTCACCTTGACTCCGTTGATTCAACCAACAACTATACCAGCCAGTTAGTAAGACAAACTGTCAGAAATGAAGGGCTTGTTGTTTATGCTAATCATCAAACAGGGGGCAAAGGTCAGCGCGGCAAAAAGTGGGAAAGTCATGCTGCTCAGAATTTATTGTGCAGCTTCTTCTTTAAGCCAAAACGATTAAAAGCGAGTGCTCAGTTTAAATTGACACAAGCCATCTCTTTGGGAGTGTTAAAAACGGTAGAGAGTTTGGCTCCTACCGATGTGAGCATAAAATGGCCCAATGATATTTTGGTAGGATCGCACAAAATAGCTGGAATTTTGGTAGAAAATACGTTGAGCGATTCGTATATATCGAAGAGTATTGTAGGAATAGGGTTGAATGTAAATCAAGAAAGATTTACGACTGATTATAAGGCTACATCGTTAAAATTGCTGACGGGGCAGCACATTCCTGTTCAACATGTTTTGGCCGAATTATGCAAGAATATTGAAATTCAGTATTTACGACTAAATGCCAATACGGATGCATTGCAAGAAGATTACCAGCGAAAAATGTATCGAAGAAATTTGCCTACGGCTTTTCAAATGGTAAATCGAGCACCCGAAATGTACAAAGTGCTAGGAGTAGAAGATTCTGGAAATATCGTGTTAGAAAGCAGCACTGGAGAAGTGGCTGCTTTCGGGTTTCACGAAACGAAGTTTATTCGTTAATTTCTTTCAGTTTATCGGCCAACATATTAAAAAAGTTGGTTAACGGTGTTTTGGCCATCATGCTTAACATGGCATTCATTTCACCTTCGAAAACAATGTTGCAATCACTTTTGTCTCCGTTTTCTTTCATGAATATGTTGAGAGTAAACGGAAACGGCTTATCTGAAGAAGAAACAAATTTTAGGTGTTCGTTCGCAACTTCAGAATTATACGTCATGCCAATTTTAGCTAAACCTTTAATCTGAAAAGAACATTGATTCTCATCAGAGTTCCAATCTTTTACGCGGTCTTCTGGCATCAATTTCTCTAAATTGTTCAAATTTCGAAGAAATGAGAATACTTCTTCAGGAGTTTGATTTACCGTTACTACCTTACTCTTAATAGTTGTCATAGTTCTACGAATTCAAGCAATTATTGATTATTCCATTCTGCTGGGTTTTCTCTCCAAGCTCGTAACGATTTTAAATCACCAGAGCCAATTAAGTTCGAATCCATAGCTTTTTTTACCAACGTATCGTAATCGGTGAGGGTAAAGTAAGGGCATTGCGCTTCTTTCATGTTTTGGTCTGCTATCTCGAAACCATAAGAGAAAATAGCCACTAAGCCTTTTACAATACAGCCTTTTTGGCGCAGTGCCTCTACGGCCTTTAAGCTGCTTCCGCCTGTAGAAATTAAATCTTCGATTACAATTACGCTTTGTCCTTCTTCGATTACCCCTTCAATTTGGTTGGTTAAACCGTGCTTTTTAGGTTCTGGGCGAACATAAACGAAGGGTATGCCTAGATTTTGAGCTATTAAAACACCAGGGGCAATACCGCCTGTGGCCACACCAGCAATTACATCTGGAGTTCCAAAGTTTTCGTCAATTTTTTTGGTAAACTCTTGACGAATAAAGGTTCTAATTTTCGGATAACTCAACGTTTTTCGGTTGTCACAATAAATGGGAGATTTCCAACCAGACGACCACTGAAATGGTTCGTTAACGTTTAAAACTACTGCTTTTATTTGAAGCAGAAATTCTGCTACTTTGAGGCTCGAATCTTCTAACATATTCATGACTCAAAAGTATAAAGTTTTTATCAAAAATAAGCCTCTGTATTTGACCAATTCAGAGGAGTTCTACAAGGGATTTACAGGTGAAAAAACGCGTTTTTTGAACAAAAAATCGTTGAGCAACTTAATTCTTCTTATCGAGAGCCAAAAGAATTGTCAATCTGCTGTAATCTTTCATTGGGATTTAGACGAGTTGCTGTATCAATTCAGAAAGCTATACAAGTTTGTGCAAGCGGCTGGTGGCATTGTTCAAAAAGAGAATGGCGACTGTTTAATTATTAAACGCAAAGGAAAATGGGATATACCTAAAGGTAAACTAGACGATTACGAAACACCCGAAGAAGCGGCTATTCGTGAAATCGAAGAAGAGTGCGGTATTTCTGGATTAAGTTTGGGAGAGTTTTTAACGCATACGTATCATACGTATGAGATGAAGGGGCAACAACACCTTAAGAAAACGTGGTGGTATCTGGTGAAATCTGATTTCGAAGGGGAATTAATTCCTCAAACGGAAGAAGACATTACAGAGGTTGTTTGGGTTCCTACCGAGAGAATTAACGAAATAAGATCAAATACGTATACTTCGATTCACACGGTGCTTGATGCTTTTCAAGAGAAGTTATCGTAAGCGCTCTTTCTCGTAATTATTAATCATTAGGTAAGGAGCAGGCGCATCGTCTGCATTGGTTTTGATGGTAGATAGCAGGTTAAACATCTGAACAGGACTGTCTGCAGGAGCCATTAAAACCTTTCCGTGCTGATCGAGTAATACATAAACTGGCGCGGTTTGCACGGCATAATCTCGCAAGAGTTGGTAATCTAAATCGAAGTGAAGAAACGTCCATTTAAATTTTTTGTTGACGCTTAAAAGTTGCTCTACAGCGGCCGCATCACGGTTAATGTTAATGCTTACAATTTCAATATTTCGATGATTTTCTTTGTGAATTCGCTCAAGAATTTTCATGTCTTTTACGGCCACCATGCTCCAATCTGCCCAAAATTGTAGGTAAACAAATTTGCCCTGAAACTCGCTTAATTCCACCTTGCGACCAGAAGAACTAGGCAGCTTAAAAGAAGGAGCCAACTCTTTTTGTTCTAATAAATCGAGTTTCTGAATCATGTTTTGCGCAATTCTTCGGTGCTCTTCATATGGGCTGTTTTGCGCTACTTTATACATTAATTTTAACCATGTTTCGGTAGGAACCGTACTCGTTTTTACATCGTTGAACGCAAAGTAGAGGAGAACGTATTCTCTTAATGCCTCGTTATGTTGAAGGAATTCATCGTTGGCAAATACTTGGCTTAACGTTTCGTAAGGTTGTTTTTCGAGAGATTCTCGCTCTTTTCTGAAGTGGCTATTAAAGAGCTTATTGAGCCGATCGTTAAAAAACTGGGTAACAAAAGTGGTGTAAGCTGCTTCTTTATACATGATTTCAGTATCGGCAACCAAGCTATCGAAAACTGTTTTGGCTGGTGTGTTGAGCACAATTTCTAAGCCACCCAAGGTGAATGTGATAAAATGTTTTAGATAAGTAGATTGCGCAATGGCACTGTTAAAATGGGTTTGAATTGAATCGATAAAAACGGCTTTAACAGAATCTGCTTTTTTGTAGAAAATTCGGGTTTGATTTTGATCAATAAAAGAATTTACAGCACGTAAGAATTGATCTTTTGTTGCCCATTCATCAACAGAAACTCCAGCAACATGCACACTATCGAAGGTAACGGGTGTAAGCAAGTCTTCTAAATCTACTGGACATTCTAGTTGTAAGTAGAGCTGAGCTCCGGGCTGAACATGAAACGGAATTACCCGGTCGGCTACACGGAGGTAACCGGTAAAGCTATGCTCTATGTCTAGCTCAAATTGAAAAGTTCCATCGTTAGAAATGGAATCGGTTCCTACCGGTAATTTTAATTTCGATAAGGCATCAGCATTTTTAAGCAATTCAATTTTTTCGTTGAAATAACCGTCAATTTTACCTGAAACATGGGTTTTGGCTGCTGAGACAGTAAGCGTTGTAAGAAGTAAAAAAAATGCTGTAATAAATCTCATTTATTGTTGTAAAGCTTTAGGTAAAAAAGGATTGGCGTTGCCACCGTGTTTCATAATTTCACGAACCATAGTTGAAGATACAGCAGAGTACTCGGGTTGGCTAATTAAAAATACTGTTTCAATATCTTGGTCCATTGTCATATTTAACACACCAATAGTACGCTCATATTCAAAATCGGCCGCTGTTCGTAAACCACGAAGAATATAACGTGCGTTGATGCTTTTACAGTATTCAATAGTGAGGCCAGAGTACGATTCTACCCTAACATTGGGCACATTTTTAAACACTTTTTTTATTTGCTCTATGCGAGCTTCGAGGTCGAGAGAGTATTTTTTCTGTGAATTTTCGCCTACGGCTACTACAATTTCATCGAACATTTTTGATCCGCGCAAAACGATTTTTTCATGTCCTACAGTGATTGGATCGAACGAACCAGGAAAAACAGCAATTTTCGACATATCGAATTAGTTTTTAAAGAAAGAAAAGTTGACGGCACTGTAATTTTTGTGCATTAAGAATTTAGGATGCTCACTGAAATCGTGTTCCTTCGGATGTTCTAAAATTAAGATTCCATCTGGAACTAAAAGTTCATGATTGAAAATCTCATCAGGTAAGGTAGGTAGGGTTTTTAAATCGTAAGGCGGATCGGCAAAAATTAAATCGAATTGCTCGGTAGTTTTATGAATAAACTTGAAAGCATCTGATTTGTACGATCTCAATTCTTGAAAATCGAGTTGATTGGCAGTGTCGAATACAAAGCGCACGCACCCGAAATTAAGATCAACCGCTAAAACATCATCGGCACCTCGAGAGGCAAATTCGTAGCTGATGTTTCCCGTTCCGCAAAACAAATCGAGTACTTTGAGCCCTTCGATGGTAACCATATTTTCTATGATATTAAAGAGAGCTTCTTTGGCAAAATCAGTTGTGGGCCTTACGGGTAATCGGTTCGGAGCCGTAAGGCGTTTTCCTTTATATCGTCCTCTAATTATACGCACAAATACAACTGGTTTATTGGGTAAAATCGAGAAAATTCTTCTGAATTTTCACTCATGAATTCTGTTGGTGTTTCTGCCAATTCAACGGTTTTGATATATTGATTTAAGACAGGTAATAGTGCTTCGGTTTCGGCAGAAGATCCGCTAAGTTGCAGATGACATTGTGCCACTGGAAACCCTAATTCTTGAATGCTGTATAAGCCAAAATAACTTACATCTTGCTCGTTTTCTTTCGGAAAAGTATTGAAAAGATGCAGAACGCCTTTTTTGAATAAAGCAATGGCCACATGGTTGTTGGCTGCATGAATGCCTACCAAGTATTTTTGATTCTGACTTTTTAATTGTAGCTGTATAAGCCAGCCTGAATATAAAAATCGAAATTGCGCTTTGGGAAGTGTTTTGCGAATTTCATTCGCTAAATTCTCATCAAAACCATAACGAATTACTAAATCTAAATCGTTCAATTTGTCTATTAATTGAAGATTTTCTGTTGAGTGCTGATCGATGGTGATGTTCGATAACGGTTGATTGATGTCGTAAAACGAAAGCGGAATAAGTGAAAAATAACGCGAATACACTCCGAAAATAATCACTTTAGGTTGCACAGAAAGCCACGAAGAAGTGGGCAGTGCTTTCTTTAATTCTTGCGAAAGGGAAGCAGAATCTGCAGAAAAACCATTCGATTGAAAATTGAAAAAAGCTTTGTTTTGAGTGCTTAATCGCGCGCTGCTCAAGCGTTTCTCTTCCAATCCGATTAATCCAAAATCAGAAGAAGCAGCCCTGATTTCAGAACTGCTTCTTTGAGAACTAAATGCTCTATGTTCGTTATTTTCTGTCAAACGAGAACGATTATTTTTCTTCTTTCCAGTTACCCGCTGTTCTAGGGTCTTCTAACGATCCTACAATCATAGGCTCTTTTGGATCGAAAGGCTCAGGATCTCTTACTTCAAATACGGGAACTAAAACGTTGTTTCTCTCTACCATATCAGTTTCCATAGCAAACTCGTTGTTGCTTTTAGGAACCTTGGGTAAAGAATCAGCGGCAAGCGCTACTTTTTGGAAACGTGTTTTAAGGTATTCTTCGTGGTACACACTTTCAAAGGCAGGAATACGCGTAGTATCTCTGCTGATAATTCCTAATTCAAGAGCTTCAGATTCTGTAAGAGTATCTGGCACAAAACCCATCATACTTACAACAGAAATAGAATCATTTTTTAAGAAATTGATTAAAGTGTCGAAATTTCCAGCGTACTTGCCGTATTCTTTTTTGTACGCTACTTGTGCTTCACGAATATCTTTTAAACGCTGAACAACTTCTGCGTAGATTTCAGATTTCTTTTCGTTAAACTCGATGGGTCTTTTAATAGAATCGTAGTTGAAGTAGCCCAACAATACCGATAAAATTAGCATCACCACGATTACACCAGTAGAAAGTGCATTCTTAATAATAGAAAGTGCATTTAATAAGGCTACAATTCCGATTAAGGTAAAAACGGCACCACCAATAAGTACCATACTGTTTTGGCCTTGCGCTCCACCTGTAATTAAAATTACTAAACCGATTAAGGTAAAAACTATCGGAGCTGCAAACTTGCTAATCGTTTCTTTCATGTTTTATTTGTTGACTGTTGTTTATCAATTTCGTGTGACAGCAAATCTACAATTTTTTTCAAATCGTAAAAGTTCTGCTAACGCTTTGTATACTTGCATTTTACTCGTATTCACTAATGAATAATCAAGACTTTCAGAATCAATTATTACACTTCCTTGATTTTGAACCAACCAGCGATCAAAATCTCTTCATTTCTAAAGTGTCTCGCTTTTTGTGCGAACCAAAAATTAAGGATTTGTTCATATTAAGAGGGTATGCAGGAACCGGTAAAACCACCTTGTTAGCCGCTTTGGTAAATGCGTTGAAAAGTTTTAATCGAACCACGGTTTTGATGGCTCCTACCGGAAGAGCAGCTAAAGTAATGAGTAATTATGCTCATCAAATGGCCTTTACGATTCATAAACGCATTTATTGGCTGCAAGAACAAAACGGAGAAATGGTTTTTAACCTCGGTAAAAACAACTCAAGCAACACGCTCTTTGTGGTAGATGAAGCGAGTATGATTCAAGGTTTCACTCCTGGTTCTTACAGTAATTTATTAGACGATTTAATACAATTCGTTTATAACGGTAAGAATTGCAAACTATTGTTGGTAGGCGATGTAGCCCAGTTGCCACCAGTTGGTTCAGATATTAGCCCTGCCTTGATTCCACGGTATTTTAGAGACGAATTCCACCTAAAAATTGATGGGGTAGAATTAAAAGAAGTAGTTCGTCAAGATGCCGAATCGAGTATTTTAACCAATGCTACTAAGATTAGAAACGATATAGATTCAGAACAATTTACCTTATCTATCCATGCGGCTTCTTCTACCGATGTAGAAGCCATCAACGGAATGGAACTTGAAGATAGCATACAATCTGCCTATTCTAATTATGGTGAAAGTGAAGTGTTAATTATTACTCGTTCGAATAAAAGAGCCAACTTATTTAACCAGCAAATTCGTCAACGCATTCTTTACCGAGAAGAAGAAATTAGTGCTGGCGACTTGCTCATGGTAGTAAAAAACAATTACAATTGGCTCGATAAAGAATCTAAAGTGGGCTTTATTGCTAACGGAGACACATTTCAAGTCAACAAAGTGATAAGTCGAGAAGAAATGCACGGATTTTCGTTTGCGAATGTTTCGGGTTTTTTAATCGATTATCCAGAAGAACCTGAGTTAGAAGTAAAAATTATGCTCGACTCAATACATGTAGAAACTTCGGCACTCGAAAAAGCAGAAACCGATAAATTATTTTGGTCGGTTTATGAAGATTACTTCGAAGCTACCAGTAAATCTGAACGGTTAGAACTCATCAAGAAAGATCCGTATTACAATGCACTTCAAGTTAAGTATTCTTACGCAGTAACCTGCCACAAAGCCCAGGGTGGACAATGGCCGGTTGTCTTTATTGATCAGGGGTATTTAACCGAAGAAATGCTCGATAAAGAGTTAATGCGCTGGATGTATACAGCCTTTACACGAGCCACTGAAAAACTCTATTTGGTAAATTTTAGTGAAGTGTTTTTAAGCCACTAATTTTTTACGCACTTTCGTTCATAGATTGAACGTAGGATAGCATATCATGAAAAAATCAATGGGTCGATTCTTACTGCGCCTAATGGGGTGGAAACTCACAGGAGAAATCCCGAAAGAAGTGAAGAAATACGTGTTAATTGCAGCTCCGCACACATCGAATTTCGACTTTTTTTTGGCGCTTCCTTCTTTGTGGGGATTGGGGATTAAAGGCCGATATTTAATCAAAAAAGAGCTGTTTTGGTTTCCGCTAAACTTATTTCTTCGTTTTACAGGCGGTATTCCGGTAGATAGAAAAGACAAAACACATGAGTTTGTAGAGCAGCTGCAAAGTCTACTTCAATCGAAAGAAAATTTTGGTTTGTTATTTACTCCAGAAGGAACCCGATCTCGCGTTGTTCGATGGAAAACCGGGTTTCATCGTGTTGCCCGTAGTTGCGATATTCCTATTGTATTGGCATATGCTGATTATGTGAAAAAGGAGGTTCATTGTGGTGAACTATTGGTTCCTACCGATGATGTTCAAGCTGATTTAGAAAAACTGGAGAAATATTACGCCCCCATTCAAGCGAAATTTCCCGAACAGTTCAATAATCAGTTTTTCGAAAGAGAAGCCAATTAATAATCTACTTCGAGGTTAAATCGTTGCATTAACTGGCTAAGAACAGGGTGTTTTTTCTGTAAGAACTCAAATTTATCTCGGTTGGTGTAGAGTTTATTTTCTTCTTTAATTTCTTCAATTCGGTAATAAAGCTGAATATGATAGTTGTTCAGCTTCTTCTTCAAGAAAGATAAAAGAAGGTGTTTTTCGTTATTAAACTCAACTTCTGCAGAATAATGCCCAACCACAAAATGAATTTCGATTTCATTTTCAAGTTTCGGAACCGTTTCGTTTAGAACATTAAAAAGCAATAGTTTTCCTTTTTTTTGTTCTTCCAAAGCAAATTCTTTCCAAATCTTTTCGAGCACTTTTTGATCTACCGGATCTTTAGGTTTGTTGGTAAGATCTTCTTCTTCGTCTGCTAGTTTTTGTTCTCGCTCTTTGCCTGCATCTTTGAGTCGAGTTTTGTTAAACCCTTTGATTTGCAGGTTTTTATTGAGCGATTTTAGCTTTCTCTTGGGTGCGGCAGCTTGCACTATTTCTTGCTGAGCTTGCTCAACAGTTTGGCTAGGGGTAGGAACCGATGTTGCAGCAGATTGTGAGGGCAATTCTACCTTGGGCTGCGTATTTTCAGCATCAATACTTTTCTTGAATTGCTCAAGAATAATAATAGGAAACCTTACTCTATTGCTTTTTTTTTTGAAGCAGCCGTAATAGAAGCCAATTGCATTAAAGTGGTTTCTACTAATAAACGTTGATTTCTACTTTGACGGTATTTTACATCGCATTCGTGGCAAAGGGTGAGTGCATCAGAGATAAAGGCAAAATCAATTTTTTGAACTTGATCTTGGTAACGAGTGGCAATTCCTTCACCTACTTCGAGTAATTCTACCGTTTCTGTATTGAGGCAAACCATTAAATTTCTAAAATGCTCTGCTAATCCATTAATAAAATGGTGCCCATCGAAACCTTTGTTTAAAATTTCGTTGAATATGAGAAGGCATTTCGGAATGTTGTTTTCGAGAATTAAGTCGGTTAGTTGAAAATAGTAGTCGTAATCAAGAACATTGAGGTTTTTAATTACATCTTCATAACTAATGGTATTCCCAGAAAATGAAACAATCTGATCAAACATAGAAAGCGCATCTCGTAAACCTCCGTCTGCTTTCTGTGCAATGATGTGTAACGCGTCTTCACCAATTTCTACTCCTTCACTTTTTGCCACTTTTTGTAAGTGGTTTACCATGTCTTGAATTTGAATGCGGTTAAATTCGAAAACTTGACATCGAGAGAGAATGGTGGGGATAATTTTGTGTTTCTCGGTAGTGGCTAAGATAAATAAGGCGTGCTCTGGTGGTTCTTCTAATGTTTTTAAGAATGCATTAAAAGCAGCATTTGAGAGCATGTGTACCTCATCTACAATGTAGACTTTGTATTTTCCTGTTTGTGGTGGTACACGAACTTGGTCAATAAGGTTTCTAATATCGTCTACACTGTTATTAGAAGCAGCATCTAGTTCAAAGATGTTAAAAGCAAAATCTTCTCTATCGTCTGTATTGAGATCAGCGTTAATGGTTTTTGCTAAGATACGGGCTGTTGTAGTTTTACCCACTCCACGTGGGCCACAGAAAAGAAAGGCTTTCGCTAGGTGATTGTTTTTAATTGCATTCTGCAGCGTATCGGTAATTGATTGCTGACCAACAACAGAATCCCAAGTGGTGGGTCTATACTTTAAGGCAGAAACTACATACTTATCCATTGCTACAAATGTAGCACGATTGAAAAAAACGCTGAAAAGAAAGAAAGGCTAAATTTGCGGTTGTTTTCAACAGTAATGAATAGTGGGTTCCTACTATTTTAATTATCAATTGGTTTTACTACTTTTGCAACCCCAAAATTTATGGGGATTTGAGAATTTAAATTTTAATTTATGAATCGTTACGAAACTGTTTTCATTTTAACTCCCGTTTTATCTGATGATCAGGTAAAGGAAGCAGTGAAGAAATTTGAGAGTATTCTTAAAGATAGCGGAGCTAAGATTAAGCACCAAGACCATTGGGGTTTAAAGAAATTGGCTTACCCAATTCAAAAGAAGACTACAGGTTTTTATCACCTCATTGAATTTGAAGCTGCCGGAGACATTTTATCAAGCTACGAAGTTGAATTAAAGCGTGATGAGCGTGTTTTACGTTTTCTTACAGTGAAAATGAACAAGCACCACGTTGAGTTTGCTGAAAAGCAAAGAAGAAAAGGCGAAGAAGCAGCGTAGTTAAATATTTAAAGCATTATTAAGATGGCAGATAAAAGTTCAGAAATCAGATATCTTACCCCGATCAACATCGAGGTTAAAAAAGAAAAATACTGTCGCTTTCGCAAAGCTGGCATAAAATACATCGATTATAAAGATCCTAAGTTCCTTATCAAATTTGTTAACGAGCAAGGGAAAATCTTACCAAGAAGAGTTACAGGTACATCTGTAAAGTACCAGCGCAAAGTTTCTACAGCTGTTAAGCGCGCTCGTCATTTAGCTATTTTACCATACGTTGGTGACATGTTAAAATAATCTAGAGGAGGCAAGAACATGGAAGTTATATTAAAAGAGAATATTGAAAATCTAGGTTATAAAGACGATTTAGTATCGGTAAAACCTGGATACGGTAGAAATTATTTGATTCCTCAAGGAAAAGCAATTTTAGCTACTTCTTCTGTAAAGAAAATGCACGAAGAAACTTTGCGTCAAAGAGCACACAAAGAAGCTAAAGTGAAAGAAGTTGCAGAAGCAACTGCTGCTAAATTGAGAGAAATGTCTATCAAGATTGGTGCTAAAGTGGGTGAAACAGGTAAAATCTTCGGATCTGTTAACACTATTCAATTAGCTGAAGCTCTTAAAGGTTTAGGAGTTGATATTGATAGAAAAAACATCTCAATTGTTGGTGAAGACATCAAACAAGTAGGTTCTTACGAAGCAACGATTAAATTGCATCGTGAGATTTCTGAAAACATCAAGTTTGAAGTAGTAGGTGAGTAATCATTTCTGCTAAAACCATATGTAAAGCCGATTTATTCATTTAAATCGGCTTTTTTTTGTTTAAAACTGGTTCAAATAACCTATAAGTGATGAATTAAATCTCAATCTATCTTTTTGCTTATGGGTGAGGTGGTGTAAAAGCTCTAACAATATAAAAAGACAGGTGTTGCTGTTTGGTCGCCAAGCGCATAATTTCTGCTCGCTTTCTAAACGAAACAAGTTTGCAGAGATTCTGACTTAGATTCTTTAAAAAGAATGGAAGAATTGTGTTTCGACTCTATCTTTTTCGGTCAAAAAAAAGGGGTGAAAACGAACCGTCAAAAATGGATTTTGATTCGATTTCTGACTATTTAATCATTCTTTTATTCGTGCCTTAACGCTTCAATTGGGTCTAAACGACTAGCTTTTTGAGCGGGGTAAAAACCAGCTACAACCCCCGTGACCAAGCAAATAACTACTCCCAGTAGGATCCAAGCCCAAGGAATAATAAAAGTGCTGCCAATTATGAAAGAAACCACATTACCAATGGTGATGCCTAGAAAAATGCCAACCAATCCTCCGATTTGGCAAATCACAATGGCCTCCATTAAAAATTGACCTCGGATAGCTGATGTTTTTGCTCCTATAGCCATTCTGGTTCCGATCTCTTTGGTTCTTTCCGTTACTGATACGAGCATAATATTCATTAAACCAATAGCAGCTCCTAAAAGCGTGATTAAGGCAATAAGTGTTGCAACAATGGTAACAACAGAAATATTGTCGATAAGAACACTTGCTAAATTGTCGCTTCGGTTCACTGAAAACGAGTTTTCTTCTATAAGTTGATCGCCTCGAATGGCACGAAACAAACCAGTAGCTTCGTTAATGGCAGGTTCTAAATGTTGGGGGCCATTTGTTAAAATGGTGATGGTGAAATTCATATTTGGCCGACTGTAATACTGTCTACCTGTAGAGATAGGAATAACTACATTTTTATCTCCACCAAAACCGAAACTCGACCCTTTTTTATCGAGCACGCCAATCACTTCGTATCCAATGTTCGAAATTCTTACCGTTTTTCCGATCGGATCTACGTTTTTAAATAGATCTTGAGCAATTTCATATCCGATTAAAGCTACTTTCGAAGAACCAATAATTTCATTCTCGTTAAAGTTTCTACCCGATTTTAACGAAAATCCGCTGGTAGCCATGTACAATTCGTCACTTGCGAAAATGGGAATGTTCGGGTTGGTTTCTTGGTTTTTGTATTTCAGCTTAGCGCTAAATTGTACTTGAGTAGAAACGGAAAGATCTGCCGGATACGAGTAGTTCTCAATAAATTCTAAAGCCTCTTGGTATTGGATAACCGGCTTTCGCTTTTGTCTTTTTCCATCTCGGTTTACATTGAAATCGGTTCTATTTCGAATCGAAAAAGAATTGGCTCCCATTGAGGTGAATTGATCGTTAATTGCCGATTTTAAGGCGTCTATAGACGTAAGAATTCCTACAAGTGCCGTAATTCCTAAAGCAATAATCATGACCGTTAAAATGGTTCGCAAAACTTGTCCGCGAATGCTCTTTAAGGCAACTTCTATATTCTGTGTGTTTATTTTCATGAGAGGGTGTAAAATTAATGGTTCGAACTTAAGCTTGGAGGGAATATTTGATAAACGGTGATATATGTTGTTAACCACTCTTAAACACTTTTTGAATTCAAGCTAAACAAGTGTTATTACTGTGTTTTTTGAGTGCAAATACTTTCTAACCAGCGCTGTAATGCTTAAATTCGTGATTAACCAAAAACAGTTCTTAATTAACAATTTGAAACATCAACTATGGCGTTTGATATCGAAATGATAAAAGAGGTATATGCCAAAATGCCTGAGCGCATCGAAGCGGCTCGTAAGGCAGTAGGTAAACCTCTCACCCTTTCAGAAAAAATTCTTTACACCCACTTAGATGTAGGAAATGCTTCAGAAGGTTTTACTCGAGGCAAAGATTATGTAGACTTTCGTCCAGATCGTGTGGCTATGCAAGATGCAACGGCACAGATGGCTCTTCTTCAGTTTATGCAATCTGGAAGAGATAAGGCTGCGGTTCCTTCTACAGTGCATTGTGATCACTTGATTCAAGCAAGGTTAGGAGCAGATAAAGATTTACAAGAATCGTTTAATAAGAATAATGAGGTATTTAATTTCTTAGAATCGGTATCTAATAAATATGGAATCGGTTTTTGGAAACCAGGTGCAGGTATTATTCACCAAGTAGTGTTAGAAAACTACGCTTTTCCAGGTGGAATGATGATAGGAACCGATTCTCACACCGTAAATGCGGGTGGTTTGGGAATGGTAGCTATTGGTGTTGGTGGTGCAGATGC
The DNA here is from genome assembly GCA_048267965.1 of Salibacteraceae bacterium. GTDB lineage: Bacteria > Bacteroidota > Bacteroidia > Flavobacteriales_G > Salibacteraceae. The sequence goes on from JBLWWK010000003.1 coordinate 82,189, forward strand.
AGTAGATGTAATGGCCGGAATGCCTTGGGAACTTAAATTCCCGAAATTGATTGGCGTTAAGCTAACGGGTAAAATGAGCGGTTGGACTTCGGCTAAAGACGTGATCTTAAAAGTAGCAGGAATCTTAACCGTTAAAGGTGGTACGGGTTGTATTGTCGAGTACTTTGGAGAAGGAGCACAATCTCTTTCTGCAACAGGAAAAGGAACCATCTGTAACATGGGAGCTGAAATTGGTGCAACTACTTCTACTTTTGGCTACGATGAGTCAATGAGAAGATACTTAAACTCTACCGATAGAGCAGATGTTGTTGCAGCGGCAGATACAGTAGCAGAGCACTTAACGGGCGATGCCGAAGTATACAATAACCCAGAACAATACTTCGATCAGCTAATCGAAATTAACTTAAGCGAATTAGAGCCTCACGTTAACGGTCCGTTTACTCCAGATAAAGCAACACCAATCTCTAAAATGAGAGAAGAAGCAGAGAAGAACGGATGGCCAACAAAAGTAGAATGGGGGTTAATTGGTTCTTGTACCAACTCTTCTTACGAAGATTTATCAAGAGCGTCTTCAATTGCTCAACAAGCTATCGATAAAGGATTGGCAACTAAGGCAGAGTTTGGTATTAATCCAGGTTCTGAGCAGGTAAGGTATACAGCTGAAAGAGACGGTTTACTCCAAATCTTTGAAAAGTTAGACGCTACCATTTTTACAAATGCTTGTGGCCCGTGTATTGGTCAGTGGGCGAGGTATAAAGATCCTAAAAATGCACCTGTAAATAGTATTGTACATTCATTCAATAGAAACTTTGCTAAACGTGCAGACGGAAATCCCAATACCCACGCTTTTGTAACTTCTCCTGAAATTGTTGCAGCTATTGCCATTAGCGGTGATTTAGGTTTTAATCCGATGACTGATAAATTGGTAAACAAAAACGGTGAAGAGGTGATGCTTGATGAGCCAGTTGGTGAAGAGCTTCCTTCTAAAGGGTTTGCCGTAGAAGAAAACGGATACCAAGCTCCAGCAGCAGATGGAAGTGGAGTAGAAGTAGTGGTAAAAGAAGGTTCTGACCGTTTGCAACTTTTGTCTCCATTTGAACCGTGGAATGGCGAAAACATCGAAGATGCTGTTTTATTAATTAAAGCACATGGTAAGTGTACAACCGATCATATTTCTATGGCGGGCCCATGGTTACGTTATAGAGGGCACCTAGATAATATTGCCAACAATACGTTAACGGGTGCAGTAAATGCCTTCAACATGGAAACCGATAAAGTGAAGAGTCAGGTTTCTGGCGAATATGGAACGGTTCCTGACGTGCAAAGAGAATACAAAGCCAACAACTTACCTTCTGTGGTAGTTGGAGATTGGAATTACGGTGAAGGTTCTTCAAGAGAGCATGCAGCTATGCAGCCAAGGCATTTAGGTGTTAAGGTTGTTTTGGTGAAATCTTTTGCAAGAATTCATGAAACCAATCTGAAAAAGCAAGGTATGCTCGGATTAACATTTGCAGATGAAAACGATTACGACAAAATTCAAGAAAACGATCGTTTCGATTTTGTAGATCTAAAAGATTTTGCACCAGATAAGCCGCTTACCATTAAGGTAAAACACGATGATGGTACAGAAGACACAATTCTAGCCAATCATACGTACAACGCGAATCAAATTGATTGGTATAGAGCAGGTTCTGCTTTAAATTTAATTAAAGAGAGAAATAAATAATTGGCTGTCTTTTTGTTTAAAGATGGTAGGAACCCAGGGCAGAAGCTCTGGGTTTTTTTATTGTGCTTCTTTAAGTACGAAACTGAAGGTGCTTCCTACACCAATCTCCGTTGTGATTTCTAATTGAGAATCCATTTTCTCAAGTAAACTGTGAACAATGGTAAGACCCAATCCTGATCCTTTCTCAGAGTTAGTTCCAGCTCGAGATTTTACCTTTTTGTGCTCTAGAATAGACTGTAAAGTAGCTTGATCCATGCCTGTTCCCGAATCGATAACTTGAATTCTAATTTTCGAAAACTCTCTAAAAGCCCGTAATTCAACAGAACCGCCTTTGGGAGTAAACTTGTAAGCATTACTTACAAGGTTTCTTAAAATGGTATCCATCATGTCTTCGTTGGCAATTACATGAAAATCTTCTTGAGCTGAAAAATTGAGCCGAACACCTTTGAGTTGACTAAAAACATGGAACATATCGTGGCACCTCTTTAGGCTTCGGCTAATTGAAATGGGCTGTGAAATATCTGCCGATAAATGTGCGCCATCGTTGGTGTTGATCCACTCCATTAAGTTGTTCAATAGATAAAGCGAGTTTGTAGCAGATTGAATGGCTAACAAGTGTTCTTCTTTGTTTTCTTCTTCGGGTTCAATTAGCTGCAATAAGGTAAGCGTATTACCAACGGGTGAGCGTAAGTCGTGACCAATAATCTTAATCAATTGACTTTTCGATTCGTTTATTTTCTCGAGGTTAGAGCTCTTGATTTCGAGCTCTTTCTTCATGATCATCAGTTTTTTGTTTCCTGATTTAAGTCTCAAATACCAAGCGTAAATTACAATAGCGAAGATGATAACGGTTCCTACCAATAAGACTAATAGTAGGTTAATAAGCTCTTGCTTTTCAATTACTCGCTGTTGGCTGAGTTGCTCTTTTTTAAGTCGGATGTTTTCAAGCTCTTTTCGCTCAAGGCTAAATTCGCGGTGAATCTCTTCTAACCGAGATGTTTTTTCTAACGAATTGAAATCAGATTCTACTTGGCGCAGACTATCTGTATAAAGAAATGCTTTTTCGAAATCGTTTAATTCTTCATAAATCGAGCGTAAGTGCTTTAAGCCTGTGATATGGTTTTTGTATTGATTTCCGGCTTCTGCGAGTTGAATTCCTTTTTTAAGATGAACAATTGCTTTTTCGGTTTCATTCTTTTTATCATAGGCGATACCCATGTTGATTATAATGGGAGGCTTAGAATAATTGTTTTCTAGTCGATTAAAAATGGCGAGTGCCGTGTTCAAGTATTTGAGAGCGCTATCGGGTTGGGTATGAGATCCATTAATGTAATGCATCCCGATGTTGTTATAAACTTGAGCAATGGCCAGCGAATCTCCAAAATAACCATAGTTCACTAATGCCTTTTCGAAATAGGGAAGCCCGCTCGAGTCATCGTATTTGTGTTCGAGTAGAAGTCCCAATCCGTTCTGAACAACTGCCAAATTTCGCTTATAGCTGGGGTTACCTTCAAAAAATGGAAGACACTTCGTGAGCATTTCTTCAGCTAACTCAAGTTGATTATTGGAATATGCTACATTGCCAATATCGAAATACACCAAATTGATCATTAACGAATCTTCTAAGTCTAAATACATGCTTAAAGACTCGTAGAGGTATTCGGTGGCTTCAACTAGTTTTCCGAGTCCCCTGTTGGCTATTCCTAAGTTTCTGTAACAATAAGCGAGTTTAGCTAAGTTTTTTTGCTTTTTGTAGAGTGGAATAGCCTTTAAAAATTCAACTTCTGCAGAATCGTATTTGTAAACTATCGAGTAGGCAATTCCTATATTGAAAGCTGCATCTGCTTTTAAAGAATCGTTTTCTGTTGCTTTTGCAATTGAATCGGCAACTTGCAGATAAATAAAGGCGCTATCAGTATCTTTGACCCTAACGTGGTGATTTAATTTAATAGCAACATCAAAGTGCTCAAAAGAATTCGAGTAAGTATGAGCAGTAAATACATGCCTCAGACTGTCGTACTCTTGAGAAAACAGAACGGTTTGTAAGAAAATAAATACAAACCCTACAAAGGTGCTTTTATAAGACATGTTAGTATAGTTAATTCCGAAAATAGTACAATTGCGATTACTTTAACAGTTATCCAGAAAATTATTTAAGACTTTGAAATTAGAAAACGACTTAATTTTAAGAGCCGCTAAAGGGGAAGAAACTGAGAGAGTTCCTGTTTGGCTCATGAGACAAGCTGGTAGAATTTTACCAGAATATAGAGCGGTAAGAGCTCAACTTTCTGGTTTTAAAGAGTTGGTAGAAACTCCTGAGCTAGCTTGCGAAGTTACGCTGCAACCTGTAGATCTTTTAGGGGTAGATGCAGCCATTATTTTCAGTGATATTTTGGTAATCCCAGAAGCAATGGGGCTTACTTACCAAATGATCAAAGGAAAAGGTCCGTATTTCGAAAATCGAATTCGCAGCAGAGCCGATTTAAGCCAAATTCATAAGGCAGATGTAGGAGCCGATTTAAAATACGTAACCGATGCCATTTCCCTCACCAAAAAAGAATTAAACGGCAGAGTTCCGTTATTGGGTTTTGCTGGCGCACCATGGACTATTTTAGCCTACATGGTAGAAGGATCCGGTTCTAAAACGTTTTCAGAAGCACGCAAGATGCTGTATCAACAACCTGATTTAGCGCACGAATTGCTGCAAATGATTACGGATTCTACCATAGAATATTTAAAAGCTCAAGTAGAAGCCGGGGCAGACATGATTCAGCTTTTCGATAGTTGGGCCGGAATTTTGTCTCCAGCTTTATACAAAGACTTTTCGTTCCCTTACCTTCAGCAAATTTGTGATGCAATTAGCGAAGTGCCTAAAACGGTTTTTGCCAAAGGCGCTTGGTTTGCCTTAGAAGATTTTGGCCAGCTAAACTGCAACACCATTGGCTTAGATTGGAACACGCATCCTGAAATGGCAAGGGCTTTGTACCAGAATACAAAAACGCTACAAGGAAATTTAGATCCTACTTTGCTCTATGCAAGTGAAGACAAGATTGTTGAAGAAACTAAAAACATGTTGAATCGCTTTGGTAGACAAAGGTATATTGCTAATTTAGGCCACGGTGTTTATCCCGACACAGACCCTGAAAAAGTCAAGGTTTTTATCGAGGCTGTGAAAACACATCAATTTTAAGGTATGAAGAAACAAATATTAGCCGCCACATTTGTTGGCTTTTTAAGCATCGGAAGTTTTGCTCAGAACAACTTGGTTCCTAACCCAAGCTTCGAACAAACAGAGAAAAAAGTTAAAAAAGGAGTAGGTGAAATAACACTTGCAACGGGTTGGTACTCTCCGAACGAAGAGCAACCAGCAGATCTTTTTTCTTCTACGGTAAAGAAAGAATATAGCCAACCTGAAAACGTAAAAGGTTACCAATTGCCAGCAGAAGGCGAAAACTACGCAGGTATTCGAGTGTGGGTAGATCGCGGTAGTGACCCCATTACTTATATTCAAACTAAACTTAAAGATAAGCTGATTGCAGGTAAATCGTACTGTGTTAGTTTCAAGGTAAGTTTAGCCGATTTGTCAAAATTTGCTAATTCAAATATCGGAGCTTACGTATCGGTTAAGAAACCTAGATCACGTGATTTAGAATCTTACGATGTAAAAGCAAACGTTCACCACAGCAAAAAGCGCGTTTTTAAAGATCAGTATTTATGGGAAACCATCTGTACAGTAATAAAAGCAGAAGGAGATGAAAGATACCTTACAATTGGTGCTTTTACAAGTCCGGAAATGATGAACGAAAAGCGCGATACCGAACGCTTGCGCCTAAGCAGCCAGTTTAGAGGTCAACGTCAAACTTCAGATTCTTACTTCTTTGTCGATGAGGTATCGGTAATTAATATGGAAGAATTGGGATCTTGCGATTGTGAACAAAACGAAAAAGGCGACCAAATGGAAGTGGTTTACTCAGAAGCCGTTGGTGAAACTGACGATGATACTGATGTAGAAACGAACATTGAATTGAAAACCGTTTATTTTGATGAAAACTCATCAGAAATTGGAAACACCGATGCTCTTGAAAGTTTAGTTAGCTTGCTAAAAGACAATACCAATGTTTCTATCACAATTGTGGGTCACTCTGATAAAAAAGAAGAACTCAACACTACTGAAAACATTTCTAAGCAAAGAGCAGAAGCCGTTCAAGCATTTTTGATAGAAAACGGAATTGAAGAAAATCGCGTTGCTGTTAAAGCCATGAAAGCAATGGATTTAGCAGACGATAGCGGAACACAAAAAGCTCAAGCTAAAAACAGAAGAGTAGAATTCGAAGTGAATAATTAATTAATTGCTTCATTCTCTAATCTTTTATCGAAAAAGCACAGCATTATTTGCTGTGCTTTTCTTTTTTTGTAGAATATGGAAAATGGTTCCTACAACAGAAAAGCGATACAAGGATGGTCGTTTTACGATTGGGCAAACTCTGTTTACTCTTTGGTGATTAGCACAGCAATCTTCCCAATTTACTACAACTCTATCACATCAACCGATGAGTCAGATGTTATCGAATGGCTGGGAATGTCGTTTACCAATAGCGCCCTTTATTCGTATAGTTTATCGTTTTCGTTTTTATTAGTGGCCATTATTTCGCCTATTTTGTCGGGGATTGCCGATTACACCAACCGAAAAAAATCATTTTTACGCAGGTTTTGCTACATCGGCTCTTTGGCATGCTGCTCTCTCTTCTTTTTCGATGGCCTTTCTACACTTTGGCTCGGTTTGGTAGGAACCGTATTCGCTTCGGTTGGGTTTTGGGGATCACAGGTGTTTTACAATGCCTATTTGCCTGAAATTGCCCCAAAATCAAAGCAAGACAAGATTTCTGCAAGGGGGTTTGCTATGGGATATTTAGGGAGCAGTATCCTGCTCATTCTTTCGTTGGTTTTAATCGAAGGAGGCTTTTTTGAAGACAAAGGTTTCGCAACACGCTTAACGTTTCTTTTGGTAGGTGTTTGGTGGGCAGGATTTGCGCAAATCACGTTTTTAAGATTGCCCGAAGGCGAAGGCAGAAAATCGATTCATTTTAGAACTTTAGGAAACGGATACCGAGAACTGAGAACTGTGGCTGGTAAATTGAAACAACGACCTCAAGTTCAGCGCTTTTTAGTCTCGTTTATTTTCTTTTCAATGGGTGTGCAAACGGTAATTCTATTGGCTTCGCTTTTTGGCGACAAAGAGTTAGGATTAGACACATCAAAATTGATCATAACCATCTTAATGATCCAATTCGTTGGAATTGCGGGCGCAGCTTTTTTCTCTTGGTTATCTAAAAAATGGGGAAACTTAAACGCCTTAAGATTGTCTGTATTCTTGTGGATTATAGTGTGTGTTTCGGCTTTTTCGTTAGAGAAATCGGATCCTACCGTTGAATATAAATTTTACGCATTAGGGGCGTTAGTGGGTTTGGTAATGGGAGGAATTCAATCACTTAGTCGTTCTACCTATTCTAAAATGCTACCTGCCAAAGGAGAGCACAGTACTTACTTTAGTTTCTATGATGTAAGCGAAAAAATTGCCATTGTAGTAGGAACCCTTTCTTACGGAATGATCGAAGAAATTACCGGTTCGATGCATTATTCAGCATTGTTTTTAGGAGTGTTTTTCGTGATTTCACTTTTGTTTTTACAGTCGGTAAAAAATTCGGTGTTTAATTATACAGAACAATGAGTTTAGAAGAATTTGATATAGCAGTAGTTGGAGGCGGAATAGTTGGAGCTGCCACTTTTTACAAAATTTTGAAGGCCAAACCGCATTTAAAAGTGGCTCTGATTGAAAAAGAAAACGAATTAGCCGATCACCAAACCGGCCATAACTCAGGCGTAATTCATTCTGGATTGTATTATAAGCCGGGTAGTAAAAAAGCCATCAATTGTGTAAAAGGGAGAAAAGAGCTCGTTGCTTTTTGCCAAGAATACAACATTGCCCACGATGTATGTGGTAAAGTGGTGGTGGCAACGGAAGAATTTGAATTGCAATACCTCGATAAAATTTTCGAAACGGGTCTCGAAAACGGAATTGAAGATATTCGAAAAATTACGGCCGAAGAAATTAAACAATACGAACCACATTGCGAAGGGATTGCGGGTATTCATGTGCCTGTAACGGGTATTGTTGATTTCCGCGGAGCCACCAGAAAAATGGCAGAGCTCGGTATGGCGTTAAGTCCTCAATCTGCTGTAAAACTGGGCGAAGAAGTGAAATCTACCCACTCGATAGATGGCGGTTCTGAGATTGTTACTTCAAAAGGAAAATACAAAGCGAAGTACGTGGTGTTTTGTGGAGGTTTACAAGCCGACCGTTTAGCTCGCCAAGATGGTGTAGATTTAAAAGAGCAGGTAGTAGGCTTTCGTGGAGATTATTACGAATTAACCGATGAAGCAAAACACAAGGTAAAGAACTTGATTTATCCGGTTCCTAACCCGGCTTTTCCGTTTTTAGGTGTGCATTTTACGCGTATGACGAACGGTGAAATTGAGTGCGGACCCAATGCTGTATTTACTTTTAAACGAGAAGGATACGGAAAAACTGACTTCTCTTTACGTGATACCATCGATGCGCTTACTTACCAAGGTACTTGGAAACTGTTTTTCAAGAATGTGAAATTTGGAATTAACGAATACCGCAGGGCTTTTTCTAAGAAATTGTTTTTAAAAACTCTTCAACGATTAATTCCGTCACTTACCATGGATGATATTCGACCGGGAAGAGCAGGAGTTCGTGCGCTATTGTTGCGCGAAGACGGTGATACTAAAGACGATTTTAGAATCGAGTACACTGGCAATAGTATTCACGTGTTAAATGCACCGAGCCCAGCAGCAACGGCATCTTTAGCCATTGGAGACGATGTAGCAGAAATGGTTTTCGAGAAGTTTACGCTTTAAAATAACGGTAGGAACCGAATTATCAATTACTTGGTAATTCGGTATTTACTTTGAATATTTTCCCACTGCCAAACAAAGTTTTCCATTACCTGATCGAGGTTCTTTAACAGCATAGGATTGGGAGTCTTTTTATTTCTGAAAAACTCTTCTTGGTAATCGTATAAACCATATTTATAAAATACGGCCTTAGACATGGCGTAAAGCGTATTTTTAGACGGATGATTTATGCGTGAAAAATACGATTGATATTTACCAATTAAAAGCTTCAACTCGCCAAAAGACATATCAAAAGCAGTAGCCAACTTGCGTAAAATCAAGTCGATAAGACGAGTATCTCTATGATCATTGAAATACTGAGAAATGTACTTCAAATTACCAGCAATAACAATGATTAAAAATTCATCAGAGTTATTTGGGTCAATCTGAGGCGCACGAACAAAAGTTGGATCTTCATTAATAAGATGTGCCACCTCAGGAAAACCTTGATCTACAAGGTCGAAAATCCCGTGCACAAAATGATTCGCAACTTGCTCTTCAGTAACTTTCTTTTTGAACAGTATGTCCAGCATAAAGGCTTTACTTCGTTTTTTGAGTTATCTACAAAGGTAGGGTCAATCTTATGAGTTATTCACAAAATCGACTTCAATTGTTAACAAAGTTTTCAACCATTGTAAACAAATCGGTGAAAACTTCCCAATTTCATCATTTTAGTCAGATTTAGGTTATTTTTTCATTAATGCGTTTTATTGAATTGTAAACTGGTTATTAAGCCAGCAACGCGTTCATTAACTTTGAAATGCCTTAAGAATAGTTATTGTGTAGATGGCTGATTACTAACCTTGAAGGGGTGTTTCTTATGAAAATAGTTTACTTGGCAAGACATGGAAAGGCCTCTTGGCCCGATGAAACTCGAATCGAAGATGTAGATAGATCTCTAAAATCGAAAGGAATTCGAGAGGTGGCTGTAGCTGCTAAAAAACTACTCAAAAGAGAAGCTTATCCCGACTTAATTTGCTCTAGTAACGCTTTACGATCGGTTCATACCGCTTTAATTGTGGCTAGAAATATCGATTACCCAAGCAATAGAATTAAAATTTTGCCAGCCCTTTACGGCTCCGATGTAGAAAGTATCTTTGAAGTGATAGAAAACACGAAAGAAGATTACGAAAGTATCATGGTTTTTGGGCACGATCCGGCTATGACCAACTTTGCTAATCTGAAAACGAAAAGGGCGAAAGATAAAATTCCTACAGCTTCAATTGTAGGTATTGAGTTCGATTGTGAATCTTGGCTAGATGTAAGGTTGGCCAAGGGAAAACAAAAATTCTTCTTAAAAAGTAAAGACTAAAATGTTAGAAGTATTAGACTACATTTCTAAGCCAGCATTAAAATCTGGTGAGTTTATGATTAATCGAGAGATTAGTTGGTTGTCTTTTAATGCTCGTGTGTTACAAGAAGCAGAAGATCCGAATGTGCCTTTGATTGAACGAGTGCGCTTTTTGGGTATTTTCTCAAATAACCTCGATGAGTTTTTTAGAGTGCGTGTTGCTACGGTAAAACGCATGATTGATTTAAAGAAAACCTTGAGAGATACGTTAAATGTAAATCCGGTTGAGCTATTACAAGAAATTCAAAAAATTGTAATAAAGCAACAATCAGATTTTCAAACCATTTACCAAGGCTTACTGCAAGAGTTAGAAGAAGAGGGCATTCATATTGTAGACGAAACTCAACTTTCTGCAGATCAAGGCGCATTTGTAAAAGATTATTTCCATAGCAAGGTATGGCCTGCATTAATTCCTTTAATGGTGCATGGGCAAAAGAAATTTCCTGTTTTACGTGATAAGTCGATTTACTTGGCCATTAAGATGTTTAAAAACGATGACGATAAAGATTTTATCTACTCGTTAATCGAAGTGCCGAGCAAGTCGTTACCGAGATTTCTCGTTATTCCGAGCATTTCTGACAAGAAATACGTCATAATTTTAGACGATGTAATTCGCTATTGCTTAAAAGAAGTGTTTGCCATTTTGAACTATAATCGTTTCGAGGCATACACCATTAAAGTAACCCGAGATGCTGAGCTAGATTTAGATCAAGATGTATCGAAAAGCTTTTTAGAAAAAATGAAGAAAAGCTTGAAGCAGCGTAAAAAAGCAGCTCCAGTTCGATTTGTTTACGATGATGCCATGCCAAGCGATTTGCTCAACTTCTTAAAAAAGAAGATGGAGATAGACGAGGGTGATAACATTATTCCAGGAGGGAGGTACCACAACTCGAAAGATTACATGAGTTTTCCGAATCTTGGTAGAGCAGAACTAGAATACCAAAAGCATAAACCGCTTCCACATCGAGATTTACAACCTTACGAGAGTATTTTAGATGTAGTAGCAAAAAAAGATGTTTTGCTGCATTATCCGTATCAAACATTTGGGTATTTCATCGATTTATTGCGAGAAGCAGCGATTGACCCGAAAGTGAGTTCCATCAAAATTACCATTTACCGTTTGGCGAAAGATTCTAAGGTGGTAAATGCGTTAATTAACGCAGCTAAAAATGGAAAAAAGGTAACGGTAGTCTTAGAATTACAAGCCCGATTTGATGAAGAGGCCAATATAAAGTGGTCGAATGTATTAAACGAAGAAGGCGTAAAAGTTCTGTTTGGAGTTCCGGGGTTAAAAGTGCACTCTAAATTGTGTGTAATTACCCGCAAAGAAGCTGGAGGCTCTCGCCATTATGCTAGTATCGGAACAGGAAACTACAACGAGAAAACATCAAGAATTTATAGCGATTTAGCTCTGTTTACGGCTAATAAAAAGGTTACCAACGAAGCCAACAGAATTTTTAAATTATTTGATGGTGTAGCTCATCGACCCTTTTTATATCGTTATTTGGTTCCTTCGCCAACACAATTGCGCAACAAACTGATTGTGCTGATTTCGAAAGAAATTGAAAATGCTAAAAAAGGCAAAGAGGCCTACGTAACTTTAAAAATGAATAGCTTGATAGATCAGCAACTTATTGCTAAATTGTATCAAGCTTCAAAAGCTGGCGTAAAGGTGCGCTTGATTGTACGCGGCATTTGTGGAGTAGTGCCAGGCATTAAAGGCCTAAGTGAGAATATTGAAGCCATAAGTATTCTCGATAAATTTTTAGAACACGCTCGTATTTTTATTTTTGGGAACGGAGGAAAACAGCTAACTTATATTTCTTCTGCAGATTGGATGGGAAGAAACCTCGACAATCGCGTTGAAATTACTTGTCCTATTTTAGACAAGAATGTTCAGCAAGAAATTGACGATATGATCGAAATTCAATGGAACGACAATGTAAAAGCTCGCTACCTTGATGCCACCATGAAGAATGAGTTTAAGCAACCGAAAGACGAAACAGAAAAAGTGGTTCGTTCGCAGTTTGCGCTTTACGAGTATTATAAAAATCAACTGAAATAATAGTTTGTCTTTAGATATTAGAAAATTTGCGGCTATTGACATTGGTTCAAACGCAATAAGATTATTGGTAAGCAATGTAATTAGCGATGGCACGGCCGAAAGCTACAAGAAAGTAGCTTTGGTGAGGTTGCCCATTCGTTTAGGACAAGAAGCGTTTACCCAACAAGAATTTTCAGAAGAAACCATCCATCGGTTTACAGACGGCATGCGAGCCTACAAATATTTGATGAAAGCCCATCAGGTAATCGGTTATCGTGCGTGTGCAACCAGTGCCATGCGTGAAGCTGCTAATGGAGCCGAAGTGGTAAAATTTGTAGAAGAAAATACCGGAATCAAAATCGATATTATCGATGGTAAAGATGAAGCTCGAATTATCCATTCAGCTCATTTCAAAGATAAATTGGATCCTACCAAAAACTTTATCTACATAGATGTTGGGGGTGGGAGCACAGAAATTACGCTGTTCTCTAATGGCAAAGTGCAAAATTCGCAATCTTTTAACGTAGGAACCATCCGTCTGTTAAACAATATGGTGTCAAAAGATGAATGGAATCGCCTAAAAAAGTGGATTAAGCACGAAACGATTGACCTAGAAGATTTAGAAACAATTGGTTCTGGTGGAAACATCAATAAATTGTACAAACTTTCGAAGGTAAATTACCCAAAACCATTGAAATATGGCGAATTGGTTCAGATTCACAACTTGATTTCTGATATGTCGATAGACGAGAGAATTAAATCGTTAAAGTTGAATCCAGACCGAGCCGATGTAATTATTCCGGCTTCTACCATTTTTGTAAACGCCATGAAATGGGCCAAAACAAAAACCATCCACGTTCCCAAAATTGGTTTAGCGGATGGTTTAATTATGGAATTAGCAAATGCTAAAAAGGTTGAAAAAGTCGATTATTGATTCCCTAAAATAATTGGTAATCCGTCTTTTCCACTACCTACTACAATCACTTTAGAGTTTTCAGATTCTGAAAGTTTTAAAGTGGCTTCAATTCCTTTTTCACGAAGAATTTTATCGGTAAGCGAACGGCTAATAATCTCGTTAGCCTTTGCTTTACCTTCAGCTTCAATTCTCTGGCGCTCAGCTTCTTTTTGGGCTTTTTCTAATTTAAATTCGTACTCAAGCGATTCTTGTTCTTGCTTCAGTTTACGCTCGATAGCTCCTTTAATAGTGGCAGGAAGTATAATAGATCGAATAAGTATTTTATCGAGCTGAACATATTTTTCTTTTAGTAATTTCTGAGCTTCTTCATTTATATCGTTTTGAATAGCATCACGCTCAGTAGAGTAAATCTCTTCTGGTGTAAAACGGCCAATCACACTTCTGGTAGAACTTCTCAACGATGGGATTACCACCTTTTTAGAATATTCAGTTCCTAATTCACTGTGCAAATCTCCCAATTTAGATTTTTCGGGTCTAAACCAAATAGAAACGTCAACATCGATTTCCAAACCGTTAGAAGAAAGCACGTTCATAGTTTCAGAAATTTCTTGCTGTCTAACTTCGTAAACAATCATTCGGTTCCAAGGGGCAATAATGTGAAAGCCTTCACCAAACGGAGCTTCCTCTGGGTTCAAACCGCCATCGAACTGACGAAAAATTACACCAGAATGGCCTTCAGGAATGGTTACTGTCATACTACTTCCAAAGGCAATAAGCACAATAAAGACTACGCCCAGAAGTGCAATCGGGATTATTTTTTTCAGGTTAAAAGGAGGTTGTTCGTTGCTATACTGATTCATAAAAAATTATTTTTCGATTTTAATCATGGTGTTGTTGAATACATCTTTCTTAGTGGCAGCCGTAAAAGTGTAAGAATCGTTGGCTGTATGGGTAATTTCTACCCACATAGTGTCGTTGGGTTCAAAGCTAGAACCTTCAGGGTCTGTAGACGAAATATAAGTTAAGTAGTAGGAACACGGCCCCGTCCAATGGATGGCATACGTTTCTACCCAATCTGAATTGATGTCAAATTCTTTTTGAGTGTTTTCGTCTCTCACAATGCGGATGCTAGAATCTTCGGTAAAAGAGAATTCACCCGTTTTAAAAGAAGAACAATTGGGCTCGCTGTTGCAGCCAAAGAAAAATAGCGATCCGCTTAGGCAAGCCAAAAGCGTGTTAAAATGCTTCATTAACTATGTAATTTTGTTCCCCATTTAATAATTACATCGCGCACAATATCTAAGGTAATGGGTTTAGGAACATAGTCGTCCATTCCATTCTGAAGGCAAAGATCTTTATCGCCTTCCATAGCGTTTGCTGTCATTGCAATAATAAATGGGCGTTCTTTATCGTATAATTCTATAATTCGTTGTGTAGCCTGAAATCCATCCATTTCTGGCATTTGAATATCCATTAATACTAAGTCGTAATGTTGTCGGTTTACAGAGCTAACCGCTTCTGCACCATTAGCTACAACATCTGGAACGTAACCTAGTTTTTCTAAAAGCATACTAATTAGCTTTTGGTTAATTAGATTGTCTTCGGCTACTAAGATTTTTAATGGAAGTTCTTTGGCAGTTTTCTCGAGGTTTCGTTGCTCTTTTTCTACAAACTGTTTCTTGTGAATGGTTTTATACAGCTTGTTAACTAGGGTTGCTTCGTCAAAGTTAAGATAGAAATCTAAATCTGCTTTTACCGAAAGTTGTTTGTTTAATTCCTCGTTGTTTTCACCATGAATCAAAAGAATGGTTCCTTTATCAGGAATATCGTTCATCACTTTAAAAACAGATTCTAATTCTTGGGGAGGAGCGGTTCCTACCAGGATGTATGCAAGAGCAGAAGAATTCTGTATAAAGCCACTGAATTCTTGTGCATTAGAAGCTACTAACGAATTAATTTGATAGAAATCTAATGTTTTGATCAGTGAGCTCGTAATGCCATCAGGATCGAAGAATACAATGTTTATGTTGGGGAAAATGCTAAAGTTGAGCTTTTTGTTTTCGTCTAATAGTGCTGAGCGATACGGAAGTTTGAAGTTAAATGTAGAACCTTGGTTATCTCTGCTTTGTGCGCTGATTTCTCCACCCATTAACTCTACAAGTTTCTTCGAAATGGCTAAGCCTAAACCTGTTCCGCCAAACTTGCGTGTAGTGCTTGAATCGAGCTGATTAAAAGGCTTAAACAGGTGTTTTAGTTTGGCTTTCTCGATTCCAATTCCGGTGTCTACTACCGAAAATAAAATTTGATCGGTTTCTGCGGCCAGGCTCACCTTAACAAAAACATACCCTTTTTGAGTAAATTTAACTGCGTTGTTAATCAGGTTGAGCAATACCTGACGTAGGCGGGTAACATCGCCATAAATACATATGGGCACGTTGTAATCGATGGTGTACTTTAAGGTAAGCGATTTTTCATGTGCTTTGGTTCGAACTAAATCGAAACAATCGTTAATGAGTTCTTCAATATCGATAGGGAAATCTTCGAGAATCAGGTTGCCAGAATCAATTTTAGAGAAATCAAGAATTTCGTTAATAATCGATAATAACGTGTCGCCAGAGATGCGAATGGTGTCTACGTAATCTCGTTGCTCTTTGGTGAGTGGAGTTTCTATTAAGAGACTCGTCATACCAAGAACACCGTTCATAGGGGTTCTAATTTCGTGGCTCATGGTAGCCAAAAACTCTGCTTTTGATTTAGCAGCTGCTAAGGCTTCTTCTTTGGCTTCTTCCAATTCTTTTTGTTGAATGTGAAAGGCAGTTACGTCTTTAGAAAAGCCTACTATTCCTAAGAATTCTCCAGTTAGGTCATCGTGAATGGGGTTCATGGTAAGTTCTGTAACGGCAAAAGAATCTCTATTTTTAAGAGCTTCTTCGCTTCTTACCAGCGTCATATGGTACGGTTCACCGGCTAAAGCTCGCTTGAAAATTGGCTCCCAAAATTTACGTTTCGAAGGCTTCGCCATTTTCAGAATATTGTCGCCCACCGAGAGTTTTACCTTATTGGTAGCTTCAAACCGGTTGAGGTAGTTCTCATTAGCATAAATTAAATTTCCTTTTTTATCGATCGACCAAACTAAATCTTGGGTGCTTTCGATAATAGATGAAATGTTGTTTTTACTTTTTCTTAGCTCACTCGTTTTTTCTTCAATGAGTCGAGACAATGCTTGCTCTCGCTTTTTACTTCTTTCTGAATAAGAATAGGCGAAGAGCAGTAAAAGCGTTAAAGAAATGGAAATGGCTACGATTATGAATGTGGTTTTTCGCCAGAATGGACTCTCCACTGTTAATTCGATGCTATTCACTGCAAATTCATCATCGATAATAGATCGATTGCGCAAAAAGAGTGTGTATTTTCCAGGTGGTAACTTGGTAAAAGTTACTTTGTTACCATCTTTTAAGGTCATCCATTTTTTATCGAAACCTTCTAGCTTATATTCTAGCGCATAATTTTGTCGGTTGTTATAGGTAGGAACCGACACATCCAGTTCTAAGCGAATAAACTCATACGGAATAGCTAGTTGCTCTTCTATTTTTACTTGTTCTCCATCTAAATCTGCCAAAATGAATTGTGGCTTTTGAGGAAACAAATTTTGAGTTCGTTCAGGATAAAAGATAACTACTCCTCTAATAGTAGGTAAGTAAAACTTGCCATCGATCAGTTCACCAGAACTTTGAAAACCTCCATTAAATTCATCGTTGACTAATCCGTTTTCAACTCCAAAATGAATCGCTTCTACTTGGTCGATATTACCTTTTAAAACATCATAAAGTTTAGCGGTAGCCACAGCATTGATTCCGCTATTGCTCGTCATCCAAAACTTGCCATCGTACTCTTGAATCCAAGAAACGGCTTGGCTTCTAGCAGGAAATTCTATCGGAATTTGTGTAAACTCGTTGTCTTCGTAGAAAAACAAGCCATTACCGTAAGATCCTAACCAAATATTACCTCGCTGATCTTCGTAAACATACCTGAAGTTATTAGAAGGAACCGATTTATTCTCTGTATTGTACCAAGTAAATTGGCCTTTTTCAATAACAACAATGCCATGCTTACTGGTTAACCAAATTCGATTTTTAGAATCTTTCAGAATGAAATTATAAGGCAGTTTGGGTAGGTTGATAGAATCGTACCAACAAGAAAATTTTTCAGTGGAATAATCGAAACTAAACAAGCCTTCAGAACTTCCGATTAACAATTCGTTGTCTGAAATCTGACGAAAACAAAGGTTATCTTGTTCAATTGAATACTGATCAGAATTGTAAATGGTTACTTTTCCATTCTGAATTTTTCTCAAATCCGCACCAAATCCAGCTAACCAAATAGTTCCATAACTGTCTTCGTAAACCGTAGATAAACAGTCGCTATAGCGGTTAGGTTGATTTGTATCTGTATTGACTAAAGTTTTATAATGTTTTAGCTGATGGTTCTTCAAATTGTATTGAATGGCGCCATTGCAACTGCGAATAAACCAAAGTGTGTTGTCGTGAGCGTACTCTACTGCTGTAACACTCATGTTTTTAAAAGAAGCGGGCAACTCTATCTTTTCGAATAAATTGGGAGTTAATTGATTTAACCCGTAATCATCGGTTCCTACCCAGATATTGTTCTTATCATCTATAAATAAGGAGCGAGCAAAATTGCTTGATAAACCTTGTTGATCGTTTAAAATAAGGGTGTCGTTGGCATTGATGCGGATAACTCCAGATTTTGATGAAAGGTAGAGATTACCCTTTTGATCTTCTACGGCCGAAAAACCTACATAAGAACCTGGGATGATTTTGTGTAAATTGACTTCTTTAATCAATTGCTGGCCTTTATAAAACCGAAAATAATTGTGACCAGATACACCTAGAATTTCTTCGTTTAGCGAAAACACATTGAGAAGAGCATCCCTTGGTTTTTGCTTTTGAACTGTATCAATTGTGTTGTTTTCAGAAATGCTATAAACACCTACGGGAGAACTAAAATAGATGGTTTTACTCTTTGATTGAAAGCAAAAATTGCGAATGGGATGCTTTTCGATAAAAGCATGGGTGGCGATGGGAGTTAACGAAGTATCTGAAGGGTTAAACATATAGAACCCATCACGAAGCACAATTATTGGCTCGTTTCTATCGTTTATATCAATTCCTTTTTGATAGTCTATGTAGTTTTTTATTCGAAAAGATTGAAACTCTTTTGTTTTCGGGTCAATACGAATTATTAACCCTTCTGAACTTGAACACCAGATAATACCATCTGAAGAGATTTCAGCATCCTCAAGCCGATTACCTTCAAGCCCTGGAGTGTTTTTGGCATTGAATATTTCAAACTTTACACCATCGAATCGAGCGGTTCCTTCATTGGTGAAAACCCACAAGTAACCGTCTAGGTCTTGAAGAACTCGATTTATACTGTTCTGAGGCAAGCCACTAGAGGTGGTCCACTTGGCTACCGAATAGGGAATCTCTGCAGTGGGAGGGAGGGTGTAAACTTCTTGACTTTGGAGCCGAGAAAAACCCAATAAGAATATAATTCCAAAAAGAAGTATTTTGGACATGTTGGTTCAGTTGTATCTTTTTCTAAAGTAAGAAAATACAATGAAGTTAAGAAAGAAGTATGTAGTTTTTATACTCTCCGATACGAATACCCGTTTTTTGCTCAATTTTCTGTAAAAATGAAGCCTTGATCGATAAGTTTTTCTTACTGATATCGTAATTGAATTTCCAGTTTTTCTGATCGATTCGTTTCTGTAATACGGAGGGGTGGGTTCCTTCAAAAAGGCGCAAAGAATCTATGTTGCTATAATCGAAAGAAGTGGCATCGCCCAAACGTTCTTTTACAGCTTCGTCTTTGTGCCACATCTTGTGAAAACTCTCTTGTTTTTTGAGCTGCTTTTCGGGTGGTTTAACCCAACCGTAGTGGTACATGGTAGCCCCAGTTTCTTTTACCTTTAATTTGCTGTTATCGGTTTTTCGAAATCCTTGAGCATCTCTGTACGATCTGATTTTACGTGAGTTACGAACTATTCTAATTTCTTTTCGGTACCACCTTCTCGAGTTGCCTACATAATCGTAAGATCCGTAAAAATGAAGATAATTAAACAGCAAGCCATCAACTTGTGGGTTGTCTAAATTTTCTTCCATAGCAGCACGTACCGAACCGTGATATTTTTCGTGCATTACTTCGTCACTCTGAATGTAAAAACACCAATCTGTATCGCTGTCGATTGCGTCTAAAGCTTTGTTGGTTTCGTCTGCCAGCAATGTGCCGCCTTCTCTTTTAGAAAGATCCCATTCGGTTTCTACAATCTTTATTTTATCAGACGGTATCGATTGAATAAGCTCTAGCGTAGAATCGTCACTTTTACCAACGGCCACTACGAATTGATCACAAACCGGAAGAATAGAAGTGATTGCTTCTACAACTGGATAATCAAATAAGATAGCATTTCGAATAATCGTAAATCCAGTTACTTTCATTCACCCGAAACCATTTGAATTCCCGTGTAATTGTAAGGAGTAATGGCTTTTAACTCTTCTCTTACTGCATCAGTTACTTCTAGCGTATCGATAAAAGAGGCAATAGTGGTGGCATTAATCTCAGAATTACCACGAGTTAACCCTTTTAAGGCTTCGTAAGGCTGGTTGTAGCCTTCTCTTCTTAAAATAGTTTGAATAGCTTCGGCAACAACTGCCCAATTGGCCTCGAGGTCGGCTTGAATGGCCGCTTCGTTTAGTAAAAGTTTGTTTAAACCTTTAAGGGTAGAAGTGTAGCTAATTAAAATGTGGCCAAATGGAACACCGATGTTACGTAAAACGGTAGAATCGGTAAGATCGCGCTGCAAACGAGAAATAGGTAATTTATTGGCTAGGTGATCTAATAAAGCGTTGGCAATGCCTAAATTTCCTTCGCTATTTTCAAAATCGATAGGATTTACCTTGTGCGGCATGGCACTGGATCCTACCTCATTTTTATTCACCTTTTGCTTGAAATAATCTTGAGAAATGTACTGCCAAATGTCTCTGTTTAAATCAATTAATATGGTATTGATTCGCATAAAATTTTGACAAAGAGCAGCCAAGTGATCGTAATGTTCAATTTGAGTAGTGGTTTGCGCTCGGCTTAACCCTAGTTGGTTATTGATGAAGTTGTTACCGAACTCTACCCAATTGTATTCTGGGTACGCTACATAATGCGCGTTGAAGTTACCCGTAGCACCACCAAACTTTGACGAGATAGGAAGTTGTTTCAATAATTTTAATTGCTCAACCAAGCGCTCAACAAAAACATAAATCTCTTTACCTAAGCGTGTAGGCGAAGCGGGCTGGCCGTGCGTTCTAGCTAACATAGGTACATCTTTCCACTCAATAGAAAGGGCATTTAAACGATCTATTAATTCGTCTAACAGCGGAAAAACAGCGCTGTCTAGTGCGTCTTTAATACTTTTAGGAACCGAAGTGTTGTTTATGTCTTGAGAAGTTAATCCGAAATGAATAAACTCTTTGAAAGCTGCTAGATTAAGTTGGTCAAATTTTTCTTTTACGAAGTATTCTACTGCTTTCACATCGTGGTTCGTAACCTTCTCAATGTCTTTAATAGCAGCCGCATCTTCTACTGAAAAATCTTCGTAAATTTTACGTAAAGATGGGAAAACAGATGAATCTACTTCTTTTAGTTGTGGCAATCCGAATTCGCACAATGCAATAAAGTACTCGATTTCTACCTGAGTACGGTATTTGAATAAGGCAAATTCAGAAAAATAGGGAACTAAGTCTTCTGTTTTAGAAGCATAACGTCCATCAATTGGAGAAATAGAAGTTAAACTAGTATTCATCTGTTGGGTTATTAAGCGGCAAAAATACCCTATTTGCTAAAACGGCAAACGGTATGGTGGCAAAACCATCTTTTACAAGAGTTTTACCTAAAAAATGAATGAAAATAAAAATTGGGAGCAACTGTTTAATCAAATTTCGTCTATAGATTAGCATTGTAAATGACAAGAATTACAAAAGAAGAATTACCAGAACTAATTGCTGCCTGTAAAAAAGGTAAACGCTATGCGCAGCAAAGAGTTTATACAGCCTTGTATCCCAAGATGAAAGGGGCTTGTATGCGCTATTTTGTCAATGAAGACGAAGCGCATGATGCACTGCAAGAAGGCTTTATTAAAGTGTTCTTGAACTTAAAGAAATACAACGGTCAAGGTTCTTTTGAAGGTTGGGTGAGAAGAATTATTACCAATACAGCTATAGATGCGCTGCGAAAAAAGAAAAACACTCACTTTACTTCTATTGACGAAACCGAATACGATTGGTTAGAGCAAGAAGACGATTCTGAAATAGAATGGAACTCAGTTCTAATGAAAGAAAAAGATCGCGTTTTAGAGGCCGTTCATGCCTTATCACCCGCCTACCGTGCTGTTTTTGTGTTGTATGTTATAGAAGACTATACCCACAGAGAAATAGCAGAGCAACTTTCGATTAGTGAAGGAACCAGTAAATCGAATTTAGCTAAAGCGAAAATGAATTTGAAAAAAGCATTAGGAGAATTACAATATTAACATGGCAAAGAACAATTTAACTCCATTTGAGAAGGCGATGAAAGAAGCTCTTAACGAGGTGCCTTTCAACGATTCGGGTGCAGATTGGAACGATTTAAATCATCGGTTAAATCAAGTTCAACCCGCAACTTCGTCTTTTCCTCTTAAATCATTGCTCATAATTTTAGGGCTCATCGGCTTGTTTACTGTTGTTCTGTTTACCTTAAATGGTGAGCAAGAACCTACCTTGGCAGAAAATACAACCACCGCTAATAGCGAAAAACTGAGCCATCAAACAGAATCGGAAAAAACGTCATCATCTAAAAAAACAGATGAGAAGCTAGACGAACAACCAGAAGCTGATCAAAATGAAGCTATTTCATCTTCTCAAGAAAATTCAGAAGAAAGTGAAGTAGAAGAAGAAATTCATCCAACAACTACTTCTCTAAATCAAGAACCACTGCAGGAACCCAATAGCGATGCAGGTGAGATTACTACTCCTGAAGAGAATAACAGTGGAGTAGAAAATTCTGAAGAAATAATTGAAGAAGAAACGGAATACGAACCTCTTGAGAATATTTATGCTAACAAAGCCAAGAAAGACGAAGAAGAGCAACCCATTTTTAGAAAACCATCGGTAGTGCTTTCTACCCAAAAAGCATGTAACGGAGAAATGTGTTTAGCGTCTCTTTCTTCTGTGAAAGAAGATTGGGTAGTTACCTGGTATTTGAGTGATGGAAGAACGTTTAGAGGTGCTTCGGTACAGTTTAAGCTTCAAGAAGAAGGTGCCTTATCGGTATACGCTCAAATTCAGTCGAGTAAATTGGCTACGAAAACAAAAGCTGCTCAAATCGAAGTGTTATCGGTTCCTACCGCTAGCATAGATTGGCAAAAGGTGAATACGACTAATGAACTAATACCGTACGTGCGATTTAGAGCAAATCAGTTAGGCGCTACTTCTCAAGCAAATTGGAATTTTGGTAACTCACAAAACAACACAGCTGTTGGAGAAGAAGTGAAGCATTATTACTCGAGTAAAGGTGGGTACGATGTACAATTGAAGGTGACCAATGAAAATGGATGCGTGGATTCTACCCGACAAATGGTAGTAATTAGTGAGAGTTTTAATTTGTTGGCGCCTACTTCATTCTCACCGAATGGCGATGGACTTAACGATTCTTGGATGCCTGTTACCTTGACGCATCCTGAATATGAATTCACGCTTGAGATTTTGGATAAAAACAATAATTTAGTGTTCAGCACTTCTGATGCTTACCAACCTTGGGATGGTACCGTAAATGGATCGATGGTAGAACGTGGAGACATTTTCTTCTGGAGAGCTTTTGTGAATCACAAAGACGAGAAGAAGTTAGTGAACGAATTTGCTGGTAGAATTACCATATCGAAATAAAGAGATAAAAGATATACCGCTGAGAAACGAAAAAAGCGAATAACCAATTGGTTATTCGCTTTTTTTATGGGTTTCGCTTTTGAATTGTGTTTAAAAGATGAAATCTTTAAACATCCACGTTAGCGTATTTAGCGTGTTGTTCAATAAACTCTCTACGAGGTGGAACTTCATCTCCCATGAGCATAGAGAAGATTCTATCTGCTTCGGCACCACTTTCGATGGTTACTTGGCGCAGTGTTCTAAACTCTGGGTTCATAGTTGTATCCCAAAGTTGTTCGGCATTCATCTCTCCCAAACCTTTGTATCGCTGCACGCTTACACTGCTTTCGTTGCCTTTACCTTTCATTTCTTGAACGAGGCGGTTACGCTCTTCTTCGTTCCAAGCATAAGAACTTTGGCTTCCTTTCTTTACTAAGTAAAGAGGCGGAGTAGCAATGTAGATATTTCCATTTTCAATCAATTCTTTCATGTAACGGAAGAAGAAAGTTAAGATCAACGTTTGAATGTGAGAACCATCAACATCGGCATCACACATGATAATTACTTTGTGGTATCTCAACTTCGAAGTATCTAATGCTTTAGAATCTTCTTCGGTTCCTACCTTTACGCCTAAAGCTGTATAGATATTTTTTATCTCTTCGTTTTCGAAGATTTTATGCTGCATTGCTTTCTCAACGTTCAAGATTTTACCTCGTAATGGCATAATAGCTTGAAAGTCTCGATCTCTACCTTGCTTGGCGGTTCCACCTGCCGAATCACCCTCGACTAAGTAAATCTCACTTCTGCTGGCATCTTTCGAAGAGCAATCTGAAAGTTTACCCGGTAAGCCAGCGCCAGACATTACGTTTTTACGCTGAACCATTTCACGAGCTTTCTTCGCTGCTTGTCTAGCTTGAGCGGCAAGAATTACTTTCTGTACAATGGTTTTGGCATCTTTCGGATGCTCTTCTAAGTAATAAGAAAGCATTTCGCTTACTGCTTGAGAAACAGGAGCGTTTACTTCGCGGTTACCTAATTTGGTTTTGGTTTGCCCTTCGAATTGTGGTTCGGCTACTTTTACAGAGATTACTGCGGTAAGTCCTTCCCTAAAATCGTCACCATTAATTTCAAACTTGAGCTTATCTAACAAGCCACTCTCGTCTGCATATTTTTTAAGGGTGTTGGTTAAACCTCTTCTAAATCCAGAAAGGTGCGTTCCCCCTTCGTGGGTATTGATGTTGTTTACGTAAGAGTGAATGTTTTCGGAGTACGAGTTGTTGTAAACCATAGCTACTTCAACAGGAACACCATCTTTTTCCCCCTCGATGTAAATTATGTCTTCGATAATAGGTTCGCGGGTAGAATCTAAGAATTGAACGAACTCTTTGAGACCACCTTCAGAAAAGAAATCAGATTTTCTAGGATTTCCTTCTTCGTCTAAATCTCTTTTATCTTCGATGCTAATGCGAATTCCTTTGTTCAAAAAGGCTAATTCACGCATACGGTTCTCTAACGTTTCGAAGTTGTAAACGGTAGATTCAAAAATTTCGCTATCGGGTTTAAAGGTAACTTGGGTTCCTGATAACTCAGTAGTACCAATTTCTTTAATATCGGCCATTGCTTTACCACGCGTGTATTCTTGCTGGTAAATCACGCCTTTTCTGTAAACTGTAGCTTCTAAATGGCTAGAAAGCGCGTTTACACAAGAAACCCCAACACCGTGCAAACCACCCGATACCTTGTAGGTATCTTTATCGAATTTACCACCAGCGTGCAGAACCGTCATTACTACCTCAAGGGCTGACTTCTTTTCTTTTTCGTGGTAGTCGACTGGTATACCCCGACCGTTATCGACAACGGTGATGCTGTCGTCTTCGTTAATCGATACTTGTATGTTGTCGCAATAGCCTGCTAAAGCTTCATCAATTGAGTTGTCAACCACCTCATAAACAAGGTGGTGTAGACCTTTTACGCCAACGTCTCCAATATACATGGCGGGTCTTTTGCGCACGGCTTCTAGACCTTCAAGTACTTGAATATTACTAGCTGAGTAGTCTTTCTTGTTTAAGTCTTCTTTTTCTTCACTCATAAAACACTTGATTTAAGCTGCATTCTTGAATACAATGCAGCTAGATGCAATTCTAACAAAGATAACACATCAGAGCGGCTAAATGCCCCGTTTACACTAATATACAGCGCTTTTTATTAACATGTAATTAACAGCGGATTTAGCATTTTTTTAACGGTACGAACCCGTTTTCTATTCTCCCCAAAATGAGTACGAGATACCCGCTAAAAAGTTAAAACGTTGGGTCGGATAATTATTGAAACGTTCGTATTCGATGGCAGCGATATTATTTAGCCTTACAAAGCCGCTTAGTTTCTTGTTTAAGCGATATTCGGCTCCTAAATTAATGTCGATGGTTCCTTTTAATTCTTTGGCATAAATTCCGGTAGCAACACGTTCACCTTCGGTTTCGTCATAGGTTCTAGCGAACTGCTTGCTGATGTAAAATATATCTGCACGAAGCACAATTTTGTCGTGCATATCGTAATGTGCTGTGAGTGTTCCTTTGAATTCTGGCAAATGCCATACTTCTGGCTGATTTTTAGGATTGTAAGACCAAAAATCTCCACGAGCAATCACTTTTAAACGGTCAATTTCGTTGAAGCTAATTTCACCTGAGATGTGCGTAATATCAAGCGTATCGTACAGCACGTTAAATTGGCTGTCTGCATAGTAAAATTCATTGTCACTTGCGAGCAAAGACTCGGCACTGTTTACATACATAGCATAATTGGCAACTTGTGATCGTTCCGCAATTAAACTAAACGAAAGAGTAGAGTTATACGCCCCTCTTACCCCACCGTAAAACTTGTAGCGTGTGTTTTCGTTGGCAAGAGCAAAAGCTGGGTTAATAAACGGATTGTCGTTTCTTACCGAATTAAAATTCTGACGTTTTAATCCGCCTGTGATCCCTATAAATGGTATCAGCAAATCGTTGGCAATGCTGTATTTTAAATCTGCTTTCGGGTAAAATCTAAATTCACCGCCATCTTCAAATTCGCTCATGGCATTTAAACCTAAACTAACTCGCCATTCTTTGCCTCTAAACACGATTTGAGGATTTAACCCAATAATGGTGTTCGAAACCGTATCGAGGCTAGATTGGTAATTGTTGTGATCTACTACTAGGTTTAAAAATGCTTGCTCTTTATTGAAAAACTTATTGAGATTAGCATTTACTAAAACATTGTGTTCTTTGGTTTGGTAGGCATCTTCTAAGAAGTAGTAATCGGCATCGAAACGATAGTTCAAATCAGTAGAATCGGCATAAAAACTTCTCAAAGAAGCATTGGCAGAGATTTTAGAATAGAATTGTTCTATGGTAGCTTTATCGATATCGTCTGCTTTTTCAATTTCGTTGTAATAGGGCGTGTCGAAACCGTAAAAATGATTGGTATTTCTGCTGTAACCAACGTTTCCGCTTAGCGAATGGTATTTGAAAAAACGGGTTCCGTTCAACAGAATTTCATTTTCGCTAGCTGTTGAGGTAGCTACATCTCTAATATTACCTTGCGTACGTAAATGGCTCAATTCTATGCCGTAAAGTCCATTTCTAGAGCGTAAATTGTTCAAATGCAAACGGGCATTTGTAGTTCCATAATTTCCGATTCCACCGCGAAAATACCCTCTGTATAACCGGTCTAATGGTTCGCCTCGCATGTTTGCCGCTTTTATGCTGTCGGGCAAAAAAGAGGTAGACGCTCGTTTGTTGAGCATGCGGTATTTAAAGTCGATTTTAGGTGCGGCAATGGGCTTAATTTTGGGCTCTTCAAGAATCTTAGAAGCATCTGAAATAGTCGGCTCAAATTCTTTGACAATAATCACGGCTCCCCCTCGCAAAGTATCTTCTTCGTTTTGTGCAAGGGCTGTTTGAATTGCGAAAGTTGATAACGCTAGAGCAAAACATTTTATCTTATTCATTTTCGCCTCCTTTCTCGGTAGGAACCGATTCTTCTATCGGTTTTTCTTCTTTAAATAATCCGTTGTAGTCACCATCGGTCTCACCCATATCGATTTCGATGGGCTCTGTTTCTTCTGGTTCTTTCGGTTGCTGTAATTCTTTAATTCTTTCGAGTTTCGTTTCCGCCTCTTGCTTAATAGAAGGGTCACCTTCAAAATTGACTACAATGCTTTCTAGAGTAGCCTGAGCTTGAAAATAATCTTCTTTTGCTTCGTAAATATCAGCTAAGAGAATTAAGCCTTTGGCTAGCCAATTTTCATAAGAAGGAGACTTGTTAACCAATTCGAACACTTCGTTTTCGGCCTGTTGAAAATCTCCGTTTTCAAAATGTGTTTTCGCAATAATGTATTGTGCTTCAGAGGCATTTTGGTTTTGAGATTGGCTCGATAACAACTCAAAATAGACCAAAGCAGAATCGATAGATTGGTTGGCGTAAAAGCTTTTTGCTCTATAGTGCCACGCTTCGTATTTCAACGATTCGTTTAACTTTTCAAATTGTAATATTTCTTTCGAATACTTAAGGGTGGTATCGTATTCAGCTTTCTGAAACGATGTTCTGGTTAAACCAACAATAGCTGCTCGCTGATTCTCTTTATATTCTGCTACAGAAAGTAAAATTTGATACTTCTCGTAAGCGTTTTCGTAATCGTCTTTTTCGTAATTGATATAGGCTGCCTTTACAGCAGAAAGCTCGGTATAACGATTAAAAGCTAGGCTTAACACTTCGTTATAATGAATGAGAGCAGCATCTCGTTCGTTCTTTTTAAACAAACATTCTGCTGCGTAGAAATGCGCTGGTAGTTCAAAAATAGGATGAGCAAATCGATTTAAGTATTTCTCAAGTTGTTCAACTGCTTTGTTGCAATCGCCATTCATGTAAACACGCTCAGCAGATTCGTAATTAAGAGAATCAAGTGCGCCATCAGAAATATCCATGAAACTTAATTGATTGATATATTCTTCGTAAGCATCAATGTTCCCTTGCTCAGCATATATATTTTCAATTCCCGTAATCGCTTCCTTAGAATCTGCATAAGAAGGGTTTTCGGTTACAACGGTTTTAAAAGCATTTAAAGCCTCTTGGTCGTTTCCTTGATTATACATTAAGGTTCCTACCCCTAAAAGCGCTTTTTTTCTAAAAGAGCTGTACTTCTTGTTTTTGATTACCGCATTGTAATACGCCAATGCTTTTTCGTTATCACCTTGGTTGGTGTAGGTTTTACCTAATTGATATTGTGCAGCATCGTTGTAATTCGACTCTGGATAATCAACTACTAATTTTTCAAGAAGTTTTATTTGCTCGTCTGTGTTTTTCAAAACACCCTGAGCCATGGCGTATTGATACAAAGCGTAGTCAACATCTCTTTTGCCAATTTCAATGGCTTTTTGGTAATATTCTAACGAGATGTAATAATCTTTGGTAATAAAGTAAGCATCACCAATACGAATAAAAGCATCGTTGGTTTTTTCAGCGTTTTTATTCTTTTCGAAGTCAACGTACTTTCTAAACCATTTGGCTGCGTTTTTATAGTCTTTGTTCTTAAAAAATGCATAACCCAAACCGTAATGAGCCAGTTGAAACTCTGAATACAAAATGGCTTGTGGTTTAAAAATGAAGGTGGTGTATTGGTTAATAGATTGATCAAAATCTTTCTGACGATAGTGGGCTTCTGCCATCCAGTAATGAGCAAGCGTAGTAAGTTCTTGATTGACCGGGTCTGCAATCGATTGTTCTAGTTTTTCTATAGCTTCAGCATATCGTTTATTCTGAAAAGCTTCTATGGCACTGTTAAACACTAATTGCTGATAAACCTCACGAAGTTGAACACTCTTGTTTTCAATGTTTTCGAGAGAGGCAATGGCAGTGCTATAATTTTGAGAGCTCAGGTAAATATTTACCAAATAGTCGTTCACGATATCTGCACGGTCTGAATTAGGATATTCGTTTAAATACGCCAAAAAAGCTTTAACTGCTTCGTTGTACGGATCGAACGATAACTCATACGCCAGTTTAGCAAAAGAGAAAAACGATTCTTCAGCAATTTCTTGATCAATATTGACTTCGTGCGCTTTCTTAAAAGCTTCTTTCGCTGCCTTTTTATTGTCGATTTTTAAATAAGCGTTTGCTAAGTAATAGGCAGAAATTTGCGCAAGAGCATCTTTGGTGTAAATCAGTTTAGAAAACTCGTTGGTAGCTTCTTTATATTCACCAATGTTGTAATACGAATTGGCGAGTTGGTAAATATCGTCACGTGTGAAATTGGTTCCTTCTTTCTTATACCTTAAGAAGAACGGTATAGCTTCACTGTATTTTTCTTCTTGGTAGTAAGATTCTGCAATAATTCTGCTGATTTCTGCCTCTCTTTTCAATTTCGGAAGTTCTAAAAGCGGAGAAGCATACTCAATTACTTCAGCATATTTTTCTTGTAAAAACAGAATTTGACTGATGTAATAAGGGATAACTACCGAAAATTTCGGGTGATTTTCTAATCGTTTAAAAGTTGTTAAAGCCGTTTCGTATTGTCCGTTTGAGTAGGCAATGTGACCATAATAGTAATTGGCAGGAGCGTAAAACCAGTTGTCGGTATCTTTAATTTCGTAGAAATTGCGCGATGCTTCTTCTGTTTGGTCTAGCTGTAAATAAGCGTAACCTCTTCTAAAATAAAACTCAGCTTTGTCTTTAGCACTCAGGTTAAACGGATCTACAAACGCATACCAATTCAGCACTTTTTCCCATTTCTTTTTGCGGTAATTATACCTTCCTAGAAGAAAATAAGCCTCTCTCACTTTCGGGCTCTCCGGATAATTCTGAATAAACTCTTCTAACAAATGCTCGGCATTTCTATTAAACAGTTCTAGGGCACAAAGCGCTTTGTAAAAAGAAGCATTGGCATATAATTCAGAAGTTTGGTTCTCTTCTGTTTCTAAAACACGTTCGAATTTAGAAACGGCTGCTCCAAACTTCTCTTTGTCGAAAAGGTCTACCGCTTCTTGGTAAATTGAACTAGAATGTGTGTAAACAGTGGTCTGTTGAGCTTGCACCGCAAAGCTTAGAAAGAAGATTGAAACGAGAAATAAATACCTCATTGTACTGCCATCAAGGGGTTTATGCCTATAAATAAATCAATTGGTAAAATTAACCTGCTCGGTAGGTATAAATGGGTGGGTAGAAGTAGAGTTATTAACGCGTTTTTGTTAACTATCATATGCGTTAACAGGCCGAAATTCTAAGAACTTCATCAACTTATTCATTAGTTTTACCCACGAAATTAAGTGCAATATGGATAACGAACCGGTAATAGAACTCAGCAACGTTAACATCTATCAAGGTAAAACCCTTATACTTAACGATGTAAACATGAAAGTAGATAGAGGTCAGTTTATTTACTTAATTGGAAAAACAGGAAGCGGTAAAAGCTCTCTGTTAAAAACAATTTACGGTGATTTAACGCTGAAACAAGGCGAAGGAACCGTAGCTGGGTTTAATCTAAAAAGCTTAAAGTCATCTCAAATCCCATTTTTGCGCAGAAAACTCGGAATAGTTTTTCAAGATTTTCAATTGCTGAGAGACCGAAGCGTCAACAATAACTTAATTTTTGTGATGAAAGCCACTGGCTGGACCGACAAAAACCAGATTAAACAACGCATTGCCGAGGTTTTAGAAGCCGTAGACTTACAAGATAAAGGTCAAAAAATGCCACACGAACTTTCGGGAGGTGAGCAGCAACGAGTGGCCATTGCGCGAGCGTTAATTAACCATCCAGAAATTATCTTGGCAGATGAGCCAACCGGAAATCTAGACCCCGCTACTTCAGATACCATCATTCATCTTTTGAGCGATATTTCAATGAACGGAACGGCCGTTTTAATGGCAACCCACGATTACAATTTGATGGAAAAATTCAAATCGAAAACCATCAAGTGTGAAGATGGTAGAGTAATCGAAAATCTGTAGGAACCGATTATGGTTTCCATTTTAATCCCGGTTTACAACGAGAACGTTACCGAGCTAGTTCAGCAACTTCGGTCGCAAGCTGAAGCTCTGGAATTGGTATACGAAATTCTGGTTTTTGACGATGCTTCACTTCTCTCTGTAAAACAACAAAACAGAATATTGAATAGTTGGGGAAAGTCTATTCGGTACGTTGAATTAGAGAAAAATTTAGGTCGTTCAGAAATACGCAATTTACTGTTTCGAGAAGCAGCGTTCGACTTTTGCATCGTACTTGATTGTGATTCAGAAGTAGTCGATCAAAAGTTTATTTTCCGCTATTTGCAGCAGAAAGACCAACTTGTAATTTATGGTGGAAGATCTTATCGAGAAACCCCTCCAAAAGATGAAAAAAGGTATTTAAGATGGAAGTATGGAGTAGATAGAGAACAAATCTCTGCCGTAGATCGTAAAAACTCTCCTTATCGGTTTTTCTTAACCAACAATTTCGCTATTCACAAAAGCGTATTACAGCAAGTTAAGTTTGACGAGTCTATAAAAGGATATGGTCATGAAGACACGTTGTTTTCGAGAGACTTAGAACGATTGTCAATTCCTATTTTACACATCGAAAATCCGTTAAACCATATTGGTTTAGAAAATGACGATGTTTTTCTTCAAAAAACAATCAACGCGCTTAGGAACTTGCTGTTTCTCTATCGAAAACAGAAAATTTCGGCAGATACAATTCCACTCTTACGAGCGTATTTAACACTGAGAAAATGCCATCTGGTGCAGATGTGGTTATGGTTCGGAGAGAAAATGTGTTCCTACTGGGAGAAAAATTTAACCTCAGGAAAACCAAAGCTGATTTACTTCGATTTTTACCGACTTTATTGGCTTTGTAAACTGGCCTCCACCTCTTGATAAACGGCCAAAAGTCTTTGTTCGTCTTGCTGCCAATTGTGGGTTTCAGATGCTTTTAGTGCACTTTGATGCAATCGATTCCAGTATTGATGATCAGAGATAAGTTGATTCAACGCTTGGCTAATTTTGTCGACACTCACTTCGCTAACGAGAGAAGCAATTTCAAAATTTTGATTGAAATTCACGTACTCCGGATACGCCATAGCCAGTTGCGGAACACCATGATGCATATAGTCGAAAAAACGGTTGGCCAACGAAAACTGATTACTTAAACCCGCGTTGGTAAAGAGAGTGATTCCTACTTTGGCTTTTGCTGTATATGCAGGCAAATCGGCAGGTTTTACATAGCCTGCAAATGTAACTTTCGATTCTAATCGTAGTTCTTTTACCAATTTTTGAAGGTCATCGAAAACATCACCTTTTCCGCAAATAACGAGCGGATAATCTACTTGCTGCATGGCTTTAATAAGCTGCTCTAATCCTCTGCCAACATTAACTGCCCCTTGGTATAAAATGTATTCTCTTTTACTAGGTAACTGCTTGCTGCTGAGTATGGTAGCGTTTCTAACAATGCTTAAATCAATACCGTAGTTTTTCTTAAAAAGTTGTGCATAGCCATCAGAAACCGTGTAGCCGAATTTTATAGTGGGTAAAATCCATTTGGCGATGCCTAACCAAGCCTTGTGCACCGCAGGTCTGGCCACAATTTCTTCCATTTCGGTGAAGTACTCGTGTGCATCGTAAACAAGCGGTTTATTGCGCAATTTGCTGGCTAGATAACCCGCTAAAATGGTATCTAAATCGATGCTACAGATCACATCGGTTTTTACTCGCATTAAATAGAAAAACAGACGAATGTTGTGTTCGGCATAGAAAAACACCTTTTTGTTAAAGAAGTTTTTGAGACGTGTTTGCTTAAAAATTTTCTTTTCGGTAGGAACCGATGATGGCAATTTTCTGCCTACTAATTCTACATCATGGTTGGCCTTTGCTAGCGAAGAGCAAATTCTATTCATGCGTTGATCGTACGTTAAATCATTGGTAACTGTACAAACTATGCGCATGCTATTTCTTTTTTCCAATCGAAGGTGAGTGCTATTTTTTTGCCGTTTAAATAAGCAAATGGTGGATCAAAAGGTGGAAAATAAGTAGCTCTCACATACCGATCAATCTTTTCTTCTGGCCAAGAGAGGTCAATTTCTTTGAGTTGATTGATTTCGTTACGCAAATGAAAATGGCTAGCTCTTTCGCCAATCAAACTTTCTTGAGAAACCGTTTCGAAATCTCCCGAAAGAATGGATTTTAAAGATTTTCGAAACAGTAAAATACTTTCTTGCAACGTTTTTTCGTAGAGCGATTTAACGGTTTCGGTTTTGGGTAAATTCCAACGGGATTCTGCTATAATGGCACCATCATCAATTCCTGGAGTCATTAAATGCAACGTAGTTCCAAATTCTTTGGCTCGGTCTATAATGGCGAAAGAAAATTGGTTGCAACCGCGGTAATCGGGTAGTGGAGCCATGTGTAGGTTAACCGCTGCTACTTTTGCTAAGTTTAAGATTTCTTCACGCAAAATCAGGTGGTATTGCACAGAGATTAGAAAATCGATGGGCATTTGTAATTTCAACAAATCTTCCGGCCGATCATAAACGGTGATTTCGTTCTCTCGGGCAACAGACAAAACTGTAGGTTCATTGTTATCAGCAGAAAGTGAACGACCGTTGGTAAGCACACCAATTACTCGAATTTCACAAGCACTGGCTTGCAGAATTAACTCTTGCAAACATTTGGCTCCTACTAATTTACTCCCTAAGAAAATAACGTTTTTCACAGTGCTCAAAATAGACTTGCAAACGTAATAAATCTAGTATTGGTATTACCATTGTCTTTTTTGAAACCCTTATCTAACGTAGTTTTGACGAATGAATAAGTTGAACAAAACATCGTTGAAGAACTACAATACTTTTGGTGTAGATGTTAACGCTTTGCAAATTAATGAGTTGAATACAGTAGAAGATGCTGTGAACTTAGTAAAAGAAGGTGTTTTTGAAAACCCCGCTCATCTAATCTTAGGGGGTGGGAGTAATGTTTTGTTGCGTTCAGACTTTGAAGGAACCGTTTTATTGAACCGAATTAAGGGAATAACCGTAGTTGAAGAAACCGAAGAAACCCTTGTTTTAGAAGTAGGTGGAGGCGAGGTTTGGCACAACTTGGTAAAGCATTGTGTAGAAAATAACTGGGGCGGAATTGAAAATTTAGCGCTTATTCCAGGAAGTGTAGGAGCCGCACCCATGCAAAATATTGGCGCTTACGGTGTTGAGCTAAACTCTGTATTCGTGTATTTAAAAGCACTCAATAAGCAAACCGGAGAGATAGAAACTTTTCTGAAAAGCGAATGTGCATTCGGGTACAGAACCAGTATTTTCAAGACCTCTCACAAAGACCAGTACTTGATTTTAAAGGTGGCCATTCGGTTAACCAAGAAAAACCATGTTGTAAGAACCGATTATGGAGCCATCCGTGGAGAGTTAGAAAGTAACCAAATTTCGAATCCTAACATTAAAGATATTTCAGATGCCGTAATTAAAATTCGAGAAAGTAAACTGCCCAACCCAGCAGAAATTGGAAATAGCGGATCGTTTTTTAAAAACCCGATCTTACCAAATACTTTTGTTGAAGAATTAAGCAAAAAGTTTGAAGATTTACCGGTTTACAAAGTAAACGAGCAAGAATCGAAAGTAGCAGCTGGTTGGTTAATCGAAAAGGCGGGCTGGAAAGGGAAAACCATTAATAATTATGGTGTTCACAAAAAACAAGCTTTGGTGCTGGTAAATTACGGTGGAGCCACGGGTGAAGAAATTTATCAGCTATCAGAGGAGATTATAAAAGACGTTCGCGCTCAATTCGGAATCGAACTAGAGCGCGAAGTCAATATTATTTAGAGAAGAAATTTATTCTTCTTCTTGAGAAGCTGTATCTGTTGTTGCCTCTTCGGTGGCAGCGGTAGTTTCTGCTTCTTCTTTCGGAGCCGTTAAAATGCCTTTTTCTAAAAGCAAGTTGTACCAACGAAATACCTTTTTCAAGTCAGAAGAGTAAACGCGTTCTTCGTCATACTCTGGAAAAGCTTCTTCGAAACGGGCGCGTAATTCAGCAGCGCTAGAGTTGTGGCTAATAGTAGCTTTACCTTCTTCTAAATCGTAAATTTTCTGAAAAACATCTCCTAAAGGTACGTCTTCGTCTACGCTGTAAATGCTGATGTCTTCCAAAGCGCTTACTTTGCTAGATGCGTATGCCGGAAATCTTTTTCCATCTTCAAGAGACTCTACTACGATGCCGTTTTTCATTTGTCCTACCATTTTAAAAAGGCCAGACTTTCCTGCTATTGATAATATTCCGCTAATATTCATAGTTGTATTCTATTCGGGGCGCAAATTTAAAAATTCAACGAACCCATTGAAGAGGTTTTCGATTTAACTCTCCGTTTCAATTGTAAGGTTTTGGTAATGAGTGAGTAAACTTTTGCTTTTTAATTCGATTTAACAATTTTCGATACAGAAACTCCTTTTTTTGTAAATAGTTTAAGCAAATAAACACCTTGATTTTCAGGTAAATCTATTTCTGCACGGTAGGAACCGATTTTCTTTTCAAGGATAAGTTTGCCGTTTAAAGAGAAGACTTGAATTCTTTCAATGGGGTTGTCTGTATTTTCAACAAAAACAAAATCTTTACTCGGATTGGGATAGATCGAAACGTTCGGATCGGTTCCTACCGATGGTGAAACAGAAAGCGGCAAGCTGCCGTGGTAATGAAAATAGGCAGAGTCTGCGCTGTTTCTCAACTCTTCGATGTCTTGTGCAGCGTGAATAGCAAAAATAAATTTGGCGGTGTCTCCTGCCGCCAGGGTAGGGTAGCTGCCGGCAGAGACTTGTGCTACATCGTTTCCGAATTGGAAGTTATCTCCCGCTCCCGTTCTCCAAGTGCTGAGCGTAATGAATTTTTCACCCGAAGAAAATCCATCGCTCATATCGATGCCGTCAAAACCCCCGTTGGTGTTGTCGATAGCATACGAAGTAAATGTGTTGGGGAAAATTAGCTGAACACCTGCAATAGTGGCTCTTCCTTCGCCAAATTCTGTAAACGTTAAATAGCGTTGAAAATCGGTATAAACTTTATTGCTTTCGAAATTAGCAATATCAAAATCGGCAAAAAGACCTGCGTGGAGGTTGTTGCGAGGACCCGGAGAAACGTTTACCACATCGTATTCTAAGAGAATGTAATTTTCATGGCCTTCTAAATCATAACTATAGGCATTGAGCAAAACAGCTAGCCCAATACGGTCGTTCGAAATAGAGTTGGTGTCGGTGAAATGGGCTTGTTTGTGTTCGTAAATATCGGTGGCGTTGGGTATTTTAGCAATGTCTGCGAGCGGAGAAAAATCGCTGTCTTGAGCATTGGGAGCATTTCGTACTACATCTGCGACTCTTACGGTACCCGATTGATTAACACCTACCATTAAACCGCCTTCGTAAAGTAATGGAGATTGATTTTTGTAGCGAAGACTGATGCCGCCTTTTTCATCAAGTTCGCTATAGCCAAATCTTCCAGAAGAGTTGAGCGTAAGAGCCAAGTTTTTGCTGTTAATGGTTTCGTGATCTACGTTTACATTAAAACGGAAAAAATCTTCGGTAGAATACGAGCCATTGAAAGTCTTGATTGAAAGTACTACCTCTTCGTTCACAGCAGCACTGGGAAGAACTACCATTTCGAACGGAGTGTCTTGATTCCATTTGTATTCATAGGTTTCGAGCTCTCCAATGTTAAAAGTAGGTTGTATAATTTGAATGGCTCCGGTTCCTTCTAGAATTTCAATTTCAGCTATTAAATTGTTGGCATTGGCCATTAAATTCATGAAAAAGGCATCGAAATACAAGGTGTCTCCTATTTGAAAAACTTCATCGTTTTGGTCAGAAATCATCTTTCTGAAGATTTCTATTGCCGGATTGGTTAAAGGAGTTGAAAGTGCTTTTAGAAGATTGAGTCTTCCGCTTCCAATTTTATGTTGAAAGCTGGCATTGCCCGAAACCGATGAATTATCATCGCTAGTAGCTTTTAAATGTTCTATGGTTTGTAAAGCTGTGAAGTTAGGGTGTTGACTTCTTACTAAAGCGGCTCCGCCTGCTACTAAAGGAGCAGCCATTGAGGTTCCTACCTTGTAATCGTAGCCACCTTCTTTTACTGTGTTGTACAAGCCAGCGCCTGGTGCCGAAATATCTACCCAATAACCATAGTTTGAAAACCCAGATTTTGAATCGTCATCATCGATAGAAGCCACAGCTAAAACATATTCGTAAGCGGCCGGATAGTAATCGATGTTAGCGCCATCGTTACCAGCTGCGGCCACAACTACTGCATCTTTATTCAAGGTAGCGTAACGCACAATATCTTCTGCAAATCGAGAAAAAGTAGAGTTGCCCCAAGAGCAGTTGATAACGCTAGCGCCTGCGTCTGCCGCGTAAACAATGCCTTCGTAACCATATAAAATGGCTCTTCCGTCACCCGCTCTTACGGTAATAAACTTGCAATCATGTGCGGCTCCTGCCACACCAATACCGTTGTTAGTGCTGGCCGCAGCCAAGCCAGCTACGTGCACACCGTGGTCGTTAGAAACGGCTTGCGGTTGGTTATCGTTGTCGATAAAATCCCAACCCATATAATCGTCTACATATCCGTTGTTATCGTTGTCAATTCCGTCTACAAGATCATTTTCACGTGTTTTGATGTTCTTTACCAAATCTGGGTGATCTAAGTCAGAACCAGTGTCGATAATCGCTATAACCGTATTAGAATCTCCAGTAGAAAAATCCCACCCTTCGAAAGCTTTAATTTGGCTTAGATACGGCTGACTATTGATTTCCGGATCGTTGGGAGTTACAGAAATATGAGAGCTATATTTGGGTTCAACGTATTTGAAAAGAGATGTGTTTTTTAGCCTTCTGATTAACTTATCGGTTTGTTGAGTGTGAGGAGTGGTAATTTCATAAATCAAACTCAAGTTTACCCAACCTTGTTGATAGGTTCTAGGTAAAGAGTGATGAGGCCATTTTTGAACCACTTCTGCATCGAATTGAGTTAAAACAGATGAAAGTGACTCAAAATGAGGAGAAGCATTTGAAAAAGCACCGTGATTTTCTGGAAGCACTTTAGCGATTATTTTCCCAGGAATAATTTGCGCCTGCGTAAAATGGGCTGCAAAAAGTGCTAAAATGAGCATGTAGTTTTTCATACGTCTTTAATTTCTGTATAGGTAGGAACCTCTCTTAAAAAAGAATAACTTTCGTTGGCGAAATCAATTTGACAGCAGTAATGTTGTAAACCGTTAGTTACCACTAAATACGGAACTTTTAACGGAATGTTATACCTCGCAATTTGATCAAATGTTTGTTGTGTAATCTTAATTTGTGGAGCTTTGCATTCTACCATTAATATAGGTTTACCTAAATTCGAGTAGCAAACAATATCAGTGCGTTTAAACGTTTTTAAAACGCGTAAACCCACTTCTATTTTGAACAAAGTTCGAGGAAATTGTTTCACTTGAATCAAATATTCAACAAAGTGCTGACGA
Source organism: Salibacteraceae bacterium (assembly GCA_048267965.1). Lineage (GTDB taxonomy): Bacteria > Bacteroidota > Bacteroidia > Flavobacteriales_G > Salibacteraceae. Next base: position 120,683 of record JBLWWK010000003.1, read on the forward strand.
ACCCATTCTTCTGGGGTGAGAATAAGGTATTTCTTTCTGGTGGTGTCCCAAATGGTAACTTTACCATTGCGAGTTCCATACTTGAATTCAAACGAAGGAAGATTGAGTTTTTCCATGAAAAGCGCTGCAAAATAAAGAAAACAGACTATGAAAACTAAAACTGAAATTGTAGAAAATTGGCTTCCACGCTATACAGGAACGCCTATCGAAGAATTTGGAGATTTTATCTTACTCACCAACTTCGATAATTACGTAGATAAGTTCGCAGAAATAATGGGGGTAGAGGTGCAAGGTAAAGATAAAGCCATGCCCAACGCCACCAAAGATGGTATATCAATGATCAACTTTAGTATGGGAAGTGCTAATGCGGCCACCATAATGGATTTACTTTCTGCTAGAATGCCTAAAGCCGTTCTGTTTTTAGGGAAATGTGGAGGGTTAAAAAAGAAGAACAAAATTGGAGACATCGTTTTGCCAATAGCGGCTATACGCGGAGAAGGAACCAGTAACGATTATTTTCCACCAGAAGTGCCCGCTTTACCTGCGTTTACCTTGCAGCGAGCGGTTTCTCATACGGTGAGAGAAAACAAGCTAGATTATTGGACAGGAACCGTTTATACCACCAACCGCAGAGTATGGGAACACGATAAAGCATTCAAGAAATACTTGAGAAAAGTAAGAGCGATGGCCATTGATATGGAAACGGCCACGATTTTTTCTGTAGGTTTTGCTAACCGTATTCCTACTGGAGCCCTACTTTTGGTGACTGACCAACCCATGATACCGGCTGGCGTAAAAACTTCAGAAAGCGATGCGGCTGTTACACGTAATTTCGTAGAAACACACGTGAAAATGGGTATCGATTCGTTGTTAGAGATTAAAAATGATGGTCGTTCTGTAAGGCACCTAAAATTTGAGTAAATGACTTTTGAAGGCATTTTAAAAGATATAAAAGCTAAGAAATTTGCACCGCTGTATTTGTTTCAGGGTGAAGAAGAATACTTTATCGATACCTTGGTTGCCGAACTGGAAAAAACGGTTCTAACCGATGATGAAAAAGAGTTTAACCAAACCATTTTTTACGGTAGAGAACTCAATGCAGACATCTTAAGCGAAACAGCAAAACGTTTTCCGATGATGGCTGAGCGGCAGCTGATACTGGTGAAAGAAGCTCAGGCTTTCAAGAAATATGACGAAATTGAAAGTTACTTAGAGCATCCTACACCCAGCACCATTTTAGTATTTGCCTACAAACACGGTAAAGTAGATGCTCGTAAGAAATTTGCTAAATTAATTAAAAAGCAAGGGGTAGTTTTTACAGCAGAGCGGTTACGAGATTACCAAGTGCCGAAATGGATCAACGAGAAACTTACTACCAATAAATATAAGATTACGGATAAAGCCTCTGCGTTATTGTTAGAATACCTCGGTAGTGAATTGTCGAAGATTGCTAACGAGATTGGTAAATTAATGGTCAACCTTCCAGAAGGAACCACTATTACAGACCAGCATATTCAGGATTATGTTGGAATCAACAAAGATTTCAACTTCTTCGAATTACAAAATGCACTGATTAAAGGCGATAAAGTAAAAGCTCAAAGAATTGCCGATTATTTTGGAAAGACCCAAAAGCAACATCCTTTTCAATTGACCGTAATTATGCTTCTAAAGTTTTACACTACGTTGTTGAAGTATCATTTTACCAAACCCAAAGACAGAACACAAGACCGATTGCCAAAGATGTTAGGCGTGTCTCCGTATTTCGTAAAAGATTATGTGGGAGCGGCCAAACTCTATAATGGCAAGGTGGTCTTTAGAAATGTTGGCCTTATTAGAAAGTACGATATGATGTCGAAAGGGAAGGGAACCACGGTTTCAGACCCAGGTGTGTTGATAAAAGAGTTAATTCCTCAATTAATGATGACTTAATTTCCAACTTTTTGTGTGTTTTTCACGTGAACAGTTGTATGGCAAGAAAGATTGCGTTTAAACCAAAACGCATTTTTTGATTTGTTTACTTTTGGTTCCTTCAAAATAAAAACTATGCTCAAACATATTGCGGCAATACTACTACTAGCCTCTTCTTTAGTTTCATTTTCTCAAAATACAGGAACCGTTCGTGGTTTCGTTTACGATGGCGAATCAGGTGAACCCATGATTTTTACCAACGTGTATTTAGAAGGAACCAATTTAGGTGCGCAAACCGATGTGAACGGTTACTTTTCGATTTCTAAAATTCCAGTCGGAGATTATGTTTTAGCCTCTTCTTTTATCGGATATGATACAGCCAGAACTGAAATATCTCTTTCCAAAGACCAAATTTTAACTGAAAAGTTGACCTTGAAAAAGGTGACTGTTCAGCTAAAAACATTCAATATTTCAGCAGAAAAGCAAGAGCGACAAACGAAACCAAAGGTTTCTGAAATCACCTTAACTCCTAAAGATGTAGAGAGAATTCCGGCAATAGGAGGTGAGAAAGATTTGGTAACGGGTATCTCAACTATGCCTGGTTTTATTTTAACCGGTGATCAGGGTGGCCAGTTGTATGTGCGTGGAGGGAGCCCTGTGCAAAACAAAGTGCTGTTAGACGGTATGATTATTTATGCTCCGTTTCACACCATTGGACTTTTCTCTGTTTTTGATTTAGACATTATTAGAAATACAGACATTTATACAGGAGGTTACAACGCAGAGCATGGCGGTAGAATTTCTTCTGTAATGGATATCACTACAAGAGACGGAAACAAACAACATTTTGGCGGTAGAATAGGAGCTACCACCATGGGAGCTCGACTATTATTAGAAGGTCCGTTGAAAAAACCAAAAGAAATTGGCGGAGCATCTTCTTCGTTTATCGTTTCAGCAAAAACCAATTACTTAGAGCAAAGTCAACCTATTTTCTACGATTATATTGAAAACGAATTGCCGTTTACCTTTACCGATTTATACGGTAAAATATCATTCAACGGTAGAACAGGAAGTAAGTTGAATTTATTCGGGTTTAGCTTTGTAGACGATGTGAACTATCCGCTTTCTGACTTAGGATGGACAAGTAACGGTGGTGGAGCTAACTTCGTTTTAGTACCGCAGGGTTCGCCAGTATTAGTAGAAGGTAATTTCGCTTTTTCAGATTATCAAATCGACTTAGTAGAAGCTAATCGCTCTCGTTCTTCTGGAATTAACGGATTTAACGCAGGCTTAGATTTTACTTATTTCTTAAAAGATAATGAAATCAAATACGGAGCCGAATTAATCGGTTTTTCAACAGATTTCCGATACATCAATTCACTCGATCGAGTAATCGAGCAACAACAAAATACAACAGAAGCAGCAGGTTACCTTAAATACAGATGGAACAAAGGGAAATTCGTAATTGAGCCAAGTTTTAGAGCCCATTATTATGCTTCGTTAAACAACTTTAGTCCAGAGCCAAGATTAAGAGCCAAATACAACGCAACCGATAATTTCCGTTTAAAATTAGCAGGTGGGTTGTACTCACAGAACTTAATTTCTGCCAACAGCGATTTAGATGTAGTTAATCTTTTTAATGGTTTCTTGGCAGGACCCGAAAACCTCCAAGATGAGTTTACAACAGAGAACAACGGTACTCGTGAAGTAAAACACAAACTGCAAAAAGCACAACACTTGGTATTTGGTTTCGAGTGGGATGCAACCAACCGAATGAATTTCAATGTTGAAGGTTATTTCAAGAATTTTTCTCAGCTAACTACGCTAAATAGAAACAAAGTATTTGACGACACTCCAGAAAACAGTGATAAGCCAGATTACTTGAAGAAAGACTTCATTATTGAAGAAGGAAGCGCTTACGGTGTTGATTTAACTTATGCTTACCAATACAAGAAAGTATATTTATGGGTTGTTTACTCTTGGGCGTACGTAAACCGTTGGGACGGCAACATCAGTTACAATCCTGTGTTTGATAGAAGACATAACATCAACATGGTAGGGTCTTACACCTTTGGTAAGAAACTAGATTGGGAAGTGAGTTTACGTTGGAATTACGGGTCAGGTTTTCCATTCACACAAACACAAGGTTTCTACGAGAAGTTTGATTTCCAAAACGGAATTGGATCAGACTACGTAACCGAAAATGGTGAAATTGGAGTGGAATACGCAGATGTGAACGAAGGTCGATTACCAGATTATCACCGATTAGACTTTAACTTGAGAAAAACCATCGCTATTTCTACTAACTCAGAATTAGAAATGAATGCAGGTGTTACCAACATCTACGATCGTAGCAATGTGTTTTATTTTGACCGTGTTAACTTCGAAAGAGTAGACCAATTGCCAATTATGCCTAGCTTTGGTTTTAGTCTAACTTTCTAGAAATTCTGAAGACGGGGCGGTAATTCGTAAAAGATTGGTCGGTGTGATCGGTTATTTAATGCTACCTTTGAGCCCCGTATTCAAACTATTTTTTGATGACGGCACCATGTAAATACATTTTCGTAACGGGGGGTGTTACCTCTTCGTTAGGAAAAGGAATTATTTCTGCTTCGTTAGCGAAGCTTCTTCAAGCACGAGGATATTCAGTAACAATTCAAAAATTTGATCCCTATATCAATGTGGATCCAGGAACACTTAATCCGTATGAGCACGGTGAGTGTTATGTAACTGATGATGGTGCAGAAACCGATTTAGATTTAGGTCATTACGAGCGCTTTCTAAACGTTCCTACCTCTCAAGCCAATAATGTTACAACCGGTAGAATCTACCAAAGTGTAATCAATAAAGAGCGAAGAGGAGATTACTTGGGTAAAACGGTACAAGTAGTGCCGCACATTACCAACGAAATCAAAAGAAGAATTAAAATTCTCGGAAACACCGGAAAATTCGATGTAGTTATTACAGAAATCGGTGGAACCGTAGGCGATATAGAATCATTACCTTACATTGAAGCTGTTCGTCAGCTCCGTTGGGATTTAGAAGACAATAGTCTCGTAATCCACTTAACGCTTATCCCTTTCTTGAAAGCAGCAGGTGAATTAAAAACAAAGCCCACTCAGCACTCGGTAAAAGAACTTTTATCTTACGGTGTTCAGCCAGATGTTTTGGTGTGTAGATCAGAGTATCCGCTACCAGAAGATGTTCGTAAAAAACTGGCGTTGTTCTGCAATATCAAACAAAACGCAGTAATCGAGTCGTTAGATGCATCATCTATTTACGATGTTCCAGTTTTAATGCAGAAAGAAAAACTAGACCATGTAGTACTAAAGCGTTTCGGATGGCCAACGGAGAAAGATCCTGAGCTTAAAACTTGGAGAGAATTCTTAGATAGAGTAAAACAGCCCAAACATACGATTACAGTTGGTTTAGTAGGTAAATACGTTGAACTACCAGATTCTTACAAATCAATAGTTGAAGCTTTTACACATGCAGGAGCCAAAAACGAAACTAAAGTAAACCTTCGTTGGATTCATTCAGAATATCTAAATAATGAGAATATCGAAGAGAAACTGAGTGACTTAGATGGAGTGTTGGTAGCTCCTGGTTTTGGTGAAAGAGGTATTGAAGGTAAAATAGCAGCAATACAGTTTGTTCGCGAAAACAAAATTCCGTTTTTAGGTATTTGTTTAGGTATGCAATGTGCTGTTATCGAGTATGGTAGAAATGTGTTAAACATCAACGATGCCCATACCAGCGAGATTAAGCCCGATTCTAAAAACTGCGTAATTGATCTAATGGAAGATCAAAAAGACGTAAACGAAAAAGGCGGAACCATGCGATTAGGTGCTTATCGATGTGATTTAGAAGAAGGATCACGCGTTCATACCGCTTATGGTCAAGCCGAAATAAGTGAAAGACACCGCCACCGTTTCGAGTTTAACAACAAATACCTCGATGTATATGCTGAAGGTGGCATGAAAGCCACTGGAAAGAACCCAGAATCAGGATTGGTAGAAATTATGGAAGTTGAAAATCATCCGTGGTTTGTTGGCGTTCAGTTTCACCCAGAATACAAAAGTACCGTAGCTAACCCTCACCCTTTATTCGCAGAGTTTATTGCCAATATGGTAAAGCTCAAAGAAGAGAAAAAATCGAAATAATCAAATTAGATTCAATAGCGCGAGATAACAACAAAGAATGGATAGAAATTCAATTGCCGGTTTAGTTTTAATAGGAGTAATACTCTTTGGTTGGTTTTACCTAACGGCTCCTACAGAAGAAGAATTAGCTGAGCAGAAAAGAGTTCAAGATAGCATAGCCTTAGCCAACGAAATGGCAGCAGAAAAAGCCAATCAGGCCATGCTTCAAGAAAAATTGAGAAAAGATTCGGCTAACTTGGTGTTAGATTCGGCTCAAATTGCTCAAAGTGATAGCCTCAAAGATGCCAAGATGAAAAACCTTCATGGTGATTTGGCTAACGCACTAAGAGGAGAAGAACAGTTTCTAGAAATAGAAAACCAAGTGCTGAGGTTAAAATTAACCAACAAAGGCGGTTTTCCGGTAGAAGCAGAATTGAAAAAGTACAAATCGTACGATTCAACTCAATTACTTCTTTTCGATCAAGATTCTTCTTCATTTGCCTTCGATTTTAACTATAACGGAAGAAATTACAGCACCTCAGATTTATACTTTGAGCCCAACTATTCAGCTACAAGTGTAAGTGGTGATAGTAATACACTTCAGTTAGCATACCGTGCCTACGTAGGCGGCTCATCGAAATACATCGAGATGTTGTACACCCTAAAAGGCAACGATTATTTGCTCGATTATGACGTGAATTTTGTAGGTCTTCAAGATGTATTGAGTACCAACAACAATGTGCTTACCTTAAACTGGCAGCTAAAATCGCCCACCAAAGAGAAAGGGCTTAAACAAGAGAGAGCGACAACAAGCGCCTACTGGAAGTTTAAAAACCAAGATGTAGATTACATCAGTGAAAGTAGCTACTCGGTAGAAGATGAGTTCGAAGAACCATTACATTGGGTTTCTTTTAAGCAACAATTCTTTAGTGCAGTTTTAATTGCCGATAATGAATTTTCTCCTGTAGGAACCAGCATTGCCACGGCTTCAACCGAAGGCTCTACTCGTTATGTTGAAGGTATGAATTCGAAATTATCGGTTCCTTTTACCAACGGAAGCGCTAATTTTCAATGGTTTTTGGGCCCAAATAAGTTCGATTTGATTAAAACCTACGATTTAGACCTCGAAGATCAAATCAACTTAGGATGGGGAATTTTCGGTTGGGTAAATAAGTACTTGATTATACCCGTTTTCAATATTTTCAACAGCTTTAATTGGAATTACGGTTTAATCATTATCGCATTAACCATTCTTATTAAAGGGGTTCTGTTTCCGTTTACCTACAAAACCTACCTCTCAAGTGCTCGCCAAAAGGTGCTAAAACCTGAAATGGAAGCGTTGAACGAAAAGTTCAAAGACGCTGAACCCATGAAAAAGCAACAAGCTACTATGAAATTGTACCAAGAGGCCGGAGTAAATCCAATGGCTGGTTGCGTACCTCAGTTGCTTCAGTTGCCAATACTTTATGCGATGTTCCGCTTTTTCCCGGCAGCAATTGAGCTGAGAGGCCAAAGCTTCTTGTGGGCAGAAGATTTATCAACCTATGATGCCATTTTTACTTGGTCGCAACACATTCCAGTATTGAGTTCTGTGTATGGTAACCACGTGAGTTTATTCACATTATTAATGGCTACTTCAACGTTTTTCTACACCAAATACAACTCTTCAATGACCATGACGTCTGGGCCTCAAGCTCAACAAATGAAGATTATTATGTACATGATGCCAATTATGTTACTTGGTTTCTTCAATAATTATGCGTCAGGTTTGAGTTTGTATTACTTTGCAGCTAACTTGTTCACCATTATTCAGCAGTTGGTCATCAAGCGATTCTTTATCGATGAGGAAGCTATTCATGCTAAAATCAAGCAGAATATGGAAAATCCGAATAAAAAGAAGAGCCGCTTCCAAAAGAAAATGGATGATATGATGAAGCAACAGCAAAATCAGAAAAAGAAAAAATAATGAGATTAAGAATAGTTTGGTCACTCGTAATAGCAAGTAGTTTAATAGCCTGTAACTCGGGCAAAACGGTAACTGAAGGATCCGCTTCTGGATCTTCTTCAAGTACATCAACAACTACAGAAACTGTAGCCTCTACGGCCACTACAAGTGATCAAGCTATTCAATTTCTAGACGAACTTCAAGACACTACCGTTATAGTTCGATTAGAGAAATCGGCCTGCTACGGAAGTTGTCCAGTTTTTGCCTTTGAAGTACGAGCTAACGGAATGGCCTCTTATCATGGTCAGCAGTTTGTAGAGCATGAAGGCAAATTCAAAAAGCAACTTACAAAAGAAGAGTTAGCCACTATTTTTAGTAAAGCAGAAGCCATCAATTTTTATCAGTTCGATGAAGTCTACGATAGTTCTGTCACAGACATACCCAGCACTACCATTTATCTAAACAAAGGAACCGACAAACACCAAGTTTATGCTCGTTTCAATGTACCTAAAGAACTAGCCGAATTTGATAAATGGCTTACAGAGTGGGTATTAGCTGTCGATTGGTCTAAAAAGTAAATCTTCATTTTTTTTAGCCATTTCTTTCTTCAATTCTTGAGAAAGAATCAATATTTTCAATTTCGATGTAAGTAATCGCAGCGGCCACTGTAGAAATTATGGCTGCAAATCCGCTGAGCATCGGTCCAATTACAGGAATTAGTAATAACAAGGCATAAAGGGTTCCTACCCCAATAGCTCGGCCTTTATTGCTGCGCATATAGGCAGTACTTTCTTTCACGCTCATTCTTTTGCGCTCGTTGTTGTAATCTAGAAATGAAAAGCCATAGTAATACGAGCTAATAAAAAACATGATAATGGGCGAAATCCATCCTATTACCGGAATAAAGGTGAAAAAGAACAATAAAACCATCCAAAAAAGCTCTAAAAACATGTTTCTTACGGCAATTACAACTCCTCTCCAAACGTCTTTGAGTAGTTGTATAAAATCGAACGGATAATCACGTTCGGTAATTTTCTTGTCGGTAAGTTCAGAAATATAAGCTAAGATGGGAGACATTAATATAAGTACAACAAAACCTCCCACATAAGCGAAAATGAAGAAGAAGGCAATTTTCAGCCCAATCCAAATAAGCCAATAGAGCGTTTCATTTAATACTTCTCCGCCCCAGAAATCCCAGTTTTCTTTCTTCAACCAATCGCCAGAGGTAAAAACTTCGGTGAGGGATCCTACCGAATAAAAACCAAAAAAGAGTAAGGCAGCATTGAGTAAAACGGGAACAAAAAAAAGCCACCCGAATCCATTTTTAAAAATGAAAGGGATGGCTTTAGAGTAAGATTGTAAACCTTTAAGAATGTCTTTTGCAATTTTCATGAAAACCGTTTTCAATGGTTTTCAAAAATACCGCATTTAACGAACTAAATTTACGTTTCCGTGTACAAATTGATCCAAGTTGTCGTGCTCAGAATAGCGGATGTAGTAGATATACGTACCGTTTTCTAAGATCTCACCAGTATTGTTCATTTTTCCATTCCAAGGTTCTAACAAGCTGTTGGTTTCGTAAACTAGGTTACCCCAACGATTATAAATCTGCATGTTGAAATCAGTGAACTGAATTCCATCACCCGTAGGGCCGAAGTAATCGTTAAGATCATCACCGTTCGGTGTAAAGGCCGTTGGGATGTAGAAAGTAGTTTCGTGATCTACATTGATAAACTGGTAAGATGTATCTGCACAACCAAAGTCGTTTTCTACCACTTGTCTCACTTGATACAATCCTGTATCTGAGAAAGTGTAAGAGAAATCTTCGCTTAACGTAGAGAAACCATTTTCTAAATCGTAAACAATCGATGTTGCACCGCTACTTCTATCTTCTACCGTTACTGTAGGGTCTAGAATAGTTGGGTAAAACGGTGTGTACGTGAATTTAGAGGTAGGAACCGGCCACACATCAATCATACAATCGTAAATCTTGGTGGTTTCACATCCTAAATCAGTACTCACTCTTACGCGAACATCGTTGCAACCAATTCTTCTAAACTCATGCGTGATACTGTCTTTTCTATCGTAACGAACCCACTCATCACCAAAATTGAAGTCGTAGTTAAAATTAGGATTGAAATCATCTATTTTGAAGGTAGTAGTTAAAGGATAACAACCTTCAGCAGGGTCGGCTACAATGTTAATTTCCGTTTTATCTCCCACCTTAACAGTTACACTAGCAAAGTTCGAAGGCGTATTACAATTGTCAGTTACTGTTACAGTGTAAGTAGTGGTTGTAAGCGGTAAAACCACTTTACTAACCCCTTGGCCAAGACCATTATCCCACGTGTAAGTATACTGTCCGTCTCCATTTCTGCCCATTACAGATAAATAAGCGGGTTCACCTTGACAAACTGAATCGGGCTCAGCTTCTACATCTAATTGTAGTTGAGGGTAACCACCTACTTGAACCCACACAGAATCTAACTGTGAAGGAGTACCACATCCATCTGTAACAGTTACATAAGCATAACCAGAAGAGGTGTAAGCAAAACCTGTTTGAGCACCTGTAGTGTTGTTAGACCAAGCATAGTTGTAGTTTCCATTTCCTCCATACCCTATGGCAGAAACGGTAGCTACATCTCCAGGACAAATAGTATCTGCCGGGAATACATCACTATCGAGAGGTTGTCTTACATAAATGTTGACTCTTCCCGTGTCGATAGGGCAATTGTTGGCATCCGTTACCGAAACAGTAAACGTGCTGGTAACACCTGGACTTACATTAATGGTTTGTCCTGTTGCTCCTGTGTTCCATGTGTAGGTGTACGGAGCGGTTCCTCCAATAGCATTTGCAGAAATTGGAGTAGAGTTGGTAATACAAATGGTATCGGTTCCAGTAGCAGTTGCCAGAATAGAATCTGGTTCACCAATGGTAAACGAGGCAGAGTCGATACAGCCATTTGCATCGGTAATGGTAACGCTATTAGGGCCAGCGCAGAGGTTATTTGCTGTTTGTGTACTGTCAACACCTGTCCAGTCAAAATTGTAAGGTGCTGTTCCTAGCGAAACAAATGCAGTGGCAGAACCATCACATCCCACGCCATAACAAGAGGCATCTACTAAGTTACCAACGTTTACATTCATCTGAGGAACTTGATTCACGTAAATGTTTTTAGTAACCGTACAGCAATTGCTATCGATAATTTCTACCGAGTAGGTTCCTACAATTAAACCGCTTAATGTATCAGGTGTACTAATTGAATCGTTTTGAACCAATAAATTACCATTCGAATCGAACCATTTATAGGTCCAAGGGCCGGGGCTTGTGTTCACATCAGGAGTAACAATTATTTCTCCATCGCTGCCTTGCGGACAGGAAACAGGATTAACTACGTGAGTAGGAACCTGAGCGTTACAGCAAGATTGATCACACGCTGGTTTTACATAAACCGACATAGTAGTGTCGTATGCACAACCGAAATTATCAATCATTTGATAAGTATAATCAATCGTTGTATCGAATGCTGTTGGTTGAACCACCAATGAATCTTGAGAAACGAAATTGGCAAATGGATTATTCACAAAATAAGCTGAATCTACCCCTGGGTCATAAGAAATAACTGTTGGAGGAAGAATAGCTGAATCAAAGGCTATGTTCCAAGAAACCAAGTGACCATCATCAGAGCCCCACTGATCTACTACCGTTAAACTCCAAGCACCGTTAATTGGGCAGCCGATCAAGTTCGTAAAAGGAGAGGCGGGTGTGTAGCTCGATGAGTCTAGTGCATTTCCGTTTCCAGCACCACAAAATGCAGGTACATTTAAACAGCCTGTACAACCAGCATTTGCCGTGTTTACAATGGTGTTGTATACAGGAGCTGTGTTAGAAGGCCAGTTGTAAGGATAAGGAACTCCAACAGGTTGGTTAATTCCGCCATTATCACAAGGTTCACCTAGCCAGTTTCCACCACCACCGGGGAATTGTTTAAGCAATACTTGAGATCCGTTTGGACATTGTAATGTAATCGATAAATCACCTACAAAAGAGTGCTCCATGTTTACTTCTACGTAGCCAAAGTCGTTTACCGTATTAATGGTTTGACCCGGTTGAAACGTAGAAATGTTCATGGTACTTGTGTAAGAACCCGGATTAGAACCTGTTGCATCTGGTAAGGCAATAGAGTCACCACTAAAAGGAGGTATGTAGTTGGTCCAACCTACGGAAGAAACATCTCCGACTAGAGTTACATTTTCACCGTAGCAAATAGTATCATGAGATTGAGTTGTTCCCGTAAAATCAGGATAAGTAGATACTCTAACGATTTGCGAGAAAACGCCAATATTGGCACATCCTTGAGCATCTTCTGCAGCCACTTCAATGTAATAAGCACCAGCAGAATCAAATGGGAAGTCGAAGACAGTTCCCGTAGTATCAAAAATGGTATCAAGACTTTGTCCGTCTAATACAGCCCAAACAAAGTTAGTTGTAGCATCATTTTGAGCATACCACGTATTGTTCATGGTATAATCACCTGAAATTTCGTAGTGAACAGTGTCTTCGTAACAAATATCAATGTAGCCCTGAGCGGTTGTATCAGGCGATAACGAATCTACTTGGATGTAATAATTCTGGCAAGGCGTGTTACAGTTAATGGCTCCAGCCCATCCGTTACCTTCGTTGGTTCCGTCAGATGTAAACACGAAGGTTAAACAACCCGATGTGTTGATAGAAGGGTTGGAAGTGATTAATCCGGGATTTACTGTGTTGGCATCGAAAACGCCTATAAGTGGACCCGCAGTAGAGTTTCCATCATATACAGTTAAGAAATCTCCAGTTCCTAATTGAAACGAGTAAAAATCGACAGAAACAAAATTTCCAGAACTTGGGCAAAGTGTTAAGGTGAAATTCTCGTTAGGGCCGTAAGGTGAACCAGTACCAGAACCACCAGCATCAAAAAAGTTTTCTGAGCACTGTGAAAAAGTTCCGTTTTGCATGTCGATATTTGTCTGCGCGTGCAAGGCGGTTCCTACCGTTAATATTAATAGAAGGGTAAATAGCTTTTTCATTGTTGACCTCCTGATTGCTCGTTAAACAACAACTGAATTTCTGCTTTGGGCTTTAAAGCTAAAACAGCATTTGAATTAGGGATTCTGAACACGGCAGCATGTTCATCTGGTCTTTGATAAGCGTATTTTAAAAGGTTGAAAGAAGCTTTAAGCTCTGCCAAAGTAACATTGCTTAGTTCTGGGCTTAAACTTTCGATAGGCAAAGCGCTTTCTACTTTTTCTTGAGGTAGGTTTTCCATAATTACGAAACCATTAGCAACGTAATAGTTCAGGTAAGCAATCAACTTGGGTTGTTGACTTTGTAATTGCGCAGCTCGCTCTTGACCGTAAACCTCTATAATTCTAGGGTCTACTTGTGCAAAAATAGCTAAGCTACTAGCAGTAAATAGAAGAGTGAAAAATATAGATTTCATGCTAAACATAAAAAGTGTTGATAGTTCTAACTGTAATAAAAAACGTAGGAAGTTGTGCGTAGTTACATAATAGACGGGCTCTACAAAATTAGTTGCCTGCTCAAAGTAAAGTTATAATCGCAAAACAAAAAGAATCTCCCTCCATGTTTTTTCTAACTTTGAGGTCTATTTGAATAGTAAACTTTAATTAAAGATAACCTTAAGAAATGAAAGTAACTGTTGTAGGAGCAGGGAACGTAGGTGCCACCTGCGCGAACGTATTGGCTCATAACGAGATCGCTAACGAAATTGTATTAGTAGACATTAAAGAAGGTTTTGCTGAAGGTAAAGCGCTTGATATGTGGGAGACTTCTCCAATCAACCTTTATGATTCACGTACTATTGGTTCTACCAATGATTACGAAAAAACAAAAGATTCTGACGTTGTTGTGATCACTTCAGGTTTACCAAGAAAGCCTGGTATGAGTAGAGATGACTTAATCGCTACGAATGCTGGTATTGTAAAAACAGTTACGGAAAGTGTTGTAAAATACTCTCCAAATGCTAAGATCATTGTGGTTTCTAACCCGTTAGACGTAATGACTTACCAAGCATACTTAACTGCTAACAAGCCTTCTTCTGAAGTTTTTGGTATGGCAGGTATTCTTGATACTGCGCGTTACCGTTCTTTCTTAGCATTAGAATTAAACGTTTCTCCAAAAGATATTCAAGCAGTATTAATGGGTGGCCACGGTGATACAATGGTTCCATTACCACGTTACACAACAGTAGGTGGTATCCCAGTTACCGAATTAATTGCAAAAGATAAACTAGATGCAATTGTTGATAGAACAAAAGTGGGCGGTGGAGAAATCGTTAAACTTTTAGGTACTTCAGCGTGGTATGCTCCAGGTGCTGCTGCAGCTCAAATGGCAGAAGCAATTGTAAGAGATCAAAAACGTGTATTCCCAGTTTGTGCTTGGTTACAAGGTGAGTACGGCATTAAAGATCTTTATTTAGGTGTTCCTGTAATTCTTGGTAAAAACGGTATTGAGCGAATTATCGAACTTGATCTTAACGATGAAGAAAAAGAATTGCTGAACGAATCTGAAAAAGCAGTAAGAGGCGTTAAAGACGTTTTAGACGGAATGGATATCTAATCATTAGATACAGCATACATCAAAAAGCCGATTATTCAATTAATCGGCTTTTTTTATGGTAAAAATCGAGCAGAATTTTCTGGTGTTTGTACCCAGCAAGCTTCGGTTTTGCCAAACCATTGGTACCGGTTTTTAGCTATAAATCGGTAAACGCTATCTCTCACTCTTTTCGGTAGGAACCCGAATACCACTAAGATTGAAAACGGGAACTTTAATTCTCGAGCAATTCTCAAAGCTGCATCTGATTGTATGAGGAATGAATGGCCAGAATACACTACAATAGAATCGGTATTGAGCGCATCGATTTGGTTTTTGTTTAAAAGCGATTGAGCAGTGGTTCCTGCCAGACTAGCAAACTGTAAAACAGCCGATTTTTCATGTTTCAAGATAAACTGTACAGAGCCATTGCATAAGTTGCAATTTCCGTCAAAAAACACAATTATCTGGTCGGAACTTAGATTTTTCAATTTGTAACCCTTTGTTATTTAGTGTGTTAAATTAAAGCTTTGCGCTTGCGTAGACTGAGTTAGTAATAATTTTATTGAAGTTCTATATTTGCAGGCTTATTGAGAAAAAACTCTTTATAATTTTTAACCAACAACACAATGCAAAATAAAAGCGCAATTTGGTTTTTCACAATTCTTTTAACCTTGGCATGCCTGTACCAAATTTCATTTACATGGGTAGCGGCAAACGTTGAGAGTGAAGCCAAAGAAATTGCTGTTGAAAAGGCAGATTCTCTTGTTGCAGCTGAAAGCTTAAATAGCTACGAGAGAGATTCGGCAATGCAAGCATTCGAAAACGAACAGCTACTTGCAATGGGGCCGAAGCCCGTTTATCCTCTTTTCGGTTTTGATTACAACTATGTAAAGAAGAGAGAGATTAACTTAGGGCTAGATCTTCAAGGAGGTATGAACGTAACTCTAGAAGTTTCTGTAATCGATCTTATTAAGTCGATGGCAGGTTCTAACGCTCAAAGAGAAGATTTTAATCAAGCCTTAACGAAAGCAAAAGAACTTCAGAAGAACTCTCAAGACGGAATGGTAGATTTATTTGCTCAAGCTTGGAGCGAACTACATCCAGATAAGAGATTGGCTTCAATCTTTAGTACTCTTAACAATAAAGAGTTAATTCCTGCAGATGCTTCAGACGAAGAAGTAATCAGTGTAATTAAAAAAGAAGCAGAAGATGCTGTTATTCGTACCGAGCAAGTATTGCGTAAAAGGGTAGATAACTTAGGGGTTGTTCAACCAAAGATTCAACGTTTAACCAACAGCGGAAGAATCATTGTTGAGTTACCAGGCGTAAAAAACAAAGAAAGAGTTCGTGAGATTCTTCAGTCTACTGCAAAACTTGAATTTTGGGATACTTACAGCTTCAGACAAGAGGTTTCTCCTGCTTTAGGTGAAGTGAACCAAATGCTGAGCTTAAAAATGGCTCCTAAAGAAGAGTCTTCTGAAACAACTGATGCTGAAGAAGATTTACTAAACGATTTAGAGGCAGAAGCCGACACCACTGCTGCTCAAGAAGAAACCAACAACGATACTACTGCAAACGCAGAAGGAGATGAGTTTGATGATTTGTTTTCAGAAGATTCTGATGAAGCAGATACAGCAAATGCTGATATTTCTGCACAAGAATACAAAGAGAACAATCCTCTTTTTGGAATTTTAGAAATCCCAAGATTCCAAAACCCAAATACAGGTCAAGTAGAATTAGCTGAAGGGCCTATCATTGGCTATGCTTTTACAGCAGATACTGCAGAAGTAGGCGCATTATTAAGAAGAAAAGACGCTAGAAAGATTATTAAATCGTACCTGCCAAGAGTTAAATTCTTGTGGGGAGCGAGACCAGTTGATCCTGAGGCTGATAGAGAGTTTTATGCTCTTTACGCTGTAAAAGTGACCAAAGATGGAAAAGCACCTTTAGAAGGAGATAAGATTACAAATGCAGCGGTTACTGCAGACGAATTAGGTAATCCAGCTGTTTCTCTAACCATGAATGCTTCTGGAGCAAAAGTTTGGAAAGAAATGACCAGAGCTGCTGCAGAACGTAATGGCTACATTGCTGTTACGCTTGATAACCTAATCTATAGTGCTCCAGGTGTTGATGAAGAAATTCCTACAGGTAGCACACGCATCAGCGGAAGCTTTACGCAAGAAGAAGCTGGCGATTTAGCAGGTGTTCTTAAAGCAGGTAAACTACCAGCTCCTTCAAACATTATTGAAGAAGCAATTGTGGGGCCTTCATTAGGTGATGAGTCGATTTCAGATGGTCTTAACTCATTTTTATTAGCATTAGGAATTATCTTGATTTACATGATTTTCTACTACAACCGTGCAGGTATTGTAGCAGACATCGCGTTAATCACTAACTTATTCTTTGTACTGGGTGTGTTAACATCGCTAAAAGCAACATTGACGTTGCCGGGTATCGCAGGTATTGTGTTAACCATTGGTATGTCGGTAGATGCTAACGTACTTATCTACGAAAGAATTCGTGAAGAAATTTCTGCTGGTAAAGGGCTTAAATTAGCTATTGAGCATGCTTACGGTAAAAATGGTGCGATGCCATCAATTATCGATGCGAACATTACCACGTTGCTAACTGGTATTATTCTTCTTGTGTTTGGAACAGGGCCGATTCAAGGTTTCGCAACCACATTGATTATCGGTATTCTTACCTCACTTTTCTCAGCCATTTTTGTAACGCGTTTGTTGTTCGAAATGAGCATCAGTGGAAAAGGAAACATGAATTTTTCGAACAAAATGACCGAGAAAATTTTAAAGAATGCAAATTATACCTTCGTTAACAAGCGTAAAACATTCTACATTATCTCTGGTGTTTTAATCGCAGTGAGTTTAGGTTCACTTTTCACAAAAGGCTTAGACTTTGGTGTTGATTTTAAAGGAGGTAGAACATACCAAGTTCGTTTCGAACAGCCGGTAAATGCGCAAGATGTTAGAGCGGAATTAACCAACACTTTTGTAGACGACAACGGTGTAAGTGTAGAACCAGAAGTAAAATTATTCGGTTCTTCTAATCAAGTGTTAATCACTACTAAATACATGATTGATAGCGATGCTGAAAATGCAGACGATATCGTTGAAGAAAAGCTAGAAGCTGGTTTGCACGTTATCGGAGATCAATTCGAAATTTTACGCTCACAAAAAGTAGAACCAACTATTGCAGATGATATCAAACAATCTGCAGTTTGGGCGGTACTATTTGCGTTATTGGTGATTTTCTTATACATCTTAATCAGATTTAGAAAGTACCAGTATTCTGTAGGAGCCGTAATGGCCATGGCTCACGATGTTATAATCGTATTGGGTATTTTCTCTTTAGGTTACGGAATTTTGCCTTTCTCTTTAGAGATAGATCAGGCGTTTATCGCAGCTATCTTAACGGTAGTGGGGTACTCAATTAACGATACTGTGGTTGTATTCGATAGAATTCGTGAGTACTTAGGGATTCACAAAAAACAAGCTTACAATGATACTGTTAACAGTGCATTGAACTCTACGTTAAGTAGAACCATCAATACATCGTTAAGTACCTTCTTTGTATTATTAATGATTTTCATCTTTGGTGGTGAAGTAATTAGAGGTTTTGTTTTCGCATTAATGATTGGTGTTGTAGTAGGAACCTACTCATCAGTTTGTGTGGCAACTCCTGTAATGATTGATCTTCAATCGAAAGAAGACAAAGCGAAGAAGCACTAAGCGTTGATAAAAAAATAGAGTTCGAAACAAAGCCCTTCCATTTTATTGGAGGGGCTTTTTTGTAAATTTGCACTTCGAAAGAATACTATATGAACAATCCTTTTTTCTTATTCTTTAACCTTGGAGGAGGTGAAATTTTCATCATCCTACTCATCGTGTTGATGTTATTTGGTGCGAAAAAGATTCCAGAGTTTGCGAGAGGTCTTGGAAAAGGAATCAGACAGTTTAAAGATGCTACCGATAATATCCAAAGAGATATTCAAGATTCGGTGAACGAAGTAAAACAAGACATCGACATCAATAAACAGCTGAGACAGCAAGACCACAACAAAAAGAAAGAGCAATAATTAATGGATTATGTATACCTAATTGTTGGGCTTGCAATCTTAATCGGAAGTGGTGAGCTGTTAGTAAAAGGAGCTGTTAACTTAGCCTACAAATTCCATATCTCAACCCTTGTTGTTGGGATGACAATAATCTCATTCGGAACCAGTGCTCCTGAATTATTAGTGAGTGTGAAATCTACACTCGAAGGACATCCTGATATCGCTATTGGTAATGTGATTGGTTCAAACATTGCCAATTTAGCCTTGGTACTTGGGTTAACCGCCATGGTTTTCCCAATCAAAGTTGATCGAAACTCTATTCGAGTAGATTGGCCCATGATGATGGGAGCTACTGTGGTGCTGCACCTTTTTATGCTCAATTATATTATTGAGTTTTGGGAAGGTTTCATTCTTCTAGCAGCATTGATCGTTTTTGTAGTAGCGATTATTCGTACTTCACGAAAAAACACGAAAGCCATCCAATCAGAAGATTCTGGTGAAAAAACGGAAGAAACATCTACAAAAAATTTAGCCAAAGACATTCTTTTCATAGTAGGTGGCGCAATAGGTTTAATGTTAGGTGCAGATTGGTTAGTAGAAGGAGCCGTAAACCTCGCTAGAAATTATGGTGTAAGTGATTTGGTAATCTCTGTTACTATTGTGGCTTTCGGAACTTCTGCTCCTGAATTGGTTACTTCTGTAGTAGCTGCTTTTCGTCAACATGCCGATATTTCTGTAGGGAACCTGATCGGTTCTAACATTTTTAACATCATGGCCATTCTTGGAATCACTCCACTTATTCAAGAAGTGGAAGTTAATCCGCAAGTGGTTTCTAACGATATGTTCTGGGTACTGGGGATTTCGGCCTTAGTTTTACCAATGCTTTTAATCAATCGTAACATCAGTCGTATCGAAGGGGGAATTTTATTTTTTACTTACATCACCTATGTTTATTTGTTAGTTGCTTAAAAAAAAATAAAAAATACGAACGGTTTTGTTGACTTGTAGGGGTTTTGTGTGATTAAAAAAAATTATTTAAGTCGTTTTTCATGTTTTAACTTATTTTTGTCGCAGAAAACGACAAAACTATGGCTACATTCAGATTTACTGCTTTAGAGAAAACCCTCTCACGAGTTCCTGTAGAGGTAAAAACACCTAGTGATAAAATTTCAGATTATTTCGGAGATTTAGTATTCAATGCAAATTCAATGCGTCAGTTTATGACACCTGAAGCATTTGAAAGTGTTGAAGAATCTATGCGCTTAGGAACCAAGTTAAACAGAAGCATTGCTGATCAAGTAGCTTCTGGTATGAAAGCTTGGGCCATGTCAAAAGGTGCAACGCATTACACACACTGGTTCCAGCCATTAACGGGTCGTACTGCTGAAAAGCACGATGCCTTTTATTCTCCGATGGATCCTACCAATCCCATAGAAAAATTTCATGGAGAACAATTAGTTCAGCAAGAACCAGATGCTTCTTCTTTTCCTCACGGTGGAATTAGAAATACATTCGAGGCTAGAGGGTATACTGCTTGGGATCCTACCTCGCCAGCATTTATTATTGGGAAAACACTGTGTATACCTACCATTTTTGTTAGCTATACAGGTGAAGCATTAGATTACAAAGCTCCACTTTTACGCGCTTTGGCGGCAGTAGATAAAGCAGCGGTAGATGTATGTCAATACTTTGATAAAACCATCACTAAAGTGAACGCTACTTTGGGGTGGGAACAAGAATATTTCTTGGTAGATTCAGCATTGTATGCTGCTCGTCCTGATTTAGCATTAACAGGTAGAACCCTTTTTGGGCACAGTTCTAGTAAAGGCCAACAGTTAGATGATCACTATTTTGGTGCTATACCAGATAGAGCTGCGGCTTTTATGTACGATTTTGAACAAGAAGCACTGAAATTAGGAATTCCCGTAACTACTCGTCATAACGAAGTAGCTCCTAATCAATTTGAGTGTGCTCCACTTTTTGAAGAGTGTAACTTGGCTGTAGATCACAACCAACTTTTAATGGATGTGATGGAGAAAGTAGCGCAACGTCACAATTTTAGAGTGTTGCTTCACGAAAAACCATTCAAAGAAATTAATGGTTCAGGAAAACACAATAACTGGTCGTTAAGTGCCAATGCAGACAAGCATAGAAACTTATTGAGTCCAGGGAAAACACCAAGAACGAACTTACGTTTCTTAACCTTCTTAGTAAACTCGATTGCAGCTGTGCAAGAACATGCAGACTTGCTAAGAGCATCGATTGCGACAGCAGGTAACGATCACCGCTTGGGAGCTAACGAAGCGCCTCCAGCCATAATTTCCATTTTTATTGGTTCGCAATTAACGCGGTTATTAAACGAAATTGAAGAGCGCGTTTCATCAGCTCTTTCTCCTGACGAAAAGTCTGAACTAAAACTTGATATCGGCAAAATTCCAGAGATTTTGTTAGACAATACCGATAGAAACAGAACTTCACCTTTTGCTTTTACAGGGAATAAATTTGAGTTTAGAGCGGTAGGTTCAGCACAAAACTGCGCTCAACCGATGATTGTTTTAAATGCAGCAATGGCTCAACAATTAATCAAGTTTAAAACAGATGTTGAAGCATTAGTAAAAGAAGGTAAAAAGAAAGATGAGTCTATTCTTGAGGTGTTGAGAGAATACATTCGAGACACCAAAAACATTCTTTTCGAAGGAAATGGGTATAGTGATGATTGGGTAAAAGAAGCAGAAAAAAGAGGTCTTTCTAATTTGGTAGGAACCCCAACAGCTTTAAAGCCATTAATCTCTAAGAAAACGAAAAAACTGTACACCGATTTACGCATTATGAATGAGCGTGAAATCGATGCACGTTACGAAATCGATTTGGAAAACTATAAAATGAAAATCCAAATTGAATCTCGCGTTATGGCAGATATGGCTATGAACCATATTATTCCAGCGGCATTGAAATATCAATCAGGAATTGTAGCGAACGTAAAGAACTTAAAAGACATTTACGAAGACGATTTCGAAGAGCATGCAAAAACGCAGAAAGAAATGATTAAAGAATTGTCAGAACGGATCACTATTATTAGAGAAAACGTAAAGGCAATGACAGAAAAAAGAAAAGTGGCAAACGCATTAGAAAGTGCAGAAGAACAGGCAAGAATTTACCGCGATGAAGTATTGCCGTTTTTCGATCCCATTCGTTATCAGGTCGATAAGCTTGAACTTATCGTAGATAATGTAGATTGGCCACTCCCAAAATACCGTGAATTACTGTTTACAAAATAATTCTGATAAACCAGAATTGCCAAAAAGCCCAAGCCTTAATCGGTTTGGGCTTTTACGTGTTAGAAAATATTATTATTTTGGTGCACTTGAAAAAACCGTTCAATAACAAACTCTTACAATTAAATATTCTTAGCATATGAGAATTATTAAAGCAACCTTCGGTGTCTTTTTAATGGCTCTGTTGTTCTCTACGGCAGTGCAGGCGCAGAAAAGTTACACTGCTGAAGCTGATATGGCATTCGATTATCAGTCATACCATCAAGCGATTGAGCTTTACAAAAAAGCTTATCCTAAAGAAAAAAAGGCGGAGGTAAAGAAGCGAATCCTTAACAACATAGGAATGGCTTATTTCTATATGCAGAATAATGAGCAAGCAATTAACTGGTTAGATAAAGCGGTAAAAGCCGGCTATACTGAAGATAATGCTGAGTATTATTTAGCAGAAGCTCAAAGAAAAAGCGGTAAACTAGATGAGGCCATCGCTACGTACAATAACTTTTTAGAAGATTTTCCCGGAAATAAAGATGCAGAAACAGGAATTAAAGCCTGTAAACTAGCTCAAGAATGGATGGATAACCCAACGCGTTGGGAAGTTAAACCCGATCCATTGTTGAATTCTAAACAATCAGACTTTGCCCCATCTTGGGGAGATAGAAAAAACGAAGCGTTAATTTTCACTTCAACGCGTGAAGGTTCTGTAGGTAGTTCTACCGATCCTGTAACAGGTCAGAGTTTTTCTAGTATCTGGTATACTGAAAAAGATAAAAAAGGAAAATGGATGGTTCCTACCCCATTAGGTGAGAACATCAACTCAGAAGATGCTAACGAAGGGGGGGCTTCTCTAAACTCGCGTTCTAATGAGATCTATTTTACACGTTGTAAATTTGAAAAGAAAGATATTTTAGGTTGTAAGATTTACAAAGCTCGTAAGAGAGGTAGAGAATGGGATGTTGCTGAAGAAGTAATTCTAACCAAGTCTGATACCGTAGTTGTCGGTCACCCTATTTTAGCTTTTAAAGATGAAATAATCATCTTTGCTTCTAATATGCCAGGTGGTAAAGGTGGTAAAGACCTTTGGATGGCTACTTACGATAAAAGAGAAAGAACCTTTGGTGAGCCAATTAACTTAGGCGATGAAATTAACACAGCTGGTGATGAAATGTTCCCATTTTTACACCAAGATGGTCGTTTGTTCTTCTCATCAAATGGTCACCCAGGAATGGGAAGTTTAGATGTTTTCCAAGCTGAAAAAACAGGTGAAAAAACTTGGGGTAAAGTAGAAAACTTAAAGTACCCAATCAACTCGGTAAACAACGATTTCGGTTTAATTTTCGATGGAAACAAAGAAAGAGGTTACCTAAGTACAGACCGTGAAGGGGGTAGAGGTGGAGACGATATTTGGAGTTTCAGAATGCCTCCATTGCGCTTCATCATCGAAGGGGTCGTTACCGATTTACAAACAGGTGAGCCAATTCCTAATGCTACAGTGAAGTTAGAAGGAACCGATGGTAGCTCTGTTGAAATTACTACAGACGAAGTAGGTTTCTATTCTTTCGACCAAATCGAAGGTTCAGAAGATCGTTACATTAATGCAGCAACTTCTTATACGATTAGTGTAAATGCAGAGAACTTCTTAGCAGCGAAAGGACAAGAAACTACGGTAGGCGTAGAAAAATCTACTCGTTTCAACAAAGATTTCAAACTTCAACCGATTAGTGATGATCCGATTGAATTCCCAGAAGTTCGATACGATTTAGCTAAAGCATCGTTGCAGGTAAATGATGAAGTAAATTCAAAAGATTCATTGAATTACCTATACCAAACACTAATCGATAACCCAACTATTGTTATTGAGCTTATGGCTCATACCGATACAAGAGGTTCTGCCAATAGTAACATGTCACTTTCTCAACGAAGAGCTCAGTCTTGTGTTGATTATTTAATATCAAAAGGTATTGATGCTGCAAGATTAGAGGCAAAAGGTTACGGTGAAAACGTACCAAGAGAATTGAAAAGTGCAAAAGGTCCATTTGAAAAAGGAACGGTGGTTACCGATGAATTTATCAACGGATTAGAAACAACAGAGTTAAAAGAACAGGCGCATCAGCTAAATCGTAGAACAGAGTTCCGTATTATTCGCGATGACTTTGTTCCCGCACCTAAAGAACCGGCTCCGTCAGAAGGAACCGAAAACACAGAAGGTGAAGCTGAGACACCCGCAGAATAGATTTTATAAAAGTTAATTTTAAGCATCCTGCTCTAGCAGGGTGCTTTTTTATTTTTGAGTAATGAGTAACACATCTAGATATAACTCAAGAGGGGTAAGTGCCGATAAAACCGATGTGCACAACGCCATTCAAAATGTAGATAAAGGATTGTATCCTAAAGCGTTTTGCAAAATAGTGCCTGATTACCTAACAGGTTCTGAAGAACATTGTGTGGTGATGCATGCCGATGGAGCTGGAACCAAGTCTTCTTTAGCATACGCTTACTGGAAAGAAACAGGTGACTTATCAGTTTGGAAAGGGATAGCTCAAGATGCGTTAATTATGAATATTGACGATTTGTTGTGTGTTGGAGCAACAGATACCATTTTGTTGTCTTCTACTATCGGCAGAAATAAAAACTTGATTCCAGGCGAAGTAATTTCTTCGATCATAAATGGAACTGAAGAACTTTTGCAAGAGTTGCGTTCGCACGGAGTAAATATTTTATCTACTGGTGGTGAAACTGCAGACGTGGGTGACTTGGTTCGTACCATTATCGTAGATTCTACAGTGGTGGCAAGAATGAAACGAAAAGAGGTAATCGACAATGCGAATATTAAACCAGGTAACGTAATTGTTGGTTTAGCTTCGTTTGGTCAAGCTACTTACGAAACTGAATACAATGGCGGAATGGGAAGTAACGGTTTAACTTCTGCTCGTCATGATGTCTTTGCCAAAGAAATTGCGGAGAAATACCCAGAAACATTTGATGCTTTGGTTCCTACAGAATTGGTTTATTCAGGAACTAAAAAACTGAAAGATGCGGTAGAAG
Organism: Salibacteraceae bacterium; assembly: GCA_048267965.1. Taxonomy (GTDB): domain Bacteria; phylum Bacteroidota; class Bacteroidia; order Flavobacteriales_G; family Salibacteraceae. The sequence goes on from JBLWWK010000003.1 coordinate 145,668, forward strand.
GCGTTGACCTTGATGCGGGTAAATTGGTCTTATCACCAACACGAACGTATGCACCTATTATTAAAGCTGTATTGGCTAAACATTCGGGATTAATCGATGGTATGGTTCATTGTTCGGGAGGAGCTCAAACAAAAGTGCTTCACTTTGTAGACAATGTTCATGTTATTAAAGATCAATTATTTGAAACGCCACCTTTGTTCAAGCTCATTCAAGAAGAAAGCAAAACGGAGTGGAAAGAAATGTATAAAGTCTTTAATATGGGGCACCGTATGGAGATTTATACCGATGAAAATACAGCGAACTCCATTATCGAAATTTCTAAATCTTTCAACGTAGATGCCAAAATTGTAGGTAGAATAGAAGAAGGAGAGAAGAAATTAACCATTAAATCTGAACACGGAGAATTTAGTTATTAATGAAGTCAGACGCAGAAATTATAGATAAGCTTCAATCGATTCAAGATCGTTTTGAAGAGGTAGGTAGAATGATTACCGATCCTACTATTATCGCTGACATGAAGCGATACGTAAAGCTCAATAAAGAATACAAAGACTTAGAAGAAATTGTAAAAGCCTACATTGAGTTTAAAAATGTGGTAGAAAACATTGCCTCTTCTAAAGAGATAATTCAAAACGAAGAAGACGAAGAGTTTAAGGCAATGGCCAAAGAAGAACTGGATTCGTTCATCAAACGCAAAGAAATACTGGAAGAAGACATCAAATTAATGTTGATTCCAAAAGATCCAGACGATGATAAAAACGCCATTATAGAATTGCGGGCGGGAACCGGTGGAGATGAGGCATGTATTTTCGTTGAAGACATGTTTAGGTTGTATACGATGTACTTTAAAGAAAGAGGTTTTTCGCACGAAATCATTAATTCTACCGAAGGATCCGTTGCTGGCTTTAAAGAAATCGCCATGGAAGTTTCAGGTGAAGGTGTTTACGGAACTCTAAAGTTTGAATCGGGTGTGCATCGTGTACAGCGTGTACCAGACACAGAATCTCAAGGTCGCGTGCATACTTCAGCCATTACTGTTGCGGTTTTACCAGAAGCAGAAGAAGTAGATTTCGAACTAAACATGGCAGATGTAAAAAAAGATACCTTTCGTTCTTCTGGAGCAGGTGGTCAGCACGTTAACAAAACAGAATCTGCGGTGCGATTAACCCACTTGCCTACCAACACGGTAGTGGAGTGTCAAGACGGACGTTCTCAACATAAGAACTACGAAAAGGCATTGCAGGTTTTACGTTCTAGACTCTACCAAGCAGAAGCCGATCGATTAGCGCAAGAACGTTCAGAACATAGAAAATCGCTCGTTTCTAGTGGTGACCGTTCTGCAAAGATTAGAACATATAACTATCCTCAAGGACGAATCACAGATCACAGAATCAATAAAACGATGTACAATCTTACCAACTTTATGAATGGAGATGTACAAGAAATGATTGATGCACTTAAGATGGCAGAAAACGCTGAAAAACTGCAATCAGGTGAAACCGTTTAAGCATGAATAGAGAAGAATTAATAGAATCGATAAAAGAAAAGCGTTCTTTTCTTTGTGTGGGATTAGATGCAGATATCGATAAAATTCCAGCGCACTTAAAAGAATCGGAAGATCCTATTTTCGAGTTCAATAAAGCCATAATCGATGCTACTTTGCCTTATACCGTAGCATACAAACCTAATTTGGCTTTTTACGAAGCGTTGGGTGAAAAAGGAATGCAATCATTGAAAAAAACAATCGATTACCTTCCAAACTCTGTATTTACCATTGCAGACGCTAAGCGTGGCGATATTGGCAATACCTCTAAAATGTATGCGCAATCGTTTTTCGATTATTTTGGTTTTGATTCGGTAACGGTGGCGCCCTACATGGGCAAAGATTCAGTAGAACCTTTTTTGAATTTTGATCAAAAATGGGTGATATTATTAGCACTCACATCGAACGAAGGAGCCAACGATTTTCAGTTTTCTCAATTAGAATCAGGTTTTCTGTTCGAAAAAGTGATAGAAAAATCACAAGAATGGGGAACTGATCAGAACCTTATGTATGTGGTAGGAGCCACACGCGGAGAGCTAATTGGTGCGGCAAGAGCAAAAGCGCCTTCTCATTTTTTATTGGTTCCTGGAGTAGGAGCCCAAGGCGGAAGTTTAGATGATGTGGTGCAATATGGAATGAACCAAGATTGCGGTCTTTTAGTCAATAGTAGTCGAGGAATTTTATATGCATCTAACAAAGAAGATTTTGCTGATAAAGCTAAATTAAAAGCCATTGAGCTTCAACAACAAATGGAGCAACACTTAAAGAATAAAGGAATCATTTAAGAATGTTTATTTTTAAAGGAACCACTAAACGGTTCCTACATGAAAGAAGAACTTCTATATCACCTTTGGAGGTATAAAAGATTTAATATGAATGGGCTGTCTACTACGTGTGGACAGCCCATTTTGTTAATTAATGCGGGTACGCTGAATCATCATTCAGGACCTGATTTTTCAAATGCACGTTTGAGAATTGATAGGCTCCATTGGGCCGGAAATGTAGAAATACATGTAAAATCATCAGATTGGTTTAAGCACAATCATCAAGTAGATAAAGCCTACAGCAACATTATCTTGCACGTTGTTTGGGAAGATGATTGCCAATTTTTTGAAAAAACCAGTATTCCTACCTTAGAACTAAAAAATAGAGTTTCTCGGTTGGTATTAGAAAAGTATTCAGCACTTCAGAATATTCAAGAAGTGCCCTGTGCAGAGTACTTTATGCAAGTAGAAGAAGTTCATGTTCTGTCTTGGTTAGAGCGGTTAATGATTGAAAGACTGCAACAGAAAACAGAGAGAATCTTGAGCAGACTAGAGTTTTACAAGGGAAATTGGGAAGAAGTGTATTTTGAGATGCTTTTTGCCAGTTTTGGTTTTAAGGTAAATCAACTTCCCTTCGAACTATTGGCACAATCAATTCGCAAAAACATATTGAGAAAGCATGAGAATCAATTGCTTCAATTAGAGGCATTGTTATTTGGCATGGCTGGTTTTTTGCACCAGCCAAAAGACAATTATCAAGAGCAGTTAGCTAAAGAGTTTTCATTTCTTAAAGCTAAATATCAACTGAAAGAAGTGGAGTGCACTTGGAAATTCGGAAAAATGCGACCCGCTAATTTCCCTACTATTCGCATTGCTCAATTGGCTTTTCTTCTTCAGAATTGCCAACAGTTAGTTCCTAATTTATTAGGGAATAACCAATCTACCTTGTTTTCCATTTTTAGCAATGTGGCTACCTCTTCGTATTGGGAAAACCACTATAGGTGGGGGAAAGAATCTGTGTATAGTCAAAAAATGTTAGGATCGGGTTCCTACCAGAATATACGAGTGAATGTACACGCTCCCTTTTTGTATGCTTACGGTACTTTTATGCAAGTAGAGAAGTATATTGATTTTGCGTTAAATATATTGAGAGAGTGCTCAGCAGAAAAAAACAGAATAACCGAAAAATACGCGCAATTGGGCTTAAAATGTACGTCTGCATTTCAGAGTCAAGCAGTTATTCAATTATTTAATGAATATTGTTCTCGAAAATATTGCTTAAATTGTGCTATTGGTAATCAAATCTTGAAACCGTCATGATTGAAAAAATACTAGCCTTTTTCGAAAAGCAAGCGTTCGGTGTTTGCGAGTGGTGGGGACACAAGTTGGGAATTAACTCAAATCGAGTTAGAGTATACTTTATTTACCTCTCTTTTATCACCTTTGGCTCTCCATTAATTATTTACTTAATTATGGCCTTTGCCCTCGAAAATAAAGAGTGGTTTAAAATAAAGAAGAAAAACACCATCTGGGAGATTGAATAAGCTATTTTTAAATTATAAGTATTTTAAGGAGATTTATTTCTCCTTTTTTTTATTGGTTGCTATTATTCTAATAGGAACCTTTGGTTTTATTGTAGTAGAAGATTACAGTTTAATAGAGGCGTTTTATATGTCGATTATTACGCTATCTACCGTAGGTTTCCAAGAAGTGCAGCCATTAAGTGAAACTGGCAAACTGTTCACTTCTTTTCTCATCATCACCAGTTTTGGTACTTTCGCCTATGCTATTTCTTCGATAACAAAATCGTTAGTTACCGGAGAATACAGATACTACTTAAAAGACTTAAAAGTGAGCAACGAAATAGAACATTTAAGTAACCACACCATTGTTTGCGGGTTTGGAAGAAACGGCTTTCAAGCCATGAAAACGTTAAAAGGGCACGGTAAAAAAGTAGTGCTAATCGAACAAGACGAAGAGGTGCTGCAACAAATTAAAGAAAGCAAAGAGTTTCTTTATGTAAAAGGGGATGCTACGAAAGAAGATGTTCTTTTTCAGGCCGGTATAGACAGGGCGAAAGCAATTATAACTACTCTTCCTAAAGATTCTGACAATGTTTTTGTGGTGTTAACCTCTCGCGAGCTCAATAAAAATTTAACAATTATTAGTCGAGCATCAGAAGACTCAAGTGAAAGAAAAATGCGCATTGCAGGCGCTGATAATGTTATTATGCCCGATAAAGTAGGGGGAGCTCACATGGCATCGTTAGTGGTAACGCCAGATGTTATTGAATTTCTCGATCACATTTCGGTGATGGGCGCCAACGAAATTAACCTCGAAGAAATAGAGTTCAAAGAATTACCCACCGATTTTCACTATAAGTCGATAAGAGAACTAGAGCAGCAATACCAAACGGGTGCAAGAATTATTGGTTTTAAAACGCCAGAAGGCAAATACATTGTAAATCCTTCCCCAGATACCGAGTTAATGCCTAATTCAAAAGTATTTGTTTTAGGAACCGCTGAACAAATTCAGAAATTGTATTCCATTTTTAGCTTGCGATAATTATGAAGATTTTGATAACCGGTTCTAACGGATTAGTAGGCAGTCATCTCGTAAAAAGGTTATCACAAAGCACCAACCATTCGGTGGTAGCCACTAGTTTGCATCCAAACAAAATTCCCTCACCACTTTCTTTTCAATTTGTTCAAGCTGATTTGGCTCAAGCTGAGCAAGTGGCAGAATTAGTTCAGCAAACGCAACCCGATGCTGTTTTTCATTGTGCAGCCATTTCGCAAGTCGATGTCTGTGAAGAGAATCCAGAATTGTGTAATCGGGTAAATGTAGTAGGAACACAAAACCTAATTAAAAGTATTGAGCAATATAGTTCAGCCTCCAAATTTGTTTTCTATTCAACAGATTTTGTCTTTTCTGGAGAGAAAAACACAGAAAACATGGAATCGGATCCTACCGACCCAGTAAGTGAATATGGAAGATCTAAAGTGAAAGCGGAAGAGTTGCTGAAGCAATCGAGTTTGAATTGGAATGTGATTAGACCCATTTTAATCTACGGCACTTCACCTTCTGTCTCTCGCGGGAATATTGTAAAATGGGTGAAATCGAGTTTAGAAAAACAACAAGCTATTCGTGTTGTTAACGATCAGTTCAGACAACCTATTTCTGTTCATAGTCTTCTGGATTTAAGTGAGAAATTGCTAACCTATTCGACTACTGGAATCTTTCATGCCGCAGGTAAAAATCAATTATCGGTCTACGAATTTGCCCTTGAAATAGCTCATTTTTATCACCTAGATGCTTCGTTAATTTCTCCTGTTTCTTCGCAAGAATTGGCAGAAAAAGGCAAACGACCAGTGAAAACTTGGTTCAACTTAAAGAAAGCAAGAGAAGAGTTGAACTTTGCCCCTTCTGATGTTGTTGAAGGGCTAAAGATGTTCGAAATCTTTTAGAAAGCCTTGAAACTGTTGGCAGATTTTTCGGCTTCTTTCCTAAGCATTAGTATATTTGAAAATCTTGATAATCAAGTCTAAAATTATTTATGAGAGCAGCTCAGTACTTTTCGTGTATATTACTGATATTTTTAAGTTTTCAACTCACAGCGCAAACTTCTGATACCGCGCAAGTCCAAAAAGAAGAAATCACCTTCAGTCAAAGAATCGATCAAGTAGTGCAGCCAGCCGTAGATGGTTTGTCGGCCGTTCTATTTTGGGATCCTTTTCAAGCCATCGGAATTTACGACCCAGTTGTTTATAAAGAAGACGGAACACCAGTACTGGGCGAAGATGGAAAACCCATAGAAAAGAAAATACCACTCATTGTTGTTTGGCTAGTAACCGGGGCCTTATTTTTCACCTTCCGCATGGGGTTTGTCAATATTCGAGGTATTCCACATGCTATTGATTTAGTAAGGGGTAGATACGATAATCCTGACGATGAAGGTGAAGTTACCCATTTTCAAGCCCTCACCACAGCGCTTTCGGCTACAGTTGGTCTCGGAAATATTGCTGGGGTAGCAGTAGCCATTAACGAAGGTGGAGCAGGAGCTATGTTTTGGTTAATGATTGCCGGTTTCTTAGGTATGTCGGCAAAATTTGTGGAATGTACATTAGGGGTGAAATACAGAATAATTAAAGACGGTTCGGTCTCAGGTGGCCCCATGTATTATTTAACCACTGCCTTAAAAAATAAAGGAATGGGAGGCTTGGGGAAAGTCTTGGCCGTACTCTTTTCTATACTTTGCGTGGGCGGTTCTTTCGGTGGTGGAAATATGTTTCAAGCCAATCAAGCTTTTGCACAAGTTTCAGGTGAGTGGACAGCCATTCAAGATCACGGTGCTCTTTTTGGTGTTGTATTAGCAGTTCTTGTAGGTGTGGTAATTATCGGAGGTATCAAAAGCATTGCTAAGGTTACCGATAAGATTGTACCCGTGATGGTTGGTGTTTACGTAATTACAGCATTGGTGATTATTTTCATGCATTACGATCGAATAGACGATGCTTTTGCTCGTATTTTTATGGGAGCATTTGATCCTGGAGCATTAAAAGGAGGTTTTATTGGTGTTTTGGTGATAGGGTTTCAACGAGCAGCTTTTTCAAACGAAGCTGGAGTTGGTTCGTCTTCCATAGCTCACTCAGCCTCTAAAACAAGTCATCCCATCAGCGAAGGTTTAGTAGCCCTTATAGAACCTTTTGTAGATACTATTTTGGTGTGCACAATGACAGCCTTAGTCATCATTTTTACAGGTTTTGCAGATGGCGAATCGGTACTGAGCGGTTCAGAACTTACCGCAGAAGCCTTTTCAAGTATTTTCCCTTGGTTTAGGTATGTGCTTATTGTCGCCATCTTATTATTTGCTTTTTCAACCATGATTTCGTGGTCGTATTACGGTCTAAAAAGTTGGACCTTTTTATTCGGCCACAGCAAAGCTTCAGAGTTGTCGTATAAATTCATCTTCCTTTTATTTATTGTAGTAGGAGCCGCTTCTAGCTTAGGTGCAGTACTCGACTTCTCAGATATGATGATTCTCGGTATGGCCTTTCCTAATATTTTAGGATTGTACTTGTTATCTGGCGAGGTAGGAACCGATTTGAAAGCCTATTTTAAGAAATTGAAAGCTGGAGAAATTAAACGCTTTAAATAACAGATTTACTCGAATAGATGAAAAGCCAGAGAATTGATTCTCTGGCTTTTTTTATCTTTAAGAAATGAGGGAAAACTGGAAAGATGCCTTTTCCTTCAACCACAAGGAGCGAAAAGGTGTCGCGGTGCTGCTTACGGGCATCGTTTTAGTAATAATACTAGATCAGGTTTGGCCTATAGTTATACCACCTAAAAAACTTGACATTACGGTTACAACTATACCACAACATGATACCGTGGTTCAAAATCAGTTTGAGCCAGAGAAAACACTAAAAGATGGTGAAAAGATGACTTTCCCCATTTTTCGATTCGATTTAAACACCGTTTCAAAAAGTGAGTTGCAAGAGATGGGGTTTAAAACCTATCAAATTAAAATGCTGCTTAATTACCGAGAAGCTGGAGGTGTGTTTTATGCAAGAGAAGAATTTCGAAAACTCTACTTCGTAAACGATTCTATCTATAATCGATTTGAAAAGGTAATTTCAATTGAAAAAGTTCAAAAACAGGGAGAAACGGTTCCTACCGAAACCGAGAAGAAAGAAGAAACTCTCACGGCTCAAAAATTAGAGAAAGTAAAAGTTCGCAAGAAGAAAAAGCCTTTGTTTACAGTTGCTATGAACCAAAGTGATACCTCTGAATGGAAACGATTTTATGGCATTGGTTCAGGATACTCGAATAGAATTGTAAAGTACAGAAATAAGTTAGGTGGTTTTATTAGAAAAGAACAACTGCTAGAAGTTTATGGAATAGACACCAACCTCTACCAACGTATTGAACCACAATTAGAAGTAGATGTATCTTTTGTTCGAAAAATGAACCTAAATACCGTGAGTACTACACGTTTATCGAGGCATCCTTATATTACTTGGAACATGGCGCGATTGATTACAGACAGCAGAGTTCAAGATGGCTTGTTTGAAGATACAGAAGACCTACTTACTCGAGGCTTGCTAAATGAGGTATTATACATTAAAATTGTAGGATATTTAGAAGTTTATTAGTTGAGAACAATTCAACCAAAAAAATAGTTAAGGTAACAAACAGCACAATCAATGACATTTAACGAAACAGAAAACCAAAAGATGGTGGCCGATATGGCACGTACTTTTGCTGAGAAAGAGATTCGACCAAAATTTATGGAATGGGACGAGTCTCAAGAATTTCCTAAAGATCTTATGCACAAGATGGGAGAATTAGGGCTTTTAGGAGTTTTAGTTCCTCAAGAGTACGGTGGAGCTGGTTTAGGCTACTTTGAATATGTTTCTGCTATTCAAGAAATTGCCAAAGTTTGTGGTTCTGTTGGTTTGTCTATGGCTGCTCACAATTCTCTTTGTACAGGTCACATTTTGCAGTTTGGTAACGAAGAGCAAAAGAAAAAGTACCTACCTAAATTAGCTACAGGCGAATGGATTGGTGCTTGGGGTTTAACAGAAGCAAATACAGGTTCTGATGCCATGAGAATGAAATGTGTGGCAGAAAAAGATGGAAACGAGTGGGTGCTTAATGGTGCTAAAAACTGGATTACTCATGGTATTTCAGGAGACGTTGCTGTTGTTCTTGCTAGAACGGGAGATTTGTTAGATAGCCACGGAATTACTGCTTTTATTGTAGAACGTGGAACTCCAGGTTTTACAGGAGGTAAGAAAGAAGATAAATTAGGGATGCGTGCATCAGAAACCGCTGAGATGATTTTTGATAATTGTCGTGTTCCTGAAGAAAACATTCTAGGAAACGTGGGAGATGGATTTGTTCAAGCCATGAAAATCTTAGACGGTGGTAGAATTTCTATTGCAGCTCTTTCTTTGGGTATTGCTAAAGGTGCTTACGAAGCAGCTAAAAAATATTCGAAAGAACGTGAGCAGTTTGGTCAACCAATTGCCAACTTCCAAGCAATTGCATTTAAGTTAGCAGATATGGCAACTGAAATTGAGGCGGCAGAATTACTTACCCTTCAAGCAGCAGATTTAAAAAACAGAGGAGAAAAACTTACCAAAGAATCAGCTTTTGCTAAGTATTATGCTTCAGAAGTGGCAGTAAGATGTGCTACCGAAGCCGTTCAGATTTTTGGTGGTTACGGATACACGAAAGATTTCCCAGCAGAGAAATTCTACAGAGATTCAAAGCTCTGTACAATAGGTGAAGGAACCTCTGAAATTCAAAAATTGGTAATTTCTAGAGAAATATTAAAATAATTCTTGTTCAATAAGTTGCATTTTTTACATTTGCAGCCTTGAATTTAAAGGAGGTGTATAAAACATGTTAATTATTCCAGTAAAAGAAGGTGAGTCTATCGAAAGAGCACTCAAGAAGTACAAGAAGAAATTCGAAAAGACAGGTGTTGTCAAAGAACTAAGAAACAGACAACGCTTTACAAAACCTTCTGTGGTTAAAAGAGAAGAGAGGTTAAAAGCAATCTACAAGCAGCATTTAAGATCTGAAGAAGATTAATTAACTTGTCTTAACAATAAAGTAAAAAAAGCTACTCGTAATCGAGTGGCTTTTTTTATTTTTATGCTTCTAGTAAGCAAGAATGGTAGAGCAAGAATTTCTTCAGTACTTGAGGTTCGAAAAGAGAAGTTCTCTTCATACAATCACTTCGTATGAAAGAGATATAGCTGATTTTAAAGAGTTTTTGTCACATACATTTGATACAGACGATTTAAAAGAAGTGAATCAGCAGATGCTTCGTTCGTTTATTGTTTACTTATTAGATACCAAAGGGCTTTCATCTACAAGTGTAAATCGTAAAATTTCAGCCCTTAAGTCAATGTACAAGTTGGCTAAAGTAAGAGGTGTTCTCGATCACAATCCTACTTCTAAAATTGTTGCTCCTAAAAAAAGTAAACGTCTTCCAGAATTTGCCGAACAGAAAGACATTCTTCACCTTTTAAATTCAGAAGAGTTTTATTCAGAAGGATATCAAGGAACGTTAGAAAAAACAGTAATTAGTCTTTTCTACCAAACTGGAATGCGTTTATCTGAGTTAATTCAACTCACTAACCATTCTTTCGATTTTGAAAATGGCTATGTAAAGGTATTTGGTAAAAGAAGTAAAGAGAGAATATTGCCCCTTTCTAAAGCTGTTTTAACAGATTTAAAGAACTACCAAGAGCACCGAGATTACTTAGATGTTAGCTTTGCGGTAGGAACGCAATACTTTTTTTTATCAGAGCGTCTAGAGCCATTAAAAAATCACGAAGTATATAAAATGGTTTCAAGACTCTTGAAAGAGAGTACTACCTTACAAAAGACAAGTCCACATGTTTTGCGTCATTCATTTGCAACACACTTACTAAACAACGGTGCCGACTTAAATACAATAAAAGAATTGTTAGGGCATACGAGTTTAGCAGCAACGCAAGTCTATACGCACAATTCTTTTGAACAATTAAAACAGATTTATAAACTCGCTCATCCACGAGCATAACAAAATGGAGGTTTATTATGAAATTAGACATTCATTCTATTCACTTTGATGCAGACGTTAAGTTAACTGACTTTATTCAGAAAAAAGCAGATAAGCTAGATCAATACTACGATGGTATAGTATCCGGAGAAGTTTTTTTACGATTAGATAAGTCTGACTCGAAAGAAAATAAGATTGTAGAAATAAAATTAGAAGTTCCGGGTAAAGATTCTTTTGCGAAAAAGCAGGCCAAGACTTTTGAAGAGGCAACTGACTTATGCACAGAAGCTTTAAGAAGGCAATTAATGAAGTTGAAGACAAGACAAAAAGCCCATCTGTAGGGAACAATGAAAAAAAAGTAAAATAGTTTTTCAATATTGTTTGCGATATCGAAATACTTGGTTACATTTGCAGTCCTTTTGCAGAAAAGGGTTGCTAAAAGCTCTTTTCAAGGAAAGAGAAGCCGATGTAGCTCAGCTGGCTAGAGCAGCTGATTTGTAATCAGCAGGTCGTGGGTTCGAGTCCCTCCATCGGCTCTGTTCTTTATCATAAGATTTAAAATAAATTGGGGAGATACTCAAGCGGCCAACGAGGACAGACTGTAAATCTGTTGGTGTACACCTTCGCAGGTTCGAATCCTGCTCTCCCCACTTTTGTTTTCAGCGGGAGTAGCTCAGTTGGTAGAGCGACAGCCTTCCAAGCTGTAGGTCGCGAGTTCGAACCTCGTCTCCCGCTCTTTTTAAGTGCAGCCGATGTAGCTCAGCGGTAGAGCACTTCCTTGGTAAGGAAGAGGTCACGGGTTCAAGTCCCGTCATTGGCTCTAATTGCGCTTAATGCAGTAGGTTAGTAAACAAGGATAAATTCAAATAAAAGAAAGACTAATTAAATAATTCTAAAGCTATGGCTAAAGAAACTTTCGATCGCTCAAAACCGCACGTGAATATCGGTACTATCGGTCACGTTGATCACGGTAAAACTACTTTGACTGCGGCTATTACTACTGTACTTTCAAGCAAAGGTTTTTCTGAAAAGAGAGATTTCGATACTATCGATAACGCTCCTGAAGAAAAAGAAAGAGGTATTACAATTAACACTTCTCACGTAGAATATACAACTGAACAACGTCACTACGCACACGTTGACTGTCCAGGTCACGCGGATTACGTTAAGAATATGATTACTGGTGCTGCTCAGATGGACGGTGCTATCTTAGTAGTTGCTGCTACTGATGGTCCTATGCCACAAACACGTGAGCACATTCTACTTGCTCGTCAGGTAAACGTACCAGCTCTTGTTGTGTTCTTAAACAAAGTTGATTTAGTTGATGATGAAGAGCTTTTAGAGCTTGTTGAAATGGAAGTACGTGAATTGCTTTCTTTCTACGATTACGATGGTGATAACACACCAATCGTTGCTGGTTCTGCTCTTGGTGCATTAAACGGAGAAGCTGAGTGGGTAGATAAAGTAATGGAATTAATGGACGCTGTTGATTCTTACATTCCTTTACCTCCACGTGATGTAGATAAAGATTTCTTAATGCCAGTTGAGGATGTATTCTCAATCACTGGTCGTGGTACTGTAGCAACGGGTCGTATTGAATCAGGTGTTGCTAACACAGGTGATGAAGTTGATATCATCGGTATGGGTGCTGAGAAATTAAAATCTACAGTTACTGGTGTTGAGATGTTCCGTAAGATTCTTGATAGAGGTGAAGCTGGTGATAACGTAGGTATTCTTCTACGTGGTATCGACAAAGCTGATATCAGAAGAGGTATGGTAATCTGTAAACCAGGTTCTGTAACTCCTCACACTAAGTTTAAAGCTGAAGTGTATATCTTGAAAAAAGAAGAAGGTGGACGTCACACTCCATTCCATAACAAATACCGTCCTCAGTTTTACTTACGTACAACTGACGTAACTGGAGAGATCGTTCTTGAAGAAGGTCGTGAAATGGTAATGCCAGGTGATAACTTAACAATTACTGTTGAGTTAATCAACAAGGTAGCATTGAACGTAGGTCTTAAGTTCGCTATCCGTGAAGGTGGTCGTACTGTAGGTGCTGGACAGGTTACTGAAATTATTGACTAATTTCAACAGTCATTAGCATAGATTAGATAGAAAAAGGTGTCCCGCGAAAGTGGGATACCTTTCTGTCTAAATACGAATATATTTTCTCACTTTTGTGAGAAGCTCATACGAGCAAACGGGTGTAGCTCAATTGGTAGAGCACTGGTCTCCAAAACCAGCGGCTGTGGGTTCGATTCCTACCGCCCGTGCTACTTAAAGATTAAGATTCAGATGTCTGAAATTAAAAAATACGTTCTTGAGTCTTTTGACGAACTAAAGAATAAAGTTAGTTGGCCAACTTGGAAAGAATTACAAAGTAGTTCAATCCTAGTATTAGTTGCATCTTTTATCATAGCTATTATGATTTATTTGATGGACTTAGGTTTTGGTCAGTTAATGAAGGCGGTTTATAAAACGCTGTAAACCTTTACTACTGAGATGAGTGATAATACGGATAGTAAGATTAACCGCAAATGGTACGTTGTACGTGCTGTAAGTGGCAAAGAAAAGAAGGTTAAAGAACAGCTTGAGGTAGAGATTAGTCGTCTTAACATGCAAGATTACGTTGCTCAAGTTCTCATTCCTACAGAAAAAGTTTATCAGATTAGAAATGGTAAAAAGGTAAGTAAAGAGAGAAATTACTTTCCTGGATATGTTTTAATCGAAGCAGCTTTAACAGGTGAGGTTCCTCACATTATTAAAAATATTACAAATGTTATTGGTTTCTTAGGAGAAACAAAGGGAGGTGATCCCGTGCCAATGCGTCAAGCTGAGGTGAATAGAATCCTAGGTAAGGTTGATGAACTAGCTGATAGCAGCGAGGAAATTAATATTCCTTTTATTGTTGGTGAAACAGTAAAGGTTATTGATGGTCCTTTCAATTCTTTTTCTGGAATCATTGAGGAAATTAATGAAGAAAAGAAAAAGTTAAAGGTGATGGTGAAAATTTTTGGAAGAAAAACACCATTAGAGCTTTCTTACATGCAAGTAGAGAAAGAATAATAATTGATTTAAAATTTTGAGTGTTACTTTGATTAAAGCTTCCCTTAGTAACGCTCAAACCCGCGATAAATAAAAACAACAAATGGCTAAAGAAGTAAGTAAAATCGTAAAGCTTCAAGTTCGTGGTGGTGCAGCCAATCCATCGCCTCCTGTAGGTCCAGCATTAGGTGCTGCGGGGGTTAACATTATGGAGTTTTGTAAGCAGTTCAACGGTAGAACCCAAGATAAACAAGGGAAAGTACTACCTGTTGTTATTACTGTTTACAGTGACAAGTCTTTCGACTTTGTTATTAAAACTCCTCCTGTTGCGGTTCAATTAAAAGAAGCAGCAAAGATCAAGTCGGGTGCAGCTGAGCCTAACCGTCAAAAAGTGGCAACGCTTTCTGAAGATCAGGTTAGAGCGATTGCAGAAGACAAAATGCAAGATCTTAATTGCTTTACAGTTGAATCAGCGATGAGTATGGTAGCTGGTACTGCGAGAAGTATGGGTATTCATATTAAATAAGTAGCTAGAAAGCTTAAAAAACTTCAAAATGGCTAGATTAACAAAGAAAAGAAAAGAAGCATTATCTAAAATAGATGCAGATAAGAACTATTCACTTGACGAGGCTTCTAGTCTTGTTAAAGAAGTGAGTAGCTTCAACTTTGACGCTTCAGTTGATCTTGCTATACGTCTTGGAGTAGATCCTAGAAAGGCAAACCAGATGGTAAGAGGAAGTGTAACACTTCCACACGGTTCTGGTAAAGACGTAAAGGTATTGGTTTTATGTACTCCTGATAAAGAATCAGAAGCGCAAGAAGCTGGTGCTGATATGGTTGGTTTAGATGAATATATCACGAAAATCAAGAATGGTTGGACGGATGTTGACGTTATTATAACCATGCCTTCTGTAATGGGTAAAGTTGGTGCTTTAGGTAGAATCTTAGGACCCAGAGGTCTTATGCCAAACCCAAAGACTGGTACCGTTACAATGGACATTGCGAAAGCAGTAAAAGACGTAAAAGCAGGTAAGATTGATTTTAAGGTGGATAAGTATGGTATTGTGCACGCGTCTGTAGGAAAGGTATCTTTCGATGCAGGTAAGATTAAAGATAATGCCAACGAATTGTTACAAACTATAATTAAGTTAAAACCAGCTGCAGCTAAAGGTACTTACGTGAAGAGCATTTCGATGTCAAGCACGATGGGTCCTGGAATTGCTATTGAGCCTAAATCGGTAGGCGCAGCAGGATAACTGATTATTAAGTAGAAACAACATGACAAGAGAAGAAAAAAATCAAGCGATTTCTGATCTTACCAGTACTCTTCAAGAAAATCAGATAATTTATTTAGCTGATATTTCTGAGTTAGACGCTGATACAACTTCGAAATTGAGAAGAATGTGTTTTAAGAACAACATCTCTCTTCAAGTTGTAAAAAACACATTGCTTCAAAAGGCAATGGAATCAGTTGAAGACAAAAACTTTGAAGAAGTCTATGGTGTATTGAAAGGCAACACCTCTTTGATGATTTCTGAAACGGCAAATGCGCCTGCGAAACTGATCAAAGAGTTTAGAAAGAAGGCAGAGAAGCCTATCTTAAAAGCTGCTTACGTAGAAGAAGCAATTTTTGTTGGTGATGATAAGTTAGAAGCATTATCTAGTCTGAAATCAAAAGAAGAATTGATTGGAGACGTAATTATGTTACTACAATCTCCAGCGAAGAATGTTATTTCTTCACTACAATCAGGTGGTCAAAAGCTTACTGGTATTTTAAAAGCTCTCGAGGAAAGAGAAGCTTAATTTTATTTTAATTTAGTTAATAACGTTTCCAAAACATAGAAAAAATGGCAGATTTGAAAGATTTTGCTGAACAGTTAGTAAACCTTACAGTTAAAGAAGTTAACGAACTAGCTGAAATCCTTAAAGAAGAATATGGTATCGAGCCAGCAGCTGCTGCTGTAGCTGTAGCTGCAGGTGGTGGTGATGGCGCAGGTGCTGCTGCTGAAGAGAAAACAGAATTCAACGTAATTCTTAAAGCAGCCGGTTCTTCTAAATTAGCAGTTGTTAAGCTTGTAAAAGAACTAACTGGTTTAGGTCTTAAAGAAGCTAAAGAATTAGTTGATGGTGCACCAAAACCAATTAAAGAAGGTGTAGCTAAAGACGAAGCTGAAGCACTTAAGAAGCAACTAGAAGAAGCTGGTGCTGAAGTTGAGCTTGACTAAGTTCACACAACTTTAAAGTTTAAAATTACTAAGGTTTAAGCCCTGTTTAGGGCTTAAACCCTTCTGTGTTTATGGCTGTATATTGTAACAACAATCCATTTCAAGTCCATGGCTGATATCAAGGAAAGAATAAATTTTGCCTCTACTAAAAACCAACTAGAATATCCTGATTTCTTGGATATTCAAATAAAATCGTTTCAAGACTTTTTTCAGCTTGAAACGTCTCCGGATAATCGTAGTAACGAAGGGCTGTTTAAAGTGTTTAGCGAGAATTTTCCAATTACGGATGCTCGTAACAACTTCGTTCTGGAGTTTTTAGATTATTTCATAGATCCACCAAGATATTCTATCGAAGAAACTATTGAGCGTGGTCTTACCTATAGTGTTCCTTTAAAAGCGAAGCTAAAACTTTACTGTACAGATCCAGAACACGAAGATTTTGAAACAATTGTACAAGATGTTTATTTAGGTACAATTCCTTATTTAACTCCAAGAGGATCATTTATTGTAAATGGTGCGGAAAGAGTTATCGTTTCTCAGTTGCACCGTTCTCCAGGTGTATTCTTTGGGCAAAGTTATCATGCCAATGGTACAAAACTTTACTCAGCAAGAGTAATTCCGTTTAAAGGATCATGGATTGAATTTGCTACTGATATCAATAGCGTTATGTACGCTTACATTGATAGAAAGAAAAAATTACCTGTAACCACGTTGCTTAGAGCCATTGGTTACGAGAGTGATAAAGATATTTTAGAGATTTTTGACCTTGCTGATGAAGTTAAAGTAACTAAATCAGGATTAAAGAAATATAAAGGTCGCAAACTAGCAGCTAGAGTATTAAAAACTTGGTTTGAAGATTTCGTGGATGAAGATACAGGAGAAGTGGTATCTATCGAGCGAAACGAAGTGATTATTGATCGTGAAACCATTATCGAAGATCACCATGTAGAAGAAATCTTAGATTCAGGTACAAAAAATATTCTTCTTCATAAAGAAGATATTAACTCAGCTGACTTTACAATTATTTATAATACACTGCAGAAAGATCCCTCGAATTCGGAGATCGAAGCAGTAGAGCATATCTATAGAATTTTACGTAATTCTGAGCCACCAGATGAAGAAACGGCAAGAGGAATTATTGATAAATTGTTCTTTTCTGACAAACGTTATGATTTAGGTGAAGTAGGTCGTTTCCGTATCAACAAGAAATTAGGTCTTGATATTGATATGGATATGCGCGTTCTTACAAAAGAAGATATTATCCAGATTATAAAGTATTTGATTGAGTTAATCAATGCAAAAACAGATGTGGATGATATTGATCACTTAAGTAACAGACGTGTTCGTACAGTAGGTGAGCAGTTATATAACCAATTTGGTGTTGGTTTGGCGCGTATGGCTCGTACCATTCGTGAAAGAATGAATGTTCGTGATAACGAGGTGTTTACTCCAATTGACCTGATCAATGCGAAAACACTTTCTTCTGTAATTAATTCATTCTTTGGAACCAATCAGCTATCTCAGTTTATGGATCAAACCAATCCACTATCTGAGGTTACCCACAAAAGACGTTTATCAGCTTTAGGACCTGGCGGTCTGTCTCGTGAACGTGCTGGTTTTGAGGTTCGAGATGTTCACTACACCCATTATGGTCGTTTGTGTACAATCGAAACTCCTGAGGGTCCGAATATTGGTCTGATTTCTTCGCTTTGTGTTTATGCAAAAGTGAATAAGCTAGGGTTTATCGAAACTCCTTATAGAGGTGTATCAGATGGTAAAGTAAATTTCTCAGAAGAGGGAATTACCTATTTATCGGCCGAAGAAGAGAATGAAATGACCATCGCTCAGGCCAATGCACCTTTAAAAGAAGATGGAAGTTTTGAAAATGATAAAGTTAAATCAAGATACGAAGGTGACTTCCCGGTTGTAGAACCAACAGAAGTTACTTTGATGGATGTAGCTCCTAACCAGATTGCGTCTATCGCGGCCTCATTAATTCCATTTTTGGAGCATGATGATGCTAACCGTGCCTTGATGGGATCTAACATGCAGCGTCAAGCCGTTCCATTATTACGTTCAGAAGCTCCGATTGTAGGAACCGGTCTTGAAGGTCGTGTTGCGAGAGATTCAAGAGTTTTGATTAACGCTGAAGGAACCGGAACAGTTACTTACGTTGATGCTAAACAAGTTAAAATTAGATACCAAAGAACTGAAGACGATGAGTTAATCAGCTTCGATGGTGCTGAAAAGACATACAACCTAATCAAATTTGCGAAGACCAACCAAGGTACTTCTATTAACTTGAAGCCAATTGTACGTGTAGGGGATACCGTTCAAAAAGGCCAAGTTCTTTGTGAAGGTTATGCAACTCAAGGTGGTGAACTAGCGTTAGGACGAAACTTGAAAGTAGCGTTCATGCCGTGGAAAGGATACAACTTTGAGGATGCAATCGTAATTTCTGAAAACGTTGTAAGAGATGATATTTATACATCTATTCACGTAGAAGAATTTACACTAGAAGTTCGCGATACTAAACGTGGTTTAGAAGAGCTTACTGCGGATATCCCGAATGTTTCAGAAGAAGCAACGCGTAACTTAGATGAAAACGGTTTAGTGCGTGTAGGAACCGAAATTTCTGAAGGAGATATCTTAGTAGGTAAAATTACTCCTAAAGGAGAAACGGATCCTACCCCTGAAGAAAAACTATTAAGAGCCATTTTTGGGGACAAAGCGGGCGATGTAAAAGATGCATCGTTGAAAGCGCCCCCATCTATGAAAGGTGTAGTAATCGGTAAAAAACTGTTTTCAAGAGCTATTAAAGACAGACGTCAGAAGGCTCAAGAAAAAGAGATTCTAGAGAAATTTGAAGATGAGCACAGACAAACATTGGCTGAGCTAAAAGAACAACTTGTCGAAAAACTTTTCCAATTAGTAAACGGAAGAACTTCACAAGGAGTTTACAACAACTTCAAAGAAGAGATCATTAAAAAAGGCACCAAGTTTACTCAGAAGTTGTTAATGAGCATTGATTATGCGGAAATTAACTCTTCAAACTGGACAACAGATGAAGACAAGAATGAGTTAATTAAACGTTTGTTTGTTAACTATAACATTAAGGTAAACGATTCTGTTGGTGTTCTTAAGCGTAAAAAATTCCAAGTTTCTGTAGGGGATGAATTACCAGCAGGTATTGTTCAACTAGCGAAAGTTTATGTAGCTAAGAAGCGCAAACTAAAAGTAGGTGACAAGATGGCGGGTCGTCACGGTAACAAAGGAATCGTTGCAAAAATTGTTCGCCAAGAGGATATGCCTTTCCTTGAGGACGGAACTCCGGTAGACATAGTGCTTAACCCATTGGGGGTACCTTCTCGTATGAACCTTGGACAGATTTATGAAACTGTATTAGGTTGGGCAGGTAAAGAGCTCGGTGTGAATTTCGCAACTCCAATTTTCGATGGTGCTTCGGTACAAGAAATTGATGATTGGGTTAAGAAAGCGGGTATTCCAGAATTAGGAAGAACAAGATTATTTGATGGTGGTACGGGTGAGCGTTTTGATCAACCAGCAACTGTAGGTATTATCTATATGTTGAAACTACATCACTTAATTGATGACAAAATGCACGCTCGTTCTATTGGTCCTTACTCTTTAATTACTCAGCAACCACTTGGTGGTAAAGCACAGTTTGGGGGTCAGAGATTTGGGGAAATGGAAGTTTGGGCGCTTGAAGCATTTGGAGCATCTAACATCTTGAGAGAAATTTTGACCGTTAAATCAGATGATGTAATCGGTAGAGCAAAAGCTTATGAAGCTATTGTGAAGGGAGAACCATTACCAGAACCAGGAATTCCTGAGTCGTTTAACGTTCTCTTACATGAAATGAGAGGTCTTGGACTTAATATTTCATTAGACTAATTAATTTCTCTTTAGTTTTTTAAGAATTAAACATCCATTAAGATATGGCGCTTAGAAAAGATAATAAGGCAAAAAGTAACTTCAATAAAATCACGATCTCTCTGGCTTCGCCAGAGATGATCTTAGATCGCTCTAGCGGTGAGGTTACTAAGCCTGAAACCATCAATTACCGTACATATAAACCAGAACGAGATGGCTTATTCTGTGAGCGAATTTTCGGTCCGGTAAAAGATTACGAATGTGCTTGTGGAAAATACAAACGTATTCGCTACAAGGGAATTGTTTGTGATCGATGTGGTGTTGAAGTAACAGAGAAAAAAGTGCGTAGAGAACGTATGGGGCACATTGCTCTTGTTGTTCCAGTTGCGCACATCTGGTACTTTAAATCATTACCTAATAAAATTGGTTACCTATTAGGTTTACCCTCAAAGAAATTGGATTCGATTATCTACTATGAAAGATATGTCGTTATTCAAGCTGGTGAAGCTACTAAACCTGATGGCGAACCTTTAGAATACCTAGAATTCTTAACGGAAGAAGAATATCTAGATATTTTAGATACTCTTCCAAAGGAAAATCAATATTTAGATGACTCTGATCCGAATAAATTCATCGCTAAGATGGGAGCAGAAGCTCTACACGGATTGTTATCTAGATTACAATTAGATCAGCTATCTTACGATTTACGTCATAAAGCGAACACTGAGACTTCTCAGCAACGTAAAAATGAAGCATTAAAGAGACTTCAAGTAGTTGAAGCTTTCAGAGGTGCAAACGAAAGAATCGTGAACCGTCCTGAGTGGATGGTTGTAAAGGTAATTCCGGTTATTCCACCAGAATTACGTCCATTGGTGCCGTTAGATGGTGGTCGTTTTGCAACATCTGATTTGAATGATCTTTATAGACGAGTTATTATTCGTAACAATCGTTTAAAGAGATTATTAGAAATTAAGGCTCCAGAGGTAATCTTGCGTAACGAGAAGCGTATGCTTCAAGAGGCGGTAGATTCATTATTCGATAACTCACGTAAGTCAAGTGCAGTTAAAACAGAATCAAACCGAGCATTAAAATCATTATCAGATTCTTTAAAAGGTAAGCAAGGTCGATTTAGACAAAACCTTTTGGGTAAACGTGTGGATTACTCAGCGCGTTCTGTAATCGTGGTAGGACCCGATTTGAAAATGCATGAGTGTGGTTTACCAAAGAATATGGCCGCTGAACTTTACAAGCCTTTCATTATCAGGAAACTGATTGAAAGAGGTATTGTGAAAACAGTTAAGTCAGCTAAGAAAATTGTTGATAGAAAAGAGCCTGTAGTTTGGGATATCCTTGAAAATGTATTGAAAGGTCATCCGGTACTCCTTAACCGTGCTCCAACACTACACAGATTAGGTATTCAAGCATTCCAACCGAAATTAGTTGAAGGTAAAGCAATTCAACTGCATCCATTAGCATGTACTGCATTTAACGCGGATTTCGATGGTGATCAGATGGCAGTTCACTTACCATTAGGTAATGCGGCTATTCTTGAAGCACAATTGTTAATGTTAGGTTCTCACAATATTTTGAACCCAGCTAACGGTGCTCCAATTACGGTTCCTTCTCAGGATATGGTTTTAGGTCTGTATTACATGACTAAGCCAAGAGTTACTGATGAATCCAGAACTATGATTGGCCAAGGAATGGTATTCTATTCTGCTGAAGAAGTAATTATTGCTTACAACGAGCGTAAATTAGAAATGCACTCAACCATCAAGTGTAGAGTGAAAGTTCTAGAAGACGGTGAGTTGAAATATAAGATCATTGATACAACTTGTGGTAGAGTACTTTTCAACGAAGTAGTTCCAGAAGAAGTAGGCTTCATTAATGAGTTGCTAACGAAAAAATCGTTAAGAACTATTATTAGTGAGATTCTTAAGAAAATGGGAGTCGCAAGAACTTCTCAGTTCTTAGATGATATCAAAGACTTAGGTTATTATAACTCGTTTAAAGGTGGTCTTTCTTTTAACATTGGAGACGTTATTATTCCAGAAGAGAAAGAAACATTGATAGAAGCTGCTGTTGGTGAAGTAGATGAGATCTTGAATAACTACAACATGGGTCTTATCACCAATAATGAGCGTTACAACCAGATTATTGACGTTTGGACACATACCAACTCGAAGTTGACCAACACATTGATGAATCGTTTGAAAAACGATAATCAAGGGTTTAACTCAATTTATATGATGTTTGACTCTGGAGCTCGTGGTTCGAAAGAACAGATTCGTCAGTTGTCAGGTATGCGTGGTTTGATGGCCAAGCCTAAGAAGTCAGGCTCACAAGGTGGAGAAATTATTGAGAACCCAATTCTTTCAAACTTTAAAGAAGGTCTGTCTATTCTCGAGTATTTCATCTCTACTCACGGTGCACGTAAGGGTCTTGCAGATACCGCTCTTAAAACAGCGGATGCGGGTTACTTAACACGTAGATTAGTAGATGTAGCCCAAGATGTGGTTATTACAGAAAAAGATTGCGGTACTCTTCGTGGACTTGTGGCTACGCCATTAAGAAAGAATGAAGAAATCGTAGAATCATTATACGACCGAATTCTTGGTAGATCTTCAGTTAACGATGTTCATCACCCTGAAACAAACGACTTAATTGTTGAAGCAGGTGGTTACATAACTGAAGCAATTGCCAAAAGGGTAGAAGATGCTGGTATTGAAGAAGTAGAAATTCGCTCAGTACTTACTTGTGAAACTGTTCGTGGAGTTTGTGCTACTTGTTACGGTAGAAACTTAGCAACAGGAGGAGATGTTCAAGAAGGTGAATCAGTTGGTGTGATTGCAGCTCAATCGATTGGTGAACCTGGAACACAGCTTACACTTCGTACATTCCACGTTGGGGGTACGGCATCTAACATCGCTTCTGAATCTAAGATTGAAGCGAAAACAGATGGTAAATTAGAATTTGACGAATTAAGAGTAGTAGAACGTGAAAACGACTTAGGCGAAAAAGTTGACGTTGTGATTAGCCGTTCTGCAGAAATGAGAATTCTTGATAAAGACGGTAATATTGCCAATACCAACAACATTCCTTACGGTTCTGAACTTGTTAAGAAGCAAGGTGATAGCGTTAAGAAAGGAGAGCTAATTTGTAGCTGGGATCCTTACAACGCGGTTATTCTTTCAGAAGCAAAAGGTCGTGTAGTATTCGAAAATATTATTGAAGGGGTAACTTTCCGTGAAGAATCTGATGAACAAACAGGTTTCCGTGAGAAAGTAATTATCGAACGAAGAGATAAGAGAAAGAACCCAACTATTAAGATTTTTGATAAAGATAATGCCGAACTTAAATCTTACAGTATTCCAGTAGGAGCACATATCATCGTTGATGAAGACGAAGAGATTAAAGTTGGTAAAATTCTTTCTAAGATTCCAAGAAACGCTGGTAAAACAGGTGATATTACCGGGGGTCTTCCAAGGGTAACTGAGCTTTTCGAAGCAAGAAACCCATCGAACCCTGCAGTGGTATCTGAAATTGATGGTATTGTTTCTTTCGGGAAGATTAAACGTGGTAATCAAGAGATTATAATCGAATCGAGAACGGGAGATATTAAGAAGTACCTTGTTTCACTTTCTAAGCACATTCTTGTACAAGAGAATGACTTCGTAAGAGCTGGGCAACCACTTTCTGATGGAGCTACCACTCCTTCAGATATCTTATCTATCATGGGACCAACAGCGGTTCAAGAGTATATCGTAAACGAAATACAAGAGGTTTACCGTCTACAAGGGGTAAAAATCAACGATAAGCATTTCGAAACGATTGTTCGCCAGATGATGCGTAAGGTAGATATCTTGGATCCGGGAGATACTAAATTCTTAGAGAAGCAATTGGTGAATCGCCATGAGTTTGCTCAAGAAAATGATTGGATTTACGATAAAAAGGTTATCGAAGATGCTGGAGATTCTGAAGAATACAAAGCTGGACAGATCGTAACAGCTAGAAAACTTCGTGATGAAAACAGTCGTTTGAAAAGAAAAGATATGAAGCAAATTGTTGCTCGTGAAGCGGTTCCTGCTACGGCAAAACCGGTACTTCAGGGTATTACAAGAGCATCACTTCAAACAGATAGCTTTATCTCAGCTGCATCGTTCCAGGAAACAACTAAAGTCTTAAACGAAGCCGCAGTTAACGGTAAAGAAGACTCGTTGTTAGGATTGAAGGAAAACGTAATTGTTGGTCATTTAATTCCTGCAGGTACAGGTTTAAGAGCCTACAGAGATTTAATTGTAGGATCACAAGACGATTACGAAAGACTTTCAAAGAAATCTGTAAAAGGATCAGCTGTAAAGTCGTAATTTATTCGAATAATTTTGAAGCCTTGAATCATTAGATTCAGGGCTTTTTTTATGTTTATACATTATACATTATGAGTACAGAAAACAAAGACAACAAGCAGGGCCTTAACATTGAACTATCTGAAGAAGTGGCTGGAGGCGTTTATTCAAATCTTGCTATCATTACCCATTCAAATACAGAATTTGTATGTGATTTTGTTCAATTGATGCCGGGAGCACCTAAAGGAAAAGTGAGGTCAAGAGTTATTTTGGCTCCACAACATGCCAAGCGCTTAATGAGAGCTTTGGCAGAAAATGTGGCGAACTTTGAGCAACAAAATGGTGAG
This sequence comes from Salibacteraceae bacterium, assembly GCA_048267965.1. Classification (GTDB taxonomy): domain Bacteria; phylum Bacteroidota; class Bacteroidia; order Flavobacteriales_G; family Salibacteraceae. The sequence continues at coordinate 170,398 of JBLWWK010000003.1, forward strand.
ATTGAAGAAGGCGATCAGCGTGAACAAGGTATTCCGTTAAATTTTGGAGGACCTACAACACAGGCTTAGTCTAACGCTTTTTTATTGAACAAAATATACCCGAAGTTGAGTAAAAATGTGAGAGGAGTAGTTCTCTCTAAAGTCACATCGGGTACATTATGATAGTAATTAAGGCTCACACTTAATGGGCCAATTGGAGAACTCCACACAGTGGATGTGGTAAGAATGGTGTAGCTTCTCGACCACGAATTTCCCATTTTAGCTTTGTTGAGTTCTCCATTTTCAATCATTTCATAGGGTTGAAAAAGATACCCCTCTAGGCGAAAATGAAGTTGGGGAGATACCGAGAAAATGAACTTATGCCCTAGTGCCGCGTATTGATGAGTTCTGAAAGTTTCTAAGAACAGTGTTTTGCTTTCGGGTGTAGGTTGAAATGCGTTTGAGCGCAACAAGGTGCTGGTATAATTACTGAAAAGGGGTTGGGTAGATAAAACACCCTGCAAATCTACTCCTAGTTTTAAAAGTCTAGTTTGAATGTAATAATTCTGATAAGTTAGCTTGAATTGAAACCATTCTTTGTGATTAGTAGTTTTATTCTCTTTTGAAGAGGTGGACCCAGGAAAATGATATTCATGCCCGTTTACATACCGAGCCGAAACTGAAAAACGTGCACCAGAGGTGGCGAACTGGCGATCATTAAGGGTATTGTTCTCGTATTCTATTTTAGCAGAAAATCCATCGAAAATAGTTTCGTCTACCGTGTCTTTCTGAGTGAAATTTTGCGTTTGATAGTAATCATCAAATAGATGAAATGCGGTTCCTGATAGCTCTATTTTACCCTTATTTGTAATAGGAGCTCCAATTTTAAGCGATCCGAATTGTTCGTTTTGGATAAGGTAAGATGGTTTAAATTCTTCGAAAAAGAAGTTTCTACTACGGTAATAATTCCACCGTTGTAAGGTGAAGGACGGCTGAATATAAATGGGTAACCTTCCGGGAAAATCGAAACGAGCAAGCGCTTTTGCACCAGCGTACAGGCGACCGTAATAACCGTTGGTATATAAGGTAATTCCTTGTTTTTTTAATTGATTGTATTGGGCCGAGAAGAAAACATGGTTAATCGGATTGGTAGAAAGATTACCACCAACACTTAAGATTAGGTCTCGCTCACGTTGAATGTTCAGTTTTAAACTATAGGTGCTATCGGTTTGGGGTTGAATTGAAGGGTAAATTCCTTTTATTTTTGAATCTCCATACAACTTATAATAGCTTCTTCTGATACTTATTGAATCTCTTAATTCTTGAGGAGATACGGTTCCTACCGTTTTATAAACGTACTTTTTTTGATTCTCAGACAAACCGTAGAGCTGAATTGTGTCGTACTGAAGAGGGATGATTCTTTTCAAGAACATTTCTCTTTTATGCATGAGTTCGTTGGCGCTAATTCTTCTAGAAATTTTCGACTTTATGTTTGCAATGGCTCGGTAGGTAGCAACGTAGCCAGAGTCGACAGCATCTTCAGCTTTATCGAACGAAAAGGTTCCAAAATCGTTCTTAGGATTGATTATTACGCTTTCGACACAATCGATAGAATAGACCGTTTTACTCACCATCATATTTTTAATTTGTGAGAAAGGGTCTTCTGCGTTGGGCGGTTCTAAAGTGGAAGAAACGCTGCTCCCGATAATAAAATCGGGTGAAAAAGTTTCGCACATAACATCAGAAGGGAAATTATTATAAAGCCCTCCATCGAATAATAACGCCCCATTAATATAAATGGGTTTTAAATAAAACGGATACGACATTGATGCGCGCACAGCATCGCTTAAACTGCCTTTAGAAAAAGTTACTTCTTGTTTTAAACGGATATCGGCCGCAATGCAACGAAAAGGAACCATTAAAGAATCGAAATTTTTATTAGCAGCGGCAATGGAAGGCGATAAGGCTTGTGACAACTCAAAATCGATGGATATGGGATCGATTAAATTGGTGGGCAATTGAGGACGCAGAATGCTGTCTCTCGAAAATTTTAAGCGAACTAAGCCTGCATCTTCGGCAATCTGTTGATAATAGTAAATATCATCATTTTCGATAATTCCGCGCGCAATATTCTCAAAAAGTGGTGATGTAACGTAAGCTTCAATTTCTTCTGGAGTCTTTCCGCTCGCATATAAAGCCCCCACAAGAGCGCCCATACTTGTTCCCGTAATATAATCGATAGGAATTTGATTTTCTTCGAGCGCTTTTAACACACCAACGTGTGCCAAAGCATCGGCACCACCGCCACTCAAAACAACGCCAACTTTCTGAGCGTTTGTTTTAATTGTGATGAGAAGAAGGGAGATGAACAAGAAACTTTTCAAGAAGTTCATACATTCATTTGTGGTGCAAAGGTAGAGAACTCTTAACTCGTCACATTTATTTTATGATAAGAGAATATAATTTTTCATCAACGGTGGTGAACTTATATAAGCGCTAAATCAGAAAAGTATTTTTTCATCTGTAGGAGCCGGGTTCCATACCATGAAAAAATCTCACCATCTACCAAAATTACTTCACTATTAGGCAGTTCTTGTTTAAACTGTTGGATGTGTTTTTCTGCAAAGGGATAAGGTTCGCTAGAGAGCAAAATTAATTGAGGTTGTAATTGCTTTAATTGAACAAAATCAGTTTCAGGGTAACGAGTTTGACCAGCGAAAACATTTTCTAAACCGAGGTGGCTCAGTACGCTATGAATAAACGTTTGTTCAGCGCAGACCATTAAAGGTTCATTCCAAATAAAATAGGCCGTTTTCTTATTTTGAAGATGAGCAAATTGATTTTTAATGGCCGCTATGTTGATTTCTAACTGCTGAGTTAAGTTTTCGGCTTCTTTGGTTTTTCGAACAAGTAAACCAATTTCTCTAAACAGTTTGGGGGCTTCCCTAAGATGATTAATATCGCTTACCCAAACCGGAAAGTCTTGTGCAAGTTTCTCCACATCGGCTTGCGTATTCTCTTCTTTGTTGGCGATGATTAAATCGGGTTTTAAAGCGGCAATTTTAGAATGATTCAGCTTTTTAGTTCCGCCCACTTTTGTAACAGAAGATGGTTTTTCTTTTGGGTGAATACAAAAATGGGTTATACCAACAATTTGGTCTTTTAATCCAAGGGCATACAATAATTCGGTTTGGGAAGGAACCAAAGAGACAATTCTTTTTGGTTCCTTCTCCAAGTTTATTTTTCTACCCATTTGATCAGTGAAAACTGTCATTATGATAGAATACTCAAAATATCATGTTTCGTAATAATGTGCAATTTGCTATTGAAGTTAACCAAAACAGCACTGTTGTTTTTGCTCATCAATTTAGACACTTCTTGTAAAGAGGTTTCTGCGTCTACAACCGGAAACGGAGCCTTCATTACTTCTTCGATGCGTTGGTTTTTAACTTCTGCATTATCGGTAATTAATTCGAAAAGTTGGGCATTGTCTAACGAACCAACGGGTTGCTCATCTTTCATTACAGGTAATTGTGAAACCTGAGCGTCTTTCATTTTATCAATAGCGTGTTGAACCAATTCTTCTGTTTTAACAGTCACCATGTTTTCAGAAGTACGATTCATTAAATACGATTTGCAAGAGATATCATCGTGGCTGATAAATCCTCTTTCTCTCATCCAATCATCGTTGAAGATTTTACCAACGTAACGGCTTCCGTGATCGTGGAAAAGAACAACCACCACATCGTCTTTAGTAAGTTGATCTTTTAATTGACGAACAGCAGCAAAAGCAGAACCACAAGAATAACCTAACAATAAACCTTCTTTTTTAGCCAATTCTCTTGCCACCAAAGCACCATCTCTATCGGTTACTTTTTCGAAGTGATCGATAAGAGAGAAATCTACGTTTTTAGGAAGAATATCTTCTCCAATTCCTTCGGTGATGTATGAATAGATCTCATTTTCATCAAATTCACCTGTTTCGTGGTATTTTTTGAAAACAGATCCGTAGCTATCCACTCCCCAAATTTTAATATTGGGGTTCTTTTCTTTTAGATATTTGGCTACACCAGAAATGGTTCCACCGGTTCCTACACCTACCACAAAGTGGGTGATTTTACCTTCTGTTTGTTCCCAAATTTCGGGTCCTGTAGATTCGTAATGAGCTTCTCGATTGCTTAAATTATCGTATTGAAAAGGATAAAACGAGTTAGGGATTTCTTTGTTAAGTCTTTCAGCAACAGAGTAATAAGATTCTGGGTGATCAGGAGAAACGTTTGTTGGGCAAACGTAAATCTCAGCGCCCATTGCTCTAAGAATATCCATTTTTTCTTTCGATTGCTTATCGCTCAAGGTGCAGATTAAGCGGTAACCTTTTACGCATGCGGCCAATGCTAATCCCATTCCAGTATTACCTGAGGTACATTCGATAATGGTGCCTCCTGGTTTTAATTTTCCTTCTTTTTCTGCGTCTTCAATCATTTTAAGTGCCATTCGATCTTTGGTTGAATGGCCAGGATTGAAGTATTCTACTTTTGCCAATACCTGTGCAGGAATATCTTCGGCAATCTTATTTAACTTTACCATTGGAGTATCTCCAATAGTTTCTATAATGCTGTTATATACTTTTTTGGATGAATCCATACTTTACAAATTGAGAGTTTGTGCAAATGTATCGCTTCTCAATTGAATCGTATGGCCTTGGCAGGTGAGATTTTTGTTATCACTATAGATGGAAGAACCATCATTAGGGTGCAGAGAATGAGGGTTCCTACATTTAAGAAAAGAATGTGCCAACCGTTTAGGTTAATGGGTACTTGTGACAGGTAGTAAACTTCTTCGTCTAGGGTTAAAAAACCAAATTGCTGCTGGAGTATAGCCACGGTTAAACCGATGATGTTTCCCCAAACTAAACCTTTGGTAATTAAATAGGCTGCATTGTAAAGAAACACTTTGCGAATTACCCAATTGGTGGCTCCCATTGATTTTAAAACGCCAATCATTTGTGTTCGGTCTAGAATTAAAATGAGAAGAGCAGTAGTCATGGTTACACCAGAAACCAAAATCATTAAAGAAAGAATAATAATAACGTTGGTATCTTGCATATTGAGCCAGCTGAAAATCTCAATGTACTTTTCTGTGATTCGTTCTACTTTTAAATCAAAACCGATTTCGTTTTTTAACATCTCGTCAGACTTAAAGAGGTCATTGTACGATTTTAAGTTGATTTCGAAGCCGCCTACTTGGGTAGAATCCCATTGGTTAATGGTCTGTATGTGACCAATATCGGCAATAATCACCTTTTCGTCAAATTGTTTCATCCCGGTGCTGTAAATACCAGCTACATAGAATTTACGCGGTCTGGGTCTGCCATCTTGAATAAAATACACATAGGTTTTATCGTGTAATTTTAACCGCAATTGTCGTGCAGTATGAGAAGAGATTAAAATGCTGTCGTTTTTGGTTCCTTCAGTAACAGTGATAGGTTTACCTTCAACTAAATTCTGATTAAAGAAATTCCAGTTGAAATCTTTCCCGATGCCTTTCACCAAAACCCCAGCAAGTTCGTCTTCCGTTTTTAGAATTCCAGCCTTATTAGCAAACACCTGAATGTTTTCTACGTGGTCGTATTTTTCTTCGATTGAAGGATAAAATGGCTGATCGGTAGAAACGGGAATATCGTCTAGTCCCGAGTTTAAGCCGAAACTTCTTAATTGCAAATGACCACCAAAACCAATTACTTTTGAACGAACTTCGTTTTGAAATCCAGTAACAATACTTAAAGAAAGTATCATCACAGCTACTCCTAAAGCAATACCGAATACCGAAATCTTCACTACAGGTTTAGTCGTGTTTTTACCTTGTTCGGCACGACCAAATATCATTTTAGATGCTATGAAACGTTCTGGATTCAACGTGTATCGACTGTTATTGTAATTTTGTGCTTATTTTTTATTTAAACCCAATTTCTTGACAAATTCAAAAAATCGAGTGAGCGAAGGTAGAAATTTCGCGTTCATATTTACTTTCATTGCATGGGCATTTGCTTCTTTGGTTTCTGCTCAAACTATTCAGGTAGGAGCCGAAGACACCGCTTCTTATTTACATTTACTTCGATCGAAAAATGTGGCTGTTGTGGCTAATCAAACATCGATAGCTTATAATCAGCATCTTGTCGATTTTTTATTAGAGCAAAATGTGACCATCGGTAAAGTGTTTTCACCAGAACATGGTTTTAGAGGCACAGGGGATGCAGGAGAAAAAATAAACGATCAGCGCGATGGGAAAACAGGTCTGCCTATAAAATCGTTGTACGGAAATCATAAAAAGCCATCTTCAAAAGATTTAGAAAAAATCGATGTAGTACTCTTCGATATTCAAGATGTGGGCGTTCGATTTTATACCTACATCAGTACCATGCACTTGGTAATGGAAGCATGCGCAGAAAACAACGTGAAAATAATTGTGCTCGACCGGCCTAATCCAAACGGTTTTTATGTAGACGGACCCGTGCTCAATAAAAAGTATGAGTCTTTTGTTGGCATGCATCCTATTCCTATTGTGCACGGACTTACCATTGCAGAATTAGCCAACATGATTAATGGAGAAAAATGGCTAAAAGATGGAATTCAGTGTGATTTGACTGTAGTTACATGCGAAAATTATACCCACTCAACTTTTTACGAATTACCCGTAGCGCCTTCTCCCAATTTGCCCAACCAACGTTCCGTTTATCTATATCCTTCTTTAGGTTTATTTGAAGGAACCGAAATTTCGGTAGGTAGAGGAACCGATAGACCCTTTCAACAAATTGGAGCCCCTAAACTCTCGGTAGGGGACGATTACTTTACACCACAATCTACCGTTGGGGCAAAGTATCCGCCCTACAAAAATGAGAAGTGTAGAGGATTTAATTTACAGAATCATCCAGTGGCGGTTCCTACCGATACGCAACGCATTTATTTAAATTGGTTAAAAGTCACTTTTGAAAATTTCGAAGGAACCAATCCTTATTTTAAGAAAACTGGCTTTTTTAATCTATTGGCAGGAACCAATCAATTAAGAAATCAAATCGAAGAAGGATGGAGCATTGAAAAAATTCAAAATTCTTGGGCAGAAGACTTAAAAAAGTATAAAATATTGCGGAAGAAATACCTGCTTTATCAAGACTTTGAGTAGGTTAACAAAGCTATAATTTCACGAACAAATAATTGGTTAACTTCGTGTAAAACATGTTGACTTAACTCCTGTTAAATTCAAGTAAACAGTAAAAAATGACACATTTAAACGTAGGAGATTCAGCTCCAGAATTCACAGGAAAAGACCAAAACGGAAAAGCCCTTTCACTCAGCGATTACAAAGGGAAAAAGCTCATTGTTTTTTTCTATCCGAAAGACAATACCCCAGGTTGCACGGCAGAAGCATGTAATCTAAGAGACAATTACGAGTTGCTACAATCGAAGGGGTTCGAGTTACTAGGGGTAAGTGCTGATTCTGAAAAAAAGCATCAAAATTTCATTGAAAAACACAGTCTGCCATTTCCGCTAATTGCCGATACTGAAAAAGAGGTAATTAATGCTTTTGGCGTTTGGGGACCTAAGAAATTTATGGGCAAAGAATTCGATGGCATCCACCGAACTACTTTTTTGATTGATGAAGATGGCAAAGTTTCTCATATTTTCAAAAAAGTGAAAACAAAAACACACACCGAACAGATTTTAGAAGAATTATAAACAGAACGTAAATAGATTACGTTTTGTACTTCTACTTTTGAACTTTTAATAAACCAAACAGCACATAATTATGTCACAAGATATAGCCAAAGAAAAGTTAAAGGCGCTTCAACTAACCATGGATAAGTTAGAGAAGAGCTACGGAAAAGGAACGGTAATGCGCATGGGCGATAGCGTTATTGAGCCTATTGAAGTTATCCCAACCGGCTCTTTTACACTAGACAGAGCGCTTGGAGTAGGCGGTTTTCCGCGAGGAAGAGTGGTAGAAATTTACGGACCTGAATCTTCTGGTAAAACTACACTGGCTATTCACGCTATAGCAGAAGTTCAAAAACAAGGTGGTATTGCTGCCATTGTTGATGCGGAGCATGCTTTCGATCGTTTTTATGCAGAATCTTTAGGCGTAGACACTGAAAACTTGTTAATTTCTCAGCCAGACAACGGTGAGCAAGCATTAGAAATTGCCGATAATTTAATTCGATCTGGGGCTATCGATTTATTAATCGTTGATTCAGTAGCTGCTTTAACGCCAAAGGCAGAGATTGAAGGCGAAATGGGAGATTCAAGAATGGGTCTTCAGGCAAGATTAATGTCACAAGCTCTTAGAAAGCTAACAGCCACCATTAGCAGAACGCATTGTACAGCTATTTTTATTAACCAGTTAAGAGAGAAAATTGGAGTTATGTTTGGTAACCCAGAAACTACAACTGGAGGTAATGCGCTTAAATTTTATGCTTCTGTTCGTTTAGATATTAGAAGAACGGGGCAAATCAAAAGTGGCGATGAAGTATTGGGTTCTAGCACACGAGTTAAAGTGGTGAAAAACAAAGTGGCACCTCCATTCCGTAAAGCAGAATTTGACATTATGTACGGAAAGGGAATTTCTAAATCAGGAGAAATCATCGATTTAGGAGTAGACTTTGGCGTGGTAAAAAAGAGTGGTTCTTGGTTTAGCTACGGAGAAACTAAATTAGGGCAGGGGAGAGATGCTGTGAAACAGTTAATCGAAGACAACCCAGAACTAATGGAAGAACTAGAAGAAAAAATAAAAGCTGCTATCGAAGAAAAAGAAGCAGGTAAGTAGAATACAACCTTAAAACTGCCCAGGTTAATTCGTTAATCTGGGCTTTATTATTTGTACCCTTCAAGATGAATAGAACATTTAAATCGGTATGTAGTCTTGTGGTAATGTCTGCACTTGTGGTAAGTTGCGATCCTACCGCTAAAGAAGCAGAAAAAGCGGCTCAATCACAAGATGTAAAGGCAGAGAATTCGGTATCGAAGGATCCGATTGTGGCGTTGAATGAGAAGATAAAGGAAGACCCGAACGATGGAAGTTTATACCTAAAGCGAGCAGAAGTTAAACGGGATCGAGACGATTATCAAGGAGCTCTTTACGATATTGATCGAGCGTTAAGAACAGATAGTCTAGAAGGTTCTTATTTGATGTTTAAAGCCGATTTATTTAAGCTTTCTGGTCAGCGAGCAAGTCACAAAAAATACTTAGAAGAAATTTTAGAGAAAAACCCAGATGTTCTGGATGCTTATTACGAATTGGGATATTTATACTTAATCGCTGAAAACTACGAGAAAACGTATGAGTTGGCTAATTCTGCATTGAAAATTGATGTAAACTATGCGCCTTCCTATTTTTTGAAAGGTTTGGCCTACAAATACGAAGAAAACTTGAAAATGGCGGTTTCTAGTTTTCAAACGGCTATTGAGCAAGATGTAGACTATTACGATGGTTACGTTGAATTAGGCCTGTTGTACGCTTTAGCAGAAGATGATTTAGCTCTGGCTTATTATGATAATGCCATAGCAATAGACAGTTCGAGAATAGATGCCCTCTACAATAAAGGGTTGTACTTACAGAATAAAGGAGAATTTCGGGAAGCCTTGAATTGTTACGAGACAATTATAGAGCACAACCCTAATTTTTCTAATGCTTATTACAACCGTGGCTTTGTATACTTAGAATATCTAGAAGATAACGATTCGGCAGCCATCAATTTTGGCCATTCTATTCGTTTAAGTCAAAACAATTATAAGGCTTACTACAATCGAGGGTTAGCGCATGAACGCAATTTGGAGTATACACTTGCAGATAATGACTACAAAAAAGCACTGCAAATTCAACCCGATTTTGATTTAGCAGCTAAAGGCGTTAGTCGTATAGAGGAGAAATCGAAATAGAACGTGACAAACTAAACCGTACAAAAACAAAAAAGAGCGCTATTAGCGCTCTTTTTTTAAATAATATCTCAAGATTTTAGAGATAAATTTATTTTACTTTTTCAACTACCGCTTTGAACGCTTCCGGATTGTTTAAAGCTAAATCAGCTAAAACTTTACGGTTAAGTTCAATGTTGTTCTTCGCCAACTTACCCATTAACTGTGAATAAGACATGCCGTTTTGACGAGCGGCTGCGTTAATACGCTGAATCCAAAGTTTTCTAAAGTTTCTCTTTTTCTGCTTACGACCCACATAAGCGTACTGCATCGATTTCTCAACAGCATTCTTTGCTACGGTGTAAACATTCTTTCTTCTACCAAAGAACCCTTTGGCTCTTTTTATGATCTTTTTTCTTCTTCTTTTACTCGCTACCGAGTTGACTGATCTTGGCATAATTTAAAGTTTTTTGGTACTGAGCGGTTCAATTTCTTGAACACTTGACGAGCTACAGCCCCTGGTTAACAATTAATATAAAACCTTCAACCTAATGGTTGAATTTATTTCATAGACAATTGAAGCTTGATGTTTTTCTCATCAGCTTTGTCTACCATAGTTGCGTTAGTAAGCGCGCGTTTTCTTTTTGTCTCTTTCTTTGTTAAGATGTGAGACTTAAATGCGTGCTTTCTTTTGATTTTGCCTGTACCAGTAAGCTTAAAACGCTTCTTGGCACTTGCATTTGTTTTCATTTTTGGCATGTTCTGAAACTATTTGTTTGAGATATTATTTCTTAACTTTTTTAGGTGCGATAAACATAATCATACGTTTACCCTCCATTTTAGGCATAGATTCTACCGTACCGTATTCCTCAAGGTCTTGAGCTAAACGTAACAATAAAATTTGCCCTTTGTCTTTAAATAAGATCGATCTTCCTTTAAAGAAGACATAGGCTTTTAATTTAGAGCCGTCTTCTAAAAATTTAACCGCGTGCTTCTTTTTAAACTCGTAGTCGTGATCATCTGTGTTGGGTCCGAAGCGAATTTCCTTGATAACCACTTTTTGGGTTTTGTTGGCAATTTCCTTCTTCTTCTTTTTCTGCTCGTAAAGGAACTTTTTATAGTCCATAATTTTACAAACAGGCGGATCTGCTTTAGGTGAAATCTCAACCAAGTCTAGGTCAAGCTCTTCAGCAATTCTCAAGGCTTCTTTAGTGTTATAGATTCCTTTCTCTACATTATCACTAACTACGCGAATTTTATCAACTTTGATTCTACCGTTAATCCGGTGTACTTCTGTTTCTACGCGTTTCTTAAAAGGTTTTTTACGTCTTATTGTTCTGTCCTCCTCTTTATTCTACAATGAATCAAATTCACCAATTTGATTATTAATTATCTTTTGAATGAAAGCAATAAACTCTTCAGCAGTCATGGTTCCAACATCGCCTTCGCCTTGCTGTCTGATAGATAATTGGCCCGATTCCATTTCTTTTTCACCAAAGATAATCATGTATGGAATCTTCTTAAGTTCGTTGTCACGTATCTTCCTACCAATCTTTTCGTTACGATCATCAACCAGCGCGCGAATATCGGAATTATTCAAGACTTTTGAAAGTTCTTGAGCACCTTCGTTGTATTTATCGCTAATTGGTAATATAGCAACCTGCTCGCTCATCAACCATAGTGGGAATTTACCAGCACAATGTTCGATTAATACAGCTATAAATCTTTCCATAGAACCAAACGGTGCACGGTGAATCATTACCGGTCGGTGCTTTTGGTTATCGGCTCCTGTATATTCTAATTCGAAACGTTCTGGTAAGTTATAGTCTACTTGAATGGTTCCTAATTGCCATTTTCTACCAAGGGCATCTTTGATCATGAAATCAAGTTTAGGACCATAAAAGGCAGCCTCACCATATTCTATAACCGTATTTAAGCCTTTTTGTTCAGCAGCTTCTTTAATGGCCGCCTCTGCTTTGTCCCAATTTTCGGTAGAGCCAATGTATTTTTCTGGTGCATTCGGATCTCTCAACGAAATTTGAGCGGTGAATTCTTGAAAATCAAGTGTTTTGAAAATGTATAATACAAGATCAATAACTTTGATAAACTCACTTTTTACTTGATCGGGTGTACAGAATATATGCGCATCATCTTGCGTAAAGCCTCTTACACGCGTTAAACCGTGAAGTTCTCCACTTTGCTCGTAACGGTAAACGGTACCAAATTCTGCAAATCGAACCGGTAAATCTTTGTACGATCTTGGTGTAGCTTTAAATATCTCACAATGATGTGGGCAGTTCATCGGTTTCAACAAAAACTCTTCGCCTTCATGCGGAGTGTTGATGGGTTGAAAAGAATCTTCTCCATATTTAGCATAATGTCCAGAGCAAACGTAAAGTTCTTTCTGACCAATATGCGGAGTCATAACCGGATCGTACCCAGCTTTCTTTTGCGCTTTTTTCAAGAATTGCTCAAGCCTTTCCCTTAAAGCAGCTCCTTTCGGAAGCCATAAAGGCAAACCTTGACCTACTCGCTCAGAAAAAGTGAATAATTCGAGTTCCTTCCCTAATTTTCGGTGGTCTCTTTTCTTGGCTTCTTCTAATTGATGAAGGTATTCTTTTAACTCTTTTTGCTTAGGAAAAGTAATACCGTAAATGCGCGTTAATTGCTTGCTGTTTTCATCCCCACGCCAGTATGCACCTGCGGTATTTAAAAGCTTAACGGCTTTAATGTAACCCGTGTTAGGAATGTGTGGTCCACGACATAAGTCAGTGAAATTACCTTGAGAATAAAAAGTGATAGAGCCATCTTCAAGATCTTTCAGTAAATCTAATTTATACTCGTCACCTTTCTCTTCGTAATAAGCAACTGCGTCTTGCTTCGAGATTTCTTTTCGCTCATAAACACTTTTAGTACGAGCAAGCTCAAGCATTTTCTTCTCGATTTTATCAAAATCGTCAGAAGAGAAGCTGTGATCACCAAAATCTATATCGTAATAAAAACCGTTTTCAATGGGAGGTCCAATGCCTAATTTTATTCCAGGATAAAGTGCTTCTAATGCCTCGGCCAAAAGGTGAGCAGAAGAGTGCCACATAGTAGACTTTCCATCCTCATCGTTCCAGGTTAAAAGGGTCAACTCCGTATCCGTGGTTAATGGTCGGGTGGCATCCCAAATTTCTCCATTAACTTTTGCTGCTAACACATTGCGTGCTAGGCCTTCTGAAATACCCTGCGCTACATCGAGAGCAGTTGAGCCTTGTTCTACCTGGCGTGTTGAGCCGTCTGGTAAAGTAATATTTATATGTGCCATAAAATAAATTAGGAATGCAAATATAAAATTGCACTTTAGAATAGAGGTCGTCTCGTGTTACTAAACCCAACAGATTAAGCTCAGATTCATGTTTTTTTGCTTTTTCGAAAGAAAAACAAGCAAATAATTTATAACGGTAGGAACCCGATTGCTTAAAAATAAGATGCTACCGTTTTTACATCTACATTGCCACCTGTTAGAATAAGCCCTACCTTTTTGTTCTTAAACTGGGCAGGATTTTCGATTACTGCAGCCAGCGGAACGGCCGAAGAAGGTTCAACAACTAATTTCATTCTTTCCCAGATGAGTTTTAAGGCTTTTTGAATAGATTCTTCCTCAACTGTGAGTATTTGATGAATATTCGACTGAATGATCGGGAAAGTTTTATCACCTAAAGAAGTTCTTAATCCATCAGCAATGGTGTTAGGGTTCGTTTGAGGAACGAGTTGATTGGTTTTCCAACTTTGATAAGCATCATCGGCATTTTTGGGTTCGGTTCCTACTACCATTGTTTGGCTACTAAAGTTTTTAGCCGCTAATAAGGTTCCAGAGCATAAACCGCCACCACCAATGGGTGGTAAAATATAATCGAGCGTTTTTGTTTGTTGAAGAAATTCTTTGGCGCAAGTAGATTGACCTAAAATTACGCTGTAATTGTTGTAAGGGTGAACGATGGTGGCTCCGGTTTTGTCTACTGTTTTTTCAAGAGTTGTTTCTCTGTCGGTTAGGGTAGGAGGGCAAAAAATCACTTCAGCTCCATATTCTTTAACGGCTGCTACTTTTACTTTGGGAGCGTTTTCAGGCATCACAATGTAGGCTTTAATACCGAGTATATGTGCGGCTTTTGCTAGTGCTTGGCCGTGATTTCCGCTAGAATGGGTGGCTACACCGCGTTTTTTTTCAGAATTGTTGAGTAATAATCCGGCTGTAATAGCACCACGAAATTTGAAGGATCCTGATTTCTGAAAATTTTCACATTTAAAGAAGAGTTCGGCTCCTACCGTTTTGTTGATGATTTCTGATGTTAAAACGGGTGTAGTGTGAAGGTAAGGTCGTATGCGTTGGTGGTTGTTTTCAATGTCTGTTTTATTGGGAATTTGTTGAAATTCGGGCATTACAATTCTGATTTATATTGCGGTGGAAAATTGAGGATGAATTCGGTTCCTTTTCCTTCTTCTGATCTAAATCGAACCGAACCGCCAATTACATTCATTGATCTGCGAACAATCATTAACCCAACACCGGTGCCTTCTATATTTTCTACATTGCTGGCTCTGTGAAACATTTCGAAAAGTAAACCAAAGTCTTTTTTCGGAATTCCCATGCCTTCGTCTTTTACAGAAACAATTACCTCGTTGTTTAAGAAAGAGAGTGAAACGAAAATGGTTTCTTTTTTAGGGCTGTATTTTACGGCATTGGTGAGCAGATTTTGAATGGCTTGTTTTAGCAGTTTTTCATCTTGGAAGCATTTTTCAGGGAAATTTTCGCTAACATTTAGTTGCATTTCGTGATTTTTAGCGAAGGCAATTTTTAAGTCTTTCCAAATGTCTTCCACTATTTTTTGCACGCTACAATTGGTGGGCTCTACTTTGAAATTATTGGTTTCTGTTTTTGATATAAAAAGGGTATCGTTAAGAATGGTGGTTAAATTTTTTACCGATCGAATAATGGTGGCTGTGTGGTGAAATAGCTTTTCGATGGGGGTTTGCTTTTTTAGATGGTATTCTACCAATTCTGCAGAGCTTAATATGGTGGTTAAAGGAGTTTTAAACTCATGCGAAACAATACTAACAATACGAGTTTTGAGTTCGTTCAGTTCTTTTTCTTTGGCAAGAGCTGTTTTAAGGTTTTGTTCTACCGTTTTTCTTCTGTCTATTTCTGCTTCTAATAACTTATTGTTCTGAGCTAACTCTTGGGTCCGTTCTTCTACCTTGGTTTCTAGTTTTTCGTTTAAATCGGTTAATTCATTTTCGAGGTTGTACCGATGCATAGCTGTTTCAATGGTGGTGTACAATTGAACAGGTACTATGGGTTTAAGAACATATCCGTTGGGGTCGGTGGCTAAAACACGCTGAACCGTTTCGTTATCACTAGTTGCAGTGGCATAAATAACTGGAATATTTCTCTCGGTTTTTATGATTTCAGCTGCTTTTACACCATCAATTTTACCCGGAAGAGAAATATCCATTAGAATCAAATCTGGATTAGTTTTCCGAATTTGGTCAATAGCAGTTTCTGCATCATTGGCTATACCTTCAACAAGATAGCCTTGTTTTTCTAACGCGTATTTGATGTATAATGCTGTAACCTTGTCGTCTTCTGTGATAAATATTCTATATGGCATCTTGCTTATGTGATAAAAGTCAGGAAAAAGTTATAGTTTTTGAATGATTTTTGTCGAAAGATATTGAAGTAAACCATTCTAAAATTACATAGATGTCAGAAAAAATTACTGTAATAGAAGATAACGAAGACGTAAGAAATAATGTGCGTGAAATTCTAGAGGCTGAAGGGTACGAGGTTTCATTGGCAGAAAACGGTGAAATAGGCGTAGAGACCATTCGAAGAACTCAACCACATTTAGTGTTGTGCGACATTATGATGCCCGAGATGGATGGTTACGAAGTGTTAGAAGCTATGCGCAAAAACCCGGCAATAGCAGCCACTCCATTTGTGTTTTTAACAGCCAAAACATCTAAAGACGATTTAAGTAAAGGAATGGAATTGGGTGCAGACGATTACATTATGAAGCCGTTTACCATTGATGAGTTGGTTTCTAGAGTAAAAATGCGCTTAGAAAGAAGAAAAGAAGTGTTAGAACGCTCTGAGCAAAAGCTAAAGAACATTACCGAGCACTTAGGTCTTCCGATCACTAAAGAGATTACAGGCTTAATGAAAACCATTAATGCCATGTCTGAATTGATAATGATGGAACATTTTAACATGGAGAAATCTGAGTTAGTAGAGTTTGTTTCACTAATCAATAAAGCGGGTTTAGATTTACGAGATGTAGTGGGAAAAACCGTAAACTATTACCAAATAGAAAAGCTAGAGCTGAACCCTGAATTACTTCAAGATCTTCAGAAGCAATCTACTCAAGGTGCTAAAGAAGTAATGAATACTATTTTAAATACATTGGCGCAAGAAAATAACCGCACTAGCGATGCTATGAGCTCGTTAGAAGATGCCAACCTTGCAGTGCCTCAAGATTATTTTGCTCAAGCCATTAAAGAAATTTTGAGTAATGCATTTAAGTACAGTACCCGCGGAACGTTGGTGAAAATGGTAAGTGGCGTAGATGGTAAACGTTATGTTGTTAAAATCTCTGATGAAGGCGTAGGGATGTCAGACGAGCAAATAGCCAGTATTCAGGCGTTTCACTCTTCAGATGACGAAGAAGGAGGTCTTGGATTAGGGTTAATTAATGCAAAGAAAATCATTGAAGTATTTGACGGAACCATTTCTTTTTCAGCTCAAAAAGGAATTGGTACAACGGTGAAAATTAGCGTTCCTACTGTTTAGCAAAAAATAGAATAAAAAGCAAAACCCTAAAGAATTCATCCTTTAGGGTTTTTTTGCGTCTTTTTTCTTCAAAAACTTTTCGGTAGGAACCGTTTTTCAATTAAATCTTATTCGCTTTCGCTTTTATAGAAGTTTTGGCTGGATTCCAGGGATCTAGATAAGAAGATTTGAAGAAGATTTCTTTGAGGTAGGCAGCCGTTCTAATCCAACGCAAATAATAACTGTTGTAAAATACCATAGCCGGAAGGTAGAGGTACAATTTCCATTCACTTTCGCGTCTTTCTGAAATCACCATAATAAGCGTGAACTGAATAATGTCAGAAATAATGTAAAGCATGATTTTAAGTGGAATCACCACAGCCAAAAGCTCAATATTATTGAAAAGGATGTCGAAAATGTAAATCCACCAAAGAAAATCGAGCACCACATTAAAACCTACGTTTTCAACAAACGAAAGCAAATTCATGATGTCGAAATTAGAGTTGGGTAAATACACATCGTTGTGTTTACGCATTCTAAAACGAACAATCGATTTAGACCATCTTAGGCGTTGTTTACTTAGAATTCTGAATTTTTCAGGTGCGTTGGTAAGGGCAATAGCTTCAGGCTCAAAATGGATTTTATAACCCATTTTTCGAATCTTAACGCTGATATCACCATCGAGACCAGGGCCAATATCCCAGCCAGCTATACGGTCTACCACATCAGAACGAAAAGCGCCAAAAGCACCCGAAATAATACGGTAAACCCCTAGTTCAGTTGAAACAATTCGTCCCATAGAAATGGTGCTCAGGTATTCGATTGCCTGCAAAGTGGCGCATAAGCTGGCGTCTGCGTTTCGAACTTTTACGTTACCGCCTACCGCACCAATTTCATCATCTGTGTAGAAAGGGATAAGAATATTCTCTATTGAATCTCGATCGAAAGAAGTATCGGCATCTAGATGAACAATGAACTTGCCTTTGCTATAACGTAAAGCTAAGTTAGCAGCAGAAGCCTTTCCACCTCGAACTTCGTTCCGAATAAACTTATCGATTTGTCCATTTTCTTCTAGGTTCCTACCAATAATTGGTGTGTTATCATCAGAACCATCATCCACAATAATTAGCTCGTAGTTCTGATAAGTTTGCTCACGAAGAGAACTTACCAATTTGTACAAGTGCTGACCTTCGTTTTTTCCCGGTACAATGATTGAAATAAGCGGAGATTCTGCCCAGAACTTCTCTCTCGCCTTTTTTCTTTTGTATTTGCGGTTTTTTGAGTTGATTACGTGTGAGTTGACCACCACAAAATCGAAAAGTAAAAAGCGTGGAATCTCCAAGATAAAGAAGTACCAAAACACCCGCACAATCTGCATGGCGCTTTCGTGCTGCCAATAACTAAAGAAAAATTCCCAGTAATTTTCCATTACTTTTTAAGCATTGATGCTCTTAAATCGTTAAGAATTGATTGGTGTTCAGAACCTTCTTGAATGGGTTTTAAGTTAGAAATTACTTCAATATCGTAATCTTTAACATTGTTTTTCAGCAATTGATTAATCGAAGAATTTAAAAATTCAATTTTCGATTTCGCCTTAGACGTTGGTGTGTCTGGGAAAATGATGAAAAACGAATTGACTGATCTCGATAAAATGTTCGAACTATCACAATTGCTTGTGATAAAACCAGATACTTCTTCAATTACTTTATCGTATCGGTTACCCAAGGCCATTTCCATTGTATTAGAAATGCCGATTCTGATTAAACCTACGCTACTGTTCATTTTTTTAGAACGTGCTCTTTCTATTTCGTAGCGCAAGAAAGTGCTGAAAGTAGAATAGGTAATAAATCCGGGGTATACGATATCTTTCGATTTCTGACCTGTGCCTTTTGGCTGAATAGCTTCTTCTTTTCCTTCTTCTGTGAGAACGTAGCTAAATACATCGTATTCTACTAAACTCTCTAAATCGTTCATGTGCCCGCAATTCATACATTCAGCTTTCAAATCAGGCTCTTGAAAGTAATTGTCGTTATCTAAGCACTTGTACATGACAGATGGCTTATCGTAATCTACCCCGATGTGACGCAACGTTTTGCTACACTTAGGACAAACCATTGATTCGCCTTGCATAAAGTCGCCTTCTGGGCCAACATATGCACATACAAAGTGGTGAACTAAATTTTCGGTAATAAGGTTAGGAGAACCGCTTTTCGGATCCAACTCTTTGTAGTTTAGAAAACCAGAGCTACACTTAGAGCAGAGGTGCATTCTGTCTTGAAAATTAGCAGAAAAGAAGTCTTTCTCCATGGCCTCTTGAAGAGTAGCAATTTCTTGTTTTGGAGATTCTTCTTGATAGCCTAAACTAAGCATTGGGTATCGGTAGCCAATCATAGACGAACGATCACGAATAGGTCTTAACGGACGGTTTCTCGTGAATAAAAAGCGCAATATTTTAATAAGCGGCTTATTCGTGTTTCTGTTAGCAGTAAATGGTTTAAGTAGCTTCTTTTTTTCTTGAACTCGCTCGATGGTACGGTTCAATGATTCAGGTTGAATTACCGAAACAATTCCGTCTGCTAATTCTTGAATTTCAGGATTGTGTAATTCGTTAATACTTAAAACAAATACAGGTATTAGATAGATACTTTCAATATTTGAAGATCTGATTTTTCGAAGTAAAGAAGTGGCTCCTTCAGGGTCGGTAAAATCGATTACCAATGCATCGTAAAGAGGTGTTTTCTTGAAGTCAAATTCTGCAAAATTCGAGATAAGGATAATTTCTTTAGAGAAATTATTCTCGATTTTAGAAACTTTAGCTTCGTTTGTCTTAGGATTAAACATGTTACTAGGTTTTTAAGTGTTTAGAAGTACTTAGACTTCGTTACAGTAACGTTTATTTTATAGAACTTAAACCATTTGTCGGCTTCGTCTATTTTTAACGGAATCACGATGGCACGAATTCTCCTTTCGAGTTCAGATCCCGTTTCGTATAGTCGGTCAGGAAGGTTGGTAGTTTTAAGGTAAATCTGGTCAATTACACCTTTGCTTTTAGAACCATCTGGGAAGGTAATATCAACGATATCGCCCTCATCGATGTAATTTAGCGCTTCTTGCTTAAAATAGGCCTTAATATGGATGTCTTTTAATTCGATTAAATCCATAATTAACTGGCTTTCATAGGTAGTTTCATTCGGGTAGGCATAAATTTGCGATACCATTCCACCTTGCGGTGAGTGATAAGGGATATTCATGCGATCAAAAGCAAGTGAACCACCACCGCCACCTATAGAAGCAATGTTTTGAATCTCTTCTGCGTTAGGCTTTGCATTTTTCTTGGCTAACTCTTCTGCAAGTCTTCTTTCTACTTCGTCTAAGTATTGTCTTAAAGAGTAAACTTTACCTTGCTCAGCGCTAATATTCATTTTAGCGTTTTCGATTTTATCTTCAGCTTCTTGCAGTTTAGCAGGAGGGTAGATGTCTAGAAATACTTCTTTCTTTAAACGATCCATGCCAGCAGAAAGAGCGGCTAGTTCTTTTTTCTCTTTATTAATTTCTAGTTGAGCAAATTTGATATCTCTTTCTGTAGAAATTTTTTCACGAATTAACCAGTTGTATGTAGAGTTTGAGTAACCATTGTCTGCGTTCGAATTGGCAATTACAACGTTACCGTCTCCATCATCATCGTATTGGTTCATTCTGTAATAAAACAAAATATCACCTGATTTTACTGTATCGTTTTCTTCAACTAAGTATTCGTTTACGATAATATCTTCAGGGAAATTAACATCAAATTTGTGAATGATTATCTCAGACTCGGCTTTAACAACCAAGTATTTACCAATAAAGAAGGAACCGAAACTTAATAGTACTACAGCTAGAGCAGCGAAATAGATAATTCTATCCCAATTGATTCCTTTTTTAACAGGAGTCTCTTCAATGCCTTTTAAGACACTAGCTTTGGAGTTAAATTGAAATTTTTTCATTTGAGTCCCATTGATGAGTTATAATCTAAGTCAAACAATGTGCCTAGATCGTGGATGGCTAATTTGTTTAGTGGAATTTCTTCACCTAACGCCTCAATAAATTTTTCCATGAACAGACGATTCATAAAATCTTTGGTGCGTAAAGCGAGGATTGTTTTTTCAGAGTTTAGAGCAAATTCTTCTACTGTTTTTCTTTTAATAAATTGAATATCAGGTCTTTCGTAAGCCATTAAGTAAGCGTAGTCTAATGCCTCGTACATTTTTTCAAGGGCTCCTACCGGATAATAAAGAGGAATAGAAGCGCTTAATTCCATTCCGTTTTGGTTGGCAAATTCACGCGCGTTGAAAAACACATCAATTAAGTTGCTGAGGTATTTTTGCTTATTGTTATCCCAATCTGGGAAAGTTTGTGGTTCTATATCGAAATGAATTCCACTAAAACCAAGAGAATAAATTTTATTTAAATCTTGATTAACATTCAATTTACCATTGTCGGTAGCCAAACTGTTGTTGCCAATCATACCAATTACCTCAATATCATACCTTTTGGCAAGACGAAGAAAGTCTGCTACTTTCTCGGTTTCAGGCTTTGGACCTGGAGATAAAAGCACTTTCTTGATTTCGTTCACCTTACAGTAATGAATTAAGAATAAATTGTCTTGGCTGTTAAAAAAGCTAGACCACATGTAAGCTTCTCTTTTCTCTTTGTATTTGAATAAGAAATCTTCTTGATCGATGGTTGTGCAATACTCCATAGGGTTGGCGCTTTCTAAAAAACGAGTCATCGAAAGCATTTTTAAATACAATTGCTGTTTTATGTCGAGTATTTCTACTTCGTTGGCAAGTAACTCATCCATGTATTGAATAGCGCTAAGTGGGCTAAATCCGGGGTCTTCAAATTGATACTTGATAATTTCTTTTCTCAAGCGTTCTTCAATTTTGAAATGCGTGTAATAGAACTCGATTAACTGCTCAAGTTTGTATTGATATTCGTAATAGTAATTCAGTAAACGATGATCGTTGTTTTGAATTTCTCCACCTGTGGTAGATTCAATCATTAATTTCTCTGCTTCCTTTACTGAAGACTTGTTTCCCCATCTTAAAGGAATTCGAACTCGGGCTCCTACAGAACTAAAATTTCTATCGAAGGTTTCTTGCTGAGCCAAAAAGCTGTAGCGGATAAAAGGAGTAACTGTGTAGTCTTTGAGGCGATTGTGCTTGATGTCTACATTTTCTTTGGTAAGGGCTAAAATGCGGTCTGATGAAGTTTGCACACTATCTGCTCTATGTTGAAAGAGTAGGGCAGGATCCGGATCTAATATCGGTAAAGCATCTGCATTAAAGTACTGATCTAGCGCAGTGCTAAACATGATTTTATCGCGAAGGATGGTGTTGTAGTTCGACCATTTTCTGTATTGTTTTTCAGCGCGTGATTTTTTGGCCTTCATCTCAATGATGTCTTCCCAGCTGCGTTCTTTACTCGAATACAACATTTCTGCAATCTGTACCTGTCGATCAATGATGTTAATTCGATCATCAATTCGCTCTAATTTCTTGGTGTTAAACAAGTAAATAATGTAGTTGTAGAGATCTTCATAGTTGTCTTCAACCGAGATTTTATTCTGCTGTAATCGGCTAATTTCTAATTCGTTTTCACGTTGTTTAGCCTTGAGTTGATTGGTGACAAAACCGTTGTTTAAGATATTCCAATCTACACCTACATTTAAACGTTGAATGTAAAATAGATCTTCCGTTTCAACGAAACCAGGCGTGAAGTTACGGTTGTAAAAAGTGTTTAAAACTAAGCCAATGTCGCCTTTATAGTCTTTAATTTCCGCCTTTTTTAGAAGGCTATCGGCTAGAAATTTGTTAATAGAATCGAATTTTCTTTCATAGATAATGGAAACTAAATGGGTATCCGATTCTACTTTTTTCGATTGATAATCCAGTATTTGGTTTTCGAATAAATCGGTAACCTCTCTCACTGTTTCATCGTGTTTAGTTACGTCAAACTCACGTGTTCCTTCTTCAGCAAACGCAAGTCGATAGGCTTTGTTACGAGAAATTTGTTGCTCAGAAACGCCTTTGCCTTTTCGCTCTCTAACATCTCGTAAACTAACGCGCAGACCGTTTTCATAGGCAATAACAAATGCAGAAGGAACCGATTTCTGACGAACTTCTAACATCGCTTCTCGAGCAGATTTTAAATCGGTAAACACCCCTACAGAATAGCGATAACTGCCATTTTCTAACTTTTCTCTGTTGAGTTGTTCAAACTGAGAAAACTCTTCGGGCAAAGAGGTGCCGCTAAACGTTCCGATTTGAACGGTATAGAAAAGATTTTTTTGATCAGCAACATCAGTAATCTCTAATTCTTGGCTGAGTAAAGGCTGATAAAGTGCAGCAATAAATAAGAAGAGTATAGCGATATGTTTCACGAAAAAAGGGATTTTAACGGGCAAAGACGTAAAGCTTATGCCAATTTCTTTTTACGAATTTAGTTGATTGAAAATCAAGACAATGATGCAGGATGATGTTTTTGATAAAAAACAGAAAGTCTCAAAAAGGGAACAAATTCTTTTAGTGGTTCGAGTGTTGATAACTTGAAATGTGAAGCACTGCTCACTTCGAATTCGAATTGCTTCACTATGAGCCAAAGAAAATGTAATTTTACATTTAATCACAGCGTCAACAATAGTTAACAAGCCAATATGAAAAATAAACGAGTTGATTTGGTGTGTGAAAACTGCAAAATACAAGGTTTTTCAAAGTTCAAAAATTTGAACGGTGAAGACCTAGACAAAATGACCTACAATAAGTCTTGCACAGCTTACAAGAAAGGGCAAGTCTTATTTCACGAAGGAACACGTCCACTTGGTGTTTTTTGCGTTCACGCAGGCAAAATTAAAGTCTACAAAACTGGGTATGATGGTAAAGACCAAATTATTCAGATTTCGAAACAAGGTGATCTTTTGGGCTACAAGGCCATGATTTCTGAAGAAATGTATCCAGTTTCTGCTGAAACCTTAGAAGATGCTACCGTGTGTTTTATTCCACGCACAGATTTTCTTTCTATTCTCGATTCTTCATCTGATTTAAATCGATTGTTACTCAAAGAAGCTTGTCACGAGCTAGGAGCAATGACTGAAAGTTTAACCAACTTAGCTCAAAAACCAGTTCGAGAGCGTTTAGCGGTAACTTTGCTAATGCTAAAAGACACTTACGGCATTGATGCCGTTGAAAATGGAGAAGTTGAAATAAACTTAACCCGCGAAGATTTAGCCAATACTGTAGGAACCGCTACCGAAACCCTAATACGCTTATTACACGATTTCAAAGAAGAAAAACTTATTGAAAGTAAAGGGCGAAAGATTAAGGTAATTGATGATAGAGGTCTTTTCAAAGTGGCCAACATTTACTAATTCACCACAACAAAATTTCAGAAAAAGCGCTTAATGGCGCTTTTTCTTTTGATATATATCAGTTTTTTAAGTGATTGCTGTCATTTATAGATGCAATCAGAACCAAGATATTTGAATAACTAAAAGTCAACAGTCTATGCAGAAGATTTTAGTACCCACCGATTTTTCAGAATTGTCGTTACATGCTATTACCGTAGGTATAGAGATCGCTAAAAAAGCGAATGCTCAACTTACCGTACTTCACGTAATCAATTTGCCAGATAGTTTAAAGAAAGAAGATCGCTTAAAGCAAGAACAACACCTTACAGAATCTATCGAAAATCGGTTTTTAGAATTAAACAACATAGACCAAGGCGATGTAGAAGTAAAACAGTTAGTGAAGTTTGGTTCTACCTTCGATACCATTACATCTGTTGTAAAAGAAGAAGGAGTAGATTTTATTGTTATGGGGTCTAACGGAAAAAGAGGCAATCGCTTTTTTGCAGGTTCTAACACCCAAAAAATGGTAAGATTATCAAATACTCCTGTTTTAACTATAAAGTGTAAACAAGACGATTTTAAAATTAGAAGTCTTGTTTTCGCATCTAACTTTTACGGTGAAGCACAAAAGTCTTTTGAGCCCATTCTAGAAATGGCCAAACTTTATAATGCGCCTGTACATTTAGTAAAAATTATTACGCCATCGAATTTCGAAAACAGTAGCTACAGTGAAAAACTCATGCAAGAATTTGCCGAAGCAACTGGCCTAGAAAATTATACCATGTGTACCTATAATCACCGAGAATTAGGCAAGGGGATTTTAGAGTTTACAGAGAAAAAGCAAGCAGATTTAATTGCTATTAACACACACGGACGAAGAGGAATTTCTCATTTGATTTCTGGAAGCTTAGCAGAAAACATCGTAAGCGCAGCCAATGCTTACATCTTGAGTGTTCGGTTACCAGAAGAACCTAAAAATGATAACATTCTCTTCCCAGAATGACCTAACAACCAACATGAAAACGGGAAAGAAAATAGTAGTAGTTATTAACGATCAAAAAGAGTCTTTAAACGCTCTTTATTTTGTGAAAAAGCTCTTTGTTCACCAAAGCAACAGTAATTTAATCGATATTGTGTACATTCACTCCAATGGGTTCAAATCTGAACGAACTAGTGAATTAAAAGCAATTCGGCCATCAGAAATAGAATCTGATGAAATTAGGTTAGAGCTTGACCAGTTTCTAGAAGAAATTGAGTTAACACAAAACACAAAAGCCAACTTGCATAAACAAATTGGTAATAATACTCAAATGCTTTCCTGGAGATGTAACTATGCAGATTTGCTCGTAACTACTTCTGAAGGCTATGCTTACTTGCAAAACAGAGGCTCTGAGGGTGAACTTAGTTTATCTGCTTGCACCCAATGCGCTCCGTTTGTGGTGGTTCCCAACAATTTCGAGCATATCGAAAACGTGCTGATTGTTTATGGCTCTAATGTAGAGAATATCAACGGCATAAAGCAGTTTTGCTATCTTTTTCAGAATATTTGTTCACAATACGATGTAAATCTTCTTCAAGTATTTCAAGATGGCCGTAACCCTTTTGAAATTAAGGAAGAACGCATGTTTGTTGAATATTTAAAACAGCATTGTACACGCTTAGGCATTCATAAATACATTGGTGGCGAGCCCATTGAGATTCTTAAAAATCATCTCAGTTTTTCTTCTAAAACGCTAGTTGTTTCTAACGATAAATTGTTTGGAGAATTAAGTGAGTTATTAGAAGTGAACACATTCCATTCACAAGACAATACTGTATCTTCGACACAGTTTATAGCGCATTATTAACCTATTGAATTATTTATGAAAAAGATATTGGTTCCTACCGATTTTTCTGATAACGCCATGAACGCTTTTCGCTATGCGGTAGATATGGCTGGTGCAGATAAAGAGTTTGTTCTTTTGAATGCGTATCACACACCCAACGCGGGTACTGGCGGTATGTTAGTAAGTATTACCGACATGTTGCAAGAAGAGAGTGAAAGAGATATGAAAATGCTCTTGAAAACCGTAAAAGAACAATTCGGTGAAGAGTTGAAGGTAAAAGGTGTTTCGCTTCATGGTGAATTACTCGAAGCCCTTGAGCGCACTATCAAAATGGAAGAAATTCAGTTGGTAGTGATGGGAACCCAAGGGGCAAGCGGTTTAAAGAAGGTGTTGATAGGAAGCAACACTGAAAAAACCATTCGCGAACTGAGTGTTCCCGTAATTGCGGTGCCAGAAAATGGAAAATACGATGGCTATAACGATATCGTATTTGCCACAGATATGAAGGTAATTAACGATGCTCGCATAATGGAACCGATGCTCGAAGTGGCTCGCAAATTCAATTCTCGTATCTACATTCTTTATGTAATTAAAGAAGGAACCGAGCCCAATATTGACGATGATATTGCTCGTTTACGATTAGATTCTTACTTCGAAGGGGTTCAGCATTCTTACCACGTTGTGTTTAACAACGATGTAGAACAAGGCATTAACGCATTTATCGAAGAAGTAAATGCAGACCTTTTAGCCATGATTCCAAGAACGGTTTCTTTCTTCGATCGCTTATTCAAGAAAAGCATAACTCAGCAGTGTGTTTACCATACCAACACGCCATTATTAGCTATTCACGATCACAAATAATAACGGTAGGAACACGATTTCGAAAACTATAAAAAACAAAAAAGCCGACAATTGTCGGCTTTTTTTATGCTTTAAACTTCCAGTTACTTTTCCGCTTTGAGCGTAAAAGGCTTAAGTTTAATAATGTTCAATTTGTTCATAATGCGAATGGCAATCCAAATAGGGTCAATTTCGTGCCAACGCTTTCCGAAATTAGGATCTGAGCCATGAGCGTGGTGGTTATTATGGTAACCTTCGCCCAACATAAAAATATCTACAGGCATTAAATTCTTTGACGTGTCTTTTACCTTAAAGTTCACATATCCAATTTTATGAGCAAACCAATTGATAATGGCTCCGTGAAATGGCCCCATAACAAAATGAATAGGCAATAGAGCATACAAATACCAGAATTGATTATCACCTAAATACGTAATGGCAAATACATAAAACGCTATGTAAAAAAATCCCCAACCCAAACGAGAATACCAGCTATCTGCAATTCTATCGAATCTCCACCAATGGGGTAAGTCTTTAATAAATCTAGGGTTGTACTTAATTTTCTGTCTCCACATTCTAGAATAAAGAACTTTTGTTCTCCACATCATGTGCCACAGAGATTTTGAAAATTTTGGCGAATGCGGATCTTTCAGTTGATCGGCAAATGCGTGGTGTTGTCTATGCATAGCTCCGTAGGTATACGGACTTAAATAAGAAGCACCTTGAAATGCCCAAGTAAGAACAAAGAATATTCTTTCCCAAGTTTTGTTCATAGTAAACATTTGGTGGGCAGCATAACGATGGTTAAAAAAAGACTGAGTGAAGAGCGATAAATACCAATGGCCCACAAAAAAGCTCAGAACTAGAATTAGTGATGTATTCATAAAAATAAAATGCAATTACACGAAGCCATGTTGACTTCGCTAAAAAAATATTTTTTGGTAAAAAGAACCAGTTCTTCTTACCCTTTTTAGGTAGGTTCGATTTTCTGGTGGCAAAATTATTGAATTAAATCTTAATGGGTAATACACCAAATAAGGTATTGGTTCAATATCATTAAATCTCTAATGGTAATTTGATTAGAATGATGAGAAAACATGAAAAAAGACCTTTTTGTTTTAATCACTAAAGCAAAAAAAAAAGCCGATGCATTTGCATCGGCTTAGTTATTTTATTGAACGAGAAAATTATTCTCCACGACCAATATAGAATTCAAATGTTTGCTCAGATTCATTACCTAATTTATCTCTAGAAACCACCTTAACAGTGTATTTCTTGTTTTTTCGTAGGCTACTAACTTCCGATAAATCTAATGTTTGCGGAGAAGAGTAGTCTTTCAAGTTTTCTCCATCAACAGAGTAGAGAATACGAGCGGTTCCTACATGTTTATCAGTAGCTCCAATATACATTCTAACATACTCTGGGTATACTTTTAATCCTTTCTTAGTTCCGATGGGGTCAATAGAGAAGTTTACAAAGATTTCAGGAGCTGTATTGTCTACAAACACATTGCTCGATTTGGTTTGCTCTTCATTGTTTACGTTATCGGTAGATTTGAACGTAATGGTATGGAAACCTTCTTGCTCAATATTGAATTTCGCATAAGCTTTCATGCTTCCTCCATCTACCGTATACATGGTAGATTTAATACCTGAATGTCCGTCCCTAGCTGTTAGCGTAATCGGAGTTGTTTTGTTGATGAACAGAGTATCTCTATGGAAAAACTGAGGATTTCCGTAGTTAATAGCTGTTGTTGGTTTTGCGTTGTCTACAAATACAGTGATAAACTTGTTAGCAGCTAAATTTTCAACGTTATCGTTGGCATCGTACTTTACAGTATGCACGCCTAAAGTATTCGGTAAGTTGAAAGAATTGCTGAATGTAAAACGCTCTTTACCATCAATTCGGTAGTAGATGTTTTTTACACCCGCTTTGTTATCGGTAGCCGATAAATCAATTTTGGTTCTTGAAGAAACATACATGTAACGACCTTTGTATTGGTCACCAACAATGCTGTGATTCACCACCGGTGCAATTTTATCTAAGTAAAATTTGAAGGTACTTTTTGTAGCTTCATTTTTAACGTTATCTACTGCATAGTAGTGCAAAGTGTGTTCTCCATCTTCTAAACCTGCCATTGTAACTGGAGAACCATAATATCGATCGCTTCCAGTATCGAAAGAATAGTAGGTAGTTCTTACACCTGCTAAATTATCGTTAGAAGAAAGTCTAAATTTTGTGCTAGGCGCTAAAATGGTGTTGTTGTATACAATACCATCGATAGCGTGAGAAGAGGTAGGAGCCGATAAATCTACGGTGAAGGCCGAAGAACGAGTAGTTTCAGCGTTGCCTACGTGATCGGCAGAGTAGTAATACAAAGTGTTGCTTCCTTCTTTATTAGCCGTAACACTTCCGTTGTATTTTGTGTAATTTCCGTTTAGAGAGTACTGTGTTTCTTTAACACCAGAAACTCCATCACTAGCTGTTAGCGTAAAAGTGAGTCCTTTACCGAAATAAACTGTTCCACCGCTGGTGTATTTGGGAGCACCCGAAAAGGCGTGTCTAGTTCTAGGTGCCATTCCGTCTGCAAAAAGTTCCATTTGAACTTCTCTTTGCGGAGAAACTGGTTTGCCTGTTTTAGGATCTACCGCCCAACGTGAACGAATGTAATTGAGACCTTCTGTATCTAAATAAACTGGATTGGCATCAGAAGGATGTTGAAGACTGGTAAGCGGATAGTTTTTACCATCTGGAGTTACCGAAAATTTCAAATAAACGGGAAGCGATTTTTGAACATACGTTTTTCCGTCTCTTTGATAAACTACTTTTTCGTAAGAAGGCTTTGTAGGTTCGCCTTGTGCCCAGCTTAGTGTTGAATATAGACCAGAGGCCACTAATAGGCTTAGTGTCTTAAATTTTCTCATCACAGTTTCGTTTTAGGAGAGTTTCTTAGTTGGGTAAAAATAAAAATAAAACCCTAAAAAGATACCCTTACTTCTTCCCTAAATACTCGAAACCGATGTCTTCAATAGTAGCTTTAATCGCTTCTTCTGTTTTAGAAGAACCTTTTACCAATGCTTCTTTTCGTTCAAGATTCACTTCTACTTCTTCAATTCCTTCAATTTTCGAAAGATTTTTTTCAACGCTTGCTTTACAATGGTTGCAGGTCATACCGCCAATGGAATAAACGGTTCCTTCAGTTAAATTCGACATTTCTGATGTTTTTTTAAACTTGTTTCTAATTTGTTGAATAAAAACATTGGCAATTAAAGCTGCCAACACCATGCTCGACCCATATTTAAGCCAATCGGGTAATAGGTGACTTCCGTGACCATCGGCATGTAAATGGCTAATTAAAAACCATTCTTCGGGTAAAAAAGCGTTGATTAAAACGCCTGAAAGTAAGGCTCCTATCATAATTGAAACCAGATAGGCAATCAGTGATTTTTTACCGAGCGATTTTCCGATTACCGTTATTGTTCCTGCGTTAGTAGCGGGCCCTGCCATTAAAAAAACAAAAGCAGCGCCAGGTGAAATCCCTTTAAGCATAAGAGCTGCTGCAATGGGAACTGAACCAGTTGCACACACATACATCGGAATTGAAGCGGCTAAAACAATAAGCATATTGAGGTATTGGTTGCTCAACTGCTGATCGAAGAAATTATCAGGAATCACCACTGTAATTATGGCGGCTACCACCAAACCAATGGTGAGCCACTTGGCAATGTCTGCCAAGAAATCTACAAACGCATATTCGAGCATACGTTTAAACTTGCCGGCCTTTTTTAAGGGGGTTGTACTAACGGTAGGAACCGATTTTGGCTCCGCTTTTTCCAATGCATTAGTGGCTTGCCCACCAACAATTCCGGTAATAAAGGCTACAATCGGACGAATGATGGCGAAAGGCAATCCCATTAAAGAATAAGTCACCAAGATAGAATCGAGTCCTGTTTGTGGGGTGCTAATTAAAAACGAGATAGAAGCCCCTTTGCTGGCTCCGTTTTTATGAAAAGATACTCCTGTTGGAATCACGCCACAAGAACATAACGGGAGCGGAACTCCCATTACTGCTGCGTTAATTACACTTTTTAAGTTGTTTTTGCCTAAGTATTTGGTTACTCGGTCTTTCGGGAAATAAACGTGCAACACACCTGCTAAAAGAAAACCCAATAGCAAGTAAGGACTCATTTCGTTGAAAAGATCTACTAACTCGAAAAAGAATTTTTCTAAATAACTCAAGCGACTTTGTCTTTATATTTTGCTTTCACAGACGATGGAATGGGAACAGCATCTCCCGTTTCATCGATGCGCACGAACGTAATTCTTGTAGAGCAAACAACCGTTTCTTCTTCTGAAATTACGTTGGTTTTACGCGCTTCAATTTTTAAAGTGATAGAGGTGTTTCCAATGCGCTCTACCTCTCCGTAAATAGAGATGAGAAAGCCCGTTTTTACCGCTTTTCTAAAAATAACCTCGTCTATTTTCAGCGTTACCATATTGGGCGATCTGCATACACGAGCAGCAAGAGCTCCAGCGCTTTCATCTATCCAACTTAACATTACCCCGCCAAACAGATTGCCATGAACACCTAAGTCTTTGCCCATGCAGATTTTTTGCATTATGAATTCCATGCTGCAAAATTAGTAAGAAACCTGCTGAAAGCTATTCAATATTGTTAATATTGCTCTAATTAAACCGTTGATAAATTCACATTACCAACGGTGGTTATTTGGTAACGAGTCTTTAATTTCACTTCAAAATTTCGAACAATATGCGAATTCATTTTATTGCTATCGGTGGCAGTGCTATGCACAATTTAGCTATTGCCTTGCATTTAAAAGGTTTAGACGTTTCTGGTAGCGATGATGAGGTGTTTGAACCTTCGAAGAGTAGATTAGAGAAACAAGGTTTATTGCCAAAAAAAATGGGGTGGGATCCTACCCGAATTACGAGCGATATAGACGCCATTATACTTGGTATGCATGCTCGAGAAGATAACCCAGAGCTTAAAAAGGCCCAAGAATTAGGAATTAGAATTTACAGTTATCCTGAGTATTTATACGAAGCTTCAAAAGATAAATTACGTGTGGTAATTGCGGGAAGTCATGGTAAAACTTCGATTACGGCCATGGTGCTTCATGTATTGAACCACATTGGAAAAGACGTAGATTATATGGTAGGAGCCCAACTCGAAGGCTTCGATACCATGGTGAAGCTAACTTCTGAAGCCTCTATTATTGTTTTAGAAGGAGATGAGTATTTAAGTTCACCTATTGATAGAAGCCCTAAGTTTTTGTGGTACCAACCACACGTAGCTTTACTCAGTGGAATTGCGTGGGATCATATTAACGTTTTTCCAACCTTTGAGAACTATTTAGAGCAGTTTTCTCTATTTATTGATAGCTTGCCCGAAAGCGGAAGCTTGGTGTATTGTGAAGTTGACCAACACGTTAAAAATTTGGTAGAGCAATCTACCAAGAACATTCAGAAAATACCTTACTCAACGCCTGCTCACAAGATAGATAACGGAGTTTCCATCTTAAAAACAGATTCTGGAGATTATTCTCTCCAAGTTTTCGGAGCGCACAATTTGCAGAATTTAAATGGTGCTCGTAAAGTGTTGAACGAACTCAATGTATCTGACGAACAGTTCTACGAAGCAATAACTTCTTTTAAAGGTGCATCGAAGCGCTTAGAATTAATCGGAGAGAATAAGTTTACGGCTGTGTTTAAAGATTATGCCCATTCTCCCTCTAAACTCAAAGCAACTATTAACGCTGTAAAAGCGCAATTCCCAGAAAGGGAGCTAGTAGCTTGTATGGAATTACACACCTTTTCTAGCCTAAACAAGCGCTTTTTAGAGCAGTACAATGGAGCTATGGATGCAGCAGATAAAGCCATTGTATATTTTAATCCGAAAACGATTGCCCACAAACAATTACCAGAAATTTCTAAAGAAGAAGTAGAAGCAGCATTTGCTAAGGAAGGCCTAACCGTGATGGTAGATTCAGAACGCATGCAGAACTATTTAAAAGGCTTAGATTGGCGAGGGAAAAACTTGTTATTGATGAGTTCAGGTAACTTTGACGGTATCGATTTAAATACGTTCGGAAAAGATATAGCCGAAAACGCCAATCATAAAGAACAAGACTAAAATTGCTCTAAGGCTTGAACTAACTCAAAAGTTGGTAAGCCCACTACGTTAAAATAAGAACCTTCTATGCGTTGAATACCAACGTGCCCAATCCATTCTTGAATACCGTATGCTCCTGCTTTATCAAAAGGCTGGTACGTGTCGATGTAATGCTCAATTTCTTGAATAGAAAGTTCTTTAAAAAACACATGGGTGCTTACAGAAAAAGAAACTTGCTTGTTTTTACTCGATAAACACACCCCAGAAATTACTTGATGTTTTTGGCCAGAAAGTGCCGTAAGCATGGAAATGGCCTCTTTTCGATCGGTGGGTTTATTCAGTAGTTGATGATTGAGAACTACAGTGGTATCGGCAGTAATTAAAACTTCGTTTTCAGTTAATTCTTTTTGGTAGGCTGCCGCTTTTTTAATGGATAAATACTCAGCTATTTTTTCGGTAGGAACCGATTCTAACACGGTTTCGTCTACTTCTTTTAAACGAATTTCGAAACGGTAACCTAATTCTTTTAAGAGTTGTTGTCTTCTAGGTGAACCGGAAGCTAGTATGAGCGTTGAATCTTTCTTCATTAAGCTGCAAAAATTTGTCCGCTACTTACCATATACCAAGATAAAAGCGCATAGCTAACACCAATTAAAGAAACCAGCTTATTTAGGGTTCCTACTTGATGAAAGTGCCTTGCATTCTTTGCTTTAATGGTTAAGAAAATTAAAATAGCCGCTAAAATAGATAACACAATAACGTACACTTTGGTATATAAATCGGGCAAGAAGCTGTGATGAACGTACCAAAGCAAACCGATAAAAACCAAGTAAATAGCCGAAACTATGATTTGAGCCGTTTTTATTCCCCATTGAATGGGTAGAGTAGAAGCACCTGCTTTTCGATCTCCATCAATATCTTCAACATCTTTGGTGATTTCCCTTGCCAAGGTGAGCACAAATGCAAAAACAGAAAAGCCCAATACCCAAAATGCCAAGAAGTTAAAATTGAAGTTTTTAAATTCTTTGGCCAAGTCTGCGTAGCCTGCTTGTAATTGGTTCACTTCGAAAAGGCCAACGGTAAGAGGAACTAAAGCAGCCAAAAGAGCAATAATCAAGTTGCCAATAAGCAATGAATTTTTCAAGCTGATGGAGTACACATACAAGCTCGAAACGGCTATAACATGAATCAAGGCGAGGTATAGATTTCCTGCTAAGAGTGCCGAAGCAACTCCAAGAACGGTTCCTACCGCCATTAAAATATACGATGTGAGTGTTGCTGATGCAATCAAGTCTTTGTTCAGAACCAATGGTCGTTTGGGCTTGTTGATGGTGTCTGGGTGTACATCTTGAGTATCGTTAAACATGTTGCCGCCTGCTGCAATAAGCACTACAGAAAGAACTAGCAGAATAAATTCTCCATGTGTTATAAACGACACAATATCAGTGTTTAAAACGTGAGAAAGAGCATCTAAAAATGGCAAAATGAGTGCATAGCGCATTAAAGCCATGATGATGATAATCACCAATAAATTAAGCGGGCGAACTAGTTGAAAATACTTTACCATTGAAAGTCAGATTGGTGATTAAACCATTGATTTTGAGCACGAAGAACTTTTTCAATCACATCGCGAACACAGCCTTTTCCTCCTTTAAACGGAGAAATGTAACTGCATATTTCACGAATTTCGTGAGCCGCATCTTCTGGGCAAGTAGCTACACCTACCGATTGTAGTACCTCAAAATCAGGTAAATCATCGCCCATGTAGAGAATATCTTCTTTTTCTAAATCGAATTGAATGCAAAATTCTTCTAGCTTCTCAATTTTATTAGCACTTGAAAGGTATACATCGTGGCAACCTAAAGCGAGCAAACGCTCTTTAATTTGTTGGTTTTTGCCACCAGAAATCACTCCTACTTTTAACCCTTTAAGAGCAGCCGTTTTTAGAGCGTAACCATCTTTTACGTTGAGAGTTCTTACCATTTCACCGTTCGGAAAAACAGTAACGGAACCATCGGTTAACACACCATCTATATCTAAAACAATGGCTTTAATGGTAGGTAACTTTTCTAAATAATGCTTTTTCATTCGAGAAGTTTAAGAGACCGAAAATATAGAAACTTTATGCGTTGTGCTGGCGAATACTTTCGCTAATTGCCAAATAGATAGCGGCATAGTCGGGGTGTTTTTCAAGCATTTTTAAATGTTCTTGAATTACTTCGGTATCGTTTCTTTTGGCAGGACCCGTTTGCGTTCTTGCGGGATGATCTAATTTTATTTTTTGAATGGTCTCTTCTACTAAAGGTTGTAAAAGATCGAAAGATAGACCTTCGCGTTCCATCAATTCTGCGGCAATTCTATAAATGTGATTGCTGAAGTTGTTAACGAAAACGGCTGCTAAATGTACCTTTTTTCTATTGGCAGAATTAGCGGTATTTACATGAAGCGACAGTTCGGTAGCTACTTGCAACAATACCGTTTCTGTTGTAGAGTTAGAAGCTTCTATTAAAAAGGGAATTTTCTTTAAATCGAGTTCTTTTTCTTTGTTGAACGTTTGCAGTGGATAAAAAACACCCGTATTCTCAGAAGATTGCCGAAGAATATCTAATGAAATAGTGCCAGAAGTGTGGGCAATAATTCCATTTACCTTCAGTTTTTTGGCCACGTTTTTAATTTCATCGTCTTTAATTGCGATGAGGTAAATATCAGAATCTGGTTTCAGTTCTTCTACAGTTCTAACCGCTTCACAATTCAGTGAATTAGCCAATTGCAGCGAATTAATAAACGATCGTCCTACTACTTCACGAATCGTGTGACCATTGGCTTGAATTCCCTTTGTTAAGTGCGTGGCCACATTTCCAGAACCGATAATTGAGAAGGTATATTTTCTCATAAAAAATTGATTTTTAATAGAAAAAGGCCAATTTGACTAAGCTTGCTTTCGTTTACCTGCAATGCGTGTTACAATGGCTAAGAGGGTACCCAAAATCATTAAAATAGAGCCGATCCACAAGATGTTGATAAACGGAAAAATCGAAGCTTTCATAATAATGAATTCTTTGATTTTGTTCTTGGCTTCATACACTTTGATGCCAATTTTTTCATTTTCCGGATCAATTTCAAATAATTCTAACTTCAGCCCAATCTTGTCTACATCATCAGCAAAAGTGATGGGTCGTGTTCCTACCGCAGCAAAATGAGGTTTAACCGTATGCATCTCTGTATCAAAATCGTAAACAACCAATTGAGCTTGCACCAATAAATCTTTTTCGGTTAAGTTGAATTCTTTCTTTTTATCGAGGTCGTCTATTCCGCGTATACCTTGCAAAACAATTATGGCATTGCTAGCATAGATTGTATCACCAATATCTATACGGTGTTCTTCTGGCTCGTTGTAACGCTCGGTTTCTACCTCGCGGTCGTCAATTTCTGCATACGTAACATGGGTAAAAATGTCTTTATCCCAGAAGCGCTTGGTAGAAGGTTCTGCTACATTTCCCATGCGGTTATTGAGCTGAACAAACGGACTTAAAGAGAATTGGTAATTGTTGTCGCTATCAAGATAATCTACTTGATAATACACGTAAATACCTTCTTTTTCTTTACCGCGATACACCACGTTGTAGTCGCCCATTTTGGTGGTGTCGTCTAACATTAACAGCGTATTTTCAAAATTCTTATACGCTGTATCGAGTGTGGTTAAATCGTAACGTGTAGAGTTTTTTGAAATGGTTTCTTGTTTTCCCATCGATATGAGTGAGCCCAATAAAATCATGGCAAACCCGATATGAGCAATGTTAGAGCCCACTTTTGAATACGCAGTTTTTATCACCTTAAACAAGTAAGAAATGTTTGAAATGATGGCGTAAAGAGAAAACAACAGCAATAACAAGTATAATTTGTTATTCATTTCTAGGCTAATGCCAATAAGAATGGTTAAAGCCAGTGAAATAATCAAGTCTCTCAATAAGGTAGGAACCAATTTGCGTAAATCGGTGCGCTTATAGTTAAGGTGTTGAGAAACCCCCATTACCAAAGCAATAATTACGGCAATGGGTAATTGCCATTTGTTATAATGCTCTTCAGGGTCTGCAGGTGGCGCTAAGTCTAGGCCAAACAATTTATTCCATACAGGAATAGAAGTAGAAAAAATGATTTGGAAGGCCGAAATTAAGAGAACCAAACTTCCTAAAAACATCCAGAACTCGCGGCTCCAAAGCGGATCTTCTTTTTTGTTTTTAGGCATTTCTTTCGCTCTGGCTACAATTAGGCCAATAGAAAGTAGACCGTAAAATCCAAAGTAAAACACCAACTGACCGCTTAAGCCTAAATCGGTAAAAGCGTGAACCGATGTTTCACCTAAAACACCTGATTTTGTTAAAAAGGTAGAATACAAAATCAAGAAAAAGGTGAGCGTAGTTAAAATGAATAACCAAAGAAGTGAAGTTCCTTTGCTTTTGTGAATTAGCATTAAGTGTCCGGCTCCTACCAAGGTTAACCAAGGTACAAGAGAGGCATTTTCTACAGGATCCCACGCCCAGAAACCACCAAAACTCAACGATTCGTAGGCCCAAGCTCCTCCCATTAAAATCCCGGTTCCTAATAAAACAATACCGAAAAACGTCCACGGTAAAGCGGGCTGTAACCATTGTTGGTATTGTCTTGTCCATAAGCCGGCAATCGCAAAAGCAAACGGAACTAAAGTTGCGGCAAAACCTAAGAATAGAGTAGGCGGGTGAATCGTCATCCAGTAATTTTGAAGTAACGGATTAAGACCTCTACCATCTAACGTGTCTAGGTAGTTGGCACTTCTAAACATGGGTAAATTCAAGAAATCGGGATGTTCTCTCAAAAGAACCGTAAAAGGGTTACTACCAATTTTATGTTCTAGAACATAGATACCCAAAAGCATGCTCAACAAGAATACCTGAACTGAGCTGAACACAGCCATTACGGGTTGTTCCCATTTTTTGGCAGTGTAAATAAGTACGTTGCCCAGAACCGCATGCCAAAAGAGCCATAAAATAGTAGATCCTTCTTGCCCTTCCCAGAAGCTCGAAAGAATGTATTTCATGGGCATTTCACTGTTCGAGTGTTGCCATACGTAATGGTACTCGAACTGATGGGTAGCTAGCATGTAGAGTAGGGTTCCTACAATACCAAAAATAGCTACAGAATGTGCGTGAAAAGAAAAACGACCAATTTTTCGCCAAGTAGAATCGTTCGATTGGGTGCCCAATGCGTAAGCAATAGTAGCCAAAAGCGCGGTGGTGAAGCCTGTAACAACAAACGTATTACCTAATTGACCAATAAAAAGGTTTTCACCGATGTAATTGATGTCCATATAATTACCTTGATAGTAGGTGAGAATAAATAAATACTGAAATTAAAGAGAGGCGCTTTTCTTTTGATCGTCTAGCTTTTGCATCTCTTCAGGAGATAAGAATTTGTCTCCGTTTTCATCGTTGTATTTCGAAGGACATTTCATAAGAATTTCACGAGCATGAAAAGCTTCTCCTTCTGCTTTTCCAATTAATACAATCTGCTCAGATCGCTCAAAATCTTGAGGCTTTGCCTTGTAAAGGTGAACCAGTTTCTCTTCTCCATCGTTATCTACCATGTAAAAAGAGAATTTATCAGCATTTACGCTGGGGTTGTAGACCGTTTCTTTGTCTTTGTTTAACTGACCTACAACGTGGTATTCTTTGCCAGAATTTGAGAAAGCTTCGTCAAAATCTGCATACGTACTGCTATCGTACAGCGTGCTTAAGATGGCACCAATGGCTACGGCAATAATGATTATGCCTAAAATATGTGACTTTTTCATTTCTTAATATCTTCAATCTCGTTTTCCAATCTTCCTACTTTTCTATCGATGGCAATTAAGTACACGATAATGCCAACAAAAATCACAGTTAATACGGCTACTACTACGTAGATTTTACCGTTAGATCTCATTACATCAGCCATTTCTGGCGATTGCGCTTGCAACAATGTGCTTTGTAAAAACACCAGTAGGAACCCGAATGTTTTTGCTATTAAACGTTTCAACTTCATTTAATTATCCAAGTTTAATCGATCATCAATCTGATCTTTAATGGCAATCATTCTCAACTTAATATTCATAAGCCAAACGCCCAAGAGGGTCCAACCAATAATTGCCGGATAAAACACTAATCTCATGGTGGAGTCAAGATCATCTTCATACGCAGAAAAACCGGGGTTACCACCATTTCCAGGGTGTAAAGAATCAGTCATTCTTGGCAATACCACCAAGAACACAATTAGCATTACAAAAGCGAAGATGTTGTAAACAGCGCCAATTTTGGCTCTTTTCTGCTCTTCGTCCATCGAGTTGCGAAGCACCAAATAGGCCAAATAAATAAGTAAGGTAACTGCTGCACCATTTAATTTAGGGTCGCTCACCCAATACGTTCCCCACGTAAATTTAGCCCAAATGCTTCCGGTTATAATTCCAAGAGTTCCTAATAGCAGACCAACTTGCGCTCCTACCAAGGCGAGATCATCGAACTTTTTTTGATAACCGTTTAAGTAGCGAATACTGTTTACAAAAGAAACCGTCATAATAATCATCATGCTGAACCACATGGTTACGTGAAAGTATAAATTACGTATGGTTTCGTTGAGAATATCAAGACGTGGAACATCGATTAACAAGCCACCCACAATCGTGTAAAGCACTAAAGCAATGCTTAAAAATTTCCACCAATTTTTTTGTAATCCACCCCTCATTTTAATCGCGCCAAATGTACGGAAATAACAGATAAGAGAGCGCTACAACTATCACATTCAATAGCAATAACACCCCGATATATTTATAGTTAACAGACCAGCTAATGCCGTCTACTGCGTTTTTCGAAAAAGTAATAAGTGTAATCAATAATGGCAATATTATAGGGAAACCTAAAATGCTCATTAAGGTTACGTTGTTGTTAGTTTGTGCAGCAATTGCAGAGATTAAAGTGAGCGAAGAGCTAAAGCCAAGTGCACCTAACACCAAGGCCAACAAAAACATCGATTGGTTTTCTACCATGTTGCCAATTAGAAGGCTGTAAATTACATAGCTGAGCAACGACAAAACGGTAACCGTAACCCCGTTATAGATAATTTTCGCTAAAATAATAGACTGCGGAGCAGCCAATGTGTATAGGTAAAGTGTTTTGCCCGCAGTTTCTTCGTTAAAACTTCTGGCAATGGCACTTGTTGCAGCAAAGAGAAGTATAATCCAAAGCAAGGCATTCCAAACAGGAATCGAAACAACTTCTTTAAACGATAAATACGCCACAAAAATGGTAGAAATCACATACAACAACATACCGCCAAACGCAGCTTTTGTGCGCCACTCGAGCAGTAAGTCTTTCTTTGTTAGTTGTATAATCTCTTTTACCAATTTTCGTGTTGTTTCAAGAATTTTGCAAATTTAAGCCTTTCAACGAGCACAACATATAGAACTGTAATAATGACAAATATTTATGATTTTAAGGTCAATAACATCGATGGCCAACTGATCGACTTCTCTCAATTCAAAGGCAAAAAACTAATGGTGGTAAATGTGGCAAGCGAATGCGGTTTAACCCCTCAATACGAGCAGCTTGAAGAACTTTATCAGCAAATGGACAGAGAAAAGTTCGAAATAATCGCTTTTCCAGCTAACGATTTCGCAGGGCAGGAACCCGGTTCCAACCAAGAAATAAAAATCTTTTGCACTACAGAGTACAATGTTTCTTTTACCATGATGGAGAAGATCTCTGTGAAAGGAGAAAACCAACATCCCATTTATCAATGGCTCACCAATGCTGCGCAAAACGGAGTGGCGGATGCAGAAGTAACCTGGAATTTTCAAAAATTCTTAATCGATGAAAACGGTCAGTGGGTAAAATCAATATCTCCCCAAACTCTTCCGATTGATAACGAAGTGTTAAGCTGGTTAGAAGAATAATTGCTTCGAACTAGAGTTTTACATTTGCACTACATGTAGCTACATGTAAAAACACAATCAATCAACAACACATGAAACTAGATATACTTGTTTTCGCGGCCCACCCAGACGATGCAGAACTTTCTTGCTCAGGAACCATTGCTAAACATGTAGCCATGGGAAAAAAAGTGGGAATTATAGACCTAACTCGCGGTGAGTTAGGAACGCGAGGAAGTGCCGAAATTAGAGATCAAGAAGCAGCAGAAAGCGCCAAAGTATTGCAGCTATCTGCAAGGCACAATTTACGAATGGCCGATGGCTTTTTCGAATACAACCGAGAAAACCAACTCAAAATTATTGAGCAAATAAGAAGGTATCAACCCGAAATGGTTTTGCTAAACGCCATTGAAGATCGCCATCCAGACCATGGGAAAGGAGCTCGTCTTCAAAGCGATGCTGTTTTTCTTTCTGGCTTGAGAAAAATTGAAACTTCTTGGGAAGGTACGCCACAAAACGCTTGGCGACCCAAACAGGTA
This sequence comes from Salibacteraceae bacterium, assembly GCA_048267965.1. Classification (GTDB taxonomy): domain Bacteria; phylum Bacteroidota; class Bacteroidia; order Flavobacteriales_G; family Salibacteraceae. The sequence goes on from JBLWWK010000003.1 coordinate 211,751, forward strand.
TTTCACTACATTCAAGATTATTACCTCGAGCCAGATGTAATTGTTGATGTATCAGATCATTGGGATACTAAAATGCAATCGATTCAAGCTTTTAAATCTCAATTTTACGATCCAAATTCGAAAGAGCCGGCATCTCCAATTTCTTCTAAAGAATTTATGGAAACCATTGAAGGCAGAGGTGTTCAGTTCGGTAGGCTAATTGGTGCGCGCTACGGAGAGGGGTTTACTTCTCCTAAAACCGTTGGTGTAAACAGCCTTTTTGATCTTAAATAGCTTTTTTTACCCCAAAAACGCTTAAAAAACAATCGAATAGAAGTTAAATTCTGTTTCTTTAAAAGCCTTCGTAAGAGGGCTTTTTTTGTTTTTAACGTAATTTTTTTCGGTAGGAACCGATATTGACAAGTAGAGAATTCCATCCTGTTAATGAAATTCTCAGCGAAAAGAAGAGAAAAATCTATTGCCAGACATCTTATGTATAGTAAGACTAGCGAAGGGGAAATAGCCGTATATTTTTTACGTTTGCCCCATGCTCAAAGCGAATAAAATTGTTTTCAATTATCACATTCGAGACAAAGAGATCAAAGCATTAAAAGGCGTTTCTCTACAACTTCAAAAAGGCGAAATCATAGCATGTACAGGGCCGAGCGGAAGCGGTAAAACAACTCTACTCAAAGCATTGTACGGCTTAATCGATGTAGCTGAAGGATCCATTTTTGCCGATGAAAAAGAAGTACTTGGCCCTTCTTTTCATTTAATACCTGGGCAAGATAGAATGTCTTTGGTGCAGCAAGATTTTGGTTTGCTTCTAAAGCATTCTGTCTACGATAATTTAGAACCGCTTTTAAGGCACTTAACCGAAGCTGAAAAGCACAAAGAAATAATGCAAATGCTCAGAAGAGTGAGGTTAGACCGATTTAAAGAGCATTTACCAGAAGAGTTAAGCGGAGGTCAACAACAGCGGTTAGCTATTGCCCGAGCGTTTTTAAATAATCCAGATTATTTACTACTTGATGAGCCTTTTTCTCAACTCGATCAAGAATTACAGCAAAATTTTATTGAATACGTTCGTGACAAGGTGGCTCAAGAAGATTGGGGCGTTTTATACACTACCCACGATCCCATTGAAGCACTTTCGAAAGCAGATAAAATCATGTTCTTACACTTGGGTAAATTGGTTCAATTGGATACGCCCAAAGAAATTTTCTTTCGACCAAAAAACAAAGTAATAGCGGCACATTTTGGTGAATTCAATTTAACCAAAACCGATGTTTTCAACGATTTTGATCTGGCAGATGCGCATAAAATTGAAAACTTTGTTTTTACTCGCCCTAGCCAATGGAAAATTAGCGACAGCAGTTCTTTTCACCTAACTGTGAAAAGAATAGAGTTTAGAGGAAACCAACAATTTCTTCGACTTGAAAACGAAAATGTAGAACTGGTAATTTCGGTTCCTACAGATAAGAGAATTCAAGTAGGGCAAAAAATAGCTGTTGCCCCTAACGTTGATTTTATTTAGTGTTATCGATACAACGCTCAGTAATATTTTCTTGGTCTTTTTGCGTTAAGTTACGGGCTTCTTCAGGGTCGTTATACGTTGAGGTAACGTACTCTAAAGCGCAGTCGCAAAAGGCAATGCCTTCTTCGTAAGTTAAGGCTTCTGCATTATTGTTTACGCAGTTATTTTTGAATTCTTCTTTGTCTTGTTTCGTCCAAACTGGCTCTTTACAGCCCACAAAAAAAGCAGCCGAAAAAGCTGCAATAGTCAAAAATGTATGTGTTTTTTTCATCGTGTCAAAAGTAGCAGATTCTCTTGAGTTGACCATTTTTTTCTGTTTCTGCGTGCAAGATGTGCCAACCGCTAAGCGAAGAACGATTGATCTCAATAGTTTGCGAATTGTTAACCGTTTTCGACAATAATATTTTCCCTGATAAATCGAAAATTGAATAATGTATTCGATCTGTTTTGGTGAGGTTAATTTTTAGTAAATCAGGTGTTTGTATCAGTTTTATGCTCGGTTTTTCTAGAGAATTTATACCCGTAGATGGATTTAAGATAAAATCGATAATAGTCTGTAGAGCAGTAGCATCAAATTCTTTGCTAACTCCATTATTAAAGAAATGGTTCAGCTCATCGAAGAATACAATTTTAGTTCGGGTAGGATCCAATGCTTCAAAGGCTTCAGCTTCTGTACTCGGAACATTAAAATCGTCCTTTCCCTGTAAAATAAGCGTTCTCAAGTTGGCCGTTTGGTACCTCTCGATTACGGAATCGGTAGCGTTTATCCAGCTTAACCAAAAGGGAGCATAGGCGCCAAGAAGGGGAGATGAAGGATTCCAGGTGCCGTTTCTCACCATTTTTAAAGCACTCAGAATAGCAGCTTCTTGCTGATTGCCTTGAGCCGTATCGTTTTGGCAGCGGTAAAACAGCTCTCGGGTTTGGTAGCCAATAAGTGTATCAATAGGGGTGGTGTTTCCTGCTAAAGAAATCAGTCCGGCTATGTTTCCATGTTTCTGAGCAATTTTGGGTATAAAAGTAGAGCCTTGACTATGACCCACCAAGTACAATTCGTCAGGATGAATCGCGTTCCAACCAGCAAAAAAATCAACAGCATTTTTAGCATCAGTCTCAAAAATATCGATGGTCATGGTGGTAGGGTCTAAGCTCGATGCGTGGTTGACCGTTCGTTTATTGTACCGAAAAGAGGCAATGCCAGCAGCCGCCAAACCTTCGGCCAAATCGCGATAAGGTGTTAGCGTTTGGTTCACTAAATTGGGATACAAACAAGCTGGATTCCCGGTAGTTACTGTAAACGTTGCGTTTTGATCGGTAGGACCCGAACCATGCACTATTACAACTCCTGGGAACGGACCTGAACCATTAGGAAGTGTTACGGTTCCTTCAAGCGTAACTCCGAGGGTTTGAAAAGAAGTATCGATCGATTGAAAGTTCTGGGCAGTGGTGCAAATCCAAAAAAGAAAAGTGCATAGAATTAGAGAGATAGAAGTTTTCATAATATTCTGTATAGCGTTGTGTAAAAGAAATAAAGCGCAATTTCAGTAGCGATGAGTAAACCTGTAAACAAGACTCCGCCTTTCCACTTTTTAAGTGAAAATACGGTAGCGTTTGCGTGATATACTAAGTAGATATTCGCAATTAAAAACGGCAAACTCAAGAGCGAAAACCAAACATATTCACCGAATGTTGCGGTGATATTTTCGTTTCCAACAGATTGAATCATGGCCAAAGAACTTTCTCGGGTAATTCCCAGTGAGCCCATAAGTAGCACAATAAATAGAATGGGAGTTCGTGCGGCAAGATTATAGCCAATTACATCAACCCAGCGAAATCCTTTTTTAGTCAGTATTCCGTAAAAGCTGAATAAAAAGCTGATAATTAATACATTAACAAAAGGTTCTGCAAAACTCAAAACAGAAGGAACCGATTCTTGCACAAATTTGAGATTGAACGTTCCGTTGAAATGAGCATCTAATTGATACGCTAAAAAAGAAGCTAAAAGGCTAACCGGTAAGCCTAACAACAGTGCTTTTTCACCGCTATAAAAATGGAAAGGTTGAGCAAGTTTATTCCAATTCATGTCCGTTTGCTTTAAGGTTTTCAATTACTTCATCGAGCCGATTTCTAACCAACGGATAACTTCTGTTCATCAAGCCCGCCATTTTTTTGAGGCTTCCGCTGGTTAAAACAAAGTTGATGATGAATTCTTGATCTTCTTTTGACAGCTTTAAAAGCGCTGGCATGTCGTATTGTCCTTCTACTTCAGTGCCGCACGATGCGCAGAACAAGCGCTTTACGCCTAGCGAAGATTGGCAACTCGGACAATGAATGGGTAAATTCGGTTTTTGATTCATTTTGTGATCTAAAAGTGAATCAAAAGTAAATAAAGTTTAATAAGAATTAAATAAAATTGAATTTATTGACGATAAAATGAAGAAATGATGTGGCTTTATTTAGAATGAGAAAGCCTTTTTTATCGGTGCGAACCCGTATTCGCTTTCGATCGCATTGTTCTTAACCGATGAAAAGACACTTTGTCAGTATTTTTCTAATGGCATACCATTTGAATTCTCGCAGGCAACAAAATTTATAACTCAACAACTAAAATAGATAGCATGGCAACAGGAAAAATTGACGTACAAGCAGACAATATTTTTCCCATTATTAAGAAGTTTCTTTACTCTGATCACGAAATTTTCTTAAGAGAATTGGTTTCTAATGCGGTAGATGCAACAAGCAAGCTAAAGGCATTAGGCAAAATGGGAGAGTACGATGGCGAACTCGGTCAATTACTGGTAGAAGTTAAAGTAGACAAAGACAACAAAACCATTACAGTTAGCGACAACGGTGTGGGTATGAGTCAAGAAGAAGTTGAAAAATACTTAAACCAAGTAGCTTTTTCTGGAGCTGAAGAATTTCTAAAGAAATACGAAGGGAAAGCAGAAGACAGCGGTATTATTGGTCATTTCGGGTTAGGTTTTTACTCAGCGTTTATGGTTTCTTCTAAGGTAGAAGTAATCACTAAATCGTTTACAGATGCACCAGCTGTAAAATGGGAATGTGACGGAAATCCTGAGTATACCTTAACAGATGCCGATAAAACCAGCCGCGGAACAGATATTGTTCTTCACATTGCAGAAGATTCAGAAGAGTTTTTAGAAGAAAACCGAATTCGTGGAATTTTAGATAAATACTGTAAATTCTTACCTGTAAGCATCAAGTTTGGTACAAAAACCATTCAAGTTGATGATCCTGAAGGAAAAACTGACGATAAAGGCAACGTAGAGAAAGTTGATAAAACGGTAGATGATATTATCAACAATCCTTCACCAGCTTGGACCAAAGCACCAGCTGATTTAGAAGACGAAGATTACAAGAATTTCTACCGAGAGTTGTATCCAATGACTTTTGAAGAGCCATTGTTTCATATTCATCTCAACGTAGATTTCCCTTTCAAGTTAACAGGTATTCTGTACTTCCCTAAGTTGAAGAACAATATTCAGGTTCAGAAAGATAAAATTCAACTTTTTAGCAATCAGGTATTTATTACCGATTCGGTTGAGAACATCGTTCCTGAATTTTTAACGCTTCTACACGGGGTTATCGATTCTCCAGACATTCCGTTAAATGTGAGTCGCTCTTACTTACAGGCAGATGGTAACGTGAAGAAAATTTCTTCGCACATCACCAAAAAAGTAGCCGATAAGCTGAACTCAATGTTCAAAGAAAATCGTGAAGATTTTGAATCGAAATGGGACGATATTAAAGTATTTATCGAGTACGGTATGCTTACCGATGAAAAGTTCTTCGATCGAATTCAGAAGAGCTTCTTATTAAAAAGTGTAGACGGTTCCTACAGAACAATAGAAGAGTACAAAGAAGTTGTAAAAGAGCAACAAACCGATAAAGACAACAACCTTGTATTGTTGTATGCTAGCAACGAAGATGAGCAAGACTCATTTATTCAGCAGGCGAAAAACCGCAATTACGATGTGTTGTTGCTCGATAGCCCATTAACTTCTCATCTTATTCAGCAGTTAGAATCTAAGTGGGAAAACACCAAGTTTACACGTGTAGATGCTGACACGGTAGATAAATTGATTCAGAAAGACGAGCAGATTGAATCTAACCTTACAGAAGATCAACAAAAAGAGCTTCAACCAGTGGTAGAATCTGTGGTAAATAAAGAGCAGTTTACCGTTGTTTTCGAAAGCTTAAACGAGAACGATGAACCCATGATTATTACTCAGCCAGAGTTTATGCGCAGAATGAAAGAGCAACAAGCTGTTGGCGGTGGTGGTATGTTTGGTATGGGCAACATGCCAGATATGTACAACTTAGTGGTAAACAGTAACCATCCGTTAATTTCTAAGATTTTAATGGAAAACAACGAAGACAAGAAGAAAGAGTTAGCGAAACAAGCGGCTGATTTGGCAAAACTTTCTCAAAACATGTTAAAAGGGAAAGATTTAACCGAATTTATTAAGCGCAGCGTTACGCTGATTGATTAATTTGTAAACGAGAAAAGGTTGAGTTTTACTCAGCCTTTTTTTTGACTAATAAACTAGAAAATGAAAAGAAGAATTTTATTGTTTTTAAGTGTAGTAGTAGCTGCACTTTCTTTGAGCTCTTGCGGGTATAACTCAATGGTAGAGTTAGACGAAACCGTTCAGCAAAAGTGGGCAAACGTAGAATCTCAATACCAACGTAGAGCCGATTTAATTCCCAACTTAGTTAACGTTGTAAAAGGGGCAGCAGATTTCGAAAAAGAAACTTTAACACAGGTAATTGAAGCGAGAGCCAGTGCTACTCAAATGAAAATTGACCCTACTAATTTAACAGCCGAAAATATTCAGCAATTTCAGGCTGTTCAAGGCAAGTTATCTTCAGCATTAAGCAAGTTAATGGTATCGGTAGAGCGGTATCCAGATTTAAAAGCCAATGCTAATTTTAGAGATTTGCAGGCTCAGTTAGAAGGAACCGAAAACCGTATCAATTTTGCGCGTGATCAGTTTAATACCTCGGTAAAAGAATACAACAGTTACATTCGAAAGTTCCCTAAAAACATTACTGCTAGCATGTTCGATTTTGAAAAGAAAGGCTATTTCGAAGCAGATGCCGGAACCGAAAATGCACCCACAGTAGAATTTTAACACATGGCAAAAGCAAAAGAGGTATTTACCAAAGCTCACCAGCAAATTATTGTCGATGCAATTCAAGAAGCTGAGCTCAACACATCAGGAGAAATTCGCGTGCACATTGAAGATTCGTGCAAAGAAAACGTAATGGACAGAGCTGCTTATACCTTCGAAACGCTAAAAATGCACAAAACAGAACTCCGAAATGGAGTTCTGTTTTACTTAGCCTTTCAAGATCATAAATTCGCCATTTTAGGCGATGCAGGTATTAACGCGAAAGTTCCGACAGATTTCTGGGATAACATCAAAAACACCGTAATTGAGGCCTTTAAAAAAGGCGATTACGCAAAAGGATTAGCTACGGGAATCAAAATGGCAGGAACTCAACTAAAATCCCATTTTCCTTACCAAAAAGACGATATAAACGAATTAGATAACGAAGTTTCGTTTGGTGATTCTGATTCAAAAGGAGGCGAAAAATGATTCGTAAAAGTGTAGCTGTTCTATTGCTCATTTTGGCCGCCATGGCCAGTTTTGCTCAAATTCCAGCCCCTTCTAACCCGCCTAAACTAGTAAACGATTTTGCCGATGTGCTCAACAATCAGTTTGAGCAACAACTCGAGCAAGAGTTGGTAGCTTTCAACGATTCTACGTCTAATCAAATTACAGTGGTTACGGTTCCTTCGTTAAACGGAATGGACCCCGCCATGATGGCGAGCCAAATTGGTGAAGAATGGAAAGTAGGACAAAAAGAGTTCGACAACGGGGTTGTCATTCTATTTAAGCCCAAACAAGCCAACTCAAAAGGGGAGGTGTTTATTGCTGTGGGTAAAGGACTTGAAGGAGCCATTCCGGATGCTATTGCCAACAGAATTGTTGAAAACGAGATGATTCCTATGTTCAAGCAAAAGCGCACAGAACAAGGTCTTTACAATGCAGTAGTAGTTTTAAAACAGTTGGCGGCTGGTGAAATTACCGCAAAAGGATACGCTAAGAAAAAGAAAAATAAAGCGCCAGTTGCTATTCCTTTTTTCATCTTAGCGGTGATTATTTTTATTGTGTTATCGAAAGTTCAGCAGGCTAGACGCTATTCTTTAGGGCATGATGTTCCGTTCTGGACAGCTCTTTTCTTAGCGAATGCTGCTACAAGAAGACACAATGGTTATTACAGCAACTTTAACTCTGGAGGTGGTTCTTTCGGTGGCGGAGGCGGTTTTGGCGGCTTCGGTGGCGGTGGCTTCGGTGGTGGAGGTGCTGGCGGTAGCTGGTAAATTTTAAGAACAAGAAATAAAGTATGGCGAAATACGCAAAATGGTTAGGAGGCGGCTTAGGATGGGCATTTGGTGGTCCTATCGGTGCTGTAATAGGATTTGCACTTGGTTCCTTCTACGACAAAAACACCGGAGAGAATAAACCTGAAAACGGTTACCAACAACAGTTTAGGTCGGGCGCCACCAGTGGCGGAAACTTTACTGGAAATCCATATACCCGCGAACAACAGCGCACACGCGTTGGCGATTTCGAAGTAAGTCTGCTCATTCTTTCGGCTGCTATTATGAAAGCCGATGGTAAGGTGATGAAATCGGAATTAAACTACGTTAAAGAGTTTTTGCAAAAACAAGTAGGAGCCGAGAAAGCCAAAGAAGCGCTCCCCATGTTAAAAGAAATTCTGCAACAAGATATTTCTGTCCGTCAGATTTGTTTGCAAATAAGAGCCAATATGCCGCATGCAATGAGATTGCAATTGATGCATTATTTATTTGGTATTGCCAATGCAGATAAACATGTAGATAGCCAAGAATTTAATGTGTTGCACACCATTGCTAATTACTTGGGAATTTCGCCCAAAGATTTTAATAGCATGGCCGCCATGTTTAAGGCGCGCGATGTAAAAAGTGCTTACGAAATTCTTGAAATTCCATCTTCTGCAACAGATTCAGAAGTAAAGAAGGCTTACCGCAAAATGGCTGTAAAATACCATCCAGATAAAGTGGCGCAACTAGGTGAAGCTCACCAAAGTGCAGCAAAAGAAAAGTTTCTGAAAGTACAAGAAGCCTACGAACAAATAAAAAAAGAAAGAGGAATAGCGTGATATCCTTTTAAGTGCAAGGATTTCCATTAAATTCGCACTAAATCTAGAAAAACTGACGAATAACATTATGAAGAATTTAGCGATTGCAGCAGCTGTAGCAACTATTGGTTTATCAGCTTGTGATATGAACAAAGGCGGTGGATCATCTTTCAACGGTGAAATTAAAACAGACAAAGATTCTATCAGTTACGCATTGGGAGTTACTTACGGAAGCTCACTAAGACAAAGCGAAATCGATAGCATCGACTTCTCTATTTTTAAAGCCGCAGCAGAAGCAGCAATTAGCGGAGACTCAACCATTATCGCTAACAGAGATGCGCAAATGTACGTTCAGAACTTTGCTAGACAAGCGCAAGAAAAAAAGATGAAGGCACAGTATGCAGACCGCATCGAAGAAAATGTAAACTTCTTAGCTGAAAATGGAAAAAGAGCAGAAGTACAAACTACTGCTTCTGGTTTACAGTACGAAGTGATTGAAGAAGGTGATGGAGCTCACCCAACTGCACAAGATGTAGTTAAAGTACATTACCAAGGAACTTTAATTGACGGAACCGAATTCGACTCTTCTTACAAAAGAGATCAGCCAGCACAATTTGCATTAAGCAGAGTAATTCCTGGTTGGACAGAAGGAATTCAGCTTATGTCTGTAGGTTCAAAATACAAGTTTTACATTCCTCAAGAATTGGCTTACGGGGCAAGCGATAAAGGAACGATTCCTCCTTACTCAACGCTGATTTTTGAAGTAGAATTGTTAGATATTCCGCAGCCACAGCAATAGGGCACTACTTACTTAGAAAAAAACAGAATATGTTAAAATCGAAAACCTTAGTTGCCGCACTTTTGGCCTCAATGACCTTAGCAAGTTGTAGCATTTTTAAAGGTGGTCAAGAAGAAGAAAAAGTAAATATGGCATTTGACAACAAAACAGATAGCTTAAGCTATAGTCTAGGAATGAGTATCGCTAACAACTTGAAACAACAAGGGTTAGATACGGTAAGCACAGAAACTATGGCAGAAGGTTTTGCAGCAGCTTTCAACGGAGATTCAACAACAATTTCTATGGAAGAAGCTAACCAAGTTATCTCTGAGTACTTTACCGAATTGAAAGAAAAGCGTCAAAAAGAAGCTGCTGCAGAAGGGCAAGCATTCTTAGAAGAAAACGCTAAAAACGAAGGTGTAAACGTTACAGCTTCTGGTCTTCAATACCAAGTTATTGAAGAAGGCGAAGGCGCACAGCCAGATTTAAACGATAAAGTAACCGTACATTATAAAGGAACATTAACTGACGGAACCGTTTTCGACTCTTCTTACGATCGCGGTCAACCAGCAACTTTTGGTCTTAATCAAGTAATTAAAGGGTGGACCGAAGGTCTTCAATTAATGAAAGAAGGAGCCAAGTACAAGTTGTTTATTCCTTACGATTTAGCTTACGGTGAGCGTGGAGCAGGTGGTCAAATTCCGGGTTACGCAACCTTAATTTTCGAAGTAGAATTACTGAGCATCGAAAAAGTAGACTAAACAAGTTTTATTAAAATAGGGAAGTGCCACTCTTGATTTTCAAGAGTGGCATTTTTTTTGTCTAAATTTCGACAACCTAAACCTGATAAACCATGAAAAAGATTCTATTTACTGTTCTTAGTTTGGCTATTTCTACTGCCCTCTTGGCTCAAGATGAAACCGAAACTATTCGCTACACTCCAGATTACAACGGCATGTTGCAATTTCATACCAAACTCTCTTTTCCGCAAGGAGATTTTGCGAATACCTATTCAGAATCTGCTTTCTTCGGTATTGGTGGTGGTTTGCTTTTTCCCATTAAAGAATCGCCCATAGACGCGGGCTTAACGGTCGATTATTTTTGGATGGAACGCCAAACAGAAACACAGCGATTAAAAGATAAATTTACAGGAACCTACGAAGTAAAGTCTACCATCAACGGTAATGTGGTTCCTGTGCATAGCGTACTCAGAATTACTCCTTTAAGAACCATAAATTCGCCTGTTCAGCCCTATATTCAAGGTATGGCAGGGTTCAGGGTTTTCAGTATTCGAACCAAAATTGAAGTAGACGATTTATCAGGCGGAGCACAGCCAGATCCTGACATTGAACGGGAACCATCGGCAGCTTGGAGTTACGGATATGGTGGTGGCGTGTTTGTGCAGATAGCCGAAAACCTAAACATCGATTTGAGCGTTTCTAATCTCTTCGGAACCAATGCCACTTACATCGATCCCGAAAGTTTAGAATTTGACGCAAATGGTGATCCTACCTACGAAAAGCGAGAATCTGAAACCCATGTAGCCAATGTTCGTTTAGGCATCAACATCGTTTTTTAAATCGGTAGGAACCGGTGCCAACGCTGCCTTAAAATCAGAACCAGAAGGCGATTCAAAAACTTCTAAGTCGAAATACGGAACAGTAGCCATAAAATGATCGAATAAATCGCCCATGATGGCTTCGTAATTTACCCAAGCTTGCTCTTTACTAAAACAATACAATTCAATCGGAACACCTTGATTGGTAGGTTCTAACAATCTGGCCATTAAGGTCATGTCTTTATTAATAGCAGGATGTTTTTCAGCATATTCTTGCATATATTTTCTGAAAATGCCAATGTTTGTGAGGTTCCTACCGTTTAACAATTCAGATTTATCAACATTGTTTTTGGCGTTGTATTCGTTAATGTCTTTTTCTCTGTGCTCAATGTAATGGCGCACTAATTCATACTTTTTATACTTTTCGGCCATTTCGGGGGTACAAAATTGGATGCTGGAAATCTTAAACGAAAGAGAACGCTTAATTCTTCGTCCGCCAGACTCTTCCATCCCTCGCCAGTTTTTAAAAGAATCTGAAATAAAAGCATACGTAGGAATGGTGGTATACGTCATATCCCAATTTTGCACTTTGATGGTAGTTAAGTTGATTTCTTCAACGCTTCCATCAGCACCGTATTTCGTAAAACTCACCCAATCGCCCACTTTAACCATATCGTTGGCAGAGAGTTGAATAGAAGCCACAAAACCCATGATTGTGTCTCTAAAAACCAACAACAAAACAGCAGAAGCAGCACCTAAAGCCGTAAAGAAGGTGAGCAAAGATTTACCTGTTAACTCGCTAACAATAAATAAGATACCAAACGCATAGTTAATAATGTTAATCAACTGGGTGTAGCTCTCTACGGGTTTTTCTTTAAACAATGGGATTTTGCGTAAAATGGTGTTCATAGCACGCAACACCGACTGTACAAAAAGTACAATGGCAATGATGATGTAGATATCGATGATTTCTTTAAAAACGGGTATGAGATCTTGAAAATCAGCAAAAATCACCGGTAGCATAAAATGCACAAAAAAGGCAGGCGCCAAGTGAGCTAAGTTTCTAAAAACGTTCTTTTCTACCAGAATATCATCAATATCGGTAGCGGTTTTACTCGAAATTTTAATAACGGTAGTGAGAATAATTTTACGCGTAAGCCGATCGATGATATAGCTTAAAACACTGATTAAAATTACAAGTGCCAGTAGCTTTACGTAAATAGCATACTCTTCAGGAATTCCCCAGCTAACAAGCAAATTAAACAACCAATTGGCGATTTCGGTTCCGTATTCCATAGTTCAAGTTTGTGGCAAATGTACTAAGAACTACCGCTAAACTTTATTTAACAATTGCCGTTTATTGGGTAGTCTAATTCTTTGTACATTTCGTAATATGTTAGGTTATAAATTTACGCAGTTTATCGATCGTTCTAAAGAGAAACCCATCTTCGATAAGCTACTCGATATTTTCTTAGAACTGCTCGTTTACACGTCTGGTGATGTGGATGAAGCACTCGATTGGTTGCGAGAAATTGATGATGAATACAAAATCACCAATGCCGAATATACCTTCGAAGACTTTGTAGAAGACTTGAAGAAGAAGGGCTATGTAGATTCTTCTTCGGGCAAAGGAAATGGCCAAGGACCGCTCACCGCTAAAACAGAGCAGGTGATTCGTCAGCGATCACTCGATCAGATTTTTGGTAAAATGAAACGAAGCTCGGTAGGAAATCACAAAACCAATTATACAGGGCTTGGCGAAGAAGCTTCTACTGATAGAAGACCCTATAATTTCGGAGATCGGTTAGAGCAAATCTCCTTTACCGATTCTCTTCGCAATGCGCAAGTAAAATACGGAACCGATCAGTTTAGATTAACCGAGAATGAACTCGAAATAATTGAAAACGAGCACCATTCTCAAGCTTCTACTGTTCTAATGATCGATATCTCACACAGTATGATTCTCTACGGGGAAGACCGAATTACCCCAGCCAAGAAAGTAGCCATGGCGCTTTCAGAGTTAATCAAGAAAAGGTATCCGAAAGATTCGCTCGATATTGTGGTTTTCGGTAATGATGCCTGGGAGATAAAAGTGAAAGACTTGCCTTACTTAAAAGTAGGGCCCTACCACACCAATACTGTTGCTGGTTTAGAGTTAGCAATGGATTTATTGAGAAGAAGAAAGAATGCGAACAAACAAATTTTCATGATTACCGATGGTAAACCCTCTTGCATCATCGAAAACGGAGATTACTACAAAAATAGCTTTGGATTAGACGATAAAATCGTGAACAAAACCCTCAACTTGGCCGTGAAATGCCGAAAGTTGAAAATACCCATAACCACGTTTATGATTGCTCAAGACCCTTACTTAAAAAGATTTGTTGAAGACTTTACGCAAGCCAATAACGGAAAAGCATTCTACACAGGATTAAAAGGCTTGGGCAACTTCATTTTTGAAGATTACGAAAACAACAGAAAAAGAAACGTACGTTAACAACGGAACAATACATTCAGATGGAAAAACCAACAATCGCTACGTTAGGCGAATTAAAAAAAGCTGGCTACCAATCAAAATCAATAAAAGCTGAGTTGCGAGACAATTTAATCGACAAACTCAAGAAAAAAGAGAAAGTATTCGATCGGATTTTGGGATATGAAGACACCGTAATTCCAGAAATCGAACGAGCTATTTTATCAAAACACAACATTAATTTACTGGGCTTACGTGGGCAAGCAAAAACGAGTATCGCCCGCTCAATGACTCATTTACTAGACGAATGGATTCCTGTTGTAAAAGGTTCAGAACTCAACGATGATCCTTTTCATCCTTTATCGGTTTTTGCCAAAGAAATCATCGAAAAAATGGGAGATGAAACACCCATTGATTGGTTACACCACGCTGATCGTTACACAGAAAAACTAGCAACGCCAGATGTATCTATTGCCGATTTAATTGGAGATGTGGATCCTATAAAAGCGGCTAACCTAAAATTGAGTTATTCAGACGAAAAGGTAATTCACTTCGGGCTGGTGCCTAACTCTAATCGCTGCATTTTTGTAATTAATGAATTACCCGATTTACAAGCGAGAATTCAGGTGGCGTTGTTCAATATTTTACAAGAAGGCGATATTCAAATACGTGGTTTTAAGTTGAGGTTACCGCTCGATATCCAGTTTGTATTTACGGCTAATCCAGAAGATTATACCAACCGCGGAACCATTATTACACCTTTAAAAGATCGTATTCAAAGTCAAATAATTACCCACTACCCCAAAAGTTTAGAAACAGCCAAACAAATTACTCAGCAAGAAGCGCAACTCACCGCTGAGCAACGAGAAAAAATCTATTTGGCTTCGTTACTCGAAGACATGGTAGAGCAAATTGCATTTGTAGCGCGTGAAAGCGAATACATCGATCAAAAATCTGGTGTTTCTACGCGCTTATCGATTACTGCTTTCGAAAACTTGGTTTCATCAGCCGAGCGCAGAATGATTATCAACAACGAAAAATCAACTCGAGCCAGAATTTCAGATTTAGTAGGAACCATTCCTGCCATTACTGGTAAAGTTGAACTGGTGTATGAAGGCGAACAAGAAGGAGCCATAAATGTGGCATATCAGCTCTTGTCGTTGGTCATTCGCAAAGTGTTTCCACAGTATTTTCCAGATCCTGAGATGATTAAAAGGAAAAAAGAAGTGAATCCATATCAAGATGTAATAGCTTGGTTTTCAAGAAACGAGCTAGATGTTAGAAACGATTGTTCTAACCGTGATTACGAAAAAGCGCTTTCTTCAGTTCCTGGATTAATAGATTTGGTAAAGAGGTATCATCCAAAAGCCAATGCGAATGAGCAATTCTTATTTATGGAGCTAATTTTACATGGCTTAGCCGAGTATTCACTCATCAGCAAATCGGTGTTAGACACGGGTTTAAGCTTTAAAGATATTATGAATTCAATGTTTTCTTTTAACGATGAGGAAGACGAATATTAAAGAAGACTGACAAAAAGGCAAAATCTAAGCTTGGAAAGGGTTTTGCCTTCCTTTTTACATGATTGAAAAACAAATACACGAGGTTCCTAAAGGGAGTTTAAAACTTACAATTGGGGTTCCTGCAGTTATAATTCTGGCCATGTGGGCCGTATTTATAGCAGAATGGAAGGGTGGATTCAATTGGCATTTTTTAGGTGTTTACCCAAGAGAGCCGCAAGGAATGCTCGGCATTTTTACCGCTCCCTTTGTGCACGCAGATTGGAAACATCTCATCAATAATTCACTCCCTATGTTGCTGTTGGGCGCCTCTGTTTTCTATTTCTACAAAGAAGTAGCTTTTAAAATATTGGTGTATTCGTTTTTAATTACAGGTCTTTGGGTATGGGTAGGAGCCCGACCATCTTGGCACATTGGAGCTTCTGGAGTGGTGTACGCTTTGGCGGCTTTTTTATTTACCAGTGGGGTAATTCGAAAGAACAAACACTTGCTAACCGTTTCTTTAATTGTGGTTTTCTTGTACGGAAGCATGATTTGGGGAGTGCTCCCCATCGAGCATAACGTTTCTTGGGAATCTCATCTTTTTGGCGGAATTGCCGGTGTTATTCTTGCTTATTTCTTTCGAAAAGAAGGACCACAACGGAAGGTGATTTTGGTAGAGGAAGAAGAAGACGATGATTTAGACGATGAAAACCCATATTGGCTTGTAGATGAAAACGGCCATTCTCCCCATCTTCAACCAGAAGCAAAACCGATTCAAATTCGGTACATCTATCGAGCGAAAAATCAATCTAGCGATCAAAATATGGTTCCTACCGAAAAAAAAGATAAATAGTTAAGAGGTTTTATATCAGTTGATTGTAAAATGTTTTTGAAATTATTTTTGTTAAAAAAATCCAAACAGAAAGTAGAGGCGTAAGTAACACTGAAAATCAATTAAACCTTTCAGTATGCACTCTAAATCTTTACGCATTCTTATCATTTCCCTTTTTTCTGTTGCGTTAACCCTATCTGTGGTACTTGGTGTTCACGTGTATTTGGTAACCACTCCAGACAGCGGTGAAGTACACGCTGCTAGTTGGCAACTGCACAAGATTAATTTCTCAGAACCTATTTCTAATTCTGATGAAGTAGCTGTTCGCTCGCAATTAGCATCTATCAACGAGGTAGAGAGAATCTACTTTAGCCCTACCAAAACTTCGGTTGTGTTTGCTTTACATCACCCCAGTGAGGTAAATGTAGCTAGTAAAGACTTCATGAATCAATTTCCTGAAAAAATTCAAAAGTTGGCAAAAGTATATGTGCCAACAGCGCAAGAACTAGCACAGGGCTGCCCAATAAAACCCAACGACAGTTTTCCAAATCAGGTGAAAACACTGCTAAGTTCAGTGTTTAAGTAAGCCCATATTTCAACAACAAAAAACCAAAATGCTATGAAAACCCGAATATTAACATGCCTTTTAATGGCAGGAACCCTCTTTTTTGCTTCGTGTGAGAAAGATGATGACGATAATAAAATGACAACTCCAACACCCGAGCCCACGCTTTATGAGCAGCTTGGAGGAGAAACCATGGTAGACGACCCGGTAAACCCAGGAACCATGATAGAGCAAGGTAGATTAGGCCTGCGCTCGGTAGTAGATTCTACCATATTTGTAATTGCTGGTGACAATCGTTTACAGCCTTATTTTACCACTTTATTGGCAGAAGTTGGCAACAATGATTTAACTGGTTTTCAGATGCTAAGTAAGAGTTTAACCGACTTTTTCTGTGTAGCCACTGGTGCTGAAAATTTCGAATACAATGGGATGGATATGGTAAGTGCCCACGATCCCAGTCAAAATAGTAGAATGGCGTTAAAGGCAGATGATGCTGCTTTTGATGCTTTTATTGAAGACGTTGTGGTCGGAGCTCAACAAAACGGAGTACCCAACGACATCATCGTAGATGTAGGAGAATTGTTAGAAACCTTAAGAGATCCGATCGTGCAACAGTAGGTTAGGTTTATGGTTGGGTAGTTCGCAAAATCCCGATAGCAGGGGGCTATCGGGATTTTTATGTTTCATAGCATTTTGGCCATTTGGTAGTTTTCTAGTACGATTCCGCTTAAATTTACCTCATTAGTTCGAATTACCTCAAATTGATTTTTTTCGAAAAAAGGTCGGGCAGCTTTGCTTGCCATCACGGTTAGTTTTTTTGTGCGAGCAGCTTGAGCGATAGCTTCTAATTGGTTGTAAAGTTGCTGGGCTACACCTTGTCGAGAATATTGCGGTAAAACGTAGAGAAAATCTACAATATGATGGTTTTGCAAAGAAATGAAACCCATAGCTGTTTCGTTATCAAAGGCAATAAGTACGTGTTGCTCTTCAATTAAGAGTTTCCAATCTTTTGCTAATATTCTCGCTTTCCATGCATTAATTTGCTTTTCAGAATAATATCGTTGCGCAATTTTATCGATGGCTTCTAGGCAAATTTCACGTATTAATTCAGCGTGGTATTGGGTTCCTACCGAGATGGAAAAAGACATAATTTCTCTAATCAATTTTTTGATAAACAGCCTTTGTATCGATGGCTTGTAGATAATATGGAGGGGTGAAAACGAGCAAAATTTGCTCAGAATTCTCTGGTGTTTTCGGCTGCAAAATAAGGGTATCGTTCACTAATTGCCAAGTGCCCTTCATGTTGGTAAACATATCACCACCCATGTATTCTTGGGTTTCTTTAAATCGCCCGAAACGAGAGAGTTTTAAGCGCTTTCTGAAAATTACGAGCGGTGAAATATGCACTTCTTTTCCATCGGCATATTTAATTTTTTTACCCGGTAAACCATTAATGGCACGGTAGGAACCAATTATGGTTTTCTTCTTCAATTCTTGACCATGAATAGTAAGTGTTGCTTGAAGAAAAATCACCGATATAAGAAGCGCAGGAAAGGTTATCTTTAAACGCATATTAAATTTTATAGCACCATGAAGTTAGGAGTATTTTCAGTTAGTTTGGCGGTTAAAGATTTAAAAGTTTCTAGAGCATTTTACGAAAAGTTAGGCTTTGAACAATTTGGAGGAGACGAAGCCATGAATTACCTCATTATGAAAAATGGGGAGAGTATTGTAGGGTTGTTTGAAGGAATGTTTGAGCAGAATATTCTCACATTTAATCCGGGTTGGGACAGCAATGCACAGCCACTAGAAGAGTTTGACGATGTGCGAATTATTGCCGAAACGGTAACAAAAAACGGTTTAAACATCGAAAAAAAGCAAATTGATAGCGAAAGTGGTCCGGCCAATATTGTTTTAATCGACCCAGATGGAAACCCTATTCTAATTGATCAGCATGTGTAAAAAAAATAGTGGGAGGTAAGCCGATATTAGTAAGCAGTTTTATCGGCTTTTTCTTTCCATTCGTGAAAAACTTGAACGGCTTGTTGGCGTAATAAATTGCTCATAGGAATAGAGCGTTCTGCATAGGGTTTTTCAATTTCTTGGTAAATAAAGTCATCATCAAATTCAACCGCAGCAGCATCTTCTTTGGTGCAAGCATAAAATACTCTGTTGGGTCGTGCCCAATAAATGGCGCCTAAACACATGGGGCAAGGTTCACAAGAAGTGTAAAGATCGCAACCGGTAAGTTCAAAATCTTGCAATTCTCGTGTAGCATTTCTAATAGCAACCATTTCTGCATGCGCGGTAGGATCCATGGTGCTCGTTACTTCATTGTGCCCTTTACCAACCACAACTCCATCTTTTACAATAACACAACCGAAAGGGCCGCCAGCATTTTTGGTCATTCCTTCACGGGCTAAATCAATGGCCATTTGCATAAATTTCTGATGCAATTCGTCTTGCTTGTTCATGTGAATTCTATTCAGTTATTTGGCGTAAAAAAAGGGCTATCGATCGGATAGCCCTTTTTTAATTATTTCGAGTTAGTACCGCTTAACTGTTTAACATTACGGGCATTACTAACATTAAGATGTCTTCGTCTTCGTCTGTGTTATCGGGTAACAATAACCCAGCTCTGTTTGGAGCACTCATTTCTAAACGAACTTGATCTGTATCTAAGTTGTTGAGCATTTCTACTAAGAAACGCGAGTTGAAACCAATTTCCATATCGTCACCTGTGTACTGGCAAGTTAAACGCTCAACGGCTTCGTTAGAAAAATCTAAATCTTCTGCCGAGATGTTTAATTCACTGCCTGTAATTTTAAGACGAACTTGGTGAGTAGTTTTGTTAGAGAAGATAGAAATTCGTTTTACTGAGTTTAAGAAAGAAACTCTATCTACCACCATTTGATTTGGATTCTCTTTTGGAATAACCGCATCGTAATTAGGATACTTACCATCGATTAATCGACAAATCAGTTCAACATCATCAATGTTGAAGTGCGCATTGCTTTCGTTGTAATCTACAGTAACGTTGGTGTTTACACTAGAAGTAACGTTTTTCAATAACGTTAACGGTTTCTTAGGCATAATAAACGATGTGCCTTTAGAAGATTGAACATCGTTTCTTCTGTAGCGAACCAATTTGTGCGCATCGGTAGCTACAAAGGTTACATTGTCTTTTTCAAGTTCGAAATAAACACCAGACATTACCGGTCTTAACTCATCGTTTCCACTTGCAAAAATGGTTTTGTTGATGGCGTTGAAAAGCGTGCCTGATTCAATTTCGAAAGATGAAGAACCGCTAATTGAAGGAACCTTAGGGAACTCTTCTCCGTTTTGACCGCTCAATTTGTACTTACCATTGTCTGATGAGATTTCAACCCCGAAGCTTTCGCTGTCGATGGTGAAAGTAAGCGGCTGATCTGGAAAAGTCTTTAGGGTATCAAGTAGCAAACGTGCAGGAATGGCAATATCCCCTTCACTTTCTACTTTGTCTAATCCGATTTTAGTAATCATGGTAGTCTCTAAATCTGAAGCAGAAACTAACAGTTGAGATTCTTTGATCTCAAACAGAAAATTATCTAAAATAGGAAGGGTGTTGTTGTTGTTTAAAACACCGCTAATCGCTTGTAAGTGCTTTAATAATGCTGAGCTTGATACAATAAACTTCATCTCAAGTGCTTTTATATGTACTCAGTACTCTGAGTGATTTTTCTAAATAAAAAGATTGTTACGCAATAGACAAATATAAACTTATTCAAGGGCTAAGCTTTAGCAAAGCTTTTGAATCACCAATGATTTTTCAACAAGTTGTTAAAAACAAAACAGTGTATTAATCTTTCTTGAAATCTTCTAAATCTACGGTCACCGGATCGAAAACATAGTACTGGATAATTACCACTTCTTCTTCGTTTATTAAGCCATACATTCTATCCAGGTCAAAATCAATGCTATCTCCCCATAAGTCTACAAAGTCTCCACTTACAGGCTTCTTGAACCCTTTAATGGTAGTTGTACGTTGATTTACATCTGTTAAACCAACAGTAAATTCTGGTGTTTTTGCTACCAAAGAATCTAAGTACATGGGGTCTTTCGTTTTTTCAAAAGACTCGAAGTTGATCATTTCGAATTGGTTCAAGAAATTAGATAGATAGGCCGTATCAATATTCGATTGCTGAATTCCTTGAGCACTTTTTACAATAAAGCCGTTTCCAGATCGATTAATAGAGAAAGACTGCTCTGGGTACAGAGGGTAATCAACAAAAACTTGTTGAATTTCGTCTTTTTGGGTAGCGAAAATCACATTTTCACGGTAATCAGGAACATGCATTACAAAACGTGGGTTGAGATAACCGTAGGCTCCTTCAACATGCATCAAATAGGGGTTTTCGGCTCCTTCTAAAAGCATAAAAGATCCACTGTGAAATTGGTCTGCAGTTCCAAGGTAGAATACCTTATGCGGTTGCTCTTCATCGTTTACATACACTTCTACTTTAAGTCCGTCTGAAGCGATGTTTTTAATCACTTTTTCACGAGCATTTTTTGCTACAGGAGAACGAACAGTCACTTGTTTAAGCGTAGCTAACAAGGTGTTAATTACATCGTGTCTAACGTTGTATTGGTTGTTTACTATCCACTTTCCGGTAGTCGATTTGGTCAATAATATTTCTTGGTTCTTTTTATCGGCCATATAAATTTTGGTGATCGAACCTGTATCTTGAATAGCAAAATTGCTTTCGTCTTCGTTAAACGTAGAGCCGCTTTTTTGAAAATAGAAATAGCCTCCTACAGCGGCTAAAATGAGCACTATGATTAAACCGTAAACTGTTGATTTATTCATTGAAAAATTGATTTGATGGGTTATTTGGCGTAAAGTCTCTTTCTAATAAAGTGGTGAATTACACCGAAAATCAGTACAATTAAAATAGGGAAAACCACATTGGTAATTTGCCAATTTAGCTTTTCTCGCTTGGCTTTTTGCTCGTCTAACAAACGTATTTTAAACTCTTTACCACGAGCATTGATTAAGCCGTCATCATCGAGTAGGTAATTAATTGCGTTGAGAATAAAGTCTTTATTGGCAAAGGTGGTATTCGCAAAGCGATCGTAGCCAAGTGCGTAATATTGGTCGGTTTTTTCGCTGTAACGATTGGTAATTATATCGGCATCTGAAACCACCACCATAGCTGTTTTTACACTTTTCTCTTTAAAATTAAACTCTGGATTATTGCTAACCGCAGGAGCCAATCGGTTTTTAAACACAGATTCAAAGGTTCCTTCCAATAGTACAGCAATGGTTTGTGGACCTTGTGAATATTGACGTTTATCTGGAGTTTCTCTTAAAATATTGAGTGAAATTCTGGTAGGAGCCTTTAAAACCTTCGAATACGGTGAAGTTTGCAAAAGTTTAGTTTTCACAATTTCATCGCTGTTGCCTACAAAATCGATGGTGCTCACAAAATCGGTACGAACCGCATCTAGACTGTTTACAATTGGGTGAGAATTCGCGGGTAAACCAAAAGGAGCAAACAACCAAGGGAAAAATTCTTGTTGAGGTTGATTCCCAATCATACCTGTTACTACAGGAATTCTACGCGCATTTAAATCGGTAATAAAATCGTTGTTCAGGCGCACACCGTATTTAAACAACTGATCGCTCAAATTCACATCTTTCGGTAGCCCCATGGTAAGGCTGTTTTTCTGAATAGAATCCATACTGGCCTCTACAGGTTCTACCAACCAAAGTACTTTACCGCCTTTCATGATGAACTGGTCAATCATGTATTTGTCTTTTTCGGTAAATGCAGAATCGGGTCCTGCTACAACCAAGGCTTGAGCCAATTTTAAAGCATCTAATCGGCCATCAATGCTTTTCCATTCCACATTGTAAAATTCGCCCAATGTGTTGTAGATATCGGCAAGATTTTCTTTTTGAATTTCTGATTGTCCGCGTAAGAAATAAACCGTTTTAGAAGTAGTTTTGGTAACGCTTCTAATGGTGCTCATTAATTCGTATTCGAGTTGTTGAATGGCATTGTTCACCATAATTTCTCTCGGAATACCTTGCTGACTTTTAATTAGTTGCACAGGGTACTCTTGTCCACGATAAATCACCAAAGCACCTGGGAAAATAATTTGCTCGGTTTGGGTGTCTCCATCTCGGCTTCTGATGTTGTTGTATACCAAGCCTTTTTTGCTCAATTCACGGTATACCGAAGCCCTTACTTTTGGGTCAGGATCTGCAGAAGGGTTAATAAATTCGTAGTGGATGTTTTCTTCACCGTAGACTCTAAACTCATCGAGCATTTCTCGTGTAGCATCTTGCAAGCGTTTAAAATCTGCGGGCAATTCACCATCTAAGTAAACTTTAATGGTAACAAAATCTTCTAAAGATTGTAAATCGTCTCTAGTGGCTTCTGTTAGCGAATAGCGATTTTCTTCCGTTAAATCGAATCGTTCAAAAACGAAACTACTTAAGAAATTAAGCAAGAAAACAATAATTAACCCAATTACAAACTGAACAATGTTCTGGGTTTTTCTGCTCTTCGAATTTTGAATGTTTTTTTGTTTTTTCTGACCCATTACCACTTTCTACTTTCAAGTTTCAACTTCGTGAGCATCAAGAAAAACGCGATGAGCGTACCAAAATAAACAAGGTCTCTGGTATCGATAACACCTCGACTTATAGAAAGATAATGCTCGAACATTCCTAAGTCAACAATTACGCTTTGTAGAGATCCTAAAAACGGGAAATTCGAAAATTGTTCAATGCCGAAGTACATTAAAAACGACATAAAAACACCCAGAATAAAAGAAACAATCTGGTTTTCACTAAGAGCAGAAGCAAAAATACCAATCGATACAAAACCTCCGCCTAAGAAGAGAAGCCCTAAATAAGAACCCCACATGGCGCCCGTATCTACATTCCCAACTGGAATGGCCAATTTATGAACCGTAAAATAATACACCAAGGTAGGAGCCAAGGTGAAAAAAATGAGAACAAACCCAGCAAAGAATTTAGCCAAAATAATTTGCCAATCACTCAAGGGTTTCGTTAGCAAAAGCTCTAAGGTACCTGTTCTGCGTTCTTCTGAAAAAGAGCGCATAGTAATGGCAGGAGCCAAAAACGAGAATACCCAAGGGGCGATTAGAAACAACTGGTCAATATTTGCATAACCTGCATCTAACGTGTTTCCTGGAAAAACCCACATCACCAAACCGATTGCAGCCAAAAAAACGGCAATCACTATATAGCCGATGAGCGAGCTCAGAAAACTATTGATTTCTTTGAATAAAAGTGTGATCATAAGCCGTGCGTCAAAAGGCGACAAATTTAATATTTAACAGCACTTCAATTACGTGTTTTCAGGTAGATTGTTGTTTTGAATCGATGAAATGTCGCTTTCATTACATTTGCAGCTTTTCATTTTAAAACACACAACTATGATGGTACTAAAATTTGGGGGAACTTCGGTTGGCTCTGCAAGTCGTATGAAACAAGTCGCTAACATCATTCATACGAAGAAACGAAAGGTGGTTGTGCTTTCTGCAGTTTCTGGAACTACCGACCAATTAGTGCAATTATGTAGCGCTTTATACAACTCTGAAATCCCTGTTTTTAACAAAATGTTAGTACAGATGGAAGAGCAGTATTTCCATCTTATCGAAGATTTGCTCGAGAATCAAGCGCTAAAAACAGAAGCTTTTGAGCTGCTCACATCTCACATGAACTTTATCGATGCCTTTTCAAAAGACATGTTTACTATTCATGAAGAGAGAGCCATTTTAGCCCAAGGTGAATTACTGAGCACCGCCTTGTTTACCCTTTATTGCCAGCAAGAGGGCATTAACGCCAAATTGCTTCCCGCATTAGATTTCATGCGTATCAATAATCAAGATGAACCAGACGATTATTACATCAAGGTTAACTTGGAAAGAATGCTCAACGAAAATCCTGAAGTAGATATTTTTGTAACGCAAGGGTTTATTTGTCGCAATGCTTACGGTGAAATCGATAACCTAAAGCGCGGTGGTAGCGATTATACAGCTTCTTTGGTAGGAGCCGCTATTGGCGCTGAAGAAATTCAAATCTGGACCGATATTGATGGCATGCACAATAACGATCCACGCGTAGTTGAAAAAACAACCCCCATTGCTCAACTCAGCTTCGATGAAGCAGCAGAGCTCGCTTATTTTGGAGCAAAAATTTTGCATCCTTCAAGTGTAAGACCCGCTAAAGAGAAAAACATACCTGTTCGATTAAAGAGTACATTGGATCCTACCGCTGAAGGAACCTTAATCTCTACCGAATCGAATAGTCAGTTTATCAAAGCTGTAGCCGCTAAAGATGGAATTACGGCCATTAAAATTAAATCGGGTAGAATGCTGTTGGCCTATGGTTTCTTGCGCTCGGTTTTCGAAGTTTTTGAACTCTACAAAACTTCGATAGATATGATTACCACTTCAGAAGTAGCTATTTCGTTAACCATCGACAATACCGAAAGACTCAACGAAATTGTGCGCGATTTAGAACAATTTGGTGTGGTAGAAGTTGATCAAAACCAGTCGATAATTTGCGTTGTGGGCGATTTCTTGGCAGAAAAATCAGGATTTGCCAACCTGATAATGCACGCGTTAAAAGAGATTCCACTCCGAATGGTTTCTTACGGTGGAAGCAAAAATAACGTATCGATGCTCATTAATTCTGAGCATAAAAAGCAAGCACTTTTAGCATTAAACAACGAATTATTCACTCAAAATAACTAGGAGGATCAGAATCATGAAAAACCATCTTGTCGATCATTTTCGTACGCTAGAAACTCCTTTTTATTTCTACAACCTCGATAAACTTACCACCATTTTATCGGCTGCTTTAGCAGAAGCCAAGCAATACGATTTTAAATTGCATTACGCCATTAAAGCCAACGCTCATCCGCGCATTTTGCAAGAAATAAAGCAGCTAGGTTTCGGCACCGATTGTGTAACTGGCCAAGAAGTAGAAGCTAGTTTAAAGGCGGGTTTTGCTCCTTCTCAAATTGCTTTTGCCGGTGTGGGGAAAAGCGATAAAGAAATTCTAGCTGCCCTAGAAGCCGAAATTTTTTCGTTTAATGTAGAGTCGATAGAAGAGTTAAAAGTTATTGAAGAACTAGCGCAAAAAGTAGATAAGCGCGCCAAAATTGCTTTGCGGATTAACCCCGATGTAAATGCCAATACCCACAAATACATCACAACAGGGTTAGAAGAAAATAAGTTTGGTATTAATCTTTGGGAACTCGATTCGGTAGCAGAAATACTCAATAATGCCCAGTTTTTAGACCTAACTGGTATCCATTTTCACATTGGTTCGCAAATCACAGAGCTTTCTTCTTTTAAGCATTTGTGCCTTCGTGTAAACGAAATTCAAAAGTGGTTCGAAGAGAAAAAATTTCCGCTAAAACACATCAATGTGGGCGGTGGTTTAGGCATCGATTACGAATTTCCAGACGAAAAGCTAATTCCTGATTTTGCCAATTATTTCCGCATTTTCAATCAATTTTTAGAGTTAAGACCCAAGCAAGAAGTGCATTTCGAACTCGGCCGTGCATTGGTGGCAGCTTGCGGAGATTTAATTTCGAAGGTTTTATATGTGAAAAAAGGCATAAAGACCAATTTTGCCATTTTAGATGCTGGGATGACGGAGCTCATTCGCCCGGCTTTGTACCAAGCGTACCATAAAATAGAGCACCTCACACCGCACAATACCGACACCGAAAAATACGATGTTGTAGGGCCCATTTGCGAATCGAGCGATTGTTTCGGAAAGCAAATTACACTGCCCATTGTGCAACGCGGAGATCTGCTAGCCATTAGAGCTACAGCGGCTTATGGTGAAGTTATGGCCTCAAATTACAACCAAAGACCCAAAGCAAATAGCGTATTTTATAGCGCAGAAAAAGGCTGGGAATAAATCGAATAACTCAAAAGTTTCACAACCATGAGAACTCTTTTTTCAACTCTACTACTTCTTCTTGTAACGGTAGGAACCGCTTTTGCCCAAGATGTAAAAACACACATTCACGATGAAGCATCGGTTCCTAGAGAAAGATGGGTAGACTTTTCTCACTGCCTCATCGATATTTCGATTTTTCCGAAAGAAGGAAAAGTAAAAGGTGAAGTAACCCATACTTTTCAGCCGATTCGCGAAGAAGTAGACTCGCTTTTTATCGATGGACCCGGAATTACCGTTCTTTCAGCGCAACTGAACAACCAACCTATCGAAGTAGAGACCATCTCAGAAGGGTTGATTTTTCGGTTCGAAGAGCCTTTGCAATGGGAAACTACCCATACGCTGAAAATTCAATACGAGGCTTTTCCATCGAAAGGAATGTATTTTATCGGTTGGCAAGATTCTACCAACAGAAGTGAAAAACAAGTGTGGACACAAGGCCAAGGTATCGATAATAGACATTGGTTTCCTCATTTCGATCACTTGAACGATAAATTAGTAACCGAAACAAAGGTGACTTTTCCCGATCCGTATAAAGTGTTGAGCAATGGAGTATTAAAGAAGAAAAAGTCGAACAAAGACGGAACTACCACTTGGCACTATCAAATGTCTCGTCCGCATGCTAGTTACTTGGTAATGTTAGGAATTGGAGAATACAACATCCGCGAAGTAAAAAGTGAGTCGGGGGTTCCGCTTCGCATGTATTATTACCCTAAGTGGGAAAATCGGGTTCCTACCGCTTATTTAAAAACGAAAGAAATGTTCGATTGGTTCGAGCAATACATTGGCGTTGAGTACCCTTGGGAGAGTTACTCGCAAATTCCGGTGCAAGATTATTTGTACGGTGCTATGGAAAACACAACGGCCACCGTTTTTGGCGATTTCTTCTTTACAGACGAAAGAGGTTTTCTCGATAAGCAATATGTGTATGTAAATGCGCATGAATTGGCGCATCAGTGGTTTGGAGATATGGTAACGGCTAGGTCTTCTGAAGCACATTGGTTGCACGAGAGTTTTGCTACGTATTATCACGGTTTGTGGCAAGGGCAAGTGTTTGGAGAGCAGGCATTTGATTGGATGATGCGCAACAATCAGCTTACTGCATTAAAGGCCGGAGAGAAAGATGATTATCCCATTAGAGATAGCCGAGCAGGCTCTGCTAGGCACTACATGAAAGGGGCGTTTGTGCTTAAAATGTTGAACACTGTTTTAGGGGAAGAAGCGTACAGAAAAGTGATAAAAGATTATTTATTGGCGCATCGATACCAAAGTGTAGATACCGAAGATTTACTTACTCAAATTCACGAAACACTTGGTGAGTCGCTCGATTGGTTTTTCGATCAATGGGTGTACAGAGGGGGAGAACCAGCATACCAAGTGAGTTTTATTGAAAAAGTGTCAAATGCATCTAATCAGGGAGTTTTCTTGGTAAAACAAGTACAAAAACACACCGAAACGGTGGGGTATTTTAAAATGCCCATTGATTTTGAAGTGCATCTGAAAAGCGGCAAAGTGGTGAAGAAAACCGCTTGGATAGAAAACGCATCAGAAGAAGTTCATCTTTCTTGGCCTGCAAACGAAACGGTAGATTTTGTTCTTTTCGATCCTAATAATAAGGTGTTGAAAACCGTAGAGTTTGAAAAGCCGTTGAATATGCTTTTAAGTCAAGCTAATAAAGCAGAGTTTATGCTCGATAGGGTAGATGCGTTAGAAGCGTTACGATTGGTTCCTACAGAAAAGAAATTAAAGACGTATAAAGAAATTTTTAATCGGGAAGATTTCTATGCGATACACAGTGAAATTGCTCGGCAACTCATAAACTATCCGGAGCTTTCGATAGATTGGAAAGAAAAAATGTTGACGCATTCTTCTCACGAAGTGCGCAGAGCAGCTCTTTCAAGTTTGTCTTCAATCGATCCGGAGCTGAGACTTACGGTAGAAGAAATGCTGCTTGATTCGTCTTATCAAAACGTAGAGTTAGCCCTCGATAAATTAATGGATTCTTACCTCGAAAACGCAGAGAAATACTTAGAAAAGGTAGAAAACGAGCTGGGAGACAATCACCAAAATGTGCGGTTGGCTTGGTTAAAATACCAATGGTTATTGAATGCCGATAAAAAGCCTTACGAAAAAGAATTAGCAGATTTAGCAGGAAGATCTTTTGAATTTATTACACGTCAAAATGCGGCCAATTTGTGCAAAGAGTTGAATATTTTAAATCGAGATCTTTTTAAAAGTTTGGTAGATGGAGCGTTGAGTAATAACAGAAAGTTAAAGAATAATCATGCAAGTGTTATTCGTTTCTATGCAGTGCAGTTTGATAAAAATCAGGCCATGTTGTATTGGTTAAATGAATTACCTTTAACGCAAGAAGAAAAAAAGGCCATTAGAAAATACCTTTCGTAAACGAACAAACTACACCTTTTGAAAACGTATATCAAATCTCTTTCTCAGTGGATAGGGGGTGTTTTACTATTTTTATTTTACTCATCAATAGCGTGTTCACAAACGCAATTTGTGGGCATTAATTCGAGTGGAACAACACCTGGAGTGGCTTATATTGACACCACTAATGGCAATGTGCAAAACATTGTAGGTTTGCCCCCTGGGGCGTTCGATATTATGTCTACTTCGTTAGATCCCAATGCAGACATACTCTACATTTTAGCTCTTACCAATAGCGGAAGAGTTTTATACACGGTAGATTTAAACGCGGCCAACGTGGTGAACCAAGCTACGGTGCCCAATGCATTGCATTTGTATCATTTGAACTTTAATTGTGACGATGGCCAACTTTACGGCTTAGAGTTCGACATCAACAATTTAAACAATGTATTTTTAGTAACGATAGATCCTATAAGCGGTGCATTAACACAAGTTTCGCCTACGTCTATTCCAGGATTACCCGACAATTCGCCTTCTATTTTACAACCGCAAACGAATCAATATATTTATGTAAGTGGTTCTCAATTAGGTGGGAACCGATTGATTTTTCAAGTAGATTTAACCAACGGTACACTTACTAGTTCTCAAACCATTTCGATGCAAGGTCTTTTTAGGCAGCTAGCTTATAATTGCTTTACACAAGAGATTTTTGGTCTTTACCATAACCCTTTAATTAACCAAATTGTACTGGCGAATATTGATGAAAATACGGGAGTTTTATCTCCACGTACCAATATTTCAGGTATTAACGGAGGCTCTGCTACCGAGCCCGCAATAGACCCATTTAGAAATGTTTATGTGGTTTCAGCCACCGATGCATCGGGTAACGATCGCTTGTATCAGCTCGATTTAATCACCGGTGCTCCTGTTAACAATCCGTTGATTCAAAATGGAGCCAACTTTTTTCAATTGAATTACGATAATCCGTGCACCGTAGTGGCCGATTTTTCTGCGCCTAATGGGTGCTTAGGAGACGTTACTCCCTTTACCGACAACAGCGAAGGCATAAAATGGGAGTGGGATTTTGACGATCCTGGGAGCGGAGCAGACAATACTAGCAACGAAATTTCACCAAATCATACTTTTTCAACAGCCGGAACTTTTACCGTTCAATTGATTGTGAGCGGTTGCAACGATAACGATACCATTACCAAAACCATTGAAATTACGCCAGCTGTAGGAACCCAACTCGGAAACGACACCGCCATCTGTAACCAAGCCGATTATTTGTTAGATGCCACTCTTGCAGGAGCCACTTATACCTGGTCTGATGGTTCTACCAATTCTACCTTATTGGTCACTGCTAACGGTGACTATTCTGTTGAAATGAATGTGAACGGTTGCGTATTGAGAGATACCGTTAGGGTTGATTTTTATGGACTTCCCTTAGATTTAGGAGCTGATACTTCTATTTGCTACGGTGCCAACTGGAAACTAGAAGTGCCCAATCAAGCTGGTTTAACCTACCAGTGGAATACCGGAAGCCAAAGCAATTACACCTTTATTTCAGATAGCGGCTTGTATGTATTAGAAGTGCAAGATTCGGTTTGCTCTGTGAAAGATACAATTGAGGTAAGCTTGCTGAATTCGCCCGTTTTCAATTTTAACGAGATAGAGCGAATTTGTGTTGGAGAAGAAATAGTAATTGATGCTTCTACTTTTGTAGGAACCACTTACAACTGGAATACGGGAGATACCGTAGAGCAAATAACCGTAGATTCTGCAGGTATGTATATTGCCTCTGCTCAGTTAGATTCTTGTGCTTACAGCGATACGGTATGGGTGTTTGTAGACTCTACCATAATGGCAGAAATTGATTCACCCGTATATTTCTGTAGAGGAAAATCAGAAACATTTGATTTTTCTGATAGTCGCACAGCTAATTATAATTGGTCAGATGGTTCTACCAACCCCGTTCGCACGTTTTCTGAGCAACAGTTTTTATGGTTAGAGAGAACCAACGGTTGCGGAAGAGAAGTGGATGAGATTTCTGTTTTAGAAGACGAATGTCTTTGCCACGTATTTGTTCCTAATAGTTTTACGCCCAATGGCGATGGTTTAAACGATGTTTTTGCCCCTGTAATAGATTGCCCTATCTTATTGTTTTACCAACTCGAAATTTTCGATCGATGGGGAAATCGAGTATTCGAAACCCAGAATCCGCTCGATGGTTGGGAATACAATGGAGAAGTTGATGATCTGAATATCAACTTGTTTTATTGGCGAATCAATTACGATTTCTTCGAAAAAGGAGGATACGATTCGAACACCCGAAAAGGAAAAGTAATTTTATTGAAGCATTAGTTTTCCAGTTTCCAAAAAGGTGGTATTTTCGCGCCCCGAATTGGAAGAGGTGTTTATGAAAAAGTATATTGTAGTTCCTGTAGACTTTTCGCCCATCTGTAGAATTGCGTTACAGCAAACACAAAATTTAGCTCAGCTAACGGGCGCAGAGATTGTTGTTTTGCATGTAAACAATAAGAAAGAATCTTTCGACCAATTGTCTAACCGCCTAGATAAATGGATTGAAGAAGCTAAGTTAAAATCGGGTGTAAAAGTGGTGAAACGCATCGAAGAAGGTCGTGTGGTTCCTACCATTTTAAGAGTTAACGAAGAGTTTGATCCGATACTCGTAGTAGTGGGTTTCCATTCTAAAGACAAGTTTTTAGAAAGAATGGGCTCAAATACGTTTGCGTTAATTAGTAAAGCCAAGCGAAGTGTAATTACCATTATGGGTGAGCAGCATAGAGATGGTTGTAAAACGATTGTTTTACCGCTTGATCTTACTAAAGAAACGCGCCAAAAAGTTCGACACGCTATTTGGGTAGCTAAAATGTTCGATGCCGAAATCAAAATTGCCATTGTGCATGAAGAAGAGACAAAAGGCGACAGAAAATCGCTGAAATTTGCTTCTCATTACACAGTAGAAAGAATTAGAAAAGAAGGCGTTGTTTGCTCTATTCACCATTTAGAAGGGCAAAACGTAGCGCAACAAGTTATCAATTTTGCTGAAGAACAAGAGGCTGATTTAATCACCATTATGACTCAGCAAGAAAACAGTATAAAAGATTTTTTTGTAGGATCCGTAGCTCAAAAAGTGATAAATAATTCTAAAATTCCAGTTTTAAGTATCACTCCAAAAGAATCTACCGTTTCTACATGGAAGAGTTAAATTAGGGTTAGTTAGTTTAGGTTTAACGAAAGAAAGGAAGAGCAGTAATTGTTCTTCCTTTTTTTATGCCTTTACGGG
Source organism: Salibacteraceae bacterium (assembly GCA_048267965.1). GTDB lineage: Bacteria > Bacteroidota > Bacteroidia > Flavobacteriales_G > Salibacteraceae. The sequence continues at coordinate 243,870 of JBLWWK010000003.1, forward strand.
AGAACCACTTTTTGGTCTACACTCCAAGCTTCGGGTTTATCGTCAAAATGAACTTTGGTTTTGCTCCAAACTTCTTTAAAAAGGGCAGAGTGGCGGTAGTTTTCTAAAGATGCTGGTTCGTTCCAAAAACTATAGGTGAAAAAGATGCAGGGATTGTTAATGTCTTGCAACAATTCTAAACGTTCGCAGCCGTTTACTGCTCGTATTTTCTCTTTGTATTCTTCAAAAGTAGATTGAAACGTTTCTATTGCCGAGGCCTTAAACGTCATTTTTACAATTCTAATCATCAAATTCTATATAAACGTGTTTATTTCGCTCAAAACCATGTAGTTGAGCAGCGTTTCCGTTGCGAGAAGCAATTTCTAAGTAACCCATCGAATTAAAGAAAGCCACATCGTCACCCGCTTCAACATCTGTATAGTTACGGTCAAGTTTAGTAATCGAAAAATTTCTGTCGATGCCTAAAATTCGAATGTTTCGATTATTTCTATACTGATTTAAAAATTGCGGAGTAAGGTTGGTGATTACATTTCCGTAAGAATCTATGTACAAAATCGAGGCAGTAATGGAGTATCCATTGTAGGTAGGAGCCGGCATTAACGCCATCGATAAAGAATCTATGGGTTTACCTAAAAATTCGAGCGTTCCGCCTTTTGCAATGTGGGCCGCTGCCTTTACAAATAAACTTTTCGAAGGAAAAGAAGCATCTTCATCGTTAATGGGTAAATCGATTGAAAAAATGCGGGTAGCCGGTGTATGTTCGTCAAACACTAAATTCAACAATCCATTATCGGCTCCTAAAAAATAATGTCCGTCATATTCTACAGCAATGTATTGAGGGTACTGAGAGTAATGGTTATTGATGCTAACTATGTGAATGGTTCCTTCTGGAAAACTCTTCCACGAATTTTTTAGAAACATTGCACCTTCAATTGTGTTGTATTTCGGAATTTGGTGGTTTACCGCTTCTACACGCACATCAGGTATGTGTTTGTATAGCTCTCCCACCACGGCAGCCGCATAAAAGTCTCTTAAACCAAAATCAGTAGTTAAAGTTACTAACGTCATTAATCGTTTAATTCCGGGGTTGAGGTGATTTTGCCATCTTAAAAATGACTTACTTTTGCAGACGCGAAATTAAATGAAACATTACAAAAAGAAGAAGTAACGTAATTCAGTTTTATTCAAAATATTTCACTTAAGCTATAGGTAATTTGCAAGAAGCTATTATTCAATTCGACTCGAAAAACCCAGTAGAGATTTTTGGCGTTAATAACGCTCACATTAATTTAATCAAGTCTTTTTTTCCCAAGCTGAAAATTATTGCTCGCGGAACCAGCATTATTGCCAATGGGCCGCAAGAAGAGTTAGATCGGTTTACTTCAAAAATTAACTTGTTAGTAGAACATTACAATCAGTATCACCACTTAACGGAGGCGAAAATTGAGTTGTTAATGAGCGAAAATGGGGAAGAAGTGGCGGCCACCATGGAGCAAGAACCACAAGGGGCAGACGAAGTGCTGGTTTATGGTTTAGATGGTAAGCTCATAAAAGCTCGCTCTACCAATCAGCGTAGAATGGTAACGGCCATTAAAGAAAACGATATGGTTTTTGCCATTGGCCCAGCAGGAACCGGAAAAACCTATACCGCAGTAGCTTTGGCGGTTAGAGCGCTTAAAAACAAAGAGGTAAAAAGAATAATTGTTACTCGTCCTGCGGTAGAAGCGGGCGAGCACCTCGGATTTCTACCAGGTGATTTAAAAGAAAAATTAGATCCCTATTTGCAACCGTTATACGATGCGTTTCATGATATGATTCCTACCGACCGGTTAGAAGGTTTTATCGAAAAAGGAGTGATTCAAATTGCTCCGCTAGCTTTTATGCGCGGAAGAACGCTCGATAATGCCTTTGTAATTCTAGATGAAGGCCAAAATGCAACGGCAGCGCAAATGAAAATGTTCTTAACGCGTATGGGTAGGAACGCGAAATTCTTAATTACCGGAGATGTGAGCCAAATTGACTTGCCTAAGGCACAACAATCGGGTTTGGTGCAATCACTGAAAATACTTCGTAAGGTAAAGGGAATAGAAATTATCGAATTAGATGGTAGCGATGTTGTTCGACACAAATTAGTGAAGAAAATTATTGAAGCTTACGATAAAACAGAAGAAGAAACTCATTCTAAAAAGAAGTTAAATACCAAACATGGAAACGCTTAATACAACCCGATTCGAATTACCTGGCCAGCAGCATTTATACCACGGGAAAGTGCGAGAGGTGTACCGTTTAGAAAACGATATTTTAGTAATGGTAGCTTCTGATAGAATTTCGGCTTTTGATGTGGTATTGCCCAAAGGCATTCCGTTTAAAGGTCAAGTATTAAACCAGATTGCAGCAGAGTTTTTAGATGCTACTTCTGATATTGTACCCAACTGGAAAATAGCCTCTCCTGATCCGAATGTTACCATTGGTAAAAGCTGCGAGCCTTTTAAAGTGGAAATGGTAATTCGCGGTTATTTAGCAGGCCATGCGTGGAGAACTTACCGAGAGGGCAAGCGAGAATTGTGCGGTGTTACACTCCCAGATGGCTTAAAAGAAAACGACCAGCTGCCAACGCCTATTATTACCCCAACTACCAAAGCAGACCAGGGCCACGATGAAGATATTTCTCGTGAAGAAATTTTGGCTTCTGGTTTAGTGGCAGAGCAAGATTACATACAGTTAGAAGAGTATACGCGTGCGCTTTTTGAAAGAGGTACCGAAATGGCACGCGATAAAGGGTTAATTTTAGTAGATACCAAATACGAGTTTGGTAAAGATGCTGAAGGAACCATTACCTTAATAGATGAAATTCACACACCTGATTCTTCTCGTTACTTTATTTTAGAAGGGTATGCAGAACGACAAGAAAATGGTGAAAAACAAAAGCAGCTTTCTAAAGAGTTTGTAAGACAATGGTTAATCGAAAATGATTTTCAAGGTCAAGAAGGGCAAACGGTTCCTGAAATGACGGAAGAATACATTTTATCGGTGAGTGAGCGTTACATCGAATTGTACGAGCACATTACCGGTAAAAAGTTCGAAAAAGCATCTCAAACCAATATTCAAGAGCGAGTTGAGCAAAATATCTTAGCAGCACTTAAGCAGCTCTAGACTTCGCCATTTTTAGTATGTACAACAATGCGGCAACAAGAGCAATTATTACGGTGAAACCGACAATCATTTGGTAATATTTGCTTTTGTTTCCCGATTTTTTCAATAGAATTTCCCATGCATGGTGAGGTTCTTTCAGCGTGAAATCTGAGTGAGAAGCAGTGGGTTCAGTTGTGCTGTTTTTTAAAAATTCTGGCGTAGCACTTCCTGTATTGATTTCTAAAAAATCGATGCGAGGTGTAGTAATGTAGATATAGCCTTTTTTCCAATCAATAAGCTGAATAGGTTCGTCAAAAACTTTCTCCATTAGCTGTGTCTCTTCGTTGTACTGCACTAAATAGTACTCTGAAAAGTAATCTACCTTGTTGAGGTAATAATTGCCTTCAATTATTCGATAATTGGGGTTTTCTCTTACATCATCGCTAGATGTACAAGAAGAGAGAAATGTGGTTCCTACCGTTACGATAAGAACCACGAATTGAAAAAATGCGTTTTTCACTAGTTGATGAGTTTGTTGCGTAAATCTTCCCAAATACTCTGAATTACAGGCAGGTTTTCTTTGTTCTGATTGCTTTCGATGTACGTGGCTAAGTGTTGTAAATTTTGCTCAATTTCTTCTCGAGAGCCAATTTCGTCTGCACTTTCAATAACTGTAAGGCATTCAAAAGCAGTTAAATAGTCGCCTTTCATGGCAGTTTCTACTAAAAAATCGAGATGACCACGAACTTTTAAACCCGCTTGCCACAGTGCTGAAACTAACAAGTTTCTGTAGCCTTCGGTTTTAGGGTCTCTAACCGCTTCAATGATGGGTTCAACTACTTCTTGGTCTTTCAGCGTATTCAACACCTGTACAATTTCACCTTTTACGGCTTCAGAATCAGTGTTAACAAGCACGTGCACCAAGTATTCGATTACCGATGCATCTCCGTGTTTTTTTACGTTTTTAATGGCGTCTAACACGAGTACTTCTTCAGTAGATTGAAGATTTTTCTTGATTTCAACCAGCTTTTTTTGGCGTACTTTTTCTTGAGTAGGTGTTAACTTTTTTTGCTCTGTCATGCTATTAATTTCTTGATCCAAAAATGGCTGAGCCAACACGAACCATTGTGCTGCCCGCTTCGATGGCAATTAGATAATCACCACTCATACCCATAGAAAGTGTATCGAATTGGCAATTTTCTATGTTTTGGGTAATTTCTTGCTGAGAATCGTAAAAAGATTTGAGGGTTGTAAATTCTCGCTTTACTTGCTCTTCGTTCTCGGTAAAAGTGGCCATTCCCATTACGCCTTTTACTTCAATGTTTTTAAGCTCTTTTAATTCTTCTGAGGCTAAAAAATCTTTGGCTTCGTTAAAATCGAAACCAAATTTAGTGTCTTCTTCAGCAATATGAATTTGAATTAAACATTGAATAACTCGGTTATTTTGCTCGGCTCTTTTGTTAATTTCTTTGGCCAAACGGATGCTGTCTACCGCATGAATCATGGTAACAAACGGAGCAATGTATTTTACCTTATTGCGCTGTAAATGACCAATTAAATGCCATTCTATGTCTTTGGGTAAAGCCTCTGCCTTAGCGGTTAATTCTTGTACTTTGTTTTCTCCAAAAATTCGATGACCGCTTTCGTAAGCTTCTAAAATGGCTTCGTTGGGTTTCGTTTTAGAAACCGCCACCAAAGTGACCGATGAAGGCAATTGCTTTTTAACGCGTTGTAAATTGGCTTGAATACTCATAAATTACTTTTGCATTTACGGGTGCAAAAGTAACGAACTTAAAGAGGATAGATAACCAGTCCGCTTCGAAGTTTAGGTTCAATCCAAGTGCTTTTTGGAGGCATGTACAGGTTGGCGTCTGCCACTTGTTTTAATTGATCGATGCTCACAGGGAAAAGCCCAAAAGCTACTTTGTACTTTCCGCTGTCTACCGCATTTTTTAAGCCTTCCATGCCTTCTAAACCACCTAAGAAACTAACGCGGTTGTCGGTTTTTAAATCGGTGATTCCTAAGATGGGGCCTAACACGGTTTCAGATAGAAAGTGTGCGTCTAGCGCATCTACCGGATGGTCGGTTTTTACCATCTCGGCTTTGCAGGTAAGCGAGAACCATTTCTCGTTAAAATACATGCTTAAGTGGTGCAATTTCTGCGGTACACAAAGCGTATCGCCTAAATCTTCTACGTGAAAATTCTTTCGCAATTCTTGTAGGAACTCGTTTTCGGTTAGTCCGTTAATGTCTTTTACCAAACGATTAAAGTCAAAAATTTGCAGATGACTTTCGGGTAATAGGTACGACATAAAGTAGCGTGCTTTCTCGTTGCTATTGCTTTCTTCTTCACCTAATAAAGTAGAACTGGCAGAGCGGTGATGGCCATCTGCTATGTATAAACTGTCTACTTTTTCGAATGCTTTTTCTAGGTTCTGCACATCTTCAGCTTCGTCTATAATCCAAAAGCGGTGACGAATTTCGTCTGTTGAGGTAAAGTCGAACTCGGGTCGTACGGATAAGTGTGCGTTTATTATTTCTTCAATTTCTGGCTGGTCTGGATACGACATCAGCACAGGTTCTGCATTTATACGAATGGTTTGCAGGTATTCTTTAAACATTTCTTCACGAGCGGTAAGGGTGTGCTCGTGCTTTTTAATAACGTTGTTTTGATAGTCTTCAATTGCGGTTCCTGCAATAATACCAGTGAACAAGTGGCCTTTGTTAATTTGCTGATAGATGTAAAAGCTCTCGTGGTCGCACTTTCTAAAAACGCCTCTACGCAAAAAATCTTCGTATTGGTCTTTTACCAAACGGTATTTGTCAAGACGGTTGTGAGTAGAAGAAAGGGAAGATTGGGTTCCTTCTGGGTGTATTACATGTAAAAAAGTAAAAGGGTTATTGGCCAATTTGTCTTTTAACACATCGTTGGTATAGGTTACATAAGAGCGGGATGCAACTAAATGAGCCTTATCGATGGTAGGCAACACTGCTTTAAACGGTTTTACTTTGGCCATAGTGACGAGTTTGAGTTCTAAAAAGCGAATATAAAAAAAGGCCGACTGTAGCAGTCGACCTTTTTAATCTCTTGAAGAGAATTATTGCTTATTTGTTGTAATGCGCCATGATAATATCTGCGATTTCACCGCCAATACGATCTTGAGCTTCTACTGTTGCTGCTCCGATGTGTGGGCTTAAACCTGCGTTTGAGATAGCCAAAACATCTTCACGTGGAGTGGGTTCGTTAACAAAAACATCGATTCCAGCGTGAGCTAATTTTCCAGATTGAAGAGCCTCGATCATCGCATCTTCGTCTACAACACCACCGCGAGCTGAGTTAACTAAGAAGCTACCCTCTTTCATTAATTCAAATTCTGCTTTGCCAATAGCTGGTGAGCCATCTGCTTGAGCAGGAATATGAAGGGTAATGAAGTCTGATTGCTTAAGAACTTCTTCTTTCGAAATGGTTTTAATTTCTACGCTTGCATTCACTCCTTCGATGCCTAAATCGATGTTTACCGTTTTTTCTGATCGGTTGTAAGCAATTACCTTCATACCGCAACCTAGCGCGTATTTTGCTACAAATTGACCGATTCTACCAAAACCGATAATTCCTAAAGTTTTGCCTCTTAACTCAACACCTTTTCCGTATTTCTTCTTTAAAGGTTTAAAGTCTGTAGCGCCTTTTGTTGGCATATTGCGGTTAGCATCGTACAAACCTCTAGAGATGCTAAACATGTGCGCCATTACTAGCTCAGCTACGGCCTGAGAAGAAGAAGCGGGGGTGTTAAAAACTACAATTCCTTTGTTGCGAGCGTACTCAACATCAATGTTGTCCATACCAACACCACCACGACCAATCATTTCTAGTCCTGGACAAGCATCAATAAGGTTTTCACGCACTTTAGTTGCACTTCTTACAAGAAGAACTTTATAGTCGTTTTGGTTAATAGCATCGATTAAATCGTCTTGCTGAACCGTTTCGGTAATTACGATGTAACCCGCATCTTCAAGCTGTTGCCTTCCAGAAGCAGAAATTCCATCATTTGCTAATATTTTGATAGCCATTTGGATAAAGTTTTTTCAGTTTAGCTATTAAGTTTCTTCATAACATCTACTAATGCCTGAACGCTTTCGATAGCAAGAGCGTTGTACATAGAAGCGCGGTAACCACCTACAGAACGGTGACCTTTAATACCGCTGATGTTGGCTTCTTGCCACATTTTATCGAATTGTTCTTGCTTGCTTTCGTCAGTTAATACAAAAGTAGCGTTCATGTTAGAGCGATCTTCGATGGCTGTGGTTCCTTCAAATAATGGATTGCTATCGATTTCACCGTAAAGAAGAGCTGCACGGTCTTCTGCTTTTTTCTGCATAGCATCGATACCGCCTTCTTTCATCATGTGTCTCAAGTTTAGCATTGAAACATAGATAGGGTATACCGGAGGGGTGTTAAACATTGAGTCTTTACTTGCGTGAACTTTAAGATCTAACATAGAAGGGATTGATCTTTCTACACGACCTAAAACTTCGTCTTTAACAATGTAAAGAGTAGAACCGGCAGGTCCTAAATTCTTTTGTGCACCTGCATAAATAATATCGAAATCTGCAACATTGATTTTACGGCTAAAAATGTCTGAAGACATATCGCAAACTACAGGGATGTCTGTTGAAGGGAAATCTTTAAACTGAGTACCGAAAATGGTATTGTTAGAGGTAAAATGCAAGTAATCTGCATCGGTAGGAACCGAAAATCCTTTTGGGATGTAATTGTAATTTTTATCAGCAGAAGATGCAATAACTTCTACATTACCAAGAAGTTTGGCTTCTTTAACGGCTTTTTTAGCCCAAGTACCAGTTTCGATGTAAGCACCTTTACCGCCTTCTGGCATCATGTTGTAAGCAGTAGTTAAAAATCCTAAGCTAGCACCACCTTGAAGAAATAGAACCGTGTAACCTGCTGGAACTTCAAGCAGTTCTTTTACCAAACTGCGAGCTTCTTCCATTACAGCAACGAAATCTTTACTTCTGTGCGAAATCTCTAAGATTGACAATCCGATTCCGTTGAAATCAGTAACGGCTTTAGCCGCCTCAGCAAATACCTCTTGAGGTAAGATGCAGGGTCCCGCGCTGTAATTGTGAACTTTACTCATGTTAATAGTTTTAGCGTTTTGTTTTTATTTCACGCAAAAGAAAGAAACTTTGCTTAGATTAATTTAATGTTAAGGTTAATAAAACTAAGAATGTGTTAAGTACAGGTTAGAACATAAAAAAAGCGACCCGAAAGAGCCGCTTTTTAGTAAAAAGAATAAAGAGGATTGATTAAATAGCAGAAAAAGTGATTTTCCCTACATACGTTTCAGTTCCGTCTTGGTCTGTTTGTGTCATTTTAGCTTGAGTAGCAGAAAGTGAAACAATATCAAAAGTATCAGCTTCCCAATTATCTGGTGTAAGGTACAATTGAGTTTGAGCAGAATTAAAAGCCCAAGTTCCAACTTCTACTGTATCTGAGAAAGAAGGGTCGCATTTAGAAGCACCTTCTGAGATTAAGTAAGTACCATCTGCGTTAAAAGTAGTTACATCATCGTTGTCACAGTCATCGTTCTGAGCGTAAATATCTTCAGAAGCAATTAGTTGATTGTTATCGTAAAATTCTAAAACAGCAGAAGTTACTTTCCAGCTTCTAGAAAGCTTTTGTGCATTCGTTAAATTGCTTGATGATTTGTTGTCGTCATCGTCATCATCTTTACATCCAGTGAATGCTACTGCTAAAACTGCAAGACCGAAAATCCAATTTCTAGTTTTCATCTAAGGTTGAGTATTAAAAATTAATAATAGATTAGGGTAAGTGATTGTGAATTAGGTTTTTATTTATTTAAGTGATTTTTTGCGGTTTGCTCTCACGTAAAACTGCTTTTGGAAAGCAGAAAGAGCCGTTACTTTTTGTTGTCGCCTATATCTTTTTCAACTTGTGATGGCAGCTAAACAAACTATCAATGCATGTTAAATTCATTATAAGTGGGTGTGTTGGGTAGATGCACAAATATAATCGATAATTTAAATAATGAATCAAATCTTTTAGTTTATGAATCTGTGTTGGTGTGAAATTGAAAGCTCAAGGGTGTTTTTCAATTCTACAACGCTGAACAACAATTTAGATGCCATTTTTTAGAAATTTTCACAAATAAAGATTGGAAAATGGTTAAAAGGTTGGAAATGAGTAGTTATGGTTTGGCGCATTTCACCAATAGCATAGGTTGATCTTCTTCTATTTCTGTAATTTCAAGGAGATTAAATTGGTTAAACTCTTCTTCGATAGAGTAACAATCATAGTAATAGAGGGCAACTCCTTGATGAAATTCGTAACGATTTGGACTAATGAATCGGCCTTTTTGAAAATGAGGAGCTTTTTTCGATAGGGCAGAAAAAACCATAATGCCTTGTGGCGAAAGTTGCTGAAAGCATTTATAGAGAAGCGTTTTTCGATCGTTATGGTCGAGCAAATGAATAAGCGCATGGCAATAAATACCCTCGTAAGTTTGTTGATCGAAAGGCATGTTTAACACAGATCCGTGGTAGATAGTGAGAGGTTGCCTACGTTGCTTTTTGGCTAATTCTATTGCCGTTTTCGAAATCTCAATGCCGGTTACGTTGAATTGTGCGTCAAGAAAAGGTTGGGCATTTCTCCCGTATCCGAAGCCGGGAATTAGCACATTTTTCACTTGGTATTCTAAGAAGAAATCGACTGCTTGTAGTGCAGATTTTGCGGGTTGAAATCCCCACATTTCTTGTTTTTGATGAAAATTTTCTTCCCAGAATTCAGTCATAAATAAGGAGATAATGGGTTCCTACCGATAAAAGGTAATATTACTTTGGCTTATTGGGTAAATTCTTGCGTTTGGGATCGTTCCATTGCCGCCCATTTTTCTCTTGGCGAGCATCAACATCTTCAACAAACTCCCATTCTCCGTTGCGTTTTAGCTCGAAACCATCGTAGGTAAAGTCGGGTCCGTAAAATTCGTAAATTCCATCCATGCCTTCTTTCATGGGCACCAAATGGTCGAAAATAATCATCTTCTTTTTTTCGTGAAAACGCAACGACATAGATGCATCTTCGGCATATTTGAAGAGAACTCTGCGCTGTAATCTTCGATCGAGTTTAAAGCGGGTGGCGCCAAATCGGGGAGCTCCTCTGCGATCGAAATACAGCACCTCAATAAGCTTTATGTTGAGCATGGGGTTGGCACCATCCCAACCTAAAAGTGCGTATTCTTGTTTTTTGTCTACTTGGTACGGAATAATCTGGTAGTAGAGTGCGCCAAACCAATTTTCTGCGTTCATCGATTTGTGCTCAGGTCGATCGTATTTGTCGCTTTTATCTTGCAACTGAAAAACTTCAGTTGTACTTTTCTTCTTATCGAACGTCTGAATAAAGGCAAAATACTGGTAAAAGCCATTATCGACTGGTATGTTCCAGTTTACAATACGAAAGGTGCCATCTGGCGAGTATAAATCGCCAATAAAAGGTACGCTGTCTAGCGGAGTTTCAAAACTGTTTTTTAGATAGAGAAAATCTTCGAGTGCGTGAGTAAACGTATCGTTGTAATGTCTTATTTGAACGGGATCTTGTGTATTAATCATCTTCAAGCGTAAATCTTGAAGAGAATCGATTAAAATCTTTTCTTCTGATCTTTTCTGACCCATAAGAACCGTTGCACAAAAGAGAAAAACCAAGAAGAATGTAGACTTTATTTGCATAACTAATAGAAACTGAAAAACGCTATTTATTATTGTTTGAAATTTACCTTTGAAGCAAAAGTAATACCGCAGAATGAAGCTAGAAAAAAGAATTGAAGATCTTGCAGAAAGTGGAAAGCAGCTACAGCTGTTTTTAACCAACCAGAGAAGTGGGGTAGGAACCATCAACTCTAAAGAAGAACTTCTTCGATTAGCCCACATAAAAAACAATTGGTTTGAGCCTCGCATGGCGGAAGAAATGCTGAACGAAGTGGTAAAAATGCTCAATCTTGAAGCGTTAACCAATTGGGCGTCTGCTTATTCTTTTAACGAAAACACCTCACAGAAAGTAGCGATTATCATGGCAGGTAACATCCCTATGGTTGGGTTTCATGATTTACTTTCTGTATTGATTAGCAATAACATAGCGTGGATTAAACTTTCTTCTAAAGATGAGGTGCTTATTCCGTTTTGGTTAGAACTTTTATACGAAATTAACCCAGAATGGAAGCAAAAGATAGAAATTAAGCAAAACCGTTTAAAAAATATGGATGCTGTAATAGCCACAGGGAGCGACAACTCTGCGCGCTATTTCGATTATTACTTTGGCAAGTATCCGCACATTATTCGAAAAAACAGAACTTCGGTGAGTGTTATAGAAGGAACCGAATCTGACGAAGAGTTAAATGCGTTAGGAAAAGATTTGCTACACTACTTCGGTTTGGGTTGCCGAAATGTTTCTAAACTTTATATGCCCCAAGATTTTAATATTCATCGAATTTTCGAAAACTTAATAGATTACGATGCGGTGATCGAGAATCAAAAATATTTCAATAATTACCAATACAATAGAACGGTGTTTTTGCTAAACAATGAACCGTTTTTAGACAATAACTTTATTATTCTCAAAGAAGCTGAAGAACTTGTTTCTCCTGTTGGGGTGGTTCATTATGAGCGGTATTCGGTTCCTACCGAGGTAAACAAAATATTAAATCAACAAGCAGAGCAAATTCAATGTGTGGTAGGTAAAAGCCATATTCCGTTTGGAAAGGCGCAATCACCGGCACTTACAGATTATGCCGATGGGGTGGATGTTTTAGCCTTTTTGAGCTCATTACAAACTGTATAGAATTTGTTTTTTTTGTTTATTGAACTTAATTTGCCCGATTGTTAGTAGTATGACTATTCATTATATATTCTGGTCAACGTATGCGATACTCTAAAATTCTTTTTTGTGCTTTTTTTCTCATAAGCCTGATGAATCCGGTGGTAGCTCAAATCTTTTCAGAAGATTTTGAAGGAGCCAATCCGTACTTAAATTGGGATACCAACACCACTACTTTAGGCGCATTAGCTGGAGGGGCGGTTGAAAACCATTGGGTTATTAATAATAGTTACTCAGGTATTACCACTCCGTTTACCGTAGCTGCTACACCTCCTCAACCAGCAGGTATTTCAAGTACTAATGGTAATTATCTGCACATGCTTTCAAGAGCAAACGAGGCGGCTGGTGCTACGAATGCTACTTACACCTACGTAGGAGCTGCTGCGGGTGATTCGTACTTTACAGAAATGAATTTTGATATTAACACGTCTGGTTTTACCGATGTGTTTTTTGAATTTTGGTACCTAAACGAGGCTGCTGGCGTTAGCGGCTCTTCTGGTAAAGTTTACTACTCTACAGACATGGGCGGAACTTGGAGTCAAGTTGGTCCTAGCTATTCTGGGATTAGCACTTGGACACAAACACGAATTATAAATGCAGCATTCGATAACCAAGCAACGCTGCGTTTTGGGTTTATGTTCGAAAATCCTGCTTCGGGAAATAATCCGGCTTTTGCCATAGACGATATTGTGGTAGATACTTTACCTCCTGTATCGGCAATTGTAACGAATCCGAGCCCGTTACCTACCGTAATTTGCTTAAACGATAATGTTACGTTTACGGCAGACGATAACAGTGGAACCATTACTCAATTTCAATGGAATTTTGCAGGAGCCAATGGCGGACCTCAAACAGTGAATGCACAAACAGCGAACTTCTCAGCAGCCAATGCTGGTAGTTATACTTTTCAGTTAATTGTAGGTGACGGAACCACTAACGATACCTTAGATTTTCCGGTAACCGTTACAGCGTGTACACCACCTACCATTAATTTCTCAGCCAATAACCCAACCGTTTGTCAAGGTTCCTCGGTGATTTTTACCGATAATTCTACACCCGGTAGCTCTCCGATTACTCAGTGGGAATGGAATTTTGATCCAGCAGGCGGTGGAACAGGCGGTACGCCAACTACTTATGTTGGGCAAAATCCACCGGCTATTACTTACAACACGTTGGGGTCTTACGATGTGATTTTAACAGTAACCGATGCAAACGGAACACACAGCGATACGTTGGTTAACTACATCGATGTGGTTTCTTGTCCGGTACCAGTAGCCGATTTCCAAGCAAATAGCACAAGAATTTGTCCAACAGATTGTATCAACTTCTTAGACCAAAGTGCCAATATGGGCGCTGGCGGAAGCACCTGGTTGTGGTCGTTCCCGGGCTCAGATTCTGCTACTTCTACACAGCAATCGCCCTCAAATATTTGTTACCAAACTCCTGGTTTATACGATGTTCAGCTAATTGTAACAAACACGAACGGAACCGATACTTTACTACTAGCAGATTATATTCAAGTAGATAGCTGCTTGGCACCTGAAGCTAGATTTAGCGTACAACGAGACAGTATTTGCCAAGGAACTTGTGTTCAGTTCTTCAATAATTCAATTCGCACAGATTCTAGCGAATGGGTGTTTATTGGTGCAGACGCGCCCTACGATACTTCGTATTTGAAAAACCCAATTGTATGTTATTCAGATACGGGAGACTTCGATGTTCAGTTAAGAGTGTTTAACCAATACGGAGTAGATATTCTGTATTTAACTGACTATATTTCTGTAGCAGAGTTTCCAAGAGTAACCGCTTCTGACGATAAGAGTGTGTATGTTGGTAACTCGGTAGAATTAGAAGCATTTGGTACGGGTAGAGAGTTTACTTGGACACCCGATTATTACATTTCTTGTACAGATTGTAGAAGAACAAAAGTAACGCCTCTACTCAATACCGTTTATTTTGTAACCAACACCAATGATCATGGTTGCTCAACTACAGACAGCGTTCGCGTAACGGTAGATCAAGAATATTTTGTTGGAGTTCCCGATATCTTCTCGCCTAATGGAGATGGAGAAAACGATGAGTTGAAGGTAAGAGGAAATGGAATCGAATTTATCGAATTCTATGTTTACGACCGTTTTGGTCAGTTAGTTTTCGAAACAAGAGAACAACAAAGAGGCTGGGATGGCCGCTTTGAAGCACAAGACATGCCTTCTGGAGTATACGTATACTACGCTAAAATAACCTTGATCAACGGAAGGCAAGAAATTATTCAAGGTGATGTTACCTTAATTCGATAAAGCAGCGCGTTTTTATGAAAAAACTTATTCTGGCAATTTCAATCGGTTTATTCTTCTTTTCAACGGAAGAGGCGAATGCGCAATCTGATATTCATTTTTCGCAATACAATGCTGCACCTCTAACCATAAACCCAGCCAACGCAGGGTTGTTTTCTGGCAACTTTCGAGTAATCGGGAATTACAGAAGGCAATGGGAAACGGTAGGAACCGTCTATCAAACCATTGGTGTTTCTGCAGATATGTTGTTAGCTTCTGATGTTTTCAATGACGATTTCTTCGGCTTAGGAGTTAGCTTCGCACAAGACCAATCGGGTGTAACGGGTTTTACACAGTTAGATGGTGCTGTAACTGGTTCCTACACGAAAATACTCGACCCAAGAGGCGAGCACTATTTAACACTAGGAGCACAGTTGGGCTACGGACAAAGAAGTGTAACGTTAAACGGCATGAATTGGGATAACCAATGGACCAATACGGGTTTTAACCAAGGCTTACCAAGCGGAGAAACCTTTACCAATTTCTCAACCAACTTTTTAGATGTGAGTGCGGGGGTAAATTACTTTTTCACCACTAACTATGATAACTTAAAAGGGAATTTTGGAGTAGGTGCTTTTCACTTAAACAGACCCGATGTAACCATTCAAGGCGAAAAAGAAGAATTGTATGTTAGATACGCTGTAAATGGTGGGTTGTACTACTATTTAGAAGATAGAAACATCGGAATTTACCCCAACTTTCTATGGATGGCACAAGGCCCTCAGAGAATGCTTAACGCAGGGGTTGATTTAAAGTTTGTATTGAGCGAACCCACTCGCTACACAGGCTATAAGAAAGAAACTGCTTTATCGTTGGGGATTTACCACCGCTTTAATGATGCCTTCTTTCCTATGTTAAAGCTATCTACTGGTGGTTTTACCTTAGGTCTTAGCTATGATATGATGGTAAGTAGCTTGCAGTCGGCATCTGGCGGAACGGGCGGACCAGAGTTTAGCTTAATTTATAGAACAGGCTACAAGAGTGGTGCTAAGAGCCAACCGAAAAACGCCAAATTCTATTAAATCGTAAGATTTAAGTAAAAAATAAGTCATAAAAAAAGTTCTTCAGATTGGCTCGCCAATCTGCAGGACTTTTTTATTTGAAAACACCGCTAAAGATGCTTTTCATCGATTTCTATGGCACGTATTCATAACAACCTGCATCTGGGTTGCTATCTCTAGTATCTCCTTTTAAATCGGTGGTTAAAACTCCGGTTAAACTCACAGAACCTACATCAATAGCTTTTGAATTAGAGAATAGCTCAAATTCATCGTTACCAGGATTAGCGAACAACGGGTCGATAAATCCAAAAGCAGCCAGCGGATTAACAACTGATTCAACAAAATGTACCGAATTAGAATCTATTTCGGTTTTTAATACGGAGTGGGAGAATGAATACTCGAAAGTGCTTCCCGCTAAAGAGTCAATCTCAATTTCTTCACGGTTGGTGCCGTAAACAATTGAATTTTCAACGCGAATATCTAAATCTAAAAAGCGCTCAATTTCATTAAAGTCTACATAACCATTGGTTGCGAAGAAAGAGCTATTCGATCGGCCACCATAAGGCCAGTAATTGGCTAAGGTAGAGTGTAAGATTTGAACATCGCCCCCGCCTTGCACTGCAAACAATTGATTTTGACTATTGGTGATTAAACTGTTTTGGATTAAAACATTGTAGTTTCGAGATAAAACGCCAATTCCATCCATATTTTTAATCTGGGTATTTTCTAGGGTGAGTTGATTGGGAGAAATGGCGGGAGTTGCGGTTGAAAACGGAAATAATTCCGCTTGAATTCCAATAAATCCATTTTTTATAATGGCATGTTTGAAAGAAGAGTTTTGGTTGCTCTCGTTAATCCAGATTCGATCCCATTGACCAGGAACATCATCGTAAAACTCTTCAAGACGGGTTCCTTGAAAAACTACTTCGTTATCTGGTTCACCGTTTACTTGAATAGAAGAGTTTTTCGCAACCCATAAACCGGCTCCTTTGAAAAGATGAATTTGCGTTCCTTCAGGTATCGTTAACTGAACACCATTGTCGACCCTTAAATAACCAAATATTACGTGCGGCTTATTGTTGGGTAAATCGATGTTTGCGCCCACAGGAAAATACTGTCCGTAATCTGTGATTGAGCTATAGGCGGGCAATCCAACTGTGTCTGTGTTCGGTACGTAATAATACGCATCTTGGCCCCAAGCTTCTAAGGTTACTTCTTGCACATTGTTTTGAGTTATAAATTCAACAGCGTCAAAAATGACTAGCGGATTGTCTTGATTAACGGGGTCAACGGTGACTTCAATAAAAATAAATGCGCTGTCGTTAGCGGCAATTTCTAAGTTAGGAATAGATGAACCCGATTTTCCGTCTACGTTCATTCTAAACATTGTTTCACCTAATGCCGCCTCGTTTTTAATCTGAATGCGTTCAATTTTTACAGGTTCATCGTAGGGGTTTAAAACCTTAAAACGTTTAGTAACAGAGCCTAACTGAGTGAAAACCGTATCGAAAGTAAGCGTGTCGGTAGAAAACTTAAGTTGAATTCCGCTGGTTTTAAAACTATCTTCTCTCTGACAAGAAAGCAAAGCCGTAGCCACCACAACTACAAGCAATAAAAAAAAACGAGGTGCATTCATACGTACAAATGTATAATTGTAAGCTTTACGTAAATTCATGGGGCATATTGTGGGCAGAAATATTTATTTATTTTAATTTCGATAAGAGTTTGAAGATTAGTATAAATATCTATATTTGCACTCCCAATTTTTAGAAGCAGCAGAGTTATGAAAAAAGATATCCATCCGGAAAGTTATAGAAAAGTTGTTTTCAAAGACATGTCGAATGACTACATGTTTATGACACGTTCTTGCGCAGAGACCAGTGAAACTGTGAAGTGGGAAGATGGAGAAGAGTATCCTTTAGTTAAATTAGAAATTACTCATAAATCACACCCATTCTTTACCGGTAAAATGCAATTTGTAGATACTGCCGGTCGTATCGATAAATTTAAGAATCGTTACGCTCGTCATAAGAAGTAATAATAAAAGTGAAATACTACTTTTGAAAGCTCCGTTTACGGAGCTTTTTTTTTGTCTAAACTTCTGAAACTTATTGAACATGAATCTTATCTTTTTTGACGACAATCAACGAGATCATTTATTGCCATTGGTTTACACGCGACCTGCCTCTGAAATTAGAATCGGAATTTTAACGATTCGAGAGAAATGGGAAAAACGTCTGCAAACCAAAACAACCAGTTGGCTAACGGTCGATTATTTGTCGAAAAAATTCCCCGCTCATGTAGAGCAAAAGCAACTATTAATCAATGGGAGGTGTTTGCCGAGCCAAGAATTAACGGCCGCTATTGCCTCTTTGCAAGAAGGCGAAGCCATAGTGGTTGAAGATGTGTTGGTAGCTGCACTTTTAAACGAAGAGAAAGTGAACCAATTACAAACGGTAGATCAATTAGACGAGTTAGAAGTAGAGACTTTTGATTTCGAAGGAACCGTTCGTTTTGTGAACTATACGTTCGACATTTTTAAAGAGAACAAAACAGAATTGGTACTCGATTTTGAGCTAGTTACTGAAGGAAGAGAATCTGCTGAAATAGACAGTTCGAATACTATAATTGGTGATAAAAGTCAGCTCTTTTTAGAAGAAGGCGCTTCTATTTTGGCTAGTATAATTAATGTAACTGAAGGACCCGTTTACTTAGCTAAAAATGCTTCTATTTCTGAAGGATGCATGGTAAAAGGTGGATTAAGCTTAGGAGAATCGGCTCAATTAAAGATGGGTGCGAAAATCTATGGGGCTTCTACTTTTGGTTTGCATTGCAAGGTGGGTGGTGAAGTAAACAATTCGGTGATTTTTGGATACAGCAATAAAGGTCACGATGGCTTTTTAGGTAACTCGGTGCTTGGCGAATGGTGCAACCTTGGTGCAGACACCAATACTTCTAACCTAAAGAATAATTACGGTGAAGTAAGTGTCTATAATTATAGCGAAGAGAAAATGGTTCCTACCGGTAGCCAATTTTGTGGTTTAGTGATGGGAGATCACAGTAAGAGTGGAATTAATACCATGTTTAATACAGGAACGGTAGCGGGCGTTTCAGCCAATGTATTTGGTGGCGGTTTTCCAGCGAAGATGATTCCGTCTTTCTCTTGGGGAGGTGAAGCAGGCTTTGAAGAATTTAGGCTAGAAAAGGCGTTTGAAGTAGCAGATCGAATGATGAGTCGTAGAGGAATTGAATTCGATGAAATAGAAAAAGAAGTGCTCACGGCTGTTTTTAATGCCACACAACACCACCGTTCTTAATACAAGTCAAATTTTCAGAATTATGTCTTGGCACAGCGCTTGTCACATAGTAACGCGTCTAAGTTTTTAGGCGTTTAGTGACATATTGACTGTGAATAGGAGATTTATATGATAGATTTTAGTGATATAAGGCTTTCGAGCTTTTCAGGGATGGTAGACGATGAGACTGAGTTTATTCCTTTGCTTTCTAAAGATGACGAAGATTCGTTAAACAAAGAAGATGTACCCAACGAACTGCCAATTTTACCGCTAAGAAACAATGTACTTTTTCCGGGAGTAATTATTCCCATTACGGTAGGAAGAGATAAGTCGTTGAAATTGGTTAGAGATGCTAACGATGGAGATAAAACAATTGGGGTTCTAGCCCAAAAAGATGCCACCATTGAAGATCCTGAACCTCAGCATCTTTTTCAAATAGGAACCGTTGCCAAAATTTTGAAGTTACTCAAGATGCCTGATGGTAGTTCTACCATTATAATTCAAGGTAAGAAACGGTTTAAAACGGGAGAAGTTACCCAAACCGAACCGTACTTAAAAGCATCTGTACAGCAGGTGATTGATGCAGACTTTGAAGGCGATCAAGATCATTTTGATGCGTTGGTAGAAAGTGTGAAAGATTTGTCGCTCAATATTATAAAGCAAGCGCCTAACATTCCATCAGAAGCTTCTGTGGCCATAAAGAACATGGAAAGCCCTGCTTTTCTGATCAACTTTATTGCTTCTAATACAGGGGTAGATGTGTTGGAAAAGCAGAACCTGTTAGAGATGACAAATCTAACGGAAAGAGCTAACCGCGTGTTAACCTTGCTTACCCGCGAACTTCAAATGCTAGAACTGAAAAATGATATTCAGTCGAAGGTAAAAACAGATATCGATAAGCAACAACGCGAGTATTTTCTTCATCAACAGATGAAGCAAATCCAAGAAGAGCTCGGAGGGAATCCCCTTGAGCAAGAAATGGAAGAATACCGTGAAAGAGCCAAAAAGAAAAAATGGTCGAAAAAAACGAAAGAAACTTTTGAAAAAGAACTTTCGAAGCTTGAAAGAATGAATCCTACAGGAGTAGAGTATTCTATTCAAGCTAATTACATCGATACATTACTCGATTTGCCTTGGGAGCATGTTTCTAAAGATTTGTTCGATATAAAACGAGCAAAAGATATTTTAGATCGTGACCATTACGGTTTAGAGAAGGTGAAGGAACGCATTTTAGAACACCTTGCGGTTCTCAAATTGAAAAAAGACATGAAATCGCCCATAATCTGTTTAGCGGGCCCTCCTGGTGTGGGTAAAACTTCGTTGGGTAAATCTATTGCTGAATCAATTGGTCGTCAGTATGTGAGAATGTCGTTAGGTGGCTTGCGAGACGAAGCAGAAATTAGAGGGCATAGAAAAACCTATATTGGCGCCATGCCAGGTAGAGTGATGCAATCGTTGAAAAAAGCAAAAACGTCTAATCCCGTTTTCATTTTAGACGAGATTGATAAAGTTTCAAATGGTCCTCAAGGTGATCCTTCTTCTGCATTGCTTGAGTTACTCGATCCAGAACAAAACGATACTTTCTACGATAACTTTGTTGAAATTGAATACGATTTAAGCAAAGTAATGTTTGTAGCAACCGCCAATAACTTGGCTTCTATACAGCCAGCGTTAAGAGATCGATTAGAGATTATTGAGGTAAACGGCTATACCGTAGAAGAAAAGGTTGAAATTGCTCAACGCCATTTAATTCCGAAGCAAATTAAAGAGCACGGATTAAAGAAAAAGGATTTCAAAATTTCTAAAAAAGTTCTCGAGCAACTTATCGAAGAATATACCCGTGAGTCGGGAGTAAGAAGTTTAGAGAAAAAAGTGACTAAACTGATTCGTCAAGTGGCTAAGCGAATTGCCATGGAAGAAGAATACAATGTAAACATTGAAGCAGCTGATTTACTAACGTATTTAGGCCCAGGCCATAGTAAAGATAAATACGAGAATAATGATGTAGCAGGGGTGGTTACAGGTTTAGCTTGGACGTCTGTTGGTGGAGATGTACTTTTTATCGAATCGAGTATTACCAAAGGCAAAGGTAAACTTACCTTAACTGGGAGTTTAGGTGACGTAATGAAAGAGTCGGCTATTGTGGCACTCGAATATTTAAAAGCGCATGCTTCTTTATTCGGTATCAAAGAAGAAACCTTTGATCAATACAATATTCATATTCACGTACCTGAAGGAGCCACTCCTAAAGATGGTCCGTCTGCAGGTATTACCATACTTACAGCATTAGCAAGTTTGATTACGCAACGCAAAGTAAAATCGAAATTAGCCATGACAGGAGAAATAACTTTACGAGGAAAAGTGTTGCCAGTGGGTGGTATTAAAGAAAAGATCTTAGCTGCTAAAAGAGCCAATATCAAAGAAATTGTATTGTCTGTAGAAAATCAGAAAGATGTGGAAGAAATTAATGAGCGCTACTTAAAAGGACTCACTTTTCACTACGTGAAAGAAATGAAAGAAGTAGTAGAAATAGCTCTACTAAAATCGAAAGTAGACAATGCGCTCACTATCTAGAAACAACTAGAAATTGAAAAAAGCCGGCTTGCCGGCTTTTTTTGTGCAATATTGTAGCTTGCAGAACGTATAAAGCCTATACAATTACTGCTCTATGAATAGATTTTTTAGCGTTATATTGATCTTATTTCTGTGCAAAATGTCGTGGGCACAAATAGGTGGTAGCAGTACCTACACCTTTCTCAATATGCCTTCTTCGGCTCGTTCTGCAGCCATGGGCGGTGATTTTATTTCGGTTAAAGACAGCGACTTAAATCTTGTTTTAGATAATCCAGCCTTACTCGATTCTACGCTTAACAACCACTTAAGTTTGAGTTACGTAAACTGGTTGTCAGATATCAACTTAGGCTACGGAGCCTACGCTCGTCATTTTAAAGGCATCGGTACGTTTAGTGCAGGCATACAATACATAAATTACGGAGTTTTTCAAGAAACTACCCCCACCGGTCAAATTATTGGTGAATTTACGGCAGGTGAATATGCGCTAGATGTATCCTACGCTAAAATGTTAGCCCCTAGGTGGAGCATAGGGAGCAGTTTTAAACTAATCTATTCTAACCTAGCGGGCTATAATTCAATGGGATTTGCATTTGATGTAGGAGCCCATTACCACAGTAGAAGCAAGAATTTTCAAGCGGGTATGGTGCTCAATAATATCGGTGCTCAACTCATTACCTACACCGATAATAACCGTGAGCCATTGCCTTTCGAAGTGCAACTTGGGGCATCTCAAAAATTGGCCAACGCACCTCTTCGTTTTACCTTTCTTGCTTCCAACTTGCAACAATTTGATGTGTTGTACGATGAACCATCAGATGGTTTGCCTTCTGTAAACGTAGACGGTTCCTTCAATACCAACCCAAAAGACGATTCGTTTTTAAGTGCCGATAAGTTGTTAAGGCATTTAGTGGTAGGAGCCGAAATTCTCGCTTCTGAAAATTTCCATTTACGATTGAGTTATAACTACCGAAGAAGACAAGAGATGGGAGTTGCAGCTCGTGGTGGTTTAACAGGCTTTTCTTTTGGTGTAGGATTTAAGGTGAGAAAATTTCATTTTGCTTGGGGGTTGAGTCAATACCATTTGGCAGGCTCATCTAACCATTTTACTATCACTACCAATTTGAACGATTTTAGTCGAAATTAAGAGACTCTTCTACCTTTGCGTTATGCGAAAAATCAACATTGCCATCGATGGCTTTTCATCGTGCGGAAAAAGCACCATTGCCAAAACCCTTGCTGCTGAATTTAGCTATGTTTTTGTAGATACAGGCGCCATGTACCGCGCAGTAACCTTGTTTGCTATTAGAAAAGGTTTTTTCGAAGGATCCGAGCTGAATTCTCATGCACTTATTCAAGCACTCGGTGAAGTAACACTCGAATTTGAATTCAACTCAACAGAAGGCAAATCAGATATGTTGCTTAACGGTGAGAATGTTGAGAACGAAATTCGCACCATGGAAGTCTCATCGCGGGTAAGTCCGGTAGCAACCATAAAAGAAGTTCGCAAGAAATTAGTAGCTCAACAACAGAAAATGGGCGAAAAAGGCGGAGTTGTAATGGACGGAAGAGATATAGGAACAGTCGTGTTTCCAACAGCAGCCCTCAAACTATTTATCACCGCATCGCCAGCAGTAAGAGCTCAGCGCAGATACCAAGAGCTTTTAGGAAAAGACAAAGAAGTTACCTTAGAAGAAGTAGCAGAAAACCTAAAAGAAAGAGACCATATCGATACCAATAGGGCAGAAGACCCTTTACGACAAGCAGAAGATGCCGTACTTATCGATAATTCAAACTTGAGTAAAGAAGAGCAAATGGCTATGATTAGAGCCTTGGTTAAAATGCGCATAGAAAACACATAAAAGCTTGATTCCCTTTTTGTTTCTCTAATTAAAGTTTTACTTTTGCGCCCCGCTTGTAAAAGTGGGCTGAGTTCGGTATCAGCAAATAGAGAATCACTCACATTGACCGAAAGATGTGATACAAATTAAAGGCCAAGCATGGCAGAAGAAAAAAAAGAAGCAGCTGCTGAAGCTGCTGCCAATGCTCCTGAAGCAAAGGTAGAAGCTACTGAAGCTTCAAAAGCAACAAAGGTAGATGTAGAAGCGGAAGTTTCTGCTGAAGCAACTCCAGAATCGAACACCGATTCAACTGCAAAATCGAACAAATATGCAGCTCCAACAGATCCAGTAGACTACCACAAGGTAGAGCCTATTGCTGATTTCGATTGGGATAATATTGATCGTAACGCAGACGATTACAAAAAAGAAGAAGCAGAAAAACTTGCTGAGGTTTACGAAACCACATTAAATTCTATTGCAGAACACGAAGTAATAGATGGTACAGTAGTTTCATTAACCAAGAAAGAAGCTGTGATTAACATCGGGTACAAATCAGAAGGTATTATTCCAATTTCTGAGTTCCGTTACAATCCAGAGCTTGCAGCTGGTGACACTGTAGAAGTTTATGTTGACAGTCAAGAAGATAAAAACGGTCAACTTATTCTTTCTCACAAGAAAGCACGTACACTTAAAGCGTGGGATCGCGTAAACGAAGCAAAAGAAGTAGAACGTATCATTAATGGTTACGTTAAATGCCGTACTAAAGGTGGTCTTATTGTTGACGTATTCGGTCTTGAAGCATTCTTACCAGGTTCACAAATTGATGTGAAGCCAATTAGAGATTACGATGTTTACGTTGGTAAAACCATGGAATTTAAAGTGGTTAAAATCAACAAAGAATTCCGTAACGTGGTTGTTTCTCACAAAGCACTTATCGAAGCAGAACTTGAGCAGCAAAAAGCTCAAATTATGCAGCAGCTTGAGAAAGGTCAAGTACTTGAAGGTGTTGTTAAAAACATTACTTCTTACGGTGTATTCATCGATCTTGGTGGTGTTGATGGTCTTATCCACATTACAGACCTTAGCTGGGGTAGAATTAATCACCCAGAAGAAGTGGTTGAATTGGATCAGAAAATCAAGGTGGTTATCCTTGACTTTGACGATAACAAGAAACGTATTGCATTGGGTCTTAAGCAACTTCAAGCTCACCCATGGGATGCCCTTGATGAGAACATCAAAGTTGGCGATAAAGTAAACGGTAAAGTTGTAGTTCTTGCAGACTACGGTGCGTTTGTTGAAATTGCTCCTGGTGTTGAAGGTCTTATCCACGTATCTGAAATGAGCTGGAGCCAGCACTTAAGAACGGCTCAAGATTTCTTCAAAGTAGGAGACGAGGTAGAAGCAGTAGTTATGACACTAGACCGCGAAGAGCGTAAGATGTCACTATCTACTCGTAGACTTACTCCAGATCCATGGGAAAACATTGAGTCTAAGTACCCAGTAGAAAGCAAGCACAAAGGAAAAATTACTAACCTTTCTAACTTCGGTGTATTTGTTGAGTTAGAAGAAGGTATCGATGGTCTTATTCACATCTCAGATTTGAGCTGGTCGAAGAAAATCAATCACCCATCTGAATTCTGCAAAGCAGGAGAAGATATCGAAGTGGTGGTTCTTGAAATCGACAAAGACAACCGTAGACTTTCTTTAGGTCACAAACAACTTGAAGAAAATCCATGGGATGTATTCGAAACAGTATTTACAGTAGGTTCAGTTCACCAAGGAACTGTATTGAGTGATGCTGATAAAGGTTACATTGTAGCTCTACCTTACGGTGTTGAAGGTTTCTGCCCGAACCGTCATGGTGTGAAAGAAGATGGCTCTAAAATCAAGGTTGATGAGCAAATCGATTTCCAAGTAATCGAGTTCAACAAAGAGGCGAAGAAAATCATTATCTCGCACGCTCGTTTACACGAAGAGCAAAAAGAAATCGAAGCGAAGAAAGACAGACAAAAGCAGGCTGCACGTGATAAGAAATCTCGTCAGACTATGAAAAACATCAACGATGGTCAAGAGAAAACAACTCTTGGTGATTTAGATGCTCTTTCAGCGCTTAAACAACAAATGGAAGACGAAGAAGGAAAGAACAAATAATCCTTTTTTAATTCTAATCAACTTAAAAGCCACACTTTCATTAGAGAGTGTGGCTTTTTGTTTTTAACGATTGCGTGTTCGTACCGATAGAAAAAAGCTAAGCAAACACGTTAATGATTCCCCAATACTGAAACGCAAGAAGCGAAAGACCAAAAACCATTAAATTGATTCTTATCGCCCATTTGTGGAGAGTTTTCTTGAAAAAATGGTTGTTTTTTATTTCCCAAAATACGGCAATTATCGAGGCGAATAAAAGAAAAACGGGCGTATAGCTAAAAGCACTGGTGAGCACAGAACCTGTGGTATACGGGGCATCGAAATAGAAAATTCCGATGTTTGTGGCTAGAAGAAAGTAGTAATAGGCTAAAATTGCATTGATTAAAATAAGCGCCAAAGCAAACATTTTAGCTGGCGTAGGAACCGTTTTTAACCCCATTGTAACCAATAAAGCCATCGAAATAACGCCCAATAGCAACGCAAAACCAACCAACGAAATACGAATACTTGGAGTGTTAAAGGGAGTTGCAAAACGAGCCAGTTCTTGAAATTCTTGATTGGGCGGAAAAAGAGAAGTAACATCTACCATTCTGTCGCCTTTAGCCAATTCAGAAGGGATGTTGAAGGTGGCTACCGTATCAAAATTGTGATAAAAATAAAGGTGAACTTTTTGTTGTTGCGGATTCCAAATTGAAGTAAGCAAAGTTCCGTCTCCTTTTCTATTGCGGCAAACGTGCATGGTATCAGAAACAGCTGTGCAAAAGGCTAAACTTGTATCTAAAGTGTGGTTTGCTAAAAATGCTTCGCCATTTTTGTAGCGTTCTAAATTTCTTCTTTGGTTTACTGGAGTTATCGAAGGACAATAATTCGATAAAACATAGTAAGCATCGGTTCCTTCTAAAGTGGTATACGGCTCAACTACCAAGTATTTTCCAGTACTGTCTATGTAGATAAAAACATCATCGATAAAAAACTCACGGTTGTATTGGTTCATGATGGTTTTTACCTCTTCTACCGTGGTGCACGTTTGCATAATTTGAGTGAGCAATTCGGCCTCGTTGGTGATTTTTGGTAGAAGACTAACTTCATCTTTTTTAGGGTGATAAGAAGCTAATCTCGAGAAAACCAATCCTGCTTGGTTCATTCCAGATTGCGGAGTGAATATGTTTTCGCCTACAGTTCGTGAACCCGTAAAACAAACCCCGAATTGTTGCGGTTGCTTGGCCGTTACAAACCACATTTTCGATTGTAATCGCCAGTTGTCTTCGTTGCAACCAACCATGGTATTTCCGTTTACGGTAAGTTTGTACATGCTGCAAGCCCAAAGGGGTTTACACCACGCAACAGCGCAGAAAAAAAGCAGAAGTTTTAGTATCGTTCTCATGCTAAACTAAACGGAGGTTAAAAAGTTAAATTGCTATGTTATTGAGCATTTTCGAACAAAAAGAGCTGTGAAAAAGCTATTCATTCTTTCGTTAGCATCAATTAGAAAGCATATTCTTTTTGAGTTTCCACAACATTTTAGGAAGCCATTTTTCAGGTTCTTCAAATGTTTTTAGTTGAGAATCTAATAAGGCACGCGTAGAGTCATACCCTGCCAAAAAAATCTCATCGGCAAAAGTAGAATCGAGCAATCCGTATTTGCGGATGTCTTTCGGTTCTATGTACAAATCACAAAAATCGATGCTGTTCACTACATTGGCATTTACTCCTAATTGAAAAGAACGAGAAGCAATGTCGAGTAAGCCTAAGTTTCCACTCATTTCTTCGATCGGTGAAATGTTTACGCCAATTACTTTTTCACATACTTGCGAAAGATGGTAAGCAGGTAAGTTATCGTAAATGCCACCATCGCAATGCTCGTACCCTCCCAGTTGAACAGGTGTGAAAATTACCGGAATACTGGCCGATGCTATAACGGTGTCGATAATGGATCCTTCAGAAAAATAGGCCACTTTACCTAAAGACATGTTGGTGGTGGTAACCGTGAGCCGAAGGGGAAGTTCTTCTAAATTTTGAACGTGAATGTGCTCTTGAATCAGTTTTGACAGTCCTTCGAGTGTGAAAAAACCTTGTTTCGGAAATCGCAAACGGGTAAAGCTGTAAACGTTCTGACTTTTCAATAATTTGTGGATGTCTTCAGGCTCCATTCCACTCGCATAAAACAAACCAACAATGGCACCAGCACTGGTTCCGGCAATGCGATCAACGGTGATTTTATATTCTTTCAGTGCTTTTAATGCGCCTAAATGGGCAAAACCTCTTGTTCCGCCACCGCTTAAGGCTAATCCTATTTTGTGTTGCTCGGTAGACATAGTAGTTGATATAAAGAATCGTTTAGTTGTTGACCCATTTCTTGGCTTTTGGTAAGTGCAGCACAAGCAGCAACAGTATCTTCTAACGCTAAAAAGTTAATGCCCTTTAGCGCCAATAAATTGGGTTTTTGATGAGAAAACGGTAAAATCGAATCAATTAAGCGATTACTTTCTTGGTTGTTTCCAGCTTTTTGAAGCAATTCAGCGTGTAAAATAGAATTTCTGAGTGTGGGTGAGTTATGGCAAATTTCAGGCATTAACTCCACCGCTTTAGCATACAGATGTAACCGTTGATAAACCGAAAGCAAACTAGAATCTAATTCTGCAGAAGGCCATAATTCTTTCTGTTTAATTAACAGAGGGAGTGCTTTTTCGGGTTGGTTTTCTGAAAGGTAATAATCGGTTAACCCCGTGAGCGCAGCAGAATCGTTGACCGAAGTGCGCAAAATGGATTGGTAGTGACTCACTTCGCTATTTTGTGTGGTAGAATCAGCTACAATTTCGCTTTTAGATGCCGTTGAAGGTTTTTCGTTTTGGCAGGCCACTGTCAAAATCGAGAATAAAACCAGTAACGCTTTTCGGTAGGAACCCATTTGTTAATTGTATTGAGTTGTTCGTTTAGGTTGAAAGTAATCGAAAACCAGTAAGTAAACAAAAGCCAAAGCCGACATGATAGAGCCAATCCAAAAAGCCCATTGAAAACGACTAGCTTGGTTATCGTAAATTTCGGCAGAAATAAAGGCGCCTAAACCAATGCCAATTTCAAGAGCAATGTATAAAGTAGCCATTCCTCTACCTCGGTGCTGGTCGTCACTTAAATCGATGGCCCAAGCAAAAAGAGTAGGCGAGTTCATACCGATAGCAATACCGAAAAATGCCGCAGCAACCACCAATTCTAAAGGGCTGTTAGCAAAGCCCAAGTAGAGCATGGAAAGCGCTAACGAAGAAGACGAAATTTTTAAAATCATTACGCGCCCGTATTTATCAGAGACTTTTCCGGCAATAAACCGTATAGCCAAAGAACTCACGGTAAATACAGAGAAAAATAAGCCTTTATTATCGCTAGAAAGTCCAATATGAATAGAAAAATCGGGAATTAACGTAAGAATAATACCAAACGAAAAAGCGGTTAATAATAAGGTGATAGAAGGTGGAATTACACTTTTTTCGAAAACATCTTGCGGTGTGATGAGCAACTGTTTTGGATGAAATTTTTGTTTGTTTTCAACGGTTTCTTTCATTCCTGCCAATACCAAAACAGAAAGAAGTCCCATTCCAGCAGAAGTGTAAAATAGAATTTCAAGTCCATACCAAGCGGCAATTTTGGATCCTACAAAAGGGCCCATGGCCATGCCCAAACTGTTGAATAAACCGATAATGCCCATGGCTTCTCCTCGTTTGTTAGCAGGAACCACATCTGCAATATAGGCGCTAGTACCTGTAGGTTTAAAACCCGTTGACATTCCATGCAGAAAACGGAGCAAGAGAAAAGCAAAAACTGTAGAAACAAACGGGTAGAGCAAACTCGCAAAGAAACAAACAAGCGCTCCGAAAACCATTACGGGTATTCTACCAATGGTATCCGCTAATTTTCCGCTAAAGGGTCTGCTTAAACCAGCTGTAATGGTAAATAAACTAATAATGTAGCCTTTGTACTCTTCTCCTCCTAAAGAGGTTAAATAATCGGGTAATTCAGGAATTACCAAATTAAACGAGACGAAAAAAAGCATGGTGCTAAGGCAAAGTAGTAGAAATTGTGGAGTATAGATTGTTGTTGTTTTTTGTGCCACGAGTTGCCTTTTAATTCAAGAGTGCAAAAGAACGGTTTCTACTTTACTTAGTATGGTATAAGTGGCATTATAGTTTTATGAAAAACATACTAAGCGCATTTTTTCTTGCTAGTTTTGAGATTCAATATCTTACAAACTATGAACAATCACGAAATAGATTATCGCATTATTGGCGAAGAAATGCAATGTGTTGAGATCGAGCTCGATCCGCAAGAGGCTGTAATTGCAGAACCCGGAAGTTTAATGTCTATGAATGCAGACATTGAGATGTCTACCATTTTTGGCGATGGCTCTAATCAAGAGAAAGGCATCATGGGCAAATTATTCTCAGCCGGAAAACGCGTTTTAACGGGAGAAAACTTGTTTATGACCGTTTACACCAACCAAGGGCACACCAAGAGCCACTGTACGTTTGCATCTCCTTATCCCGGTAAAATTGTACGCTTAGACTTAAGTGAATTGGGTAACCGAGTAATTTGTCAGAAAGATGCATTTCTCTGCGCAGCCAAAGGCGTAAGTGTCGATATCGCTTTTCAAAAAAGATTAGGAGTTGGCTTTTTCGGGGGCGAGGGTTTTATTATGCAACGCTTAGAAGGTGACGGATTAGCCTTTGTGCATGCTGGTGGTACTATTGTAGAAAAAGAATTGCGCCCAGGTGAGCGTTTACGTGTAGATACAGGCTGCTTAGTGGCTTTAACGCAAAACGTAGATTATAATATCGAACGCGTGGGTGGCATCAGAAATACCTTTTTTGGTGGTGAAGGTGTTTTTCTCGCTTCCTTAACGGGACCCGGTAAAGTTTGGATTCAATCGTTACCTTTTAGCCGCTTGGCTGAGCGCGTAATTGCAAGTGCTCCTCGAATGGGTGGAAAAGACCGAGGTGAAGGCAGTATTTTAGGCGGAATTGGAGATATTATTGGCGGAGACCGAAATTTTTAGCATGTTGCATCGAGAAAAATTGCAGATAACCAAAACAGCCAAAATCTGCAAGATGGGCGCGTGGAATGAGCCGGCACAACTCACCTGGATGTGCTTGCATGGGTATGGAATGTTGGCTCAATACTTTATTAAAAACTTTGCGGAGATAGACAATGGCAAAAACTTGTTTTTGGCGCCCGAAGCTCCTAATCGGTTTTATCTAAAAGGCACTTACGGTAGAGTAGGTGCCACTTGGATGACCAAAGAAGAACGAGAAGACGATATAGCTGATATTACTCAATACCTCGACCAGGTGTACCAATCGTTAACTACAATTCAACAACAACAATTGGTGGCGCTAGGCTTTTCGCAAGGCACGCCTTCTGTTTTCAGGTGGGCGGTGGCCAAGCGTGTAAAGCTTCGTGCGCTGGTAGCGTGGGCAAGCGATATCCCCAAAGATGTGCTCACTCCAGAAGGCGTAGCGTATTTAAACACCATTCCCGTTTATTTAGTGGTAGGAACCCAAGACGAGTTTATATCAACACAACGTTTGCAAGAATTTACAGATCTACTCCAAGAAGTAGGTTTAACCTATAAGTTGATTAGTTTTGACGGAAAGCACCGAATCGATGCGGAGCCATTGCAACAACTTTACACACTAATTAATGAATAAACGAGCCAAAAGAATAATCGGAATCATCATTACTGTGTTACTACTCGTTTTGCTGTGGTACATCAGAAATGTAGTCACCTATGTTTTAATTTCTGTGGTGCTTTCGCTAGTGGCTCGTCCTATATTAAAGGTGCTCGATAAAGTAAAAATTAAAGATAAAGAGTTGCCAGATGCTGTAAAGGCAGGAGCTGCTTTGGTTTCTATTTTGGCTATTTTTTTGGGTATTCTCAGTGTTTTTGTTCCTCTTTTGGCCAAAGAAATTCAGGTAATTAGCTCTATCGATTATCAAGAAGTCTGGGAATCTTTGCAAGAACCATTGGCCGATATCGAAAAAACCTTAGCAGAATACAATATCGAAACCAACCAAGGAGACGAAGACTTTTTGCAAGAAAAAGTATTGAGCATTTTCGATGTTTCTCAAGTATCGGGCTTGTTTACCAACTTACTGAGCGGCTTAGGAAACATATTTATCGCCATATTCTCCATTGCATTTATCACCTTTTTTCTTTTAAAAGATCGGTGGATTGTCAACAATGCACTCGAAACCATTACACCTTCTCAATACCTAGAGCAAGTTCGGTCTGCCAGCTCGAAAGTAAAAAGCACACTCTCTCGCTATTTTTTAGGCTTACTTGGCCAAATAACGCTCATCACTGTTTTGGTGACCATTAGCTTATCGGTAATTGGCGTAGAAAATGCTTTGGTAATAGGCTTCTTTGCAGGCTTAATTAATGTAATACCCTACGTAGGGCCTCTAATCGGTGGAACCTTCGGCATTGCCATTGCTCTTACCACCAACTTAGATTTAGAATTTAGTACCGAAGTATTGCCTCTTTTGGTGAAAGTAGCCATTGTGTTTGGCTCTGTTCAACTGCTCGATAATTTTATTTTTCAGCCCTTTATCTTCTCTAACAGTGTGAGTGCTCATCCGTTAGAAATTTTCTTAGTGATCTTAATTGCGGGTAATTTAGCGGGTATCACCGGAATGATTCTAGCGGTTCCTACCTATTCTTTCTTACGAATTATTGGTAAAGAGTTCTTCTCTCAATACCGTGTAATACAGTCGATTACTAAAAACGTGTAACTTTTTATTCGTCAAAAAAAATCAAATTGCATCTTGTAACTAAGTTTTTAGTTGAATAACTAAAAACTTAGTTATATTTGATGTGAAATGAAGAAAACGACAGATTTAACCAAAGCAGAAGAAGAGGTGATGCAACACCTTTGGGCTTTAGAGAAAGCATTTGTAAAAGAAATTTTACAGAATTATCCAGAGCCTAAACCGGCTTACAATACAGTTTCTACACTTGTAAGAATCTTAGAATCAAAAGGATTTATTGCACACGAAGCCTTTGGAAAAAGTCACCGGTATTACCCATTAATTTCGAAAAACGAATACGCTCAAAAGGCCTCAAAAAAACTACTCGACCATTATTTTGGTGGTTCTGTAGAAAAGCTAGTTTCCTTCTTTATTAAAAACGAAGAGGTGAATACCCAAGAGCTTGAAGACCTATTAGAAACGATTCAAAAACAGAAAAAATGATGTATTCACTGCTTTTTGCCCAGCTCGCCCTCATTGTGTTTTGGGCCATTTACGATGTCTTTTTACGTCAAGAAACGCACCATTCAGCCAAGCGATTTTACCTGTTGTTTTCGCTGGTGTTTGTGCTCGTTTTTCCGTTTGTAAATTGGCAACAAGCTGTGGCGCCTAACGTAACTCCGGCCATAGAATTACCCGCCATTTCTATCGGTGAAGCAAACTCAGAGAGTGGTTTTTCAATCGGGTTAAGCACATGGCTTTTGTTGGTGTTTTCGGTAGGAACCGTTATTGTGTTCCTTCGAAATGCTCTTTCTGTTTTGAAGATTTTACGTTTATCGAAAACAGCCGAAAGAGTAAGCCACTTTCACCCACCTGTTTATTACAGCGAAACCAATTCATCGTTTTCCTTCTTTCAATACGTGTTTATTTCTAGGGATTTAAGCAAAGAAGAGGCAAAATGGATTTATCAACATGAAAAAGCCCATCAGCAAGCATTGCACTCTTACGATGTGGTATTTCTTGCTTTGTTAGAATGCGTTTTTTGGATCAATCCGGTATTCTGGATGATGAAAAAAAGATTGATAGAAGTGCACGAACATCAGGCAGATTTAGCCATGGTTCGTACCAAAGATAGAATCGAGTATCAAGAACTTTTAGTGGCAAAAGCACTAAACGTTTCTGCGCATCAATTGGCGCACCATTTTATTAGGCAATCTTTATTAAAAAACAGAATTATGATGATGAATAGAAATCCTTCATCGAGTAAAACCTTGGCAAAATTTGCTTCACTTTTTTTAGTGGCTTCTCTTTTTATAGGGGTGGCTTCTTGCTCAAAAGAAAGCAAATCAATTACTCCAGAAACTACTGTTTCTGAACTAAAATCGGGAGAGCAACCAGAACCTGAGTATGATGTGGCGCCTGAGTATAAAGGCGGACAAGAAGCTTTGTTTAGCTTTTTAGTGAATGAATTAAAATACCCTGTAAACGCTAAAGAAAAAGGCGCAGAAGGTAAGGCGTTTGTTCAGTTCGAAATTCTTCCCAATGGCGAAATTGCCAATGCTACCATTCTTCGTTCTTCTAAACACAACGATTTAGACGAAGAAGCTTTAAGGGTAGTTGAAATGATGCCGAAATGGACTCCGGCACAAAAAGACGGGCAAAACATTAAAACCAAAATGACATTGCCCATTCAGTTTCAGCTCACAGATGATGAGAAAGCCGCGGAAAACAACGATACTGAACAGGTTTAGCGATTTTTCGTTTAGTTAGGCAACTAGAAAAGTCGAAAAGGTCGGTTTGCATGCAAACCGACCTTTTTTATGCTAAAACCTCAAAGAGTTTAGTATTGATTAAGAAATTCTGTTGCCTTTTCGAGCACTTCGTCTTGATTATTTCTTACATCTTCTGCTGAATTGAGAATGACCATCTCTGGCGGAATTCCCGTTTTTTCGAAGGTGGTTTCATCTGGATTCGTAATTAGTTGAACGCTGTATTCGTAATACCAACCGTTGGGTAAAAACCGAGCTGGACCTACGATAGACATAGCGCCCGCTGTAGTGTCACCGAAATGGGTTACTTGCGGAAATGATCGCATATTTAAAGTGAAAATTTCACCTTCACTGGTAGTAATGCGGTTGGTTAGTAAGGCCACTGGCAATTTAAACCGATGCTCGCTAGCCATTTTAGTGTAGTAAGGGTTTTTAGAACTAAAATCGCGGTGAGTTTTGCCTTTCTTAAATTGTGAATGGTAAATTAAATGAGATTCGTTCGCGAAAAACGATGCGTACTCAGCACCTAGCTGGTCGTAACCGCCAATGCAATTGCGCACATCAAAAACCAATGCTTTTATGTTTTTAGCCTTTTTCATGGCTTGAATGGCCTTAGAAACTGATTGCTCGTCTTCATCGAGAATGGCATTCATAAACAAGTAGCCAATGTCTGTGTTTTTAATGGTTCCGTAAAGCATGTAGTCGTTAACAACGCCAACATTTTCGAGGTAATGTTTAGCAATTAATTCAAGGCTAAATTGTTCTAAAGTGCGTTCAACATGTTGCTCTCCAGAGACAAAAACTTCGTTGTTGTTATTGTAAAGTTTTACATGTTCATCGTTGAGTTCGTTTAACATTTGGGTAAGTACTTCCCATAATTCTTCTTGTGATGTTGAAGAGTTTATTTGTTTTCTGTAGTGTGTTCCTACCGAATCCCAATTGAGGTTGTCGACAGCAAAACCGCTGTAATTTTGGTCAAAATCTTTCCAAACTTGATCGAAAATAGCCTCTGGGGTATTTTCGATTTCTGTGTTTAAATAGCTTTTTTCACAGCTAGTTAACGCTAGAATAATAAAGATGCAAATGAATAAATATGTTGTTCTCATAGCTTAGAATGTAAATTGTGTTCCTACCGAAAAAGAAGTGGTGTTGTAGGCAATTTTATGGTGTCTGTTGTATTGTGAGTAGGCTGTTTTTAGCTTACCGTTGAGCGAAAACCACGGTGCTATTTTGTAAGCAGCAATAAGCTCTAGTTGGGGCGAAATATGGTTGTTTACGGTATTCCAATCGCCTTCAGAAAAGCTGAAAAGTGCTCCATCGTCTTGATCGGTAATGGTGGTGTAGGGTGGGCGAGATGCAAAAGAAATCACCGGCATTTGAAAGCGGGTAGTGAACTGTATTTTTTCACGGTTGTATTGGGCTTGAAGCAAAGGTGAAAAGGAATTTTCGTTGTAGTAAGAATGTGTACTGCTAAAGCCATACTCATCTTCCCAGGTAGTTAAATTGGTGCCTAATCGGTAGTGTGCACCAGCGTAAAAGTTCCAATTTTTAACCGTTAATAGTTGCCATAAATAGGCTACTTCGAACTGAAAAGAAACGTAATCTGAGGTGAAATTCTCTAGGTTTTCGTGGCTTAATTGGCCCAGTTGTGCATTGAATCGAAGTTCTAGGAAATCATCTTTTTCTACTATTCTTTGGTAAAAAAGATCAAATTGTGCGGAATTCATTGAATAGAGGAGGGGCGAGTAACCTTCGTCTTTCCATTTGCCACCGGCAATTCCGGCATAGGCGTGAATTCGGTTGTTTCTTACTTTCTCTGTAGTTTGTGATTTTACTACCCAACTAAAGAGCAGCAAAATGAGTAAAAGTGTAATTGTTCTCATGGTGTAGTTTATTTCTGTTGTTGAGCTAATTTTTGTGCTTCTTGTTCGAAAAAATCTTTGAGGTGAAATTGCCCGTAGGTAGGAGCCACATTATCTTGACCCATAGCCGTTAAGAAAAATTCGTAAGGTCCGTAAGTTTTAGAGGAAGTGAATGTTTTTAGACTTTTAATCAATGCTTTGCGGGTGAAATCTGGCAGATGTGTAATTCTTTCTGCTTTATGACAGCTTTCTAAAGCGAGTTGAGCTAATTGATTTTGAGTGAATATGTCGGGTCCGCCAATGGTGAGTTCTTTTTCTGAGTTAGAAATGGCATCAACAACAAAACGAGCCAAATCTGCACCGTGAATAGGGTTTAGCTTATATTCACCTTTGCCAAAAAGGTAAACTCTTCCGTGTTGAGCCATTTGTAAGAAATCTCTCATATCGGAGAAAAAACCATTCGGACGAATAATCGTGTAGTCTAAACTGGAGTTCTTTAACGCATCTACAAAGGCCTCTTTTGCTTCAAAAATTTTGAGGTTTCTCATTTGATCTCCATTAATAGCAGAGATGTAGATAAACTTTTTCACTCGCGCTTTTTCTGCTTCTCGCAAGAGATGTATGTTGGCTTGGTAATCTACATCCATGTAAGTGAGATTATCTTTTTGACGTGTTATACCTACTGTACTGATCACTGTATGTGTGGTGTTGAAAATGCCTTCGAGACTTTTGGGCTGAGTAACTTCAGCTAATTGAATTTGTGAAGGATCTAAAGAGGGCAATTTTTCAGCAGAACGAGCAATGGCAGTAAAAGCCATGTTACGTTGTAGTAATTCTTGAACGATGTGCTTACCTAAGTAACCTGTAGAACCGGCCACACATACGTTTTGATGAGAATTTTCAGTTTGCATTTTTAGTTGTTTTCAAAATGATGGGACAAAAGTCTATCGTTCAGAAATGAGATTCGTCCGAGAGTGTAAATCCGTACTTTTTTATGAAAAAGCGGTAAAATATTAAGGCAATAGAAGAGTGGGTTCGTACCGTTAGCATACGAATAAAACGAGGTGATTTAGAAAAATGAAAAAACTATAATTTCATCTCTTTCTTGATGGTTGCTAAGGTTTTAGCTAGAAAAACTACGTGCTTTTTCTGATAACTTAATTGATTGAAAGAACCTGCTAAATAAATATCCCATTCTGGGCAGTAGTACAGAAAAGAACCCGTGCTACCGCTATGGCCAATTAACGAAACATCTGGCAATGTGAAAAACAGGTCTTTTAACTCAATTTTATAAAGGCCAAAACCATATTTCATGCCTTTACTAGCTTTTACCCATTGTTGCATTTGTTGCCAACTTTGGGCAGTAAGTAAGCGGTTTTCGATCAGCGCTTTGTGAAAAAGGAGTAAATCATGAGTGGTAGTAAGTAATCCGCCACCGGCCCAATCTAGCGATAAGCTGGTAAAACCACTCACATTGATTTGATCGGCATATAATTCGGCCATTTTTGAAGTGGCTTGCTGAGGAATAGAACGTAAGTGCATATTGGTGTGAACCATGCCTAACGGTTCTAGAATATATTCGTGTAGAACTTGATGCAACTCTTTACCCGTAATTTGTTCGATGATTAATCCTAATAAGATATATTCTGTATCTGAATAATGATAACCTTTTCCTGGAGGGAAGTGCGGAGTTTGCTGGTTTTTAGAGAAATTAACGAGCTCGATGGGTGTCCAAAATTTAGCGGTATCGGTTAAGAACTGCTCGATGATAGGTGCGCCAGTTTTAGGCGTATCTTCAAAATAATCAGGCAAACCAGATTGATGTTGTAAAAGCTGTGCTATGGTTATTTGTTGGCTGTAATCGGTTCCTTCGAAAACATGAAGACTGTCTATTATTTTGGCGGGTAAATATTGATGAATAAAATGGTGAGTTTGAAGTTGGTTTTGCTCTTGCAACAGCATAATTAGAGTAGCTGTAAAAGTTTTACCAATGCTTGCTGAGTGAAATGGATTGCGGATAGAAACCGAATCTCCGCTTTGAAAAACTCCCGATTCCCAATGAGCATCGAGTTGTAAAGAGTCTGAATAAATTTGAAAAAATGCGTGGTGAACAGCTTTGTTTTCTGTTTCGTTGTAAAAGAGTTTTTCGATCTTTTGTTCCACTTTTTGTTGAGAATAGCCCAAAATAACGATAAAAGAAAGTGCTATAAGAGTGAAAATTGTTTTCATAGTCTTGTTGGTTCTAAAAGCAAAAATAAAAGTTTACTAACTGATTTTAGGTGAATTACCTTACTCGGATACTTACATTTCCGAATTTATGTCCGCGGTCTACATAATGGTGAGCTTGAACTATTTCATGCAATAAATACGACCGATCGATTAGGGGGATAATTGATCTATTATCAACATGTTGTGCAAGTTCCTCAAGAAAAGGAGAAGTTACTTTGGCTAATCCTTTTTTTACCGTTACCCACTTGCCTTTAGGCTTTAATGCTTGTTGTGCCTTGCGAGTAGATAAAAAACCTACTGCATCAAAAATCACATCAAATTGGTGATGTGGTAATTTAAAGTCGGGAGAAGAGTAATTGTAGACAACATCGGCTCCTACCGTTTTTATTTTTTCTTGGTGATGGCCGCCACAAACCGCATGTACGTTGGTATTTACTGATTTTGCCCATTGCACGGCATAGGTGCCTACACTCCCCGATGCACCGTAAATTAGTACCTTTTGATGCGGTTGTAACTGAGCTTTTTCGAATAAAAAATGGTGAGCAGTAGCGGCTCCAATCGGCAAGGTAGCGGCTTGTTCGAAGCTGAGGTTTTTGGGTTTTATTGCAATGGAATTTTCTGCATTTACAGCTGCAAATTGAGCATAAGCTCCAAATTGAAAGGCGGTAGAACCGTAGACTTCGTCTCCCACATCAAACCGATTTACTTTTTCGCCTTTTTCAGCAATTATTCCTGAGAATTCCATGCCTAAGATGGGAAAACGAGTGGGCGATAATAATCCATTTATAAAGCGAACTAAAAATGGTTTAGCCTTTCGCATTCGGCAATCACCGGCCGTTACAGAAGTGGCATAAATTTTCACTAAAACATCGTCTGGACCTACATTCGGGAATTTAGCTTCGTCTAAACGAAGAACTTCTGGAGATCCGTATTTTTTATAAATTACAGCTTTCATAGTGAGAAATTAGATAGGCTCGAGTGGCATCCACTCGAGCCTAGAATTCAGGGTTTAGAAATAAATTGGAAGCGCCTTAAAAGACGATAAAACAAATTTGATTGAGCAGCTATTTTTAGATGAGAATCGGTTAAGAAAAGTACAGTTACATTGATTTTTAGGTGTTTTCATCTCGTCAGGATTTTAGTATTTGCTGACAAAAGTGAAAAGAGCAACCGTGCTGGTCGTCCGATAATGTTTTCTCGGAACAATTGGTGAAAATCCGGACGTTCTGCTTTACTTCTAAACGGTGATTTTAGGGTGAAAAGAGTGTTTTGATAAAGCTGAAAAACGTGTTCCTACCGATGGGCAGCAACACGTTTAGAACCTACTTTCGGGTTTTTAATAAGCAAGAAAAGGGTAAGTGAAAATTCGCCAATAACGGCAGGAACCACCACCATATTTTCGAAAATGGTTTTATAATGGGCATATTGACTAAACCCAATTTGAGCAAAGCAATCGATGCTATAGCTAACGCCAGCAAGCATTATCAAGCCGCCCAAAAGAGCAGGGAAATGGGTAGATCGAATAAATAAATAACCTAAAAGTAAGAGGTGAATTCCGAAGAATAATAAGGCGATGCACCACATATTTTGGAACATTTGGAAGGCAAAAAACACCTCTTGAGCTACTTGTTGCGCCTCTCCGTTAGAGAAAATATACCATTGCTTAATTTCGAATAAACTGTAGAGCGCCACCGCGAAAATGGTTCCGTTAACTACTCGAAGTGTTGAGCTAAATAAGGCCCATTTTTCGTGAGTGTTTTTTAAAAGTGAGTAGAGTGGTGCTGCCAGCAAAATATCTACAACTATCATGATAATAAAGCTGATTAAACCACGAGTATACTGGTCTATTTGGTTAAAAATGGCTTCGGTGGTGGCCACAGAATTGTCTTGAATTACCAAATTTTCGAGGATGTGAAAATTGGCGTAAAATCCGGTTAAAAAGATGATGAAATATCCTATTCCAGTAATACGAGCAATTGAGAAGAATTTCATGTTTTTAAAATTTTTCGGTTAAAGTTTTACGTTTAAAACCACATTTCCGCGCTTTCTACCAGCAGCAATAAAGGTGTGAGCATCTTGAATTTTATCGAGCGGAAATTGGCGATCAATAACCGTAGTTAGCTTTCCTTGTTGCTGCCAATTAACCAGTTGATGAGTTAATTGAGTGAGGTCTTTGGCAGATCGCATTCCCGTAGCGGCAAACAAGGCTTTTTTCTTGCTGAACAGACTGGTACAGATAGAATCAAGCAAAAGTTGAGCTTTTAAAACGGGCGATAAATACTGGCCATTTGGCGTTAAAATGGGCTTACACTGTTGGTAAGAACTTTTGCCTATTGTATCGAACACAATATCGTATTGAGATGCAGATTGGGTAAATTGATGTTTGGTATAATCAATTACAAAATCGGCTCCTAGCGACTCTACCAGTTTTACGTTTCGCGTGCTACAAACGGCTGTAACAATGGCTCCTTTGAGTTTGGCAATTTGAACGGCTGCTGTACCCAATGCACCCGAAGCACCGTTAATGAGCACTGTTTGGTTGGGCTGTATTTTGCCAATTTCTTGCAAGAAATTTAGACTCGTAAGCGGTCCGTCTCCGTAAGTACAAGCGGCTGAAAAGGATAAGCTTTCAGGTTTGTGAAGAATCACACCATCTTCCGGAACGGCCACATATTCGGCATTAGAGCTGAAGCCCAAGGTAGTTTCTCCAAAAACAGCATCTCCCACAGAAAATTGAGAAACATCACTGCCAATTTGAGTTACCACCCCGGCAAAACCGGTTCCTACAATGGGGTGTTTAGGGCGTGTTAACCCCACAAAGAGTCGAGAAATATAAGGTTTGCCAGTTCGTAAAAATCCATCGGCAGCAGTAGAAGAAGCTGCTACCACCTCTACTAAAACTTCGTTGTTTTTCACGGTAGGAACCGCAACTTGTTCTATTTGTAAAATTTCTGGGCCTCCGTATTGGCGAGCTACCGCAGCTTTCATGGTTTTGTTTTTCATCGTTGATTCGTTTTGGTTTAATTACCATTGATTTACGATGCAAATGAAAGGCGGCATTCTCCATCAAAAGTTCTGATTTTGACGAAAGAAGTTCTGATTTATAAATAGGAACCGAAAACCCTATTTGGCTTGAATTTTTAACCAAGCTTTGGGGGTTAAGCCCGTTTCTTTCTTGAAATACGTGTTAAAAACTGTTTTAGAATTAAAACCACTTTCGTAGGCAATTCCGATGAGTGAAATGTGTTGGTTTTCAGGAAGAACAGCTAATTCTTGAAAGCGTTTAACCCGATACGAATTAATGAAATTGCTGAAATTCTTCTTCAATTTTTGATTAATGAGCCAAGACAACTGATTGGTGTTTACATTAAGCTCGTTAGCCAAACTTCTTAACGTTAAATCGGGCTGAAGAAAAGGCTCTTCTTCTTCGAAATAAGTAAGCAATTGTTGCAAAATCCTTTCACTTGTTTCTTCATCGAGCAGTGCTTTGGCGGTGCTTTTATCAGTTTCAAACTTGCTTTCATTAATGGCAAACAGCTTCTCTTCCCATTCTTGAAAACGAGCATCTGAGTGAAGGTTTTCTGTAAAGGGGCCATTAAAAAACAAAAACAAAACGGGAGAGTTAAATTCTTCGCTTCGTTTTACCCATTCAAAAGCTGAATCCGGTTGATTTTGAAGAGCGTAAATTAAGTACAAATAGGCGTGAGCTTGAATACCAAAAGGTTGGTGAGCTTCTTTTAACAAAAGATCGAAATGAGTTTGGTAATCGGCATCGAAACGCTTGTCGAGAACATGTGCTAAGCAAGTGATTCCCCAACGATCGGTGGTAACTACATGCTCTTCAGGTTGTTGGTGGGTAAAAGCAATGGCTTTATCGGTTTGGCCAAGAGCGAGTAAGCTGTAGGCTTTCACCGTATAGGCTGGTATATTGTTCGAGTTTTCTTCTAAGCAAGCAGTGGTGAGTTCGAGTGCTTTTTCAAAATTGTGTTTTCTAAACTCGAAGTAGGCTTGGTAAAATCGGGTTTCACTCGAAAGCGGATCAATCTCTAATGCAATGCTCAAATGTTTTTCTGCTCTTACGTAGTCTTTTCGAAGTAAAAATAAAAGCGATAAAAACTGCTGAGCCTCTGGGTAATTGGGTTTGTACTCGATTGTTTTTAAAGCATGTTGAACAGCCTCACGGTAATTAAACTGGGTAAAGAACGCCAAATTGGCCAATTGATAATGAGCGCCTGGGTGCTTTGGATTTATCGATAGTGCTTTTTCTGTGTATGTTTTTACTTTTTGCCAACTTTCTACTGGGTCTGCAAAACCTGTAACCGCCAAAAATCCGTTGGCATCTGCTAAGCTTGCGTAAGCATCAGCCAAAAAAGGATCTATCGACAAGGCTTGTTCAAATAATACAATCGATTGCTTTACATCTGTTGGATTCCAGCGATTAAAAAGTTGA
This sequence comes from Salibacteraceae bacterium, assembly GCA_048267965.1. GTDB lineage: Bacteria > Bacteroidota > Bacteroidia > Flavobacteriales_G > Salibacteraceae. The sequence continues at coordinate 286,140 of JBLWWK010000003.1, forward strand.
TTTCCTTGTAAATACAGCGTGTAAGCATCTATAGAAGAAGTTTGTTTGATGACCAACTGGTCTTGAATAGTAAGATTACCCAATTGTTCTTGCAGCTGGTCGGCAATGAGTAAACTGATTTCGTCTTGAACCTCAAAAATAGTGGTGAGTTCGCGGGTCCAGCTTTTCGACCAAAAGTGCAAATCGGTGGCCGTTTCTATTAAATTGGCCTGAATGCGAACTTGCGAACCTTCTAACCTTACGCTGCCTTCTAACAAATAAGCAACTTGCAATTGTTCTGCAATTTGAAGAGCGGTTAAGTTTTTGTTTTTGAGAGAAAAAGAAGAAATGCGAGAAGTCACTCTCAGCTGATCAATTTTAGAAAGGGCATTAATAATTTCTTCTGTAATCCCATCTGCAAAGAAAGATTTACCGGGCTGAGAACTTAAATCGTTAAAAGGTAAAACAGCAACTGTATTCGCTTCCATTTAGTGAAGTTTCATCCATTGTCGAGGTGTAAAACCAGTGTGTTTTTTAAAATAATCGTTGAAAACCGATTTAGAATTAAAACCACTTTCAAACGCCACACTCAGCAAAGTATGTTTCTTATGTTCGGGCTTTACCACTTCTTGTTGAAAATAATTAAGGCGGTAGCTATTCACAAAGTCGTTAAAATTTTTGGAATACGAATGGTTAATCACCCACGACAATTTATTCGGGTGAATTTCTAAAGCCTCAGCCAATTCTCGCAAACTCAACAAAGGATTTAAAAAGAGTTCTTCTTCTTCCATCAAGTTTTCTAATGCCTCTGCTATGTCTTGATAATTAGCTACTTCAACGGTGTTTTTCTCTTTCTTTTTGGTTTTTTTCGGTAGGAACTCGGGTTGCGTTCCTACTGGTAACTCTACATCGAGATGAGAAAATTCCATTTTATTGAGCCAATCGTTCATTCGTTTATCAGAACGAAGGTTATCCCAAACCCAATAATGCTTTAAACTCATCATCATTACCGAACGCGATTCGTAGCTTTTCTGAATGTATTCGAAAGCCAAATCGTTAAGTCCGGCTAAGGCGTAAACGCCAGCAGGGTCGGCAGGATCTGCAAACTGAGAAGCGTCCATTTTTTCAAGAAGTGCTTCTGAATCGCCTTTCAATGCTAGAATTTGATACAATCCCAAGGTGAAAGGCCCTTCTTGTTGAGTGAGATCTAGCGCATGATGAATGGCTTTTTCGGCATCATCGAATTGTTTTAGAAAAGCGAGCGAATTTCCTTTCCAATAATAAGCTTCACTGTAACTAGCGTTCAATTCAATGGCTTGGTCAAAAGCGTGAATGGCTCCTTCAAAATTTTTAGAGAAAAACTCACACAAACCCAGCTGCCAAAAGCTTTCAGCATGCAGCGGATTGCGAACTACCATCTCTTGTGCAACTTGAACTGCTTTATCAGGACGACCTTCAAGAAACACGTAGAAATACGCAATAAAATCGTTATCAGGAGTTAATCCACATTGCAAAGCTTTTTGATAAGAATCGGTGGCTTTTTGCCAATTCCATTCGTAAAACAATTGCACAAAAGCCAATACTTTATAAGCTCTCGGTTCAAGTTCGTTAATTGATAAAGCTTTGTTAGCTAGTTCTAAAGCTTTCGTATTTCCATCAGAAATGGTAGTGTCTCCGTAGGCTGCTAAATGGATGTATGTTTCACCCAAATAAGCATACGCTTCAGCATAATTCGGATCTGCTTTTATAGCTTGCTCAAAGTAATCTGCAGCCCGCAAAGTGTCTTGATAATCACGCTTTAAGAAGTACGTCCCTTTTAACAGAAGTTCGTAGGCTTCTGTGTTTTGCGTGTAGTTTTGACTGGTGAAATTTCCAGTTACTTCAAGTTCTAATTTTTGCGTAACCCGCTGGGCAATATCGTCTTGAACGGCAAATATATCTTTCAATTCACGATCGTAAGATTCTGACCATAAGTAAGTATTTACTTCAGGATTAATGAGTTGAACTTTGATGCGAATGCGATTGTTCGATTTTCTTACGCTGCCTTCTACCAGTAAATCTACGTTTAGTTGTTGGGCAATTTCGTGATAATCTAATGGTGTGTTTTTTAGAGAAAATACCGAAGATTTGGCAATCACCATGAGTTGATTTACCGATGTTAAAGCGTGAATCAGTTCTTCGGTTAATCCGTCAGAAAAGTAATCGTTTTCTACATCGTTGCGATTCAAATTCTGAAAAGGGAGTACGGCTATTTTCTTCTTTGCCACTGGTCTGCAAATATTGAAATTGGCGGTAAAAGTAGAATAATCAACCCATTGTAGTAGGAACCAAGTACAAAATTAACAAGCATTCCATAAGCCAAGAACTTTACCTTTTATTCAGCGTTTTATCAATTAAACGGACCAATACAGTAGTGAATAGTAATAAAACAACAATGAAACCACCTAGTAATGAGTAGTTTTCGATTTCTTGGCTAGCATTGAGCGCAAGTAAAGAACCCGCTAAAGTGGCGGCCGCACTATTGGCTATCTGCTGAAAAGAAGCATCGAGTGCTAAGAAGCTTCCTGTGTTTATTTCAGTAGGAACCGAGGTAGTTAAAGCGGTAGAAGCAATCATTCTAGCGCTCATTCCAATAAAAAACAATGCTTGTAGAATAGCCACGGTAAGCAGATTAGCCGTAGTTAATTGGGTAAATAAAACGACTACAATTAATGAAATTATAGCGCCCAATAGGTATACTTTATAGCGCCCCCACTGGTCGGTGAGTTGACCAATAAACGGACTAACCACTAACATACTGGCGCCAGATGCAAAGTAAACTATAGGCAATTGATCTTCTGTAATTCCCAAATTGTTAACCATAAACGCAGCATTGAAAGTCATAAAAAGTACATCGGCACTTACCAATAACGCATTGTTAAGCAAGGTAAATCGATAGGTGAGTTGTTTAAAATTCTGCGTGAATGCTAGAAGTGTTTTTTGCTGATGATTCTTTTTAGGTGAGGGTACTGATTTCAATAAGAATAGAGAAGCGGTTCCTACCGTTAAGCCAAAAAGAAACAAGCAGAGAAAAGGTGTTTTCCAGGGGTACAAAGTGGTGAGAAAGAGAGCGAGAGGTAAACCGCCAATTTGGGCTAGTGCAAAGGCGAGCTGTACCCAACCCATGGCTTTTCCGCGTTGTTGAGTTTTAAAAATATGGGTAATAATGGCGTAAGAAGCCGTAGCAATTACGCCACCAAAAATTCCGGTGATAACACGGGCTAACACTAGCAGGCTATATGAGTTAGAAAAATAGGTGAGTAAAAGGCCAGCCAAGAAACCAGCGTAAACTACAAGCAAAAAACTCTTGCGGTTGAACCGGTCTATAATCAGCGATGTTGCCCAGCCAGAAACAGCGGCACTAATGGCATAACTACTCAATAATGCGGCAAACTCTTCGGGCGTTTTTGTTTTTAGCAGCTCGGCACTGAGCGATTGCAGCAATAAAAAATCAACTACTACCGTAAAAAGTAGGGCCATAAATAACGACAAAACCAACCGCTGATAAGCGCTAAATGGTAAAGAAGCAGAGTTCATTCTAGGCAAAGTTTGTACGGCTAAAGTAGTTGGTTTTCAGTTACTGAACCGTTTTAAAACAAAAAACCAGTGAAATCTTCGAAATCACTGGTTTTGGCTAAAAATGAGTAGATCTTTTATTTCAAGAGTTTCTCTTTTTCTTTCTTGTATTCTTCTTCGGTGATTACACCTTCTTCGTATAAATACTTTAGCTTTTTCAGTTTTTCAACGGCTTCGTCTACATCTATGTTTTCTTCTGTTTGCTCTGTAGGTGAATTTTTCCCCAGCTCAAAAACAGTAGATTTTTTGTACCTGCATATAGACCCAGTAGCCGCATCTACTATAGCGAAAACACCTACGTTAAAGATGTTTAAAACACAAACAGGATTAAAATTAGCATACAAACGGTAATTCTCTTTGTATCCTTCTTTTACCAGTTTAATCTCTTTGTAATTGTATTCAAATGCGCTGAGCTCTCTTCGCATGGTTACCAATTGTGGGGTAGTTCCTTTGTTTTCTCCATCGATAATTATGGTAGCTCCAGGAGGATTAGAATCTATGTATACCTTTTGGTTGACTCCTGTAAAAATGGTAGCGCAACTTGTGGTGAAAACCATTAACATAGAGCTAAAAGAGAGAATAAAAAGCTTAGTGGTGAATAGTTTACTCATAATTGTTGTTGTTATCACGATTAAAAAGTTGTTCAAAGTTCATTCGAAAATATAAATCTTTCTATTTATTCTCGGTAGGAACACGATTTATTACTCTATTCGCTCTTCTTCTTATCGATGCACTAAGCAAGGAAGAGCATTTAATCGAGAAAGCATCTTAAAACGCGAATTCAGTCCCAAAACGGGATTGGTATTTACTATTGCTGAGTTGGGGAATTGTTTAAGGTTTTGAAAGACAGGAGTTAATGTGTTTTGTTTTAATTGGCATACAAAATGAAAAGAGTGAAAAGACCTTATACTTATTGTAAGAAAATCACTCGATGAAAAAGTCATTACTTTACTTGGCAGCTTTTTCTGCCTTAGTTTCAACTTCTTGTACCAAAGAAGAACCTACACAATCTGCTGGTTTTGTGCCTGTAGATTCAATGTCTGAAATGAAAGCCGATAAAAATTTCAATTGGTCGGCTAGCGATAAAGGCTCCATTTCGGTAAGCTTTGATAATCCTAAAAATGTATCACTCGATCAAGAATACGTTCAACTGCGGTCTACAAAAGGCCAAGTGCTTGCACAGCAAGTTGTGCAAAACGGATTGGCTTCTTTTCAAGTGAAATTGGCTCAAAACGAACCGTACGTATTGTATTTTCCTACTACTGGTGATGCAATGGCCATTGAAGGCACTGGTAATTTTACTTTCAATTTAGAAGGAAAAGCGCAAAGAAGTGGAAATCGTTCTTCTTCACAGCCAACTAATCTTCAAGGTTGTTTAACCTGCAATACATCAGCTAACAACAACGGATTTGAAACGCCTTCTATCAGCAACAATTCGTACACGTTTATTCACGAAAACAATGTGCCAGAATGGGAAACAACGGCTTCTCATAACGCCATCGAATTTTGGAATAACTACAGCGGAGTTTCTGCTCAAGAAGGGTCACAGTTTTTAGAAATTAACGCCCACACGTTTACTACGGTTTACAAAAACCTTTGCTTAGCACCAGGTTCAACTGTAAAATGGTCTATTTGGCACCGTGGTAGAGCAGGAGTAGATGTGGCTCATGTTAAAATTGGCGCTACTGTAAACTCAGCAACGTTGCAAAAAGTAATGACCACCGGAAATACCCAGTGGAAATATTACACCGGACATTATACCGTTCCTCAAGGGCAAACCAATACCGTAATTGCTTTTGAAGCAATCACCACAGCAGGTTCTCAAAGTGTTGGTAATTTTATCGACAACTTCCAAGTAGTTTGTGATAACGATGGCGATGGGGTTCCAGATGCTTATGATGACAAACCATTTGACCCCACCATTTCTCAAGTTTCTAACTACCCAACTTCAGGAAAAGAGGTAGTTGTATTCGAAGATTTATGGCCCTCTATGGGAGATTACGATTTCAACGATTTAGTGTTGAGCAACCAAGGGGAAATTGCTAGAAATGCCAACAATGAGCTGGTTTCTGCTACTTTTAAAGTAAGCATCGATGCCATTGGGGCAGGTTTACACAACGGAATAGGGTTGTTGCTTCGCAATCAAAACGGACAACTTATGGGTACTAATATGGTGAATTCTGTAAGCGGAGACATTTCAGTAGACCCAGATAATGTAAATGGTTTTATTCTCTCTAACGATGTTTTTCAATCGATTAGTAAGTACTACAAAAACAACGGAAACGGACCAACAGAAACTCCAGATACACTTGAGTTTACGTTAAACTTTAATCCAGGGCAAACAATTAGTTTTATTCCTGAGTTATACTTATTCAGAAGCAATAACAGAGGGTTAGAAGTTCACCGTCCGCAGTTTTCAGGTTCAGCCGTTTTCGATCAAAACTTGGCGTATACTTTAGACGATAACGGAGGTTTTGTAACAGAATCAGGCTTGCCTTGGGCGTTCGACTTGGTAACTACTCAAACTTTTGCTCATCCTTTAGAGAAAATCGACATTATAGATGCGTATCCTCAGTTTCAGCTTTGGGTGTACTCTGGAGGAACTCAAAACACAGCATGGCACACCTTGCCAGATGTAACAAAAGTGTTTCAATAGAATCGCTTTGCTTAACTAAACAAAAACCTCGTAAGTTCATCTTACGAGGTTTTTTTGTGTCTAAAAAGTCGAAAATTAGGGAGTTACTTCAGCTCTAATAAACAATGTATATTCTTCTTGATTACCGGTAGGAACCACTTTTATCTTCCGAATTTGAACTCCAGGTATTCCTTTAGCCGAAAACTCTATTGAGATAAAACCAGATTCTCCTGGAGCTATTTTTTGTTGGGTGTATTCTATGGCTGTGCAGCCACAACTAGGTAAAATCTGCTCAATAGAAAGAGTATCGGTTCCTACATTTTTAAATTCAAATTGATGGGTTTTGGTGTCTCCTAACGACATCGTTTCAAAGTCTACCCATTCTTTTTCGAATATTAATACCGAAACAGCTTCGTTTTTTGGGAAAGATCGAATTACGCCTAACCGTACTTTTCTCTCCATTGAAGCCGCTAAACTGTAAACGCTGGCTTTTTGGTTTTCTAACTCGTCACTTACGCTGGTAGCCGATAAACGCTCACCAAACGGTAAACGATGAACAATCAAATTGCCTTCTTTGTAGTGTTTTTCCAGTTTTCTGTCGTGAATAGACCACAAATAATTGAGTACCGATTGCACCCTGCGCTGACTCAAATAATCATTGTAATCAGATTGTGCTAACGGAGATGCGTAGCCTCGTATTCCCATGTGAACTTGCGCTCCTTCGTTAAGAATGTAAAGAAGAGAATCGGCTAAGTTTTCGAGTTGTTGAAAGCCTTTTTCAACATTATAATCAAAGAAAACTTGAATTTGTCGTGCTTCTACATCTTCAAGTTTTGATACAAATTCAGTTTTTCTGTCTAGGTAGTTTTCTACCAAATTCTGATAATTAGCGCGAGTAGAAATTTGCTTGGTTTTAGGATTGGGCTGGTCGTTGTCGAAATAAACCGTTACCGGCAATAAATTGCTAACCACTTCTTTCGGAGCCAATGTCAGTTCAAGGGTGTCTTTTTCTACTTCTCGTGTTGTCGGTGGTGGAGGAGTGCTATTATCAATCAAAATTTTCGCGATGTAAATATCGTTACAGCAGGTTTCATCTTTAATAGAAATAGAACCTTCTCGGTTCGATACCAACAAGGCTAAAGAATCTTGATAAGGTTGAAAATACAAATCGTTGGCTGGAGAATTAATGGGTAATAACGCATTTTTTGGAGTGTTTAGTTGGGTAATGTCGCCCGTAGATTTAAAAACATCGTAGCCGCCAAAACCAGTGTGGTAATCGCTGCTGAAATACAATGTTTGGTTTTTTGCATCGTAGCGAGGGGTGATTTCGTTTCCGGGCGTGTTAATTTTTCTGAGTGATTTGGCACGGCCAATTCTTCCATTTTTTCTTAATTCTACCTGCCAAATGTCGTATCCACCCTCGCCACCGCGATCTCGATCGGTTACGTAGAGTAAGTATTCTTTACCATTTGAATAGGCAATAGCGGGGTGAGTTGCGTTCCAACCGGGAAAATTAACAGCTCGGCCTACATCTTCACCGGGCTCCCAGGTTTGTCCGTTCCATTCGCTGCGAAAAATCATACAGTTCTCAGCGCATTTCGTGTAATACATGGTGTTTCGGGTAGAGTCAAAAGCTACGTTGAGCCGAATTTCGTCAGGATTAAATTGGTGGGCTTTTAAAGAATCAGAAGTGATCCAATTTCCATTTTCTCGAGATGCCTTTAACGTAATCCATTTGGGTTTTTCAGATTCGTTTACCTTGGTATTAGCAGAATCAAAACGCAAGCTGGTGAAGTAAAACACAGAGTCAGAATGCCACGAAGGCGCCAATTCGCTATCGAAGGTGTTTACCTCGGTTCCTACCGATTCTACGCTTACACTGTCTACATTTTTTAGATGATTTTGTGCCCAAATGCATGCTTTAGATTCAATTTGAGCTTTTTCATGGTAAAAGTCTTTTTTGTGGTAAATCTTTAAGAATTGCTCGAATCGTTTTTGGGCTAGTTCATAATTTCCAGTTTGTTTCTCCATTAAAGCCCAATAAAATAGAGCGAGTGGAAATTGCTCATTCTCGTCTCGGTAAAACAATTCTTTATACGTGGCAGCCGACTCGTTGTAGTTGTTGTACATTCTGAGTGATCGTGCCAATTTTTCGAATCGCTGTAAATCAGTAGAGTCTTGCACAATTGCTTTTTTAAGGTAGAAGGCTGCACCGTAATAGTCGTTTTTCTTTAGCGACTGATCGGCTCGTTTTTCCCATTGCTGCGGGGTTTGAGCGCAAATGCAACCTGCTAAAAAGAAGAGTAAAAGGGTAAAAATTAGGTTGTTTATCATGTTAGATAAAATCAGGACAAGATTTAAACGATTTTCTTTTTGGAAGCACTTTGTGGATGAGGTAAATTACCGAAAACTCAAACCCTCCGCGGGCATTCGATGCTCTGTCTAGTTTTGAGTAATTAATGTCGTAAGAAACCCCAACATGCCAAGTATCGTAATCGATGGCAACCCGCAAAATAGCCGCATCCACAATTCGAGAATACACTCCAAAATAGATAGCTCGGTAGCTAAACCAACGATTATCGAGTACATAGCGGGCATCTGCACCCACCGTAAACTCTCGGTGCGGACCTTGATTCATAAATAGCAAGCGAGGTAGCGCATGCCATTCTTCGGTAATTTTCCATTCGTGCTGTGCGTGTAAGGTAAACCTTCGTGCTAATCGGTCTTCGTCTTGGTTCGAGAAAGAAATGTTAGGCTTCAGTAAGTTGTGAAAAGCTATTCCCAATTTAGAAGAGTGCACTTGGTTAAACGCATGGGTGAGTTGCACGCCTGTGTGCGCATCAAAGTAGTTGATACTCGAAAAATCAAATTGCTCTCCAGTTGGGGCGGTTGGTTGGTAGGAACCGTTTACATATTGATTGTCGAATCTAAATTTTGAGAAGTTGACCTGTCTTCTATTGTAACCAGCTTGTAATCCGAACGATAAATGCGTTGAAGAATCTGAATTGAGAGGCAAAACGTAAGAAAAACTACCAAGAATCTGAAGTGTACCCAATTCACCGGTTCCTGCTTTGTCGTTGTAAATGCTTAAGCCTGCTCCCACACCAGAAAACTGCAACGGGTTTTTAGCATCTATAGAAACGCCAGAATTAACAAACGGATTAGCAATGGAAGCCCACTGCCTTCTGTAATTGCCTACAAAACGGTAGCTACCATCAAATTGCCCGGTTAATGCGGGGTTTAAGTTAATGGGGGCATCGTAAAACTGTGAAAAATGGATGTCTTGTGCAATCACTTCAGCGCAGCAACAAACAAAAAGGAGTATGATTAATTGGCGAATTTTCATCGTATAACGGTTACGTCTCCTTTCTTAAAATAACGTTGACCATCTACACAAGTGGCTTCTAGATAATAAACAAATACTTCGTTGTTGGCTTGCGTGCCTCGGTGTGTGCCGTCCCAGCCGGTTTGCTGATTGTTGCTTTCAAAAACTTTTTCTCCCCAAGAATTGTATATGAATAAAGACATTTCGTCTATGTTTTTACCTCGAACAAAAAGTTGGTCGTTTTCACCATCTCCGTTGGGTGTAAAAGCAGTTGGGATAAAAATATTGGGTTCTCCACAATTTATTTCAAATCGGTACACGCGAACTCTTTCAGCATAACTACAACCAGAGGCTTGGTCGGTAATGAGCACGCTGTAAGTGGTGGTTTCTTGCGGATAAGCCGTAGTAATGGCTTGGTTGGGCTGAGCCAACCCTTCAATCGGTGTCCATTGATAATTAGCGTTAATCAATTGCGGTTCTGCAACTAACTCAGTAGATAGATTTCCGTAAACTGTATCTTGGGTTGCATAAGCGTTAATGCTAGAAGTGTCTAGCCCCGTTACGGTTACGGTGGCATTTGCGGTGGCAACACATCCTGAATCGTTTATCGCTTCTACCTGATAGGTAGTGGTAACAGCCGGATTTACCGATATGGTTGCTTGGTCTAAATTGCTTAAAATGGAAGGTTCTGGAGCCCAATTGTACGACAATGAATTTTGAGGAAACCCATTCTGTGCGGTGATTTCAACTTCATTTCCGCTACAAATTGTGGTGTCTTTGGCTTGCAATGTTAAATCGCTAAAAACGACTTGAAGTGGTTCACTGAGTAAACATCCGTTGGCAGATTCTGCTGAAAACCAAAAAGTGTTTACAGCTTGATTAGCTTGCGAAAGGGTGAAAGTACTGTCGGTAACGCTCGTATTCAACGTGTCGGCTAACGGTGATTGGGTAGACCAAATAAAACGTTGAGCGGTTCCTACCGATGAGCCCGAAAACACCAATGGTAAATCGGAGGTACACGTAATAAAGGTGTTTTGTGTGAAAGCTTCTATAGGCTCTACCGTTACTTCTTGCGTGATAGAATCGGTGCAAACTCCGTTGTTCACTACTAATAAAAGCGTTGTGTCGTTGGCTAAATTCACAGTAGGATTGGGCGCGCTGGCATCTGAAACCAAATTGGCCGGAAACCATTGGTAAATCGTTCCAGGTAAGGTGTCTGGAGCCACGCCCACTAGAGCATCTTGGTTAGAGCAAGCAAATGCGTTTACGGTATAATTAGAATCCGTATCTACCAAAATAGAAAGAGAAAGCGTGTCGAATTGATTGCAAATTGCCGTGTCTATTGCAATTAAATCTACGGTGTAATTACCAGATTGGGTAAACTGAAAACTAGCATGGGTGGTAGAAGTGGTGGTTCCATCGGGTAATTGCCAAATGTAGTTCGTGTTGGTGAGAGCCGTAGTTGTGTTGTTGAAATTTACGGTGGTAGGAGCACAAGCTGTGGTTGGCGCATCGAAATTGGCCGCCAACGGATCTTGTAAATCTTGTACCCGAATGCGAATAGAATCTTGGTACACACAACCGTTTACCGAAGTAGCCTCAATGTAATACCACGTAATAGAATCGGTTGGCATTACCGTGGCTAAACTATCTTGCAGAGAGGTGTTGAGTTGATCTGTAAACTGATTATTGGTCGACCAAACATATTCGAAACCTCCTCCATTATTGGTAGCAGCAAGTTGAACGGGTCCTTCAGAAGTACAAATTACAGTATCGGCAAAAGGACTTAAATCTAACGAATCGATAAATACATCTTGAACCAGTGTATCGGTGCAAACTCCATTATCAATCAGTAAAGTGTATTGCATCGAAATTGGCGGAGTTGCCACAGGATTCGCAATGGTAGTATCACTCAGGTAGGAACTCGGAATCCAAGTATAGTCAACATTCGGATTGGGATTGTTAATTGTTCCGATGGGGGAGCCAATTCCTGGGCAAGTAACCGCGAAAGGAAGAGTTGAAGAACTATCGGCAAGAATCGAAATTTGCTTGGTAAGCGTATCGTTTAAATTGCACGATGCAGTATCTGAAACAATGAGTGAAATGGTATAGGTTCCTGCTTGCGTATACGTATGAGTGGGTTCAAAAAGAGTAGAAGAATTTCCATCGCCAAAATCCCACTGGAAAGTAGTGTGGTTCTGTTGCAGAGAAATGTTGTCGAAGGTAACCGTTGTAGGAGCACAACCTGCTTCTGGAGCCAGAAAATCGGCCAGAACTACTGGTAAATTGAAATCGATTTTAAAAGAAGCCGCATTGCAACTGTTGATGGCTTCGGCTCCATTTACATTCGATACCGCTCCTGGATTAGGGAAAGTAGGGAAATCTGAGCTGGCTGGCTGACCAGCTGCTGGGCAGCCTGCACACACCGATTGGTAAATTTTTCCTTTTTTATCGAATCTACTGGTTCCTCCGTCTACATGTTCTTGAGCCGACCCACCGAAATACGAAGCATAATTGAGCTGCGAAGCATCGTCTGCTAACACCATTAAATAAAAATCATTGTCGTCTGTGGTGTTTTGCAAGGCGCCTGGAGTTACAGGCAATCCACTGGTGCTTAAATTGCCGCTTTGTATAGAACTTCCCCAACCACTTAAGTAAACAGCCGAACATAAATCGACCATAAAAGCCGTAGGTGAAATATCTGGGTCTCCATCACCGGAGCCAAAAACGGTTGACCAAATCACAGAATCGAGCTGCGGTGTAAACTTGGTGATGAATTGCCCTGAATTAGGAACGCTGTAATTAGCATTAATTACCAACGAATTTCCAGAAGCTTCTGTTTGACCAAAAATGTAGACCTTATCTCGATTGTCGAGTTCAACAAAATAGCTTTGGTCGTAAGGTCCAGAGCCAAAGTAGGTGCTATTTAAAATGGACGATCCGTTACTAGCCACCTGAGTAACAAAGGCATCTACATTGCCATTGAGAAGCGAGTTATAGGCATTGGAGGTGACGGGGAAATTATTGCTGAGTGTTCCACCAGAAATGTAAAGATTGTTTTGGCTATCGATGCTGATAGAATAAACAGCGTCTGGTGAATTTCCGCCAATGAAACTGCTCCAAATAACTTGATCTAAATCGGGCGTAAGTTTAGCGATAAACCCATCTTGGTCGTTGCCGGTTCCTGCTTTGTTGGGTTGAAAAACATTCCCGTGAATAGGGAAATCTGCAGAACGAGTGCTAGAAACTACATATACATTACCGAGTTGGTCTATTTCGACTTCACCTCTAATTTCATCGGCATAATTCACCTTTAGCGCATTTGCTAAATTGAGACCATCTACGTTGGTGCCTCCTAAAAAAGTAGAGCCGATAATTCCCGTACCAGAGGCGTTAAATTTGGTCACAAAAACATCGCAAGAATTAATAAAATTGGCTCCTAAACCACCCAAAAGACTCACAGAATTGCTTTGATTAACCGCCAACATATCGTCATACGCATTGCTCGAAGTGGGGAAATCAACACTCCCGGTGGTTCCCATTACATAGAGTTCGTTGTTTTCGTTCACTACCAAGCTGTGTGGCAAATCATCATTTTGTCCACCCAAATAAGTAGAATAAATCATAAACGTTCCAGAGGTGTCGTATTTCGTTATGGCAACATCGGTTCCTTCAAAATTAGGCCCACCATTAAAGCCATCTCCACCCGCCCAAGTAGTTTGAAAAGCCCCTAAAGTGGTAGGGTAATCCACTCCGAAACTGGTGCTACCTGCATACAAATAGCCGAGTGCGTCTGATGTGGCTGTATAGCCGAAATTCGCAGAAACGGAGCCACTATACGTTGAAAAAACCAGCACCGGATCAATAATTAATTTTAAGTCTTTTCGGTAAGAATCATCGATTTTAAATGAAAGTTGACCGTTTTGAAGTACAAATTCACAATCTACTTCAACCTCTTGTCCGTCAATAATTTGGTAAGCATACGGTTTTTCTTCCCATTGTTCTCCAAGCGAAGTGGCAATAACAAGTTTTCCGCGTTTTATAGAAACAGCATTGGCTCCTTCAATTTTCCATTTTATATCGGTAGGATCCGCTCCTGGGTGAACAATCCAATCGTATTTTAAACCGCCCTGCCAATTGTAGAGGTGTGCATCGATGTTTTTGTAGAGAGAATGGTAATTGATTTGGGTGTAAGCCTTTACCTGAGAAGCCCATTTTTGAGGGTTTTTTCCTTTAAAATAGTTGTAGAAATGCGGTTGATCGTTTTTGGCTTCTATGGTGGGTTGCGGATGGCTATTGAGAAACGAAACACGGTAGGCGTGGTGTTGCATTTTTAGATTTTCGAGATCTCCAGAGTAATTGCCAACGTGTAAATCGCTGATTAGTCCTGCATCGTAAAAATGATACGTCCATTGGTTGTTTTCTAAGAATAAAGCGCCTCCAGGAAGTTGTGCTTTATAGAGAACAGAAGGTGCAAATTGACCTTTGTTTTCTTGAAATTCGAAAAGCGGGTTCGTATCGTTAGAAGAATGAGCAACATCGTGAGTAAATCCCAAAAACGGATTTAAAAGAACAGCGAACAGTGTGATTAGAAAAATTGCGTTTTTACTCATTGATTGCTTCAAATTTAGCAATGAAGATGAAAGTTAGGGCTTTTTACTACGCGAAACCACGAAAAGCATAGGTAGAAACTGCCAATTTCTTATTTTGGGCGGCTAAGCAATAAAGTTATGGAAGAAAAGATACATTTAAACGAGCCGATGCTAACCAATGATGCCATTGTGTTAGGATTGCTCATGGTTTTGTTAGCGCTTATTTTCTTTACGGCCAGCAGCGAAAGTAAAGGCTGGAAAAAGTTTTATAGCGTGGTTCCCAGTTTGTTGCTTTGTTATTTTCTTCCGTCTGTTTTTACCACTTTGGGCGTAATCGCTCCGTATTGGTACGATTTTTCAGAAGTAGCTGAATTCTTGGTTTCTTCGGGTTACAATTTGCCTGTGAATTGGGTAAAAGCCGATTTAATGGCAGGCATAGAATCTTTGCAACTCACCAAAGAAGATTTAAGTCCGTTCAAAAAAACTTCGCAATTGTATTATGTGGCTTCGCGCTATTTTTTACCCGCCAGTTTGGTTTTGCTTACGTTGAGCATCAGCCTTAAAGAGTTGGTGAAGTTAGGTCCCAAAGCGCTTATAATGTTTATTACGGCTACGGTAGGGGTAATGATTGGTGGACCGCTAGCTATCTTGATTTTTCAGCAATTTGCACCCGATGTTGTGGCAGGCGAAATTTATAAAGGTATGTCTACGGTTGCCGGAAGCTGGATTGGTGGTGGCGCCAACCAAGCAGCGATGTTTGAGGTTTTTCAACCTTCTTCTAAGCTCTATTCTATCATGATTACCGTAGATGTAATCGTGGCAGAAATCTGGATGGCTTTCTTGTTAATTGGAGTAGGGAAATCTGATAAAATCGATAAGTTCTTTAAAGCAGATGCAAGTGCTGTTACCGAATTGAAAAACAAGATGCACGAGTTTAGTCAGAAAATAGCACGCATTCCGAGCTTTACCGACTTAATTATTATTCTAGGTATAGGGCTCGGCTTTACGGGGTTAGCGCATTTAATTGGTGGAAATTTAGCAGAATTCATTGGAGAGAATTTTCCGGCACTTAAAAAGTTTTCGCTAGATTCTAAATTCTTCTGGCTTATTGTTTTAGCTACCACCTTTGGGTTAATTGGTTCGTTTACCAAGTTGAGAAATTACGAAGGAGCCGGAGCTTCAAAACTAGGAAGTGTATTTATTTACTTTTTGGTGGCTACCATTGGTATGAAAATGAATGTACTCGAAATTTTCGACAATCCCGCCTTGTTCTTGGTCGGCTTAGTTTGGATGGCCATTCACGTAGGTTTACTCTTTATTGTAGCTAAATTAATTCGCGCTCCGTATTTCTTTTTAGCGGTAGGATCCAAAGCCAACATTGGTGGAGCGGCCTCTGCGCCAGTAGTTGCTGCTGCTTTTCACCCATCTTTAGCGCCCGTAGGTGTTATTTTAGCTGTAATGGGCTACGCTTTAGGTACTTACGGTGCTTGGATTTGTGGTTTGCTTATGCAAGCGTTGGTGGCAGGGTAAGAAATGTGTGAAGTCGAAAACATTGATTTTCAATCTTTTCATGGTTTTTAACCGTTAATTATTTGACATCTTTGTAGTATGAAGTTTTTAATTAAAATCCTTATTTCAAGTTTAGCCGTAATGGTGGCAGGTTTGCTGTTGCCAGGTGTGCATATTGAAGATTATTTTACAGGAATTGCTGTGGCGCTAATTTTGGCCTTTCTCAATGCTTTTGTAAAACCGCTGTTGGTTATTTTAACCATACCCGCTACGCTGTTTACGTTTGGTTTGTTTTTGTTGGTAATCAACGCCATTATTATTCTTTTAGCAGATTATGTGGTAGGCGGTTTCGAAGTAGACAACTTTTGGTGGGCATTGTTGTTCTCCCTTTTACTATCAATTGTTACTTCACTTTTCGAAAGCTTAAATGGAAAGTCTAACGAAACCAAAATGTAGCCGTCTAGCGCCCTTGTTAAAAATTGCATGGCATCAAAATTACATTCATCCATTACCGGCTAACCATCGCTTTCCGATGGAGAAATACGAGTTAATTCCTGAGCAATTGCTTCACGAAGGAACCGTTTCTCATTCTAATTTCTTTACACCCAAATCATTATCGAACGCTGCGGTTTTAAGAACCCATTGTGCTGATTATTGGGATAAATTACATCGATTAGAGTTAACACCTTGAGAACAACGGAAAACCGGGTTCCTACACTCAAAAGAGTTGATAGAGCGGGAGTTAACAATCATGGAAGGAACCCTACGCGCTGCCGAATATGCCCTCGAAAATGGGGTGGGAATGAACATCGCTGGAGGAACTCATCACGCCTTTACCAACCGGGGAGAAGGGTTTTGCTTGTTAAACGATATTGCTATTGCGGCTAACGAATTGTTGGACTCTTCTCGGGTTTCGCAGGTGCTGGTAATCGATTTAGATGTGCATCAAGGAAATGGAACTGCCCAAATTTGTGCAGAAAACAACGCTGTTTTTACGTTTAGCATGCACGGGGAAAAAAACTATCCACTCCGAAAAGAAGCCAGCGATTTAGATATTGAAATGCCCGATGGCGCCAACGATGGTTTGTACCTAAAAACACTACGAGAACTAGTGCCGCGTTTGTTTGATGAGGTTCAGCCAGATTTTGTGTTTTTTCAGAGTGGAGTAGATGTGCTTCACAACGATAAATTAGGCCGACTTGGCCTCACCATAGATGGGTGTAAACAACGCGATAAAATCGTTTTAGAGAAGTGTTTTCAAAATCAAGTTCCAGTTTGTATTAGTATGGGCGGGGGATATTCTGTGCGATTGGCAGATATTATCGAAGCGCACGCAAATACGTACCGTTTGGTGCAAGAAATTTGGTTTTAGATGCCAAATTGACCAAAATGATAGTTGACGTGTAAATAAGTTAATCGTTTCCAGTCGTTGGCTTTCATGTTACCAAAAAGCGGATGAGGTGCCCACTTAAAATCAGGTTTTTGCTGATGGAACCGTTGAATAATCGCGAGAAAATCACTTTTGGCTTTTTCGAACTCAACCGCTTCGGTTACTTTAAATTCTTTGGCGGTAGGTGAGCTTTTCGGAAACGACATGGGTGAATAGAGAATACCCCATTTCCCGACCGTTTTAAAGAAGATGTTTCCTAGATTTTTAACGGGCAATTCGCCTTGGGCGCTCAATAAAGCTCTGTTGAGGTGCTCTAACATTTGCGCAGCATTCATTGTTCCCCATTTAGGTTTAGTATTCTTCTCAAGTTGAGCCAATCGTTGGGTAAAATCTGAAAGAGTAGAATTGTCTAAACGTTTCATGCTTAATGTTTATATGATTTTTCTCCGGCACGTATGGCAATTTTCAACATATTGGTATCCGGAGGTATTGGGCAAGAGAACTTATAGTTATAGGCGCAATAAGGGTTGTAAGTTTTGTTGAAATCGAGAAGTATGGTTCCTTCGTTAATGTCTTTTAATTCTAGGTCTAGATAACGACCTCCGCCATAAGATTCTGCACCATTGGTGTAATCGTTAAAAGGAATAAACAATTCGGTAGAGTCTTCTACTTCTTGGTAAATAACTAATCTACAAAGGGTGTCTTTTATAGTAAACTCAGCGGTTCCTAACGTGTAATAGAGAGGAGTTCTGTCTGTAGTAGTGGGCATTTCAATGGTTTTTTTGTGGGGTGCCGGGCTAAATTTTGCCTGTAATCGATAAGTAGAATCTACCGGGAAATATTGTAAACCCACAAAATGATCCACATCTTCTTTAAGGAGTGGAGATTCAGAAGCGTGAGCAAATTTTTTATTTTTCTCTTTTCTCAATTTCACAATTTCTTCTCGGTAAGCATCTTCGCTAGAAGAACTACAACCTGAAAAGAGAAAAACAGCCAAAACCATTGCTAACAACTTATTCATCTGCCAAAAATAAAAAAACTCGATGCCTAATTAAAGACACCGAGTTGTTCTTAAGGGGTTGAAATATTTTCAAGAGATCGCAGGACGTAATCAACTTGATAGTCCAAAAGTGGGAAAAATATTCCAACCGATAAAGCTATTTTTCGTTAAAAATGGGCTATATGCTAAAAAATTACTTATTATTTACATAAATGATGGTTGAAATAAAATCGTGCCAAAATTACATCTCTAACTTTAAAAATCTTCCAGTGTGGCTATCTTCTTGATTAATAAGCTCTTCAGGCGTTCCAGTGAAAAGAATGCGACCACCAGCTTTTCCGCCTTCGGGTCCCACATCAATAATATGATCGGCCACTTTAATAATATCCATGTTGTGTTCAATCACTAAAACGGTGTTGCCCAAATCAACCAAAGACTGAAGTACTTCCAGTAAAATGCGGATGTCTTCGAAATGCAAACCGGTGGTAGGTTCATCGAGAATGTAGAAGGTATTTCCGGTGTTTTTCTTCGATAATTCAGTGGCTAATTTTACACGTTGAGCTTCACCACCACTTAAGGTAGTAGACGATTGTCCCAGCGTAATGTAACCTAAACCAACGTCTTGTAATGTTTTGATCTTTTGAATAATAGAAGGGATGTGTTCAAAAAAGGGAACCGCCTCATCAATAGTCATGTCTAACACATCGGCAATTGATTTGCCTTTGTAACGAATTTCAAGCGTTTCGCGGTTGTAGCGTCTTCCTTGGCAGGTTTCGCACTCAACGTAAACATCTGGCAAGAAATTCATTTCAATGGTTTTTAAACCAGCGCCTTGGCAGGTTTCGCATCGTCCGCCTTTTACGTTAAACGAAAATCTACCTAGTTTGTACCCTCTAATTTTTGCTTCGGGTAGGTTAGCAAATAGTTGTCTTATATCGGTAAAAACACCTGTATACGTTGCTGGGTTCGAACGCGGTGTTCGTCCAATCGGAGATTGATCAATATCGATTACTTTATCAACGTGATCAATGCCCGTAATTTCGGTGTAATCAAGCGGTCGCTTGCTAGAGTTGTAAAAATGCTGACTTAAAATAGGGTAGAGTGTCTCGTTAATCAACGTAGATTTTCCAGAACCACTCACGCCTGTTACACAAATAAACTTCCCCAACGGAAAGCTAACATCTACCGATTTTAAATTATTGCCATTGGCTCCAAAAAGTTCAATGGTTTCTTCTTTACCGGCTCTTCTCTCGGTAGGAACCGTTATCTCTCTTCGTCCGTTCAAGTACTCAGAAGTGATGCTTCCCTGTTTTTGAAATTCTTCAGGTGTTCCTTCGGCAACAATTTTACCGCCATGCTCACCGGCTTTAGGACCAATGTCTAAAACATAATCGGCTTCTAGAATCATGTCTTTATCGTGTTCTACCACAATAACAGAGTTGCCCACATCGCGTAAATCTTTTAGCGCTTGAATTAAGCGCATGTTATCACGTTGGTGCAAACCGATGCTGGGCTCATCTAAAATATAGAGAACGCCTACGAGCTTAGAACCAATTTGAGTAGCTAATCGAATTCGTTGTGCTTCACCACCAGATAGTGTTTTAGCGCTTCTATTTAAGGTTAAGTAGTTTAAGCCTACGTCAAGTATGAAACCGATTCTACTGCGAATTTCTTTTAATACCTCTTTCGCAATGGTGTTTTGCTTTTCTGAAAGACGATCTTCAATACCCGTAAACCATTTCTGAAGTTCATCGATATCTAAATGGGCTAATTCAGCAATGTTTTTATCGTCAATTTTAAAATTGAGCGACTCTTTTTTAAGCCGAGCGCCTTCACATTTCGGACAGTCTACCTTATTCATAAAACCTTGAGCCCAGCTGGCAAAAGACTTGGTAGGTTTGTCTTGGTATTGGTTAATAATGTAATTAACAACCCCTTCGAAATTGATGCTGTAATCTTTGCTTACGCCTAATTCACTGTTCTGAACCGTAAACTTTTCGTTAGAACCATAAAGAATTACTTGCATGGCTTCTTCAGAAATTTCACCAACAGGAGTGGTTAGTTTAAAGCCGTATTTCTCTCCAATGGTGGCTACTTGCTTAAAAACCCAGTTGTTTTTGTATTCGCCCAAAGGGGCAATTCCACCGCGCTTAATCGATAAGCTAATATCTGGAACAACTTTATCTAAATCAATTTCTGATACTTCTCCTAAACCGTTACATTTTGAACACGCTCCGTAAGGCGAGTTAAAAGAGAAAATATTGGGAGCAGGATCGTCATACGCAATACCAGTGGTAGGGCACATGTAATTACGAGAAAAATGCCTTAGCTCGTTATCGTCAAAGTCGAGCACCATCATGGTACCGTTTCCTTGTTTCATGGCAGCTTGTAAACTCGATTGTAAACGAGCACGATAATCTTGTTTTACCGCCATTCTATCAATTACGATTTCGATATCGTGCACTTTGTATCGATCGGTTTTCATACCGCGAACAATGTCTTTCACTTCACCATCTACCCGAACTTTCAGGTAACCTTTTTTGGCAATGTTTTCGAAAAGTTCACGGTAATGGCCTTTTCTACCGCGTACAACAGGAGCCAGAATTAGAATTCGTTTCTCTTCGTATTTGTCAAAAATAAGATCGAGAATTTGCTCATCGCTGTATTTTACCATGCGCTCACCCGTTTTGTAAGAAAACGGCTCTCCTGCTCTTGCAAACAAGAGACGCATAAAATCGTAAATCTCCGTAATGGTTCCTACCGTTGAGCGAGGACTCTTATTTACCGTTTTTTGCTCGATAGAAATTACTGGAGCCAGCCCCGTAATTTTATCCATATCGGGGCGTTCCATGTTGCCCAAGAATTGACGAGCATAAGCAGAGAAACTCTCAATATATCTGCGCTGACCTTCAGCGTAAATAGTATCGAAAGCTAATGAAGATTTCCCAGAGCCAGACAACCCAGTAATGGTTACCAGTTTCTCTCTAGGAATGCGCACATCAATGTTTTTCAAATTGTGCGCGCGAGCTCCAAATACCTCTAGATATTGCTCTTCTGTTATGTCTTCTGTACGGTTTTTATCGAGTTCCTTCATGCCTTATTGAACAAGGCTGCAAAGGTACGGTTTTGAAAACTCTGAGTTAAGGCGCTAACTACTTAATTTTTATGCATTACCATTTCGAGCGATTTTTCGGTAGGAACCAAAATCTCGTAGGTTTTGCCTTTTGAGTTCACGAGTTGATTTTTCCTTAACCACGGATTCAATCCTTTTAAAACCTTGTAGTTAATCTTTTGGTCAAGAGCGAATTGTGCTAAGTTGTTAATGGAAGTGTCAACCTGTAAAGCCTGAGTTTCTACGTTTTTCCACAAATCTTTTTGGCGATAGTTAAAACCGAAATCTTCGGGCTGAGATAAAATAGTTTTGGCGGCTAAAATGCGAAATACATAACGTCCTGTTTCTTCATTAAGCAGTAAATCGTAATAATCGCTAACCATTTGTTTATTCAATTGACGATTTAAACCATTTCTTCCCATGTTGTAAGAAGCCGCAGCTAAGGTCCAACTATTAAACTGCTCATAAGCATCTTTCAGGTATTCACAAGCTGCTTCGGTGGCTTTTTCAACGTGGTAACGTTCGTCAACTTGGCTGTTAATTTCTAAACCGAGGTCTTTCCCGGTTCCTTCCATTATTTGCCAAAAACCTACTGCTCCAGCTGGTGATACAACTTGCGTTAAGCCGCTTTCAATCAAGGCTAAGTATTTAAAATCTTCTGGCACTCCATTTTTCTTCAAAATGGGCTCAATGATGGGAAACCACTTTTTTGATCTTTTTATATACAGTAGCGTATTGCTTTGCCAGTAAGTATTTACCAACAATTCACGATCTAGCCGCTCACAAATATCGAGTAGCTGTAGGGGCACTTCTTCACCGGCCAACGAAATGGTTTCAGGAATATTTAACGAGTAAATTTTATAATCTCGCTGAAACTTTTCTTGATGAGAAATATCTTCTGCTGTTTTGGTAGTGGTAGAACTAAAAAAGTGAGAAACAGCTACGCTGCCCACTGTAATGATAACTCCAATAAAAAGGGAATACAAAGCTCTATTTTTCATACACGAAAGGACTTTCAAAGTCGCTAAGTTTTGGGTTTAAATGATCTTTTTCTGATAGAATAGGTGTTTCAACTCTCCAGTCTATCGATAGGGCAGGGTCGTTCCATAAAACTCCACCTTCAGATGGTTTATTGTATAAGTTAGAACACTTGTAAAAAAAGATAGTTTCGTCTGCCAATGTAGCAAATCCATGGGCAAAACCTTTAGGAACAAACAGTTGCAATTTGTTGCTTTCGTTTACTTCTACGCTGTATGCTTGGCCATACGTTGGCGAACCTTTGCGAATATCTACCGCAACATCTAAAACGCTTCCTTTAATTACTCGAATTAGCTTGTCTTGCGCATGAGGAGGAGCTTGAAAATGCAAACCTCTTACTACACCAGCCTGCGACATGCTTTGGTTATCTTGAATAAAATCAACATCAATGCCTAAGTCTTTGAATTTTTGCTGACTGTACGATTCGTAAAAATAACCGCGTTGATCTTCAAAAACAGTGGGTTCAATTAACTTTAAACCGGGCATTGGTTCTTCTACTAATTTCATATTTCGGTTTTATCGAGTTGTCAAAAAATAAGCTGCTTAGGCTCAAAACAAACATACTAATTCGCAGGGAGCCACTGTGGCATCAAACGGCTTGTTCTGTACTCTTTTCGGTAGGAACCGTTTTTCCCAACCAGCGAGTAATGCCGAATAAAAGAGCTAATCCTACCGGGAAGCTATACCAAGGCGATATACCTAAACTAGCGGGGATGGTTCCGATAAAGAGAGCAACGGCTCCTACCGTTAAAGCATAAGGCATTTGTGTTCTTACATGATCGATGTGATGGCACTGGCTGGCGAGTGAGCTTAGAATGGTGGTGTCTGAAATGGGCGAACAATGATCGCCTAACACGCTACCGGCCAACACGCAGGATACTACATTAAAGAAGATGCCCAGTGTTTCGGCTTCTGCATAACCATTTACCGCGCAAATACTCCAGCTGGCAGGTAAGATAAGTGGGTACAATATGGCCATGGTTCCCCAAGAAGAGCCTGTTGAAAACGCAACAAAGGCAGCTGCTACAAAAGTAAGAGCGGGAATGGCCCAAGGCGAAACGCTGTTCGATAGCAAAGAAGTAAGAAAATCGGCTGTTTTTAAATCTTCGGTTACACCAGCTAACGACCACGCTAGGGTGAGAATAATGATGGCCGACATCATGGTTTTTATACCTGAAATGGCTGAATCGATGGCTTCGTTTAAACTTAAAATACGCTGACCAACGCTTAATGTTAAAGCAACAAGTAAACCACTAATCGAAGCCCAAAGTAACGCTTGGTAACTATCGGCATTGCCAATAATTTCTGATAGTTTTCGGATAGAACTCCATTCTGGGTGGAGGGTGCCTGTAGCTTGATACCCCGTTACCAACAGGCCCGCAATGGTTCCGAAAACCACCACTACAATGGGGATGATGGCATTATAGGCTTTGGGTTTTACTCCTTCTTGAATTTCAAATTCTGAAAGTTCTTCGCTGTTAGCATTTTGATTAGCCACAGCCGAATTGGATACTTTACCTGTGGTTCTAGCACGTTTTTCAGCTTTAAACATGGGGCCAAAATCGACTTCACGCCAAACGAGCATTAGAATAAACGCCAGGGTGAAAATAGGGTAAAACGAATACTGTAGGGAGCTAATAAAAATACTGTACGGACTAGCTGATAAGCCATCGATTGATTTTACGCCATCTGCAATGTAGCCAAGTTCTGCGCCAATCCAAGTGGTTACAAAAGCAATGGCAGCAATAGGCGCAGCGGTAGAATCTACAATGTAAGCGAGCTTTTCTCTTGAAATTTTCAGCGAATCCGTTACTGGGCGCATGGTGTTACCTACAACCAAAGTATTGGCGTAATCATCAAAAAAGATGGCAATACCTAAAAACCACGTAGCCAGTTGTCCGTTTCGGGGCGTATTGGCGTATTTCGATATAGAGTTCACCACGCCCTTCATTCCGCCATTTTTTGATATTATGGCCACAATTGAGCCAATTAATAGGCTAAAAAGTATAACAGCTACGTGTCCCCAATCGGTAAGGGCATCTACAATGTAATGATCGATGATGGCTAAAAAACCATAGAAAATTCCGGCTATACCGTCTTGATAAAATCCAATAATGGCAGCACCGAGAAAGATACCAGAAACCAATGCGGTTACCACCTCTTTAAAAATGAGCGCAAACAAAATGGCCAACAATGGTGGAAGAATAGAAAGCCATAATGGAATAGGATTTACGGGAAGGGACTGGGTTTGTGTTCCTACCGAGAGGTGTAATTGATTTTGCTCGGCTGTAAACGTATGTTGAAAAGTGAGTTTTCCTTCTTTGATTTCTGTAGGAACCACCTGATTGTTTACGGTGATTGACGATGCATTGGCAGGTATTGAATCGATAGATAATTCGTATTCAATTCCGGTTAAAATTACAGACGGAAGTTCAACTTGAAAGGCTGCGGCTCTTAGAGCCATCAAACAGCACAATGTAAAGACAAAAAAAATGCGTTGTTTCATGGGACGCCTGCTAAAATACACAATGCCCCGAATGAAACAACGCACAATATGGAAAGAAACCGCTAGTTTTTTAAATTAAACCAGCCGTTTTACATGCTTGTAGCATTTTTTCGGTAGTTGATTCGATATCCATATCTAAACCAACGCTCATTCTAACAAAGCCATCGCTAAGTCCCATTTCTGCTTGTTCTTCTTCAGTGATTTCACTTGAAGTGCTGCTTCCTGGGGCGCTAAATAGGGTTTTGTAGAAACCTAAACTTACAGCTAAGTAACCAAGATTTGCATTTTGCATTTCTTCCATCACTTTGTACGCTTTTTCTTTGGTTCCTGCATCGAATAAAATCATTCCACTGTAACCATATTGGTCGTTCATGGTGTTGGTCATTAATTCGTGCTGAGGGTGCTCTTTAAGGCCTGGGTAAGTCACTTTTACTCCGTTTTCTTGCATTTTTTGCGCAACGTAAGAAGCATTTTTAGAGTGTTGCATCATACGAAGGTGCAAATCGCGCAAGTTTTTAAGAATAGAAGCAGAACGCATACTATCTAAAACAGGGCCTAGAAGCATGGCAGAACCAGCATTTACATCCATTAAAGAATCTATAAATTCTTTGCTGGCACAAACACAACCGCCTACTGCATCGCTAGTTCCGTTAATAAACTTGGTTAACGAATGAACCACGATATCTGCGCCTAATTTTGCTGGTGAGAAAACCATTGGAGTAAACGTATTATCGATTACCAACGGAAGGTTATTCTTTTTCGCAATTTTAGAAAGTGATGGGATGTCTGCAACTTCTAGCAATGGATTGCTTAGTGCTTCACCGTAAACCATTTTAGTTTTGTCTGAAATAGCGCTTTCTACTGCTTCTAGATTAGTGAAGTCTACAAAGCGAACGGTAATGTTAAACTTAGGAAGGTAGTTTTTTAAGAAAGCGTAGGTACCACCATAGATAGTACGGCTAGCTACAATTTCGTCTCCGGTATTACACAATTGAAGTATAACAGAAGTAATTGCTCCCATACCGCTGCCCATTACTTGAGCAGATTCGGTTCCTTCCATTTTAGCTAACGCATCTGCAAGGTATTTGTTAGATGGATTCCAATGTCTAGAGTAGAGGTAGCAACCTTCGATTTCGTTCTCGAAAATTTCTTCCATTCTACCCGCTTCGAGAAATGTGTATGTAGAACTATCTGTGATAGAAGGGTTTACACCACCAAATTCTCCGAAGTACTGGATGTTTTGCAGCTCAGTTGCTGGATCAAATTTTTTATTGCTCATAGTCTTTGGATTATTCACTTCAAATGTGAGAAAATCCGATGAATAAAGAGCAAAGAAGGCAGACGAATAAAAGGTTACTCTTCTTCGCCTGTTAAAATTTCAAGCTTGAAACCTACACCGTGAACATTCGATATCTTTAAGGTAGGATCCAATTTCAAATACTTTCTGAGCTTGGTAATAAATACATCCATGCTTCTGCCTAAGAAGTAATCATCGTCTCCCCAAACAATTCTGAGGGCAGTATCTCTTTCGAGAACTTGGCCTTGGTGAATGCAAAGTAAGCGTAGTAAGTCGGCTTCTTTTTTGGTGAGTTTTTGTTCCTGGTCTGGATGTGAGAGAATTAGCTCTTTATGATGCAAAACAAACTTTCCGATTTCGAAAGTGTCTTTGTCTTGGTATTCGTCTTTTTTGAATTTGGTGCGTTTCAGAATGTTTTCGATACGCAAGCAAAGTTCGTCCATAGAGAACGGCTTAGAGATATAATCATCGGCTCCTATTTTTAAACCGGCTATTCTATCTTCTTTTAGCGATTTGGCCGTTAAAAAGAACAAGGCAACATCTTCGTTTTGGTCTCTAACTAGTTTGGCTAATTCGAAACCATCTCGTTTAGGAAGCATTACATCGAAAACACACAGATCGAACTGATCTCTTAAAAAAGCTTCGTAGCCTTCTTGACCGTCTTTGGCCCAAACTACATGGTAGCCAGCTTCTTCTAAATTATCTTTTGTAACGAAGCCTAAACTTTCGTCATCTTCAACTAAAAGTATGTTTACTCCTTGATTCTTATTCATGGGTAAAAGGTAAAAAGATTATAAATGTACTTCCCTTGCCAGGCGTACTTTCTAGTTTGATTTTTCCACCGTGTTGCTCGGTCATTACTTTCACGTAATGCAAGCCAATTCCGAAGCCTTTCACATCGTGAATATTGCCTTTAGGAACCCGGTAAAACTTATCGAACACTTGATTAATATCTGATTTTTTAATTCCTACTCCGTTATCGGCCACTTGTATAGTAATGCCTTTATGGTCGTTAGACGTTGAAATTTCAATTACCGGTGCTTCTGTAGAGTATTTAATTCCGTTGTCTATCAAATTGCAGACAATGTTAGAAAGGTGCATTTCGTCTCCTTTAATAACATCTTTCTCTGCATGGAGGTGGGTAATTATTTTTCCGCCTTTTGCCTTGGCATTCAGTTCGAAAGTTTGAGCTGCTTTTTCAACAATATCGTTGATCACAACCTCTTTTTCACGGAGAGAAACCTTCTCTTTTTCGATGGTGGCAATTTGCAAGATGCGTTCTACTTGTGCTTGTAAACGTTTATTCTCGTTAAAGATTATTTGCGCATAGTTTTTTAAACGCTCTGGTTTTTCGATAATAGAGGGTTTTAAAAGCACCTCGCTCGAAAGGGCAATGGTAGAAATGGGTGTTTTAAACTCGTGTGTCATGTTATTAATGAAATCAGTTTTGATTTCACTAATTCTTCGTTGCCTCAGAATTACCGATATAGTGTAGGCAAAAAAGAAAATAACAATAATGAGGAAAGCAGAAGAGTAGATCCAGAAATCCATCTTCGAGAATAGATCTACGCCTTTATTTGGGAAAAAAACCGAGAAGTAGTGGCCTTCATCGTGGTTCCAGATAATCTTGGGTGAACCGTTGGTGTTTTTAACCCCATTGGGAGATTGATTTACGGCTTTTTGGTACATCACCGAATCGGCAAAGCAATCGTAAATGCTAAACTCAAACGGGAAATTGATTTCGTCTTTCTTAAATTGATTTTTTAGTAAGACCTCTAGGTAGTAGGGATGCAGTGTATCGTGAATGCGCACACGAAAATAGCTGTGCGTAAGTTGCACCACCGGGTCGTGAATGGTTGTAGAATCATTATTGCTTCGCTGAATTTCTTCAACTACACTTTTTAACGATTCGGTTACAGAATAGGTAAATTGCTTTTGCTCAATGTCATAAGCCTTTTTTACCCATACTACTTGGATTAAAACTAAGCCTAGCAGCAGTACTGAGGCAACAAGAATAATCCATGTAATTGTATTTCTTTTCATAGCAAGAAGCAAAAGTAGGGGAGGGAAGTAATAACTTAATAAGTATTAACAACTGGTTAACACAGCTTTACATTTGCTGAGTAAGCGAGGTGAACTTATTGCGTATAGGTGCTAAACGCAGAATGAAAGTTAACATTAACGAGTAAAACAAACCTATAAAAAGCGTAACAAAAAGCGTTATTGAGCTCCAAGTGAATGAAGAGTAAATCATTTTTGATTGTTCGAGGCCTTCTACCAATTGATTAATTTGATCTTGAGAATAGCCCAAATCAGTAGCTTCTTGGATACGCTCCGCAATGTTTTGTGCGTGTAAATCGGCTAAGAAGTTGGGGTTAATATACTGGTAATAAATGAACAAGAATGCAGAAAAAAGCAAAAGGTAAGTAGCTACCGGTTGCATGGCAGCTTTAAACTCCATTATAAAAGTGAGTTCTTCTTGCGCTTTTTTTCTAAGAGCGATTATTCCAGTTAGGGCGGCCACCAAGATAAAGAGCAGCGTAACGTAAATATTGTAGTTATTGGGCCATTCCATGGTGTAAACCGTGAATTTCCAAATAATCGATATTAATAACAACGATAAGGCGATTTGACCTGAATTTTTCATGCGGCAAATTTAAACGGGTAAATGGGTTCCTACCATTAAAAAAGCCATTTCCGATGTGAAAATGGCTTTTTAAGTGTTTCAGTAACGAAAAATATTAACCGTTCATAGAGATTAAAAATTCTTCGTTGTCTTTCGACTGCATAATTCTGTCTTTTAAGAAATCCATGGCTTCTACTGGAGTCATGTCGCTGAGGTGTTTTCTTAAAATCCACAAGCGTTGCGTAACTTCTTTATCGTGCAGTAAATCGTCTCTACGTGTAGAAGAAGAAATAAGATCGATAGCTGGGAATACTCTTCGGTTAGCAATTTTTCTATCTAATTGGAGCTCCATGTTACCGGTTCCTTTAAATTCTTCGAAGATTACTTCGTCCATTTTAGAACCTGTATCGATAAGTGCAGTGGCCAAGATGGTTAAAGAACCACCGCCTTCAATATTTCTAGCAGCACCGAAGAAACCTTTTGGCTTGTGAAGTGCGTTGGCATCTACACCACCAGAAAGTACTTTTCCTGATGCGGGCGAAACGGTGTTGTAGGCCCTTGCCAAACGGGTAATAGAATCGAGTAAGATCACAACATCGTGACCTGATTCTGTCATCCTTTTTGCTTTTTCGAGTACAATTCCGGCAATTTTTACGTGGCGATCTGCTGGTTCGTCAAAGGTAGAAGCAATAACTTCTGCATTAACGCTTCTTGCCATATCGGTTACCTCTTCTGGGCGCTCATCGATTAGCAAGATGATAAGATAACACTCAGGGTGATTGAAGGCAATTGCGTTAGCAACTTCTTTCAATAATTGGGTTTTACCTGTTTTTGGTTGTGCTACAATTAAACCACGCTGACCTTTACCAATGGGGGTAAATAAATCCATGATTCTTGTAGAAGCAGTAGATTTAGAGTGCCCGGTAAGGTTGAATTTTTCTTGTGGAAATAAAGGTGTTAAGTAGTTAAAAGGAACGCGATCACGAACTTCTGATGGTTCACGGCCGTTGATTTTTGCTACTTTGATTAGTGGGAAATATTTTTCTCCTTCTTTCGGAGGGCGAATGGTTCCTTCTACAGTATCTCCAGTTTTTAAACCGAAAAGTTTAATCTGCGATTGAGAAACGTAAATATCGTCTGGTGAAGGCAGGTAATTGTAGTCAGATGAGCGCAAAAATCCGTAACCGTCTGACATAATTTCTAAAACACCTTCGTTGGTAATTAAACCATCGAAATCGTAAATAGAATTGGCGTCTCTGTGTTTGCCCGTTTTCTGCTTATTCTGGTGTGCAGGTCGGTTGTCGTTATTGCGGTTATGATTTTTGTTGTGGTTACGATCTTTCTGATCGTTGCCTTTTTGTGGAGTAGGCTTGCTGTTATTGCCAGCAGAGTTGTCTTTAGAAGAGTCGTTGGTGTTCGGCTTAGAATGCTCAATTACCTTTCGGGGTTTGGGTTTGGGCTTTTCTTGCTCTTTGCTGTCGGGTTTGGTAGCTTCTTCAGGAGTAGCCTCAGGAGCAGAAGGAGAGGGTTTTTCAGTAGTTTCTTCTTTAGTGGTAGAAACAGGTTCTGGGGTAGGTTTTTCTACTCGTTTTCTGGGTTTGGGCTTGGGTTCTGGAGCAGGATCTTCTGTTTTGGGAGAAGCTTCTTTTTTAGCTTCAATCGGTTTAACGGCTTGGTAATCTAAGATTTGGTATATTAAATCTTGTTTTTTAAGCGATCTAAACTTTGGAATTTCCATTTCCTTGGCGAGTTCCTTCAACTCGTCCAGTTTTTTTGAATTTAATTCGATGATATCGTACATGAAACACTATTATAGAAATGTGCAGAGCGCACTAAAAGGATATTAAATAACTTTGATAATGAAAGCTGATTAGAAGAATGAGAATCAGAATAGTTCCTCTTCTTACCCTGCAAGTATACAAAAAATACGTTTTGAGCCATACAATGCGAAAGAATTTCACAATTTTGCGGGCTAAAATTTGATGTTGTTATGGTTCAACGTGTACAGTCGTTATTTTTATTAGCCAGTTTAATTATTCTTCTTACCAGCGCATTTGCCCCAATTGTTTCTTTAGAAGGCAACTTTATTTCTGAGCGCGACACAGAATCTATTGATCGTTCTTTATCGGTTACGATGAGCGGTTTTCAAATTAACTTGGATATTAACGATTTAGATCCGCAGTACCTGCCTGAGTTGCAAGCGCAATTGCCCGCTATTTTTCCATTGGGCATTTCGATTCTCTTAATAGTGATGCTAACCGGCTTTATTATTATCAATTTTACCGATAGAAAACGCCAAATGAAATTGATTTCGGTGAGTTTGGTTTTACATGCCTTATTGTTGGTAGGATCCTATTTTTACGGTCAATCGGTGAGCAGTGCAGTAGCCGAATACAACGACTTTTTTACGGTAAACTATTTGAACTGGGGATTTTTTGCGATTGTAATTAGCGCGATACTGTCTTTTGTAGGACGAATTTTTATCAAAAAAGACGAAGAGCTAGTGCGTTCAGTCGATCGCATTCGCTAAATCGAAATTCTTAGGACCTAGTTCGATTACCTCTACATTGCTGAATTCACCTTGGTGAAGGTTAAAACGAATGAGTGTGCGCACTTTGTGAAAACCATGGTTACCAGCTGCACCGGGGTTCATGTGTAAGCAGTTTTTGTCTTTGTCGTACATGATTTTTAAGATGTGTGAGTGTCCGCAGATAAACAACTGAGGCTTGTATTCTTCTATTAATGCTCGTGAACGAGGATTGTATTTAGGAGGATATCCACCAATATGGGTCATGAGAATTTTGGTTCCTTCTACCTCAAAAAAAGCATTTAGCGGGTGTGTAGCGCGAATTTCATGGTTGTCGATGTTTCCGTAAACGGCTCGCAAGGGTTTAAAATCTGCTAGGGTATCGGTAACTTTAAGGTCACCGATGTCTCCAGCATGCCATATTTCATCTACTTCTGCGAAATGATGAAAAACACGAGTATCGAGAAAACTGTGAGTATCTGAAATTAATCCGATTTTCTTCATAACGCAATATTCGCAGTTTCTCATCGAGTTTCGCTTTTTTAAAGTGATTTTGGTAGAAAAAGAGAAAAATTATGAAAAAAGCTATAGTTGAATAGCTACCGGATTTTTGTCTTGATCGATGGCTACAAAAGTAAAATCGCCATGGATGGCTTTTTCGCGGTGATTGCTATACATCTGTTCAATAAAAACTTCAACGCTTACTTTTAGACTTTTGTTACCGATGGAAATCACTTTTCCAATGAGTTCAACAATGGTTCCTGCTGGTATGGGTTTGGTAAAGTCAATTTTATCGCTACTAACGGTAACAACGGTTTGGCGGGTAAATCGAGTGGCGGTAATAAAAGCAACTTCATCCATCATTTGCATGGCGGTACCTCCAAAAAGCGTGTCGTAATGGTTGGTAGTGTTCGGGAAAACAGCTTTAAAAATGTGGGTTTCTGATTGGTTGATTTTTTCTTCTATTGTCATTTTGTTCGTTTTTAATGTGTTATTGAATTTTTAATCGATTGAACAGCTAAAAAAACGAACCAATAGAGCACACCCTCCTCACTTCAGAAACACAGAAAGGCTTAAAGGGAAGAAAAAGTAGGTTCATCGGTGAGTTCAATAGCTTCAAATCGCGAAAGCATTGTCTGTTCAGTAGAGGCAGGTATCCTGACTTGTAACCCTTTTTATTGTTCTTCCCATTTTTATAAAACAGTGAACATAACGAGAATAAAAAGGTATTGGTTACTTACAGTTGCGCGACAGTTCGTGATTTACACACGATTCCCTTTTAACTTGCAACAAGCAAAACCTAAACTGGTAGATGAATTATTTGAATGAACGAGCTGGCAAGGTTAGCAATTCTATAACGAACCACCGTAATTATTTATCGGTTTTCTGCTTGATAAACGAAGAGGGTACAACTACATTTGCACGGCATGAATAGATATTTTGCGCACATTGCTTTTGAAGGAACCCAATACCACGGCTGGCAAATACAACCCGATGCGGTAAGTGTTCAAGAAACGATAGAAAAAGCGCTTTCTACTATCTTGCGAACGCCTACATCGATAGTGGGCTGCGGCCGTACTGATACGGGCGTTCATGCATCATCTTATTGGATTCATTTCGATATCGAACAAGAGCAAGACCCTCAGCATTTGACCTTTAAAATGAATAGCTTATTGCCCAGTGATATAGCTTTTTACGAAGTGTTTTCGGTTCCTACCGATATGCACGCGCGGTTTACAGCAAGGTGGCGAACGTATCATTATTTTATTCATGATAGAAAAGAGCCTTTTTTGTTGAGTAACAGTTATTTATTTAAAAAGAAACTCGACTTAGAAGCCATGAATTTGGCTGGGAAACTGCTCGAAGAAGTAAAAGATTTTAGCTCGTTTTGTAAGTCTGGTTCTGATCAAGAAAATAACTTGTGCAACTTGCGTTTAGCAAAATGGGAACAAGTAGGTGAGCATCAAATTCGGTTTACGGTTACCGCTAATCGCTTTCTAAGAAATATGGTGAGAGCACTTGTAGGAACCTTTATAGAAGTGGGTTTGGGCAAAATATCGCCAGAAGAGTTTATACAAATTACCGAAGCAAAAAGCCGATCAAAAGCAGGGGTTTCGGTTCCTGCACAAGGGCTTTTTTTAGCAGAAGTTGAATACGAAAATCATAAAGAATACTTGAGTTAATGGCAACTTCAGTAACGGGTAAGGCATTTGATTTAAGCTTGTTTAAGCGTATTTTAAAATACGTAAAACCCTACCAAACCAAGTTTATTATTACGGGGGTGTTAACCATTGTGTTGGCGTTGTTATCGCCCATTCGTCCGTGGTTAATTCAATATGCGGTAGATCATTACATTGTAAAGTCGAATGCGGCTATGTTGTTGAATATGACAATTTTGTTGATTGTTATTTTAATTGCAGAAGCGGTGGTACAGTTTTTTCAGACCTACATGGCCAATTGGGTAGGGCAGAGCGTTATTAAAGATTTGCGCATGGAGGTTTACAACAAAATTATTGGGTTTAAACTCAAGTATTTTGACAATACGGCCATTGGTACCTTGGTAACGCGCGCGGTTTCTGATATTGAAACTATTTCTGATATTTTCTCTCAGGGTATTCTCATTATTATTGGTGACATTTTAAAATTAGTGGTTGTTATCGCGTTTATGTTTGTTATGGATTGGCGCTTAACTTTATTCGCATTGGCTCCAATTCCGATCTTACTTTGGGCTACTAATGTGTTTAAAAACTACATTAAAACCGCTTTTGGCGAGGTGAGAAATGCCGTTTCGAAGTTGAATGCCTTTGTTCAAGAACACATAACGGGAATGAACATTGTGCAAATTTTTAACCGTGAAGAGGTAGAAATGGAGAAGTTCGAAGCCATTAACAAAGATCACCGACAAGCGCACATAAAAACCGTTTGGGCCAACTCTATTTTCTTTCCGGTAGTTGAAATTTTAAGTGCCATTTCTATTGCCTTATTGGTTTGGTGGGGCGCCAAAGAAGTAATTGCAGATACCGTTCAGTTGGGAGATTTAATGGCGTTTATCTTATACATCTATATGTTGTATCGCCCTATTCGTCAGCTAGCAGATCGCTTCAATACCTTGCAAATGGGAATGGTAAGTTCTGAACGTGTTTTTAAAGTAATCGACACGCAATCAACCATAGAAAATTCGGGTACGCGAGATCCGAGAACCATTACAGGTAATTTGTCTTTTAAAAATGTTTGGTTTGCCTACAACGAGCCTGATTGGGTATTAAAAGACATTTCTTTTGAAGTAAAACAAGGTGAAACCATTGCTTTTGTAGGAGCCACAGGTGCCGGAAAAACAAGTGTAATCAACTTGCTCAGTAGATTTTATGAATTTCAAAAAGGAAGTATTTCTATTGATGGTCACGATGTGCGCGATTTTGAACTGTCGAAGTTGAGAAAAGAAATCGGTGTGGTTTTACAAGATGTTTTCTTGTTTTCAGATACCATTTTGAACAACATTACGCTCAATAATCCCAATATTTCGAGAGAGCAAGTGATAGAAGCTGCCAAAGCGGTAGGAGCCCATGATTTTATTGCTAAACTGAACGATGGCTACGATTTTGACGTTCAAGAACGCGGTGGAATGTTATCTGTGGGGCAGCGACAGTTACTGGCTTTTATTCGTGCTTATGTCTATAACCCGAAAATTTTGGTGTTAGACGAGGCTACCTCAAGCGTAGATACAGAATCTGAAATGTTGATTCAAAATGCAATAGATCGACTCACCGAAAACAGAACTTCGATTGTAATTGCGCATAGATTGGCCACCATCCAAAAGGCCGATAAAATTATTGTAATGGAAAAAGGCCGAATTGTCGAAATTGGTTCGCACCAAGAATTGTTGAAACAAAACGGACATTATAAAAATCTTTACGAACTCCAGTTTAGTGAACTGGCCGATTAAAGGCCGAAAAAATGCACCTAGCAGAAAATTATCAACCAACTTTTAGAAAGGCAAAACAAGCCGATTTAGCGGCAATTGTTGAAATGCTCATTGATGATCCGTTGGGTGTTCAGCGCGAAGAAATTGAATTTCCGCTGGCAGATGCTTATCAAAACGCCTTCGAAAAAATTGATGGGGATGCCAACCAAGAGCTAATCGTTGCAGAAACGGTTGAGGGGCAAATCGTAGGAACCTTACAACTTTCTTTTATTCAGTATTTAACGTATCGAGGTGGCTTGCGAGCACAAATAGAAGCCGTTCGGATAGATAGAAATTACCGAGGAAAAGGCTTGGGTAAGCAACTCATTGAGTGGGCGATAGAGCGAGCAAAGAAACGCGGAGCTCATTTGATTCAGTTAACCACCGATAAATCTCGACCCGAGGCTATTTCGTTTTACAGCCGTTTAGGGTTTCAAGAGTCTCACGAAGGGTTTAAACTTCATTTTTAAGTTAGAAATTCAAATTAAGATGAAAAATTAGCATTTCGCTTTCGCCTGAAAGGAAAGCGAAATGCCGGAGAATCTTGTTTATTTCCAACCAATTTCTACTCTACGATTCAACGCTCTATTTTCGCTAGAATTATTGTTAGTAGCGGGCTGCGAGAAATCAAAATAGGCTATTTCTACCTTTTCAGGATCAACTCCTTTTTTCACTAAATAATTCTTCACAGCAATAGCTCTTCTCTTAGAAAGTGCTGTGTTGTAGGCCTTAGAGCCTTTGTTATCGGTATGACCCGAAACCATTATTTTCTGTGTTTTCGATTTTATTTGAACGATAAACTCATCGATTTTCTTTTGTTCAGAAACGGTGAGGAGATTTTCATCAAAATCAAAATACACAATGCATTCTGCTGAAAGCAGAGTGCCAGCCGAATCGTATTCTGATTTTTCGATAGCTGGTTTTTCTGATTTTACTTCGGTTTTAGCAGGTTTGGCTTCTGGCTCTTCTAATAAATTTCTTTTCGAAGTAATGTACAAGCCAATTTCTTTTGCTTCGCTTTCGAAATAGGTAAGAAACTCTTGATTTTCTTTAACAAACTCTTCTCTTTCTTGGCTTTGAAAAGACATTTTTTCAATAAACACTCCGGAGTCTAATTGTTGATCTTGCACATCTGCCAAGGCAATTTTAAGCTTGTAAATTCTTCCTGGAACTACTTGCGCGTAGGCTTTCATAGGTTTAGAAAAGCCATCTAGCTCAATGGTGAATTGCTCTTCGATAGTGGGTTCCCACCGTTGGTTTTGAATATAGTATTCACCAAAGCGATTGTAATTTAAGGTGTTGATGGTGATGGGTATTTCCGTTCCCGGAATGGTAGCCATATTGGTTACTTCGTTGGTTTCGGTATCGAGAATTAAGAAACCAAAAACATCGTTAAACGAACTACCAACATACTCATCGTATTCTTCTGAGCCAAACACGTAGGTAAAGCTCACCACATCAAATTCAGGCACAAAGGTGAATTCTAGAACGGCAGCATCGTAGGTTTTACCGAACGCCAATTTTTCGAGCTCTGGATCTCCGGCAGTTCCATGAACACCAGACATGGTAGTGGTTTTACTCGGTCCGCGCAAATAATCTAAATCTCCTGTGCTTAGCACAATGCCGGTGTCTATTCCAATGTTGCACAAATGACAAGAGAAAATTCCACGGGCATGCACATCTCCTTTGTATTTTACGTTAGAGACGGTAACTGCATTACCGAGTAAATACTCTTTCACCAATAGGCTTTCGTGTGGGTAGGAACTCGATATAAATTGAGCTTGAGCGCTCGAAAAAGTCAAAAAAGATAGAAAAGTGAGTACGAGATAAAACTGGAATTTATTCAATTTTAAGTAGTTTTTCAGTAACAATGTCTTCGGTTCCTACCGATATAATTAAGCTGTAAAGACCAGATTCTAGCTCGCTGGTAGAGAACGAAAATTGATTTTGCCCCGCGTCTACATTGGCTTCTTTCCATTCTTTAACTACTCGGCCACGCATGTCGATTAAGGTAAAAGTTACTTCTCTTTTAGAACCCAATTCGAAACTTACGCTGAATTTATCACCAAACGGATTGGGAAACACTTTATTGGATGGAATTACTACTTCGAAACTACCTTCTTTGGTAACAGAGCAATGGTAAGCATCAATCATTTGAAGAGAATAATCTTCGTTACACAGGTTAATGGTAACCGTTGAATCTTCTAATGGTGTTTCGTTCCAAATGAACTGATAAGGTGCTGCGCCCCCGTTTCCGTTCAGGTACAATTGGGTTATGCAGTTGTTACCGTACTCGTAAGGTTCTGTGTTGATAGTTACAGTTGGCACATCGTAATCGGGTGCTTTTAACTCGCTCATCCAAATTGAGCTTTTGTTGTTGTAACCAGATCCGTAAAAACCAGAAGTCCACACTTTGCCGGGATCGTTGTAAACTCGTTGAATACCAAAATAATCTCCCCAGCGCTCATAGGGTCCGTTAATTTGCTCTACGTAATCGAGACCTTCTTTCAAAACAGTCACCTCAGAATAACCATCGCAATCGCTGTAATAAATGCAAGAAATTCCGGGATGGCCATCTATAGAAGTATGGTTAAAAGCAATAATTGCTTCCGTTTCTTCTGCTGAGTTTCCGGTAAAAGCAATGTTCGGATAACCAAAATCTTTTACTGGGTCAGAAATCACCACTCCTTCGAAACTCGGTTGGTCAGAATCTACATTTTTGATGATTCCGTGATAAACGCTCGCCAAACCATTCGAAAAATTCATGGTGTTGGCCACGTATTGTATTTGGTTATTGTGCAAGAATGCGCCTAACATGCGCGAATCGTTTGTTTGTAAACCGGTGCTCTCGTCTGAAAGATCGGTGTCTTCTTGCTTGCCATTCGGTGGCATTCCGTAAGGGGTGGGCGTAATACCTAGCGTAACGTTTAATTCTGCATTGTTAGAAGCGTAAGAATCAGTCACTTCAATTACAAAAATGCTATCGTTAGTAACATCGAAATTACGGTTCGATAAAAAGTACATGTTCGGGCCCATTGGTCCCATAGCGCCTTCTACTGGGCACAAGTTGCGAGTGTAAACACCATCGTATTTAATATCGTCCCAAAGAGTGGAGGGCAAATTAGTTGCTCCGCTGTATGCCTCTTCTAGCGGAACTTGCCAAATTATAGAACCTCTAAAGCCAGCTTGCCAGCTAACGCCTCTTTCGATTAAGTTAACGGTGTAAAATAAATCGTTTTCAGTAACAGCAATGGCGGGGTAATCGGTCCATTCGTTAAGCCCTCTTGGGTTTCCAGTTATTTCATACATATTCCAAGGGTCGCCTGGGTGAGAAGAAGTTGAGAAACCAACAACAATTCTACTATCAGATGGAGTTCTGCCTGCTAAGAAAGTCATAATAAAACGATCGTTAATAGGGTCGAACAGTAACTTGGGATCGAAGGGAGCATCGTCTAAATCGAACGCTAGCGGCTCTGCAAATTTTTGAAAGCTAATGGTGTGCGAAAACTGAGAAGGTTTGTAGATAACGGTGTCTGCATTTAAGTCGTAAGCATAAACCAGTGAATTTACAGAAACCATGAGCATTCCGTTGTTAGAAATGGCCATTGTGTTATCTAACGGGTTTCCGCCTTGTATGGGCAGAGCTGTATCTAAAGCAGGAATAAATGCATTAAACAAACCGTAATTGTTTACAACTTCAACAGAAGGAGCTGTAGAACTGGGTGTGCTTTGAATTTCGCTTTCAGAATTCTTTTGCGCGGCAAACAGCTGCTTGGCTTTCTTTTTCTGTTCTATCAAAAACGATTTGTACGATTCTCCGCCTGGAACGGGAGCTTCTTTTGTTTTCGATAAAATAGGATCGAAATCAGATTTTACGTCTTGTGGGTGAAAGGTTCCTATTTTCTTAATAGAAAAAGGTTTTTTCTGATAGGTGAACTTATTATTTTGTGCCGATACGGTTCCTACCGTTAAAACGAAGAAAACCGTAAAGAGAGAGAGTAAATTTTTGTTCATTCGCGCAAACTTTCAATTTGTGCTAATTTACAAAATTATCGAGGTGATGTTAACGTTCGTTAAAATCGAGATTTATTTTTGATAGCGAATTGCATGAAACAAATTATAGGAAGAACAGATGTTGCCGATTTCCCAGAGTTAAACGCTGAGAATATTCGGGTAAAAATTGATACAGGCGCCAGAACTTCTGCCATTCACGCCAGTAAAATTAGAGTGGTTGAAAGAGAAGATGGACCTGTTTTAACGTGTTTATTGCTCAATAGTAAGCAGGTATTTACGTTTACTGAGTTTGATAGGCGAAAAGTAAAAAGCTCTAACGGACAAATAGAAGAGCGATATTTAATAAAAACAAAGGTGAAACTGTTTGGCAAAGTGTTTAAAACAGAGTTTACTTTGACCACGCGCAAGCAAATGTCTTTTCCAGTCTTGATTGGAAGGCGATTATTAAGAAACCGATTTATTGTTGATGTGAGTCAACGCGATTTATCGTACATTCTCAAGTGCACACCTCAAAAGAAATAGAAGATTAAAAGCGTAGAAATCAAGCATGAAGATTGCAGTATTATCAAGAAATCCTAATTTATATTCTACCAGCAGGTTGGTAGAAGCCATTAAGCAACGCGGCCACGAAGCCGTGGTAATAGACCACCTTAAATGCACAGTGGTTTCAGATGTTGGTCAGCCCATTATTTATTACCAAGGCAAAGAATTAAAAGATATTGATGCGATTATACCTCGCATTGGAGCCAGTGTAACTTTTTACGGAACAGCCGTAGTTCGCCAGTTCGAAATGATGAAAGTCTTTAGTGCTAATCCGTCTATTGCTATTGTTCGTTCGCGAGATAAGCTAAGAAGTTTGCAGATTTTTACGAGGCATCACATTGGCATTCCAAGAACCATTTTTGTGAACCACTCACGAAATGTAGACACGCTTTTAAACGAGGTGGGTGGTGTGCCAGTGGTGATTAAATTATTAGAAGGAACCCAAGGTGTTGGCGTTGTTTTAGCCGAAACTAAGCAAGCGGCTCGTTCGGTTATTCAAGCTTTTTTTGGACTCAACGCCAGTTTTGTAATTCAAGAATTTATCAAAGAAGCCAAAGGCGCAGATATTAGAGCATTTGTGGTAAATGGTAAAGTGGTAGGAGCCATGAAACGCCAAGGTCAAGAAGGCGATTTTAGAAGTAATCTTCACCGCGGAGGAACTTCTGCTCCCATAAAATTATCACGAGCCGAAAAGAAAACGGCTATTGAAGCGGCCAAAGCTATGGGCTTAAATGTGGCGGGTGTAGATATGTTACAGTCTGCTCGTGGTCCTCTTTTATTAGAGGTAAACTCTTCTCCGGGATTGCGCGGAATTGAGCATGCTACGGGGTTAGATATTGCAGGAACCATTATTGAATACATTGAAAAAGCAGCCACTCAAAAAGAACGAAGAGACAAGGTAGGAGCGTAGCTATGAAAGCATTAACGGCCTTTTTTATCTTTTTTAGTGTTTTAAGTGGGGTACAGGCACAAATTTATGTGAACCCAGAAGTGAAAGATGGTTTTTTCCCTACGCGAAATTCGCTGTACGAAAACAATCCTATTTTACCAGAGCAGATTGTAAGTCAGTACACTGTAAACTCACCTGAGTTTTATAAAGAGCTCGCTAACCAGCCCTATTTGTATTTCAAAAACCAAGAAGAAATAGATTCGGTTAGAACCGATACCATTTTTGCATTAAGCACAGCTGGGGTGCCGCATATTCAAATTCAAGGAGGTTTTTACCGCTGTGTAATTTTCGGAACCTTGTGCTATGTACCTACCGTAATGCCGTTAAACGATGTAGACCCAGTTCGAAATAACAGGATGCAACCTTCTTTTGGTTTTGGGTTTTATGGTGGTTTTGTAAGCGTGCCAGTGGGTAGAAACAACGCTACACTAGGCGAAACTGATTTTATTTTTCGGCTCGATGATGGTGTAGCTCAGGTTTTAGATAGAAAAACGCTGCTTCCGTTTATAGAATCAGATGAGCAGCTTTATCAAGAGTTTACACAGCTAAAGCGCAAACAACAAAAAGAGCAGAAATACATCTTTATTCGATATTTCAACGAAAATCATCCTTTACCGTATTTTGAATAACCCTTAGCCAACGGGTTATTTTACCTTTGTGTTATCAAATTCTAATGTATGTCAGACGATAAGAAGATTATATTTTCAATGCAGGGTGTGAGTAAGATTCACCCTCCGCAAAAACAAGTATTAAAAGACATTTACCTTTCTTTTTTCTACGGAGCCAAGATTGGTATTTTAGGTTTAAACGGAGCAGGTAAATCTACTTTGCTTCGCATTATCGCAGGCGTAGATAAAAGCTACCAAGGCGATGTGGTTTTTTCTCCGGGCTATTCGGTTGGGTATTTAGAGCAGGAACCCGATTTGGATCTTACCAAAACCGTTCTTGAAATTGTACAAGAAGGCGTTGGAGAAGTAATGGATATGCTGAAAGAGTACGAAGAAATCAACGATAAATTTGGCTTGCCCGAGGTGTATGAGAATCCTGAAAAAATGGAAAAACTCATGAATCGTCAAGGTGAATTGCAAGATAAAATGGATGCCGCTGGCGCTTGGGAAATTGATACCAAGTTGCAACGAGCTATGGATGCGCTCAATTGTCCAGATCAAGACAAGAAAATTGAAGTGCTTTCTGGCGGGGAGAAAAGACGTGTAGCCCTTTGTCGTTTACTACTTCAACAACCCGATATTTTATTGTTAGATGAGCCTACCAACCACTTAGATGCTGAATCTGTGTTGTGGTTAGAGCACCATTTACAGCAATTCAAAGGAACCGTAATTGCCGTAACGCACGATCGTTATTTCTTAGATAATGTTGCAGGCTGGATTTTAGAATTAGATAGAGGTGAGGGAATTCCGTTTAAAGGAAATTATTCAAGCTGGCTAGAGCAAAAATCGAAGCGTTTAGAACAAGAAGAAAAGCAAGAATCGAAACGTCAGAAAGCGCTGAAACGAGAGTTAGATTGGGTTAGGCAAGGTGCTAAAGGCCGACAAGCCAAAGGGAAAGCTCGTTTAAAGAATTACGAGAAAATGCTGAGCGAAGACGTAGCAGAAAAAGAATCGAAATTAGAACTTTGGATTCCTCCTGGGCCGCGTTTAGGAAACGAAGTAATTCATGCAGAGCACGTGAAAAAGGCGTTTGGCGATAAACTGCTTTACGATGATTTAAATTTCAAGCTTCCTCCAGCGGGTGTTGTGGGTATTATTGGACCCAACGGTGCAGGTAAAACCACCATTTTCAAGATGATAATGGATGAGTTGAAACCAGATTCGGGTTCCTTCACAACTGGAGAAACGGTTAAAATATCTTACGTAGATCAGGCACACGCTGATTTAGATCCGGAAAAATCGGTTTGGGAAGTAATCTCTGGCGGACATGATGTGATTGAATTAGGCGGAAAAAGCATTAACTCTCGCGCTTACTGTAGCAAGTTTAACTTTAGTGGAAATGAGCAACAGAAAAAGGTAGGAACCTTATCGGGCGGTGAACGAAATCGTTTGCACCTAGCGATGAGTTTAAAGCAAGAAGCCAATGTTTTATTGCTCGATGAGCCTACCAACGATATTGATGTTAATACGCTGAGAGCGCTTGAAGAAGCGATTAACGAATTTGCAGGTTGTGCTGTAATTATTTCTCACGATCGTTGGTTCTTAGATCGTGTTTGTACGCACATTTTAGCATTCGAAGGTGATTCTGAAGTTTACTATTTCGAAGGTTCTTTCAGTGAATACGAAGAAAATAAACGCAAACGTTTAGGCGATGTAGAGCAGAAACGTTTCAGATACAAGAAATTAGTACAAGACAATTAATTTTTTCGGTAGGAGCCCTAACCAATTTTGGTTGGGGCTTTTATTTAGAAGGTAAAACCACTGTAAATACAGAACCTTTACCCAAGATGCTTTCTACCTGAAGTTTCCCTTTGTTGGCGTTAATAAAGATTTTCACCAAGTCTAAACCGAGTCCGGTTCCTTTTTCTCCTTGAGATCCTTCGGTGCTTTTAACCGCCTTGTTTTTTTGGATACGTTTAAGCACTTGCTCAGTCATACCTACGCCATTATCAATTACTTCAATGTATACATTCGATTCAGAAGAATTCATATACGCTTTAATACGAACCGTATCTCTTTCAGAAGAAAACTTAATAGCATTACTGATGAGGTTGCGGAGTATAATCTGAAATTGATCAGGATCTGCCAAGCAATGTAACGATTGATCGGCTAGCTCAACTTTCATGTTTATCTTCTTTTTCTCGATAATTACCTCGTTAAAAGCTACCGATTCTGAAATAGCTTTAGCCAGCTGGATTTTTTCTGTTTTGGTTCTGGTATTTTTTAATTGAGTTTTAGACCATTGTAACACATTTTCTAGTTTGGTTTGCGTGTTTTCTAACTCAATTTCCATTTTATCGAGCAATCCCGACAAATCTTCTTTAGAAACTAAATCTGCTTTAGCTAAATTGATAATGCCTTGAACTTGAGCAAGCGGAGTGCGTAAATCGTGGCCTAAAACAGAAATTAATGTGTCTTTAGACCGAACCAATTGTTTTCTTTCTGAGCTTAATTTATAGATGTAAACAAAGAGAATAATTCCCAGCAAAGCAATGATGGCTAGCGCCACAATTAAGGCGTTTTTTACTCTATTGGTAGCTTCTTGTTTGTCTTTATACTCTTGAAGAAGTTGTTTCTCTTGTACGAGTTGATTTTTTTCGAAGGCTTCTTTCTGCAGTTGCAAACTAATCGTTTGCGCTTTAGTATCTTCTAAATGAATTTGATCTTCGATTTCTCGAATTTTCATCGAGTAGGCGTACGCTTTTTCTAGTTGGTTACTTTTCTCATAGATGAAAACGGCTTCTTCAAGTAAGGTTTTTTTGTTCCACCAAGAAGATTGATGCTCAGCCAACGCTTGGTTGATGGTAGCTAAGGCTTCTGCCGTATCACCGCAAAGCAGCAAACATTTTGACGTATAAAAAGGCACGTTAAAAGTTCTAAGAGAAGAATCAATATCTGCGTTGGCTACAACACGCGCGCTTATGAGGTATTTTTCGTATTCTCTATCTATACAACTTCGGGCTGCCGCTGCAACAGCACGTAAGCCGTAATACTCAGCTTCTAAAAAGGGCGATAAAAAGA
Source organism: Salibacteraceae bacterium (assembly GCA_048267965.1). Lineage (GTDB taxonomy): Bacteria > Bacteroidota > Bacteroidia > Flavobacteriales_G > Salibacteraceae. The sequence goes on from JBLWWK010000003.1 coordinate 330,447, forward strand.
AGGTGTCTTGTTTTTCAATGTTATCTAGATAGAAATCAACAGAATCGTATTGGTTCAGCTTCAAATATTCAATAGAAGTGAAAATATTGGTAATGGCATAGTGGTAACCATCTACTTGTAGGTTAAACTTTTTGCTAGATTCAAAGAGTTCTAAAACATGTTTAAACTGGTGTAAACTTTCCGGATGATTTAATTCAGATAAGAGGATGCTTGAATTAAGAATTCCATAAGCTAAATCGAGTTTAGAATTAGGATGATCATAAACAATCTCAAGCGATGCTTTTACTTTTTCAAGCGCCTCTTCAACGGCTCCTTGTTGAAATAACGACTGTGCAAAAAGGCCCAATGCATCTGCGGCATAGGTTGAGTCATTAATCGCCAAAAAATTCTCGTAAGCTAATCGGTAATAGAGGTTAGAAGAATCGTATTGATGCTGATAAAAATAATAGGCACCTATCAATTTTAAAGCATGAGCTTCGAACCAATTGTTGTCACACTGTTTATTTAATTCGAGGGTTTTTTGCGAATAATAAAGGCTTTTCTCTGCATCAATTTCTATCAAATCAAATGCTTGATCTGCGCAGAAATTGAGAGAATCTATACAATCGTTTTCAGAAACAGAAGATGAAAATGCGACAAGAGAAAAACTGCAAGCCCAGCTCGCTAAGAGAAGTTTTAAAAAAGAATTCAAGATACCGTTACTTTTGCCACAAAGGTAATACAACAGAGAAGATACTGCCTTTATTTGGCTCGCTATGAATCTGCAATTTCGCTTTGTTTAATACCAAAATATCTTGAATTAATAATAAACCAATTCCACTTCCAGAATTGCTCATGGTTTTTATAGAATCTCGCGTATTAAGAATAGTATCGATTTGTTCTTTTGATAAGCCAGGCCCTTGATCAATAAAATCGATGCGAAGGTTTTTATCCTCTTTTTGAGCGGTTACCTGAACCAAACTATGGGGTTTAGAATATTTTACCGCATTATTGATAAGGTTTCTACACACTAATTCCATGTGTTCAGGAACGGCATAAATTTCAAATTCTTCTGTATTGATTTCAACCGTAGTTTTCGATTCTTCAATGAGTTTTTGATTGTATAAAACGGCCTTGTCTAACGTTTTGAGCAATGAAATTTTCTCTTTGGCTTGGCTCCCTTTACCAATAACTCCTTTCGACCAAGTGACCACCACATCAATTGTTGAATTGAGTGAAGCCACAGAAGATCTCACTGAGGTCATCATTTGCATATATTCTTCTTGTGAAATGTATTTATTGATGGCCAAATCGAGAATCGATTCAATTTGTGAAAAGGGAGCTTTAATATCGTGCCCGAGCACAGAAATCATGCGATCTTTCGCAAAAAGTAGCTGGTTGCGATGTTGAAAGTTTTTATACATGAAAAACAAGTAAATCAGTAGGAGCACGATTCCTAAAATAGAGACCATTACCATCGTATTTCGAATGCGCAAATCGGCTTTTTGCTTTTCGTTAATGGTACTGAATTTCTCGTTTTCTGTTTTTAATCGGTTCTTTTCGGCTTGTTGGTATTCTATCGTTTCAGCTAGTAGTTTCTTCTCGATATCGAAAGCACGAATTGTATAACGTATTTTCCGTGCTTCTTGCTCTACGTGCCAAGCCTCTTTGTAGCGGTCTAACTCAGCAAGAATAGTCGCTTTTAACTTTAGCGCTTCTAATTTGCGCATAATCAACCGATTTTCGGTGGCCAGTTGATATGAAGAATCGGTTAGGGCGAGAGCAAGCTGCAAATTACCCGCTTTGTAGTTATTACGTGCTCGAAAGAAATCGATAATGGAAACGGTGTATTCGTCTCCAATTTCGGTAGCAATTACACGGGCCGAATCGAAATAGGCAATGCAACCATTTCCTTGTTCAAATTCACTAATAAAATTTGCTTTATTGATGAAATAATACGCTTTTGATAACCCTTGAAAAGCGAAGTTCTTAGGGTTGTTCAATGCGAAATACGATTTCTTCAAGAAAAAATCGGCACTATCTTCTTGGTTGGTTTCTGTGTAAAGAGAAGAAAGGGTTCCATAGATGTCTCCTTTTAAATACGGAGCATCTAGTTCCTGAATAAATTGGGCGGCTTGGTACAGGTGTTTTTCGGCCGCTTTGGTGTTCTCTTGGTCGTAAAGAACTAACGCTATATTAAAGTGTAGGAGCGCAACTTGCAGCGAATCTTGATTTTCTTCGTAAAGCTGTAGACTCTTCAAATAGTAAGTAATGGCACTTTCTAAGCCACCTAAATCTGAGAAAATATTGCCTAGACCATTAAAGGCTGATACCAATTCTATGGTATCTAGCGGAGTATCTTCTCTGAGTAGTAAATTGATGGCCAACCGATGATAGGTTTCAGCTTTTTCAAAATTACAATCAACGTATTCTATAACTCCTAAAATATTAAGAGCAAAAGCTTCTACGGTTGGTAACCCACAGGTTCGGCTTCTTTTTAGGGCCGCGTTGGCTAAATTTCGAGAACTATCTGGGTATACATCGTAAATTTCAAGTGCATCGTTACAGATAGTAAGTGTGGAGTCGAAACAGGCTTGGGTTTCTTGAGATCGGGAAGATTGGCTTCTACCGTTAAGAGAAAAAAAGAGCACAATAATAAGAACACCAAGGGGCAAAAAATGAGGTGAGGTAAAACGTTTAGGCACTGTAAAATACATTGTAATACTTAAAGGTTGAGTAGGAGTTTTAAGCCAAGCAAAAGTAAAATAAGCCCGGAACTTTTTTCGATCCAATGGCTGTAGCGCATTATTTTTAGGCGCAATTTTTTATTGCCGATAAGAATCGATAAAAGGCTAAACCATCCGAAGGTGGCTAGCGCCATCCAAATTCCGTAAGAAATTTGAAAAATCAAAGGAGTTTGAGTATTTACTACAGCTGTATAAACCGATAGAAAAAATAACGTTGCTTTTACGTTGAGAGCGTTCACTAAAAAACCCGTTTTAAAAGCTTTTACTGTGCTAATTTGGTGAGAAGATTTTCCAAATTCTTCTGCTGTAATGGGTTTGGCACGTAAACTCATAAAACCAATATACATTAAGTATGAGCCGCCAATAATGCGCAAAGCCATAAAGGCCCAATCGTAATTTTTAATAAGTAAACTAAAGCCCAGTAAGGTGTAAATAATATGAACAAATATGCCCACACCAATGCCTAAAGCTGTGTAAATACCTACCTTTTTTCCGTAGCGCAAACTTTGGCGAAGAATTACCGCAAAATCGGGTCCGGGGCTGGCAACGGCTAAAATATGTAAGGCAGCAACAGCTAAAAACTCAGCGAGAAGATTAGAGGTCTCCATACTTGGGTTTCCAACGTTTGCGGTTTCTAAAATGTACGCCAATGGCACCTACTAAACAAATTACGCCAATGGCAAAAGAGGTGTTGCGGGTAAACTTTAAACTCAGCGATTGAGCTAATCGGTAATCGTTTTTTATTTCTGTACAATCTGCTGTTCGCAATTTGTAAACATGGATGGTATCTGAACTATTTAATCGCAAACTATCAGAGCTGGCAATTACGGCTGTAACCGTTTCACCAGGATTTGAGTGGCGCTGCAATTCGGCACTATCTAAATGGTTTTTCACCAAGCCTAAATCGAACTCAGCAGAGAATTCTTCCATTTTAAAATGCAAGTAATGATCGGTGTGTTTAAACATTTTACCATACGATTTTTCTACTTCGAAAAAATCGTTGAGCGTACCCGATACGTTTACGTAATGAATCTTTAATAATTGAGAGTCTATGTAGTATTGGCGAAACGCAAAAAGAGAAGCAACAACAAAAACTACAGGAATAAAGTACAACGAGAAAAGGCGATCTAGTTTGTTTCTTACATCCATTTACAGTTACATTTTGTGCAAAGGTACCTCATTGCAGGGGTAATTTTAGATATTTGCACGTCAAAATTGAGTGGAAATATGGCAAAAGTTGGAATTCCCAAGGGGACCAGAGATTTTGGTCCTCAGCAAATGATTCGTAGAAATTACCTTTTCTCAACCATCAAATCTTCTTTTGAGCAATACGGTTTTTTACCCATAGAAACCCCAGCCATGGAAACTACCGAAACTTTGTTAGGTAAATATGGCGAAGAAGGCGATCGGTTAATTTTTAAAATTATGCCAAGAGGAGAGAAGGTGAAAAAGGCATTTAAAGCTACGCTAGAATCGCCCGATTTTAGTGCAGAAGCCATTCCTTCTCATAAGGTAGAAGCTTGGGCAGACGAAGCCCTTCGTTACGATTTAACTGTGCCTTTTGCACGCTTTGTAGTGCAACACCAAAACGAATTAAATTTCCCGTTTAAACGCTACCAGATTCAACCCGTTTGGCGAGCAGATCGTCCGCAAAAAGGGCGTTACCGAGAATTTTACCAGTGCGATGTAGATGTAATCGGTTCCAACAGTCTGTTTAATGAGGTAGAGTTGGTGCAAATGATCAATGAGGTGTTTACCAATTTGCAACTGCCAGATGTAGTAATTAAACTCAATAATCGTAAAATTCTTTCGGGTTTAGCGCAGGTAGTAGGAGCCGAAAACCACATTATCGATATTACAGTTGCCATCGATAAACTCGATAAAATTGGGCTCGAAAAAGTGAATGAAGAAATGCTGAATAAAGGGGTTTCAGAAGCAGCTGTTGAAGCCTTGCAACCTCTACTCACCATTCAAGGAAATTCGACCGAAAAATTAGCCGCTCTCGAAAAAATGTTTGCTACTTCAGAAATAGGCCAAAAAGGTATTGAAGAAGTTCAATTTATTCTTTCTACTGCCACAGAATTGGGCGTGAATAATGTTGAATTAGACATTACGTTAGCCAGAGGATTAAATTACTACACGGGAGCCATTTTCGAAGTTCAGCACAAAGACTTTCCATCGAGCATTTGCGGTGGTGGAAGGTACGATGACTTAACCGGAATTTTTGGGTTAAAAGATATGTCTGGAGTAGGTGTTTCTTTCGGTGCCGATAGAATTTACGATTTGCTGTTAGACAAGAATCTTTTTCCTAGTTCGACCCAAGAAGGAACCGATATTTTATTCATTCACTTCGGAGAAAACGAAGCAAAACATTGTTTAAAGCTAATTTCATCTATTCGCCAAGCAGGAATTAAAACCGAGTTGTATCCGGATCCTGCCAAAATGAAAAAGCAAATGAAATACGCCAACGATACGCAGGTGAAGTTTGTAGCCATGGTAGGAACCCAAGAAATGGAGAACAACACCATTGCGCTAAAAGATATGCGCAGCGGAGAGCAAACAACACTTTCTTTAGAAGATTTGATACACCACGTTAAAAAATAAGAACACTATGTCGAAGCATTTGATTTCGTCTGACCATCTTTCTTTAGCCGATATCGACTTTATTGTAAAAAACGGCTTAACCTTAGAATTGTCTGATTCTGCAGCTGAAAAAATTCAGAAATGCCGAGATTATCTAGACAATAAAATGAAATCTCAAGAAGAGCCCATTTACGGAATTAACACGGGTTTTGGCTCTTTGTGTAATACTGAAATTAGTCGTTCTGAGCTTAATCAGTTACAAGAAAATTTGGTGAAATCACACGCTTGTGGTTTAGGAGATCGTGTTCCAGATTACCTCGTTAAATTAATGTTGTTGCTAAAAGTGCAAAGCATTAGTTATGGCCATTCTGGAGTGCAGCTTTCTACCGTGAATCGATTAATCGACTTTTATAACCACGATGTATTGCCTGTGGTTTATCAGCAGGGATCGTTAGGGGCAAGTGGAGATTTAGCTCCGCTCGCTCATTTGAGTTTGCCGCTTTTTGGTTGGGGAGAAGTAAGCGTAAAGGGAGAAGTAAAACCTTCTACAGAAGCGTTAAAAGATTTCGGGTGGGAACCACTCACACTTCGATCTAAAGAAGGTTTAGCCTTATTGAATGGCACTCAATTTATGGCCGCTTATGCTACTTACAATGTGCTTGAAAGTCAAAAGATGTTGCAACATGCAGATATGCTTGCTGCTTTGTCTTTAGAAGGTTATGATGGTAGAATTGAACCTTTTACCGATTTGCCACACATTGCTAGAAAACAGCCCGGACAACTTAAAACAGCTCGTGCCATTCGATCATTGTTAGAAGGAAGCGAGATAATAAAGCAACCTAAGGCGCATGTTCAAGATCCGTATTCTTTCCGCTGTGTTCCGCAAGTACATGGTGCTACACGTGATGCCTTAGAATACATTGCTCAAACTGTTGAAAATGAAGTGAATTCGGTAACCGATAATCCAACGATTTTTCCTGATGACGATGAAATTATTTCGGCAGGAAACTTCCATGGTCAGCCATTAGCCTTAGCCCTCGATCACTTGGCCATTGCCATGGCAGAAATTGCCAGTATCTCTGAGCGTAGAGTGTTTAAGTTACTGAACGGAAATCGGGGATTACCCGCGTTTTTGGTGGCTAAACCAGGCTTGAATTCTGGGTTTATGATTCCTCAATACACAGCGGCATCTATTGTTAGCCAGAACAAACAACTTTGTACCCCAGCTGTAATTGATACCATTGATTCGTCTAACGGACAAGAAGATCATGTGAGTATGGGTGCGAACGCGGCAACCAAATGCTTTAGAGTAGTAGAGAATGTACAACGCGTTTTGGCCATTGAGTTATTAAACGCTGCCCAAGCTATTGAGTTTAGAAGACCTCTCAAATCTTCTGATGCGCTAGAAGAACTGATGAGAAGCTACCGAGAAAAAGTGAATTTTGTAGAAGACGATGTGGAGATGTACCGATTAATCAATGCATCTGTTGAGTTTTTAAAAGAGCTTTAAAAATTTACTCTCCGTATAAAAGCAAAAAAGCTGTTCTGAAAAGAACAGCTTTTTTTGTGTGTTAATAATTCTAGTTGGTAATTGAAATCTTTCACCAATTACCCTTATACACGTGTTTCGGTTAAATCAGGTTGGTAAGAAATCATCATTTTTTTAGATTTTGTAGAAAAACGTATAGTAAAAAGCGGTAATTGCCAGTTTTTCAATGGGTAAGGGGAGGTGTTTCGAAGAAGTTGTTTTCCTATTTACAACCGTTTTTCCCAATCTTGAAGGGTTGGCTTTAACTCGATGAGTTGTGAAGAAGAGCATGAAAAGGTTACCGTGTTCTTCAAGGGGGGAAGCTGCCATTTTCTTACAATTAAGAAGTGGGTAATCATGAGAGGTGCTAGGTTTACAAAGAGGATAATCCGCTGAAAAGAGGTGGGAGGGGAGGTGTTAAATCCCAACTTTTTTAATGTGCGCTGACCAACGAAATAGGTGGTTCCTTCTACGGTAAAAATACGCTGAGGTTCTTTTTCTAATTCTTCAATAAATGCGATTAAACCACTAACAGATTCTTTTAAAATCCATCTTTTTGGGTATTTCTGAGATTTTAATCGCTTACTTTCTACCCAAACATTAAAGAGGTTGGCTGTGTGTAAAATGCGTTTCTCTTTATGATGGGTTTCAACTAAAAACACGCTCGAAAATTGAGTGATTTTGCCTGAAATCACTTGAGAAGGAACATCAACTAGTTGTGAAAAAACAAATACGAAAGGAAACAGCAATATGCACGCTGGATGAATAAGTAAAGTTGCTGCCAAGAGAAGAATAATAACTGAAAAGAAAAAAGCAGTTATTAAGTAAATAAACTGCTTTTTCTGTTGGGATTGCCAACTGTTGTATTGATCAATTTTATTAAAAATCATCCTCCAAGGGCTTTTTTGGCCAAAATTAAGGAAGAAATGCTGGATTTTGAATAAAAGTAGAGTCTGAAAGGGTATGCAGAAAAGCCACCAAAGCAGCCTTTTCTTCTACTGTTAAACTAAGCTGACCGTTGGGTCTATTTTCTTTGGTCATTAATGGATCGATAGTAGGCGAAGTTGTATTAACGTTAGAAGCATAAAACTCGACTACTTCTTCTAAGGTGTTAAATCTGCCATCGTGCATGTAAGGTGCCGTAAATGCAATGTTTCTTAACGTTGGAGATTTCATTAAGCCTACATCCGATAGGTTACCTGTAAAATCTGCTAAACCTTGATCTACAATGGGGTTTTGAAGTCCGTTGTTATGAAAAACATGGTCAGTAAACAAAGGGGCTCCATGGCAGTGAAAGCAATCGCCTTTTTCTGAAAAGAAAATGGATTCACCGAGTCGTTCTTGAGCAGTGAAGAGCAATTCTCCACGAGTTTTGCGATCGAATTTAGAATCTTTACTGATTAAGGTTCTTTCGAATTGTGCAATCGCCTTAGCAGCATAAACACTATCAATTTCTTCTGGATTAATGTTGAAAGCGAGTTTAAACAACTCCGGATATTCAGAATGATTTTTTAATTCTTCGATGGCATTTACCCAACTTTCGTGCATTTCGATTGGGTTTCGTACTGGATCTTCAGCTTGTTTTTCTAACGAATTGCTTCTTCCATCCCAGAAAAAGAAACGGTTCCAACCGAGATTTATTAAAGCCATTGAATTACGGGTTCCTACAGAGCCATCAATGCCTACACTCACTGCATTACCATTGTCTGTAAAACCAAATGCTTGGTTATGGCAACTTGCACAGCTCTGCGAATTATCTCCACTTAAAATCGGGTCGAAAAACAACTTTTTGCCCAAAGCAACCCCTTCTAGCGTTGTAAGGTTGTCTTCTGGAACATCCATCGGAGGAAAATACGCTGGATATTCTAGGTTGTAAGGTGTGGCTGTGTATGTTGAACAAATTACCTTGTCGCTGTCTTTTTTACAGGCGTTAGCCACCACTAACAAAATGCCAAAAGCAGCAACAATAGAGAGTTTTTGAACTTTTCTTTGCATAAGAAAGTATATTAAGAAGCAAATTTGCTGGGAATGTACCACGTTAAACTAAGAATAAAACGCGAATTATTCGGGAATTGTTTCCCATTTAATTGCTCTTGAAGCACAGGTTGATACACGCCCGAAAACGACAATTTTTTATAAAACAAGGCACCTCCGAAAGATCCGAACCAAATGGTGCCTCCGCTACTGGCTACTAGTTCTTGATTTTCTGAATCTTGCTCGGCCTGCTCGTGATAAAATCCCGCTTTTGGCATCAAAATCATCTTTTTCTTGAACAGCGGTTGCTGATAAAATAAGTGAGTGGTCCAGTTAAATCGGTTAGCAAATGTGTAACCCAGCGGGTTTTCAGAGCTCAGTCGGTACGATAAATTGGTAGACAACCCCCAGTTTTTAAACCTTCCTAAATATTCTGAGGCAATTATAAAGTCGGTACTTCCGGTTCCTACCTGCATGTGCGGATTGTAAATTTCGCCATTATCATCGGTTTGTTTGTAGTTCCCCGTAGGTAATTTTACTCCTCCACCCACAGATATACGCTGACGAAAAACATTGCTGGTGTCGGTAGTGGTATTGTGCAATTGATACAAACCGAGCAACGTAATATCACCAACGCCCGATAAGGTATAAGCCGTTTCATCGTTATAAATCATTTGGTGCTGAGTAACGGGCAATACAAAGCTTAACTGAAGTTTCTGAACCGGAAAAAAGTTACCCCAAACATCTACCGTTTGAAAAAGCTCTTCGGCTTTGGTATCTTCTTCTAGGTAACTCAACCCAGAATGCAATTTTCTAAACTGTGGACCCGCACTGAGCAGCGCAGACTGACTGCGATAGCGATAGTTTATATTTATCGAATGTTGAAAATCGTTGGGATTAATAGACAAGTACAAATTGCACAAATCACAAGCCCATGCTGCGCTAGCAGATAGCGAAAATACAACCAACAAGATGCTGGTTTTCAAAGAAGTATTCATGAAAAGTAAATTGATGTTTTTTTACGATGAAATTATCTCATAGCAAGAAATTTCAAGCCTCTTTGGGAGGCGGAACATCAATGTAACGCGTGGTATTTAGCGTATCTGAATCGTGTGAAATTTTAGGTGTTGTATCGCGTTTTTTCCAAAAGGTAGGAACCAATAACGTAGTAGGAACCAACCACTCAGTGTGTAGACGATTATCAACCAATTGAACAGGTGGTTTTTCGTTGTTTTTATCTTGTTGAAGGCGTTTCATCAACACGCATTGCCCATTACAATTAGAATCAGGTTCATCCTTATTAATGCACAACAAATCGGCTATTTCTGTTCGGTTCCACTCAAATTGAACAATAATCAACGATTGCACAAAAATAGAAGCGAGCAGCAAGAGTAAAAAAGAGTAAGATGTAATTGCCCTTAACACAGTGCAAAAATACGACCCTTTGGTTGACCACTCATTACAAAATGAAAAAAATCAGGCAGCAGAGGTGCGCGGAAATAAATGAGTAAAAATTACCCCGGCAATCATTGCCAGTAAAAAGGAGGGAGCCAACACATCAATTTTTTCAAAATACACCCCGATTCCTTCTATTTCTTGAACCCAAAACTTAAAAAGAGGAACACACAAAAAGCCAGTAATCATAGAGGCAATAGCGCCTTTTTCAGAATAGGCTTTCCAGAAAAGGGAGAGAATAATTACTGGGCAAAAGGTGGCGGCAATTCCCGACCAGCCAAAAATCGAAAACCAAAAAACGGTTCGGGTCGGACTTACCAATGCCACTATAATGGCTAGTGTGAGGGCAAAAAGTGCCATCGCGAGGGTTACCCATCTAGAAAGCTTTCCTAATTTTCTTTCGTCTATTTCTGGGTGAAAAATTTGCTGGTAAAAGTCGCGTGTAATAGCGCTTGATGCTACTACCAACAACGAATCGATGGTAGACATTATAGCTGAAAGTATAATGGCAATGTAAATAGCGATGATGCCTAACGGAAATAAATCTTCAATGAGAAAAACCAGTACATCTTCACCTGAGTTCCCTAGAATTGCTTCAGGGTCTTGACCTGCTTCGGTAAAAATATACCTACCTAAAATTCCAATACTTACAGCGGCTGCATCGGTAAGTAAGGTAAACGCCATGGCCACCCATCTGCCTTGTTTTATTTCTTTTACGCTTTTAACAGAGATAAAACGCACGTAAACTTGCGGAGATCCTAAAAAGCCCAAGCCAATCATTGCAAAGCCAATCATGGTGGCTACATTCATCCACGGATCTGGATTACCTCCCCAAATCGAAACTAATGCGGGGTCTATGGCTCTTAATCCGCTTACAATTTGAGAAGAATCAGCAATGCTCCACCAAGCTACTAAAGGTAAAGCTACAAGTCCGAAAAACATTAAAATGCCTTGGAACATATCTGACCAAACCACTGCTACAAAGCCACCTATAAAAATGTAGGCTACAACAATTAAAAAGCCTAAAATAGCGCCTGTGTAATAGTTGATGTTGAGAAAAGCTTCAAAGGCTTTTCCCGTAATATCAATTTGGGCACTTACATAGATAATTACAAAAATGGAAAGCGCAGCAGAGCTTAAAATTCTGAGCAGGTGCGTTTTAGATTTAAAATGACTTTCTAAATAATCAGGAATGGTAATCGAGTTATACTCATCGGTGAGTTGTTTAAAAGGTTTAGCCATTAAAAACCAAGAAATACCAACACCTAATAATTCACCTATTACTACCCAATAGGCAGAGAACCCAGCAATGGCTCCCATACCTGTTAAACCGAGTAACAACCACCCCGATTCTCCGGTGGCCCTAGCCGAAAAAGCAACTGCCCAATAGCCTAACTTTTTGCCGCCCACGTAAAAGTCGTTAAGACCTTTTACCCTGCGTGAGGCAACAATTCCAATTAAAAATAGAATAGCAAAGTAACAGCAAAGAACGAGTAGCTTAATCAGCATAATATAAGAAGTTGAGAAGTTTTCTAAGTAAAATGGGCTAGGGAATTACGTCATCGCAGACATGTTTTCTTCGGCAAAAGCTTCTAAGTTTTTAAAAAAGTCGAAAACATCTTGTTCAGAAATGCTTGAGTTAATGGTAACCAATCTTACAAATTGGTCACTTTCGTAATGGCCGTAACCCACCATTAATTCGGCATTTTTATACAATTTACTGCATAAAACATCTGCAGGAATGTTCTTATAATTAAAACAAACACCAATTGATTCGTCATAACTGTAAAGTGTGTAATCGGCATTGTTTCTCACATAGTTTCTAGCAACATCTGCTAAATGAAATTGCTCATCTACCATCTCGGCTAAACCATCGGTTCCTACCGCTTTCCAAAGCGTCCAGAATTTGAGGGCATCGTTTCGTCTACCACATTGCAAAGAAGTTTTTCCTAAGTTGTAATCGTCACCATCGGTTTGGTACAAATACTCAGCATCGTTAGAAAAACTATCGTACAAGTGTTTTTTATTCTTGGCAATTATGAGCGAACAAGACAACGGTACCGATAACATTTTGTGGGCATTGAGACTAAACGAATCTGCTTTCGACAAACCTTTCACTAAATGGCGATATTTTTCACTGAAAATTACTGAACCGCAATACGCTCCATCTACATGAAGCCAAAGTTGGTGCCTCTCACAAATTTCAGCAATAGGCTCAATAGGGTCGAAAGCTCCTAAAACAGTTGTTCCAGCAGTTGCATTCACAAAAAATGGGTGAAATCCATCTTTTTTGTCTTTTTCTATCTGTTTTTCGAGCAAATCTGTGTTCATTCTGCCTTGTACGTCTGTATCGATGTATCGAACTTGGTTCCTACCGATACCCATAAAAGCAGCATTTTTAGGAATAGAGTAGTGTGATTCTCGAGAAGTGTACAACGTCATTTTTTGTTGAACACCATCGGTTTTTATACGCGCATTAAACGCGTCTCGCCCCATTACCATAGCCATAAAATTACTCATCGAGCCGCCTGGAGCAATCGTTCCATCTGCGGTAGAAGGGTAATCAATTAACTGCACAATTTGGCGCATAATTTCTTTCTCAACACCCACCATTGGGCCAGCTACTTTGTAAGTATACATACTGTTATTGAGCATTACAGCCAGCAAATCGCCCAAAACAGCTTTTCCTTTTCTACCCCCAAAAAGTTGATTAAAAAACTGATTGGTAGCCGTTCTGGGCGTATTTAAAACGATGTCTTTTAGTGCTTGTCGAAAGTCTTCTTCGCTGCAAGGCGCTTGAGAAAGCTGAATATCTAGGGTTTCGAATAATTCTGAAGGTTGTATGGGCGGTGCTACAGGTTCGAGTTTTTCTTTTTCAATTAGTTTTTCGGTGATTTCTTGAAAGAGGTCTAAATCTTCTTTAAGCATAAAAAATGATACGTATTTGGAAAATTCCTAGATTCCTCGAAGATAATAGAATGCTATAAAACACTCGGGTGTTTAACGGTAGGAACCCGTTTTGCCATTCAAAACATGTAATTTGATTAATTTTGAGAAAAATCGTTTTATGGATAATCAGCCTATCGAATCAATCGAAAAGCTACTCGAAGTTTTACCCACTTGCAAAGCCAATGAGTTTGTTCACTTAGCTCAGCGCCTCAAAATACCAAAAGAACAGTTCGATGCCTATGCCACTTGGTCGAATGCTAAATACACCAGAAATTGTATAGACCGTACCGATCAGTACGAATTACTACTCTTGTGTTGGGAAAAAGACTTGAACACGCCCATTCATTGCCACGGAGGTGAAGAATGTTGGGTGTTGATGATAGATGGCAAAATCAAAGAAATTCGTGTAGCAGAAGATAATCAAGGCAATTTGGTAGAAGAATCTGCAGAAATAATGGAAAAAGGTGGTATTTCATATATGAACGATTCTATGGGGTATCACAGCTTGTATAACCTAGCTGATGGCAGATCAATGAGTTTACATCTTTACATGAACCCAATAGATAGATGCAGGGTGTATTGTGAAGAGAGCCATTCTTTTGATTTTAAAGATCTTTGCTACGATACGTTTAGAGGCAGACCTGTAAAAAGCATGAGCGAAGTAGTTTATTAAATGTTCATTTTTTCGATTTTATTCAGTAGGAAATCTTCTAAATAGCTATTTTTCATGTCCACAGAAACGAAATAAATATGTTTAGGACGAAAATAGCTGGGGTAGGACATTACGTTCCAGATAATGTTGTTACCAATCATGACCTTTCTAAAATTATGGATACCAGTGACGATTGGATCACTGAAAGAACGGGTATCAAAGAGCGCAGATGGGTTCCTGAAGGGAGTGAAGATACACCTTCTGTTATGGGAACTAAAGCCGCTTTAAACGCTTTAGAAGATGCCGGTCTCGATAAAAACGATATCGATTTTATCATCTTTGCCACCTTATCCCCAGATTACTACTTTCCGGGTCCTGGAGTTTTAGTTCAAGAGCAATTAGGGGTTCCTACCATTGGAGCCCTCGATGTAAGAAACCAATGTTCTGGTTTTATTTATAGCCTTTCTATTGCCGATCAGTTTGTAAAAACAGGCATGTACAAAAATATCTTAGTAATTGGCAGCGAATTGCACAGCCAAGGCCTCGATAAAACCTCTCGCGGAAGGGGCGTTTCAGTGATTTTTGGAGATGGGGCAGGAGCCGTAATCTTACAAAGAACCGAAGATCAAAATCAAGGAGTTTTAACTTCTCATCTACATTCAGAAGGAAAACACGCAGAAGAATTGGCTTTGTTGCAACCTGGCACTACGCACTGGGTAGATAAAATTGTAGAGAACCAAGAGGCTAGTTTTTCAGAACGAAATCATATTGAGTATTTTCCATATATGAACGGAAATTTCGTGTTTAAACATGCAGTAACGCGCATTTCAGAAACCATCTTAGAAGCGCTACATGCAGCTAATTTGTCTAAAAACGATATTGATTTGTTAATTCCGCATCAGGCCAACTTGAGAATTAGCCAATACGTTCAACAATCGTTAGAACTGCCAGAAGATAAAGTCTACAACAACATTATGCGCTACGGTAACACTACTGCAGCATCAATACCTATTGCGCTTAGTGAAGCCAAACAAGAAGGTAAATTAAAGAAAGGCGACTTGCTTTGCTTGGCTGCTTTTGGTAGCGGCTTTACGTGGGGAAGTGCATTAATTCGTTGGTAAGCTGATTCGAGAATTAAATACGATGCAGCTACTCAAGTGAGTATTGAGTTTCATTAGCCTTCTCAACAAAATTAATGGATAAAAAAAGAAGCCGTTTTCTAGTTAGAAACGGCTTCTTGATTTTCAGAATATTCGAATAATCTACTTTCTTTTATGGCTTTAGCCACTTTGTTAGGAACCATATCTTCCCAACCGTTATTACCATCTTTTATCATTTGTAAAACATCGTCAGAGAAGATTTGTAGTAGCTCTTTATTAGCACTGTCAATGTCTTCAATTTTCTTACTTTCTAGTAAGAATTGGTATAGATTATTCAATTTAGGTGATAAACTAAAGTTTTCACAATTGTACAATCCGTCAACTTCGTTGCTGGTGGCAGGGTAAACATAGAGTTTCACATTTCTACCAAACAAACGACCAAAGGCTTCTAGAATGCCACCTTTTAAATGGGTATAATACTTTCCATCAAAAATGGCAGCAAGATTATGGATGCCTAGAATTACACCAATTTTACGCTCTCGGTTAATATTCGATAAGAACGTAACTAATTTATAGTAGCGTTGGAAATTGGTGATAATCACCGTTTGCCCTAACGAACATAAAATGTCAACACGGTCTAAGAAATCTTTTTCGTCAATGATTTCTCCTTTGTGCATTAAATTGTTTAGGGTAAGCTCGCAAAGCACCTCTAGATTTTTCTTATCAACGTCTTTCTCGCGTTTAAACTGTCGGTAACCCGCCAAAAGCATATCTACATTCACTAAAGTTGGGGGTCTAAACCTACCGCGTAAAACCAAAATATTCTTTTTGTAAAGCGCATCTGAAGGTTGCAGATTTTGCCCATCAGGCCCAAACATAGCAGCATTGGTGAGTCCATTTTTTACCAATTTTAAACTCATTAAACGGTTGTCAACATTTTCAAAGTCAGGACCACTAATGCTAAACATATCAATTTCAACACGACCTTTAGCTAGGCTATCGGTAAGGGCCATTAAGAAATCTTCAGCGTTGTCTGAAAGGTGAAAACAAGCGTATAGCAAGTTAACCCCTAATCGACCCACAGCTTTCTGTTGAAGTAACGTATCTGCATCGTGTAAGAGCACGTGTATAATACACTCATTGGGCGGGGTGTTCGGGCGAAGCTGAAAACGGGCTCCTATCCAACCATGACCTTGATTAGTTCTATGAAAATTGATGGTTTCTATCGTATTAGCAAACGAAAAGAAACAGGTGTCGTCTTTTCTATGTTGTAACTTGGTAGATAAATCGTTATTGTCTTTATCAAGCATCCCCAATAAACGCTCTTTCGATACGTATCTCGAGCACTCACCGTAAATGCTATCAGATATTTTCATATCGTAAGCAGAGGTAGTCATAGCAATAGTGCCAGATGCGGCTCCTGCCTGAAAAAACGTAGCAGCTGTTTCTTGGCCGGCCCCAATTTCAGAGAACGAACCGTAAATAGCTGGGTTCAAATTAATTTTTAGCGCTTTTTCTCGGGTTGTGAGTTTTCGTTTTTCTTCCATAAAAATCTATGTACTCGTGAACTACAAATTTAACTATTTACCAAGGGTAAACGAATTCGAAAGCTACGAATAATACCGCTTCAAATTGCTATTTTTTCCATTGATGTAAGTGATTGTCCGTTAGTGTATAATTGATAATAGTTAGGAGATTTCAGTGATATTTTTGTCGTGTAAAAACAAACTAAGATGAAAACACTGAGAATTTTATGGGTAGCAGCCTTAGTGGTCATCGCTACTTTTGCACAAGCCAAAACACCCAAAAAACCTTCTAAAAAAGTAAGTTTAAAGCATTTTGTTCAGAAGGAACTCAAATTACCTATAGATTATAATTTAGAGAAAGAAGAAATAGTTTGGGTTTCTTATCGAGTTACTTCCGAAAGGATTTGTAAATTAGATTTCGTTTTTGGTACGAATGAACAACTAAACCAACTGGTCCAAAATCACTTTGAAGAAACCATTATTGAGGGAAACTTGCCTACTGGCGCGTCTGGCATGGTGAGAATCACTTTTAGAAAAGAGGCATAAAACAAAAGAGGGCTCGAAGAGCCCTCTTTTAGAACAAACTAAACCACTGAAAATTACACTGCTCTTTTCGAGATGTGCTATCCTTTCGGATGATACAAATGTGATAAAATTGTTACCTTTTCGTTTTAATTCAAGTATCATTTACTTTAAAATTCGAAGAATATCCGTTAAAAAATGAAAAAAGTATGAGAACGAAGCGTGTTTTATTAGTTGAAGACAACCCTATTGTGCTTGAAACCTTAGGCGATTTGTTTGAAATGGATGAATACGATGTGTACATGGCAGAAAATGGAAAAATTGCCCTAGACCACCTTGAAAAGTATAATCCTGATGTTATTATAAGTGATGTAATGATGCCAGAAATGGACGGCTACGAGTTCCTAAAAACAATTCGATCAATGCCTCAACATGCCCACTTACCAGTAGTATTGCTTACAGCGAAAGCCCTCAATGAGTGCAAAATTGAAGGCTATTCTAGCGGGGCAGATTACTACATTACCAAACCGTATAACTCGCAAGAATTGCTATTAATCGTTAGAAATATTTTCGAAGGCAAAAGCAGATACCTTAATTACGCACTTTCACAACCGAAAGAACAAGAAATAGAATCTGCCGATACACAGTTTATTAGAAAGGTAAACGAAGCCATCGAGAAAAATATATCAAATGCTGGGTTCCGCCTCGATCAATTAGCAGACGAATTATATGTGAGCCCAAGTACGTTGCAAAAAAAGCTCAAACGCATAACTGGCAAATCAGTTTCTCAATTTCTAAGAGAATACCGATTAGAGGTGGCTAAAAATCAAATCGAAAAAAGAGCAGGAGCCATTTCTGAAATTGCATTTAAAGTAGGTTTTAAAAGTCATGCTTACTTTTCTAAATGCTATAAAGAGTATTTTGGCAGCACACCAAGAGGTGGAGGAGAAGAAGCGTAAAATAATTACCTTTCTTTTCTAAAATTGCTCCAACCAATTTGTAGCTTACTAACAGAAGAATGGGAAACACACTTCGCCAACAAATAGAATCAATAACCCAACAATTAAAAGAAGCTTCGCCAGAAGAAAAAGCTTCACTCCAACCCGAACTCAATGCACTATTAAAAATATTAGACTCAGACGAGAAAGATTATCACGCCTTGCTCGATCGCTATACGCTTGCCCTAAAAGGCATAGATGATGGGGTTTGGGATTGGGATATCGGTTCAGATATAGTGATTTATTCACACCGCTGGAACGAAATATTGGGTTATGGAGACGATCCATTGCCGAATACATTCAGAACTTGGGAAAATCAGGTTCACCCAGACGATTATGCAATGGCACTAAAACCCGTTAGAGATTATCTCTACGGAGATGAAAATCACATGAGAGAGACGGTGTATAGAATGAGAACCAAAAATGGGGCTTATATCTATACATCTCATCGGGGCTACGCAGAATTCGATAAAGATGGTCAACCAGTGCGTTTGGTAGGAACCATGCGCAACGTTGATGATGAAATGCGAACCCAGTTTGCGTTAATCGAGCAAAACGATTTTATCAACAGCATTCTAGATTCAAGTCCGCAGCTCATTTTCGTGAAAGATGATAAGGGCCGATTTCTAAAAGTTAATAGAGCAGTAGGGCAACTGTTTGGCAAAGATCCATCAGAGTTAGAATATCAACCCAATTCTCACTTTCACTCTAATAAAGAAGAGCTAACTGTTTTTGATGAAACCGATACTCAAGTAAGAAATGAACTTCGAACCATTACCATCGAAGAAAAATTTACCAATACTCAAGGAAAACAACTATGGTTCGAAACCATAAAAACTCCCATTAGAGCCAAAAACGGTGAAATCCATGTTTTGGGCATTTCTGTAGAAATTACAGACGAAAAAATTGCGCAACGAGCACTCGAAAGAAAAGAAAAAGAATACCGCGATTTGGTAAACGCCCTTTCTGTTGTGGTGTATAGAATTAACACAAAAGGAGAATATACTTTCTTAAACCCAGCATGGAACACCATTCTTGAACATTCGGTAGAAGAAACCCTCGGTAAAACCAATCTCTCTTTTACGCATCCAGAAGATGTTGAAGAGCTTACTCGAAGAAAATCAATGCTTTATAGCGGAGAGTTAGAAGAACTTACTTTGCAAATTCGCGTAAAACACAATGACGGTTCCTACCGAAACATGAAAGTAATTTCTCGACTTCAATACAACGAAAACGATGAGATTATAGGTACACAAGGAACCTTAATTGATGTGCACGAAAATGTGCGATATGCAGAAGAATTGAAAACGCGCCAAGCCATCTTTAAAACCATTTCAGACAACAGCATCGACATGATTGCTCTGCACGAAGTGGAAGGCGTTTTTAGGTTTATATCGCCTTCTTCAGAAAAATTGTTGGGCTTTACTCCTGATGAATTGATTGGCACTCACCCGGCAGAATTGTACCATCCAGACGATGTGGAAGAAGTCATTAGAGTATTCAACCAATATGTTTTGCGCAACTTAGATTCAGGAACTACCGAATTTAGACTACGCAGAAAATCAGGAGATTATATTTGGGTTGAATCTAACGCCAGTGTAATTCTAAACGAACGAGACGAAATTCTTTTTATTCAAACCTCTACGCGTAACATTACTGAACGCAAAATTATAGAACGGCAGCTAAAGCAAAACATTGAACGCGAGAAAGAGCTCAGTACTTTAAGAAGAAACTTTGTTTCTATGGCTTCTCACCAGTTTAGAACTCCACTAACCATTATGAAATCGAACTTAGAAGTGTTAGAATATCAGTTCGAAAAGTACGGTAAAATCAAAGAGCAAAGCTTTGAAAAAACTTCGGCCAGAATAAATCAAGAAATCAACAATATGGTAAATCTTATGCACGATATCTTGATTTTGGGTAAACTCGATGCCGATCAAACCAAACTCGAAAAAGAGCCGATAGAAATAGTAAGCTTTCTTAAATCGATTATTAAAGAACAGTTCTCAACCTCTGCTATCAGAAGAAATATACAGGTACATACCGAATCTGGTGAGTTGAAAATACCCATGGATAAAAACTTAATGAAACAAGTTTTCGATAACCTGTTAAGTAATGCTCATAAATATTCTGGACCTGAGCAAAATCCAGAAATTTTTATTCGAAGCGAATCCGATTGGCACATTGTTGAAGTTAAAGACTACGGAATGGGAATTCCTCAAAAAGATATTGAAAGTCTCTTTCAACCATTTTTTAGAGCTAGTAACAGCACACATGTGCAAGGTTCTGGTTTAGGTTTATCGATAGTAAAACAATTTGTTGAACTGCACGGAGGCAAGGTAGCCCTTCAATCTATACTTAACGAAGGAACCACTTTTACCGTTTATCTTAAGAAATAACAAGGAGTGTGTGAAAAATGGGGAGATGATTTTAAAAAATACGTTTTTTGGAAAAAATCCCAAATTTCTGCCGCATATTTGAAAAGTCTTACAACATTTATGTGTAGGATTTCATAAACAGGGAACAAGAAGGAGGGATTTAGTCCCTCTTTTTTGCTTTTAGCCCTTCCCAACGATTCTCAGCCTTGTAGGTTTCTTTATTTTAGCAGCAAAGTTTTGTAGATGAAGAAAATTCTTGTTGCCAACCGCGGAGAAATAGCATTGCGCATAATGCGTACATGTAGAGATATGGGAATATCAACCGTTGCCATATTTTCTGAAGCCGATAGAAATGCCCCTTTTGTTAGATATGCAGACGAAGCTGTTTGTGTTGGGCCACCACCCAGTGCAGAATCATACCTGCTAGCCGATAAGATAATTACTATATGCAAAGAACTAAACGTTGATGGAATTCATCCTGGATATGGGTTTTTATCTGAAAACGCAGCATTTGCTCGCCAGTTAAAAGAAGAAAACATTATTCTAATTGGTCCTTCTCCAGAAGCTATGGAAGTTATGGGGTCGAAGTTGGCCGCAAAAGCTGCTGTAAAAGATTACGATATTCCGTTAGTTCCTGGAACCGATGAAGCGGTTAGTGATATTCAAGAAGCGAAAAAAATTGCAGGCGAAATAGGATTTCCCATTCTTATAAAAGCATCTGCCGGTGGCGGTGGTAAAGGAATGCGCGTTGTAGAAAACGAAGAAGAATTCGAAGATCAACTGAATCGTGCCGTAAGTGAAGCTAAATCTTCTTTTGGCGATGGTTCTGTGTTTATTGAACGCTATGTAACCTCACCAAGACACATCGAAATTCAGATCTTAGCCGATGCACATGGCAACGTAGTTCACTTATTCGAAAGAGATTGCTCAATTCAAAGAAGACATCAAAAAGTAATCGAAGAGGCTCCTTCTGCAATTTTAACAGACGAGTTAAGAAAGCAAATGGGAGAAGCGGCTGTGAATGTTGCCAAAGCGTGTAATTACACTGGGGCAGGAACCGTTGAGTTTATTTTCGATGAGAATAAAAACTTTTACTTCTTAGAAATGAATACGCGCTTGCAAGTTGAGCATCCTGTAACTGAGCAGATTACTGGTGTAGATTTGGTGAGAGAGCAGATTAATGTGGCAAGAGGCGAAAAGCTCCCTTTTCAACAAGAAGACTTAAAAATTCAAGGTCATGCGCTCGAAGTTCGTGTGTATGCTGAGGATCCTACCAATAATTTCTTACCCGATATTGGGCATTTAAAATCATATAAGGCTCCTGAAGGACCCGGAATTCGCGTTGATGATGGTTTTGAAGAAGGCATGGATATTCCTATTTATTACGATCCCATGATTTCTAAACTCATTACGTATGGCAAAGACCGTGAAGAAGCGAGAGCTCGAATGATTCGTGCCATCGATGATTACAAAATCACAGGGGTTGAAACTACACTGGCATTTTGCAAATTCGCTATTGAACACGAAGCTTTTGTTAAAGGCGATTTCGATACGCATTTTGTAAAACATTATTTCGATCCTAAAACGTTAGGTTCACAAAACGATGAAGAAGAGAAAATAGCCGCTTTATTAGCCGCTAGAATTATCAATGCAGATAAAGAAGATAATAAACCGAGCCAAACAGCTGGTGGTGTTAAGTCAAATTGGAAAAGAAATAGAGCGTAGTTAATGCGTTATTCAATCCTATCTCTCTTGTCGGTTTCGTTGCTTTTGACAAGTTGCGCCACCTCGGTAATTCCTATCGAAGTGATGAAACCTGCTAAAACGGCTATTGATACATCGATTGTTTCTATTGGCATAGCTAACCGCGTAAATACGCAGAATGTGGTGGTTCCTGCTTATTATAACGGACAAGAGATTGGCAATTATCAATCTGCCGTTGAATTAGCGGCAGAAGAGGCCGTGAAAAACCTAGCCAACGATGTTAACGAAATTGGCAAATTCAAGGCGGTGGCCATGAAATACAAAGCGCTACCGCTCAATGCAAAGAGTATTACGGTTCCTACCAATTTAGAAGCGGTTTGCAAAGCGTATAGAGTGCAAGCTGTGGTGGCCTTAGAAACGTTTAAAGCTGAGGTAGACGTAGATTCGTACACTTCTTATTCTGCGCCTGTAGATGTAAATGAAGGTACGGTTCGGGTTCCTGTTTTCCACAATAATCAGATTATAGATTTAGAAGTGTATTGGCGTTTTTATACCTGTGTAGGAACCCAAATTCTGAACGAAAAAAGTGTTTCATCTTCAGCGTATTATGCCACGGAAGATGAAAATCCGTACGATGCAATGGCTGATTTACCCGATGGTAAAATGAGTTTGACCCAAGTAGCCATTCGCAATGCAGGTTATTATATGATGGAGATTTCTCCGTATTGGAGTACGGTGAAGCGCACCATGTATCTTTACGGAAACGATGATTTGTACAGAGCCGGAAAAAACGCTTACAATGGTAACTGGGACTGGGCTACTGATATTTGGTTCGAATTAACCAAACATCCTTTAAAATCGGTGGCTAAAAAAGCTACTTATAACATGGCATTAGCCAGTGAAGTGGCTGGCGATTACGATTTAGCCTTTACGTGGTTAGAGAAGTCGATTACTGCCTATAAAGACAAGAAAGCCATAGAATACAAAGCCATTTTAGAAAAGAGAATGAAAGAAATCGAATTGCTCAATTCTCAATTTTAATCAAAGTTTTAAGCAAAAAAAAGCGGAAGATTTTCTTCCGCTTTTTTTATGTTGAATTTCTTAGTTGAGATGCTTTTCAACGTAGTTGATCACCTTTTCGATAAGGTGAATTCTATCCATACCACCCACATTGTGTTTGTGACCCGGGTACATAAAGAAATCTACTTGAACGCCAGCATCTACCGAAGCTTTCAAGAATTTCATGCTGTGTTGAGGAACTACCACGTCATCGTCTGTTCCGTGAATGAGCAATAAATCGCCTTTAAGTTCACCTGCTTTATTTAATACCGATGTTTTTTCAAAACCATCTGCATTGGTGGCTGGCGTATCCATGTATCTTTCTGTGTACATTACTTCGTATAAACTCCAATCGGTAACAGGCCCACCGGCTACACCTACCTTAAATACATCTGGGTAATTGGTCATTAAGCTAATGGTCATAAACCCACCATAAGACCAACCATGAACGGCCATTTTATCGGCATCTACATAGCTTAACGATTTTAAATAATCGACACCAACTAATTGGTCTTTCATCTCTAATTGACCTAGTTGACGGAAAGTGGCTTGTTCAAATTTTGCTCCTCTGTGGTAACTTCCTCTGCCATCGAGTGTATAAACAATATAGCCTTGATTGGCTAAATAATGCATCCAAAGTGAAGCACCGTTTAACCAGCTATCGTTGATGAGCTGAACATTTGGGCCGTTGTACACATACACTAGAACAGGATATTGCTGTTTCTTATCGAAATTGTGTGGTTTAATAATGCGAGAGAAGAGTTTGGTTCCGTCTTCTGCTTTAAGCTCTACTATTTCGGTTTGCCCTAATTGATAGTTATTGTAAGGGTTTTCGGGAGTAACTAAGGCTTTTCTTTTTCTGTTTTTAACCGTAATTAAATCTAATTGATAAGGTGTTTCGGTAGATCGGAAGGCATCTAAAATATACTCGGCATTAAAATTCACTTTCCCTGAATGAACGCCTCCTTTTCCAGAAAGTTGGTAAACTTTAGTTCCTTTAAAAGAACTACCAGAAGAAATTCCGATAGAGTTACCCGTATTCACCTCTAAAGAGATTTCATAGATGTGTTGTTGAATAGATTCTTGTTCAATTCCTGAGAAAATAAGTTTTTTACCGTGGTGGCCTAGAATATCTTCCACAATCACATTTCGAGTAGAAATGGTGTGAAGCACCTTATCATCTTGAGTGATGTAATCGAATTGTCTTACCCCATTTTTCTCGTGAGTGTAGAGATAATCACCGTTTTCTAAGAAATAAACGGGTCGATCTGGGTGAACGTATTTATCGTCTTTTTGGGTTAACACCGTTTTTATAAAATTACCAGAAACACCATCGTATTTATTCAGTTGCAATACATTTTGATCTCTGTTAAGCTCAATAGTGTAGATAAATTTATCGGTAGGATCCCACGCAATGTTGGTAATGTATTCACGCTCTTTCCATTGATTTTCTAGGTAAACCACATTGTTTTGTGGCACATCGTAAATACCAACTAATACTTGCTCGCTTTCTTGGCCAGCCATCGGATATTTTACGGTTTTATTCTCAGCATAATCGGCTAAGAAATTTGGAAGCGGATAATCTTGAACAGCGCTTTCATCGTTTCTGTAAAAGGCTAATTTGGTTCCATTGTTCGACCAGAATGTACCTTTTTCAATTCCAAATTCGTAGCGGTGAACCGCTTTACCAAAAGAAATTTGTGCGTTTTGTGCTTGAATTTGATGGTTAACTCTTTCAGAATGAGCTACCATCATTTTTTGTACTTCGGCATCGCTGAGGTTGTCTTCTTTGGCCTGGCGTTGTAGATCCATTCGATAAAAATCGAGGCTGCGTTTTAACTCTTGTACGTTTTCTTGACCGATGGCGATTTCGGTTCCTTCAGAATTGGTAATAAAAAGCTGATTACCTTTTGTGTAGGCCGCATTAAAAGAGCTAGTAGAAATATCGATACCTTCTGCATCTGCTGGGAAACGATAATGGCGCGTGAGCTTTTTAGTCTCGGTAGAGTAGCTAACTAACCCTCGTTTTTTAGGTGTAAGAAAGTAAAAAGTAGTGCTATTGTACCAGTGAATTCGAGGGAAACGCTTAATCTTTGCTGAATCTGGAAGTTGGTTGTTGAGTTCAGAAATGGCTAAAACCAATTCTTTTTCTTGGTTAACCGCAGCCGCTTTGTAAAGAGCGGTAGCATCGCCTTCACCATCGATAAACCAATAACTGTTGGTAGAAGGAACCCAACCGTACTGTGGCCATGTTTTTAAACGTAAATTGGTGTAAGGCCCTATTACAGATTCTTGTAATGTGAGCTCTCGATCTTGCGCCTGAACTGGAGATAAGGGTAAAACGATAAGCGCAATTAGCAATATGCGAAGAGATTTTAGCATAGATTTTAGTTTTCTGTTTCTTGTAAGGTTAATTTGAAGAGATAATGATAGTTTTCACCTTCGTATAAGATTTCGGTATAAAACTGGTTCTTTAAAGCGATTTCGGCAAGGTTTCTTGGGTCTATAAATAACCAATCGAATTTGGGGCTTAATTGCTTTTTGTATTCGATGCGGTAGTTCACTTCACCGTAGTAGTTTTTGTTAGCATTAAAACGAACAGAGCCATCGGGTTGCTCAAAAATGTAGATAAGATCAGAAGAATCGAAAATGATTTGTCCGCCAGGTTCTAACAAAGTTTTGGCATGATCGAAAAACGCATCTATATTTTCTACAGATCCTACTAAGCCGAAGCCATTCATAAGTAAAAGCAAGGTGTTGTATTTACCGCGGTTAAAATCGAAATACGAGCTTTCGTAAACGTTGTGTAAGCCTTGGTTTTTCATTACTTCAACGCCTCCTTTTGAGATGTCGATAGCAGTAACGTCAAGACCTAAATTTTGCAAATGTAAAGCGTGGCAGCCGCTTCCGGCACCTATGTCTAGTACGCTTCCTTGGCAATTGCGAAGGGCAATTTTTTCGATGGTAGGCATGCCTGCCCAATTTCTAAACAAGTAAGAAACAGGGATAATGTCATCTTCGGCAACATCTGAGTGTACAATGATGTCTTCAGCACCTCGATCGTGATAAAAATCGAGCATGGCTGTACCAAAAATATCCGTGTTAAGTGTCTTTTCAATCATTTAGTGTGGATTCAACTAACAAAATTAACTTTTGTTATTAAATGGATTAGCCATCTGAATTGTACTTTCGGTTTTAATTTAATTAACTTCGAATTTCAGAATTAAAGCACCCGTATGCTGAAAAATAGAAAAAACATCTTGTTGCTCTTTTTTGGTTTAGTCATCTTGTTTTTTGCTTATTTCAGTTATCAGCAAAATAAGATTATTGGTCTGCTTAATCAAGAAATTATCAAGTTAGCCAATCAGCGGCAAAAAACTATCTTGGAGAAGTATTCGCTTCAAAAAGAATTAGATAGAGTACAAGATTCTTTGCAGTTAACGGTTTTAGATTCTACCGAAAAGATGCAAAGGGTTAAAAACGAAGAGTGAGTTGCTGCTCGCTAGTTGATTGATCTATTTTTTCTAAGTTTTTTACTGATATTCCCAATAACCGTACCGACCAACCTTCTTCAAAATTTCGTTCTAATAGCGTTTGTATTGTATCTATTATTGTTGCTTTAGAATGGGTGGGTTTTTCGAGGGTAATACTCCTAGAAATAACTTTAAAATCTTCGAATTTTATTTTCAGGGTAAGTGTGGTTCCTTCTACACGCGCACTTTTTAGTCGATTTTCTAAGGTGGCAGCAATTTTATCGAGTTCGAGAAGCATGGCTGCTTGAGAAGTAAGATTTTGAGTAAACGTGTTTTCGGCTCCTACCGATTTGCGCTCTCGATTGGGGGTAACTTCTCGGTTATCAATGCTTCTAGCAATCGAGTAATAGTGAATACCCGCTTTACCAAAGGTGTTTTTTAAGAACTCTAATGATTTCTTTTTTAAATCGTTACCCGTTTTAATCCCAAGTAAATGCATTCGGTCGGCCGTTTTTTTGCCCACTCCGAAAAATTCTTCAATGGGCAATTGGTCTACAAATTTTTGCGACTTATCGGGGTGAATTACAAATTGTCCGTTAGGTTTATTGCGGTCTGAAGCCACTTTGGCTAAAAACTTGTTTTTGGCAATTCCAGCAGAAGCGGTTAACCCGGTTTCTTTAAAAATATCGGCTCTAATGTTTTCGGCTATATGCGTGGCCGAGAGTAAGTTTTTTTTGTTAGCCGTTACATCTAAAAAAGCTTCGTCTAAAGAGAGTGGTTCTACCCAATCTGTGTATTGGTAAAAGATGTTTCTAATTTGTTGAGAGACTTCTTTGTAGCGTTCAAATCGTGGCCTTACAAAAATGAGATAAGGGCATTTTCGAGCGGCAATACTAGAGGGCATGGCACTGCGAACACCAAATTCTCGGGCTTCGTAACTAGCTGCTGCTACTACTCCTCGTTGTTTAGAACCGCCCACGGCAATGGGTTTACCTTTCAATTCTGGGTTGTCGAGCTGCTCAACAGAAGCATAAAACGCGTCCATATCTACGTGAATAATTTTTCGACTTTTTTCTTCTGCCATGCAGCTTCAAAGTAAAGCAAAATCACATTTTTATAAACAGACCACAAAGTTGTTTTCTCATCATAAATTAGAATTTTGCGCATAAAAATCACAAGAAAGTAACCACTATAAGGCTGGCTACTGCTAGATTTGAAAAAAAATAGAATATGTCTTTTTCGTCAACCATAGCCCAGCAACTTCAACTTCAAGAGAGAAATGTAACTCAAACCCTCCAGTTGTTAAGTGAAGGAGCCACAATTCCGTTTATTGCGCGTTATCGTAAAGAAGTTACGGGCAATTTAGACGAAGTTCAAATTGAAGACATTGATAAGTTAGCTAAGCTGTTAGAAGCTTTTCAGCAGCGTAAAGAATACATTCTAAAATCGATTGAAGAGAAAGGAAAACTCACCGATGAGCTACGCCAAGAAATAGAAAATTGCACCGAAGAAACTACTCTCGAAGATTTGTATTTGCCCTACAAATCGAAACGCAAAACCCGCGCAGACAAAGCTAAAGAGCAAGGATTAGAACCTTTGGCTAAAATGTTGATAAGCCAAAATTCTGATCACATTTTTAACAATCTAGATCGGTTTACTCAAAATCTTTCTGAAGACGAAGCCTTAGCAGGCGCTCGAGATATTATTGCAGAATGGCTTAACGAACGCCAATTCTTGCGTAACAAAGTGCGGTTTGCCTTCGAACGGTATGCGACTATAAAAAGCAAAGTGGTAGGAACCAAAAAAGAAGAAGCACAACAGTTTTCTGATTATTTCGACTTTGAAGAACCCTTAAAAAGATGTCCTTCTCACCGGTTATTGGCCATCAGAAGAGGAGAGCAGGAGGGGTTTTTGCGTGTTTCGATACAACCAGACGAAGAAAGAACATTGCAAGAATTGAATCGTGTGGTACTTAAGAATCGCTCAGAATGTGCTTCTCAAGTAGAATTGGCTGTTAAAGATGCTTACAAGCGCTTGCTAAAACCATCGATAGAAAACGAATTTGCTAAAGCATCGAAAGAGAAAGCAGACCAATCAGCTATTGATGTTTTTGCTAAAAATCTACGACAACTTCTAATGATGGCTCCGTTGGGTAGTCAACGAATCTTGGCCATCGACCCTGGGTTTAGAACGGGTTGTAAATTGGTGTGTTTAGACGAGTCAGGAAACTTAAAACACAACGAAAACATTTATCCGCATCCGCCTCACAACCAAAAAGGAAAAGCTCAAGCCAAAATTGCACAATTAGTTAACTCGTTTAAAATTGATGCTATTGCCATTGGCAACGGAACAGCAAGCCGAGAAACCGAAGAGGTGGTTCGCAAAACACGTTTCGATCGAGATCTCAACGTTTTTATTGTTAACGAAGCAGGGGCGTCTATTTATTCTGCTTCAAAAATTGCGAGAGAAGAATTTCCGAACTACGATGTTACCGTTCGGGGAGCGGTTAGTATTGGCAGGCGCTTAATGGATCCGTTAGCTGAATTAGTGAAAATAGAGCCTAAGTCGATTGGAGTAGGACAGTATCAACACGATGTGGACCAAAAATTATTGAAAGAACGCCTTGATTCGGTGGTGGTTTCTTGCGTAAACGCTGTAGGAATTGATGTAAATACAGCCAGCAAACATTTGCTTACTTATGTGAGTGGAGTAGGACCTCAAATTGCCCAGAACATTGTGGATTTCCGAAAAGAAAACGGACAATTTACGAGTAGGCAGCAGTTGCTTTCTGTGCCTAAATTGGGAAAGAAAGCCTTTGAGCAAGCAGCCGGGTTTTTGCGTGTGGTAAATGCTGAAAATCCGTTAGATAATTCTGCTGTTCACCCCGAGCGATACGCTTTAGTGAAAAAGATGACGTCTCATCTAAACTCAACAATTGCAGAGCTTATTGGCAATGAAAAATTGGTAACCCAAATCGATGCGAAAGAATACGTTTCAAGCTCGGTGGGAATTCCTACGATTGAAGATATTAAGAAAGAATTACTGAAACCGGGGCGAGACCCTAGAAAGCAAATTAAAGTGTTCGAGTTTGCGAAAGGTGTTAGCAAAGTTTCTGATCTTCAAGAGGGTATGGAACTACCAGGAATCGTAACCAATATTACCAATTTTGGCGCCTTTGTAGACGTGGGCGTTAAGCAAGATGGTTTGGTGCACATTTCGGAAATGGCGCATCAGTTTGTATCCAATCCGGCCGATGTGGTTACACTTGGGCAACATGTGAAAGTAAAAGTGTTATCGATTGATAGTCAGAGAAATAGAATCGCTTTTACTATGAAATTGTAACTTCATAAAAGTTAAAATCGGTTCCTACAGAAAAGCTGATTTTGGGTATAAATAACGGTAGGAACCGAATGCTGCTTTTTCGATGTTTTTCTGTTAATTGATTGAAAAAGAGGAAGGAAATTAATTCTCGTTTATGATTTCTCCACGACCATTGATTTGAGAAACAACATTCGGAAAGCCTTTGTAGATCACATCTCCCGAACCGTTAATAATTACATTCAATTCTTTTTGAACACGAGTGCTTAAATTACCCGAGCTATTGAGCGCTACGCTCACCGTATCTGCCGGCATTTCAAAAGCATGTATATCTCCAGATGCGTCTACAATGTTTTGAAAATGAGTAGTATATCCGTGTAGTGTAAGGTCGCCAGCATTCGATAAATGAGTAGAAAGGTGATGCGTATTTACCGTTAAATCAATGTCTCCGTAGTCTGAAGAAATTACCGTTAAACTATCTAACTCTAAAATTTCTTCGCTGTACACATCTCCAGATCCTGAGGCAATTATGGTGCGTAAAGTAGGAGTGGAGATAAAAAATCGAATGCCTGTATTATTATCGATGCAACGGTTAAAGAAAAGGTGAAGTTTGCCGTTGTTCACATCAGAGCTAATTCTACCTACAATATTGTCTTGCGCCACTACCTTAACTACTGGTTTTTCTAGGGTTGTGTCTAGGCGGATGTAAGCATCTGCTGGCATAGAAAGTTCGATGGTGTGAAATGCTTCAACTTCTCGGTTTTGGTTCCATCGATCGCCACGCGCTTCTACACAATCGTCTTTATCACAGGCAATGAAAACAAGTGCGCAAAGACTAAAAATCAGGATTTTCATATTCATACCAACGCAAATATCTGAAAGATCGCATAAATACAACCGAATTCTTGAAAATGTGTTTTATCAAAATTGCGGAAGGGCTATTTTTGCGGCATTATGAGCAAAAGAATGTTGAAATTGCGTTTACCTACCGATCCAAGATGGGTAAATATTGCAGAGAAAAATTTAGAAGAAATTTTAACCGATCATGCTTACTGTGAGCAAAAAGCGGCTTCTACTGCTATCAGTATTATTGTTCAGTATCCTGAATATCCGGATGTGGTTACCAAAATGGCCGATTTAGCTCAAGAAGAAATGGAGCATTTTCAGCGTGTTCATGAGTTCATACAGAAAAGAGGGTTAAAATTAGGGCAGGAACGCAAAGACGAATACATTCATGAATTGCTCAAGTTTTTCACCAAAGGCGGAAAAAATAAAACCCAACGATTGGTAGATAAATTGCTTTTTGCAGCCATGGTAGAAGCCAGAAGTTGCGAGCGCTTTCGTGTGTTATCAGAAAACATAAAAGATCAAGAATTAGCTGAATTCTACTACGAGTTAATGAAAAGTGAAGCCGGCCATTACAGCATGTTTTTGTTGCTTGCTAAACAATACGGTGGAGAAGAAGAGGTAGAAGCCCAATGGCAAGAATTCTTAGACTACGAAAGCGATGTGATTGCCCAATTTGGCAAGAGCGAGCGCATTCATGGTTAAGGTTGTGAGCTTTGTGTTTTAGTTTTGGTGTTGCCGGTGCGCAGCAACACCTTTTTATTATTTTTAAATTTTTGTTTCCATCTCGCCAGCTGGCACAATAGCTCCCCAAGCTATTGCCCTGTTTCAAGATAAAAAGGAAAAGAAAACCTTTTTTTTAATCTTTTTGAAGGAGCAAAAAGATAACAACCGAAACACATCGTGTTGAGCTCACGAGTACCTTAAAAATAAACCGAAACGAGTAAAACTCCATCGCCTCAACCTCCGCACGTGCTGGCTCAACAACTTCCCAAGTTGTTGCCCTGCTTCACCTACGTGCTTTGATTTTTTGAACAAAAATCGCAACTGCGGTGGCAAAAACATCT
>JBLWWK010000004.1:0-233640 GCA_048267965.1 Salibacteraceae bacterium
TAATGCCGTTTGCGAGTTCGGGTGAGGTAGTGAAGCGAACGCCAGTAGTTCAACAAAATCTAATACGCAGCCTTGAACTTTTGTTTCTTTTGGTTCAAGCCAAAAGAAATTAAGAAAAATCTCTTTTTCATCTTTAAAGAAGAATCTAACTCAGAATCCGTAAAAACTTCATCAAGCCAGTAGGCTTGAACTATTGTTCCCTCCCACCAGCTCGCCCAACAACTTCCCAAGTTGTTGCCCTATTTCAAGTTAAAATAAAAAGAGAACCGAAACACATAGTGTTGAGCTCACGAGTACTTTTTAAAAATAAACCGAAACGAGTAAAAACTATTTCTTTCTTTGTTCCCCATGACTAATATCACTGGGTACATCCTAATTATTTCTTTGTTTTTATCTGTCTCAGGCTACAGTCAAATTATCGATTTTGATGCTTTTGCCGCTATGAAACAAGAAATACCAGATTCTCTAAAAATTAGAGGTTCGGTGAGTTTCAATACCGCACTAGAAAAACAGGCAAAACAAATAAACACCTACGCCACCGAAGCTTCTGTAGCATTTCAATACAAAGACCATTTACTGTTCCCAGTAGCGTCTCAAAAAATTCAAACATCAGATAACAGCGAATTACAAAACAGTGGTTTTCTTTCGTTGAAATACCTCCATCGTTTTCAAAAAAAGATTTTCTACGAAGGCTATTCTCAGTATCAATGGGAAGCACAACGCGGCATGCGCCAACGCTTTTTGTACGGAGGAAATGCTTGGCTCAATATTATTCGATCAGATATGTTTCAGTGGACAGTGGCCGCGGGCTTCTTTAACGAATATGAAAAATGGGATTTTACAGCGGTTCCTACCGAAAAAAGAAAAACAGAAGATCCCGACTTTATTGAAAACATCTATTTTAAGTACAATGCCAAAACTAGAATTGTGTGGAAATGGAAAGAAAAATCGAGTTTATCACTCAGTCTTTTTGTTCAAGGCAGACCCGATTTTTTAAGCTACGTTCGCTTAGCACCGTCTACTCAATTGGTTTTTCAGCTGCATAAAAACCTCTATTTCTCAACGGGCTTCGAAGGTATTTACGACTACAAACCGGTGGTTCCTATCGACAACTTTTTCTTTAGCCAAAACAATTCGCTTCTTTTTCGTTTTTAACACTATAACAATTGGTAATACATCTGTTTGCTGCAATACCTAATTTGTGGTATTTTTGCGCTCAAACAGCAATTTATTTAGAATAAATCTAAATTATCTGTTTTGCGGTAAACGCACAATAAACAAGAGTATGATAAAAGTATCAGCAACTGCAAAAGAAGAAGTAGCTCGCCTAATGGGTGAAGACAAAATAGACGCTTCTGCCTTTATTCGGGTAGGTGTGAAAGGCGGTGGATGCTCTGGATTAACGTACGAAATGGATTTCGACACCGAGTTAAAAGAAGACGATAAAGTGTTCGAAGACCAAGGCGTTAAAATAGCAGTAGATAAAAAAAGCTTTTTGTATTTAGTAGGAACCACACTCGACTTTTCTGGTGGTTTAAACGGAAAAGGATTTTCGTTTGTTAACCCTAACGCCAGCCGCACATGCGGATGTGGAGAAAGCTTCTCTATCTAACTCAATCAATTTAGAAAACTCAAATAGTCAATTATGGCTTACACTGAAGCAGAATTAGCCGAAGAACTCAACAACGAAGAGTATAAATACGGCTTTACTTCAAAGTTTGAAACCGATAAAGTTGAAAACGGTCTCAACGAAGACATTATTCGTCAAATTTCTGCCAAAAAAGAAGAACCAGAATGGTTGTTAGAGTTTCGGTTAAATGCATACCGAAACTGGCTCAAAATGGAAGAGCCTGAATGGGCTCACGTAAAATACGAAAAGCCAGATTTTCAAGCCATTTCTTACTTTGCGGCTCCCAAACCTAAAAAACAGCTTGATAGTTTAGACGAGTTAGATCCTGAACTTAAAAGTATGTACGATCGCTTAGGCATCTCTATCAATGAGCAGAAAAAACTAGCAGGTGTAGCCATGGATGTGGTAGTTGATTCGGTTTCTGTTCAAACAACCTTTAAAGAGAAGCTAGCCCAATTAGGCATTCTTTTTATGTCGTTTTCAGAAGCGGTAAAAACGCATCCTGAATTGGTGCGTGAACACATGGGAAAAGTGGTTCCTCCCAACGATAATTTCTATGCCGCGCTCAATTCTGCAGTATTTACCGATGGCTCTTTCTGTTACATTCCAAAAGGCGTTCGTTGCCCTATGGAATTGTCTACCTATTTCAGAATTAACGAAGCAGGAACCGGCCAATTCGAAAGAACCCTCATTATTGCAGAAGACGAAGCATACGTTAGCTACCTAGAAGGTTGTACAGCTCCCATGCGAGACGAAAATCAACTTCACGCAGCCGTTGTAGAGATTATTGCAAAAGACAATGCCGAAGTAAAATATTCTACCGTACAAAACTGGTACCCAGGCAATAAAGAAGGAAAAGGCGGAGTTTACAACTTCGTAACTAAGCGCGGATTGTGCGAAGGTGTTCGTTCAAAAATTAGCTGGACCCAAGTAGAAACAGGTTCTGCCGTTACTTGGAAATACCCATCGTGTGTATTAAAAGGCGATTATTCTGAGGGCGAATTCTATTCGGTAGCGGTTACTAACAACTACCAAAATGCCGATACAGGTACCAAAATGGTTCATATCGGTAGGAACACAAAATCCATTATTATCTCAAAAGGTATTTCAGCAGGTAAATCTGAAAACAGCTATAGAGGTTTAGTTCACATGAATAAAAACGCCAAAAACGCGCGTAATTTTTCACAATGTGATTCTTTGCTAATCGGTGATCAGTGTGGTGCGCACACTTTCCCGTATATCGAAGTAAATAACAAGTCGGCCAAGGTAGAGCATGAAGCCACCACTTCTAAAATTGGTGAAGATCAAATCTTCTACTGCCAACAAAGAGGTATAGACGAAGAAAAAGCCATCAGCCTAATTGTAAACGGATATGCTAAAGAAGTGCTTAACCAACTTCCAATGGAGTTTGCCGTTGAAGCACAAAAATTACTTGATATTACATTAGAAGGCTCTGTAGGTTAAGCCAACAGAGTAACAAATATCACTGCATTGCCGAAAAACTAAACACATTTTTGACCAATCAAATTCAATAAATAGATGCTAAGCATTAAAAATCTACACGCCAACATAGAAGGCACAGAAATTCTTAAGGGAATTAACCTAGAAATTAAACCAGGAGAAGTTCATGCCATTATGGGACCTAACGGTTCTGGTAAATCAACGTTAGCTTCTGTTCTTGCCGGAAAAGACGATTACGAAGTTACCGAAGGCGAAGTTTCTTTCGATGGCAAAGATTTACTCGATTTAGAGCCTAACGAAAGAGCTGGCGAAGGATTGTTTTTGGCTTTTCAATATCCTGTTGAAATCCCAGGTGTAAGCAACATCAACTTTATTAAAACTGCGCTTAATAGCGTAAGAGAATACCGTGGCGAAGACGCTCTAGCAGCTAAAGAATTTCTTCAGCTCATGAAAGAAAAGCAAAAGCTAGTAAAACTAGACGGTCGTTTAGCAAATCGCTCTTTAAACGAAGGTTTTTCTGGCGGTGAAAAGAAACGTAACGAAATCTTTCACATGGCTATGCTTAACCCCAAAATGGCCATCTTAGACGAAACCGATTCAGGCTTAGACATTGATGCCCTTCGCGTTGTGGCAGATGGTGTAAACCAACTTAAATCTGAGAAAAACGCCTTTTTAGTCATTACGCACTACCAGCGTTTGCTCGATTACATTGTTCCTGATTTTGTTCACGTATTACACAAAGGTCAAATCGTAAAAACAGGAACCAAAGAACTAGCACTAGAGCTAGAAGAAAAAGGTTACGATTGGTTAAAAGAAGATACCATAAACGCTTAAAAAAGTAGGAATGAGTACTTCCAAAAAAGAAAAATTTATCGCCAACTTCATGTCTCCAAGCATTGTTGATCTTAACAAAGAACAGCAAGCAGTGAGAGAAGAAGCCCTGCGCGCATTACATACTTTAGATTTTCCAACGCTAAGAGACGAGCGCTGGAAATACACCCGAGTTGCTTCCATCTTAAAAGGTGAATATTCAGCTCAACCTGTAGAGTTAAAATCGGTTCCTACCGAGGTTATCGTTGACCAACTAGAGGCCGATCAAATTGTATTTGTTAATGGCTTTTACAACGCAGAATTATCAAATATTATAGAAAACGAGCAAATTGACATTAAACCAATGGCCAATGCACGTTTAGAAGATTTTGACGAGTTTCAGCGGTTTTATGGTCAATACGCTAACCACCAAACCGAAACGTTCACGGCCTTAAACACTGCTTTTAATGCAGATGGCATTTACATTTCGGTAAACAAAAATGCGGTGGTAGAGCGCCCAATACATATTATTCATCTTACAACGGGCGAAGATGTAGCGTATCAACCTCGCAACCTTTTTATTTTCAACGAAGGGTCGCAGGCTACCGTTCTTCACTCGATTGTTGGAGACCAAAAAGGAGAAGCTTTTACCAATGCCGTTTCTGAAGTTTTAGTAGGCGAAAACGCACATATTCACTACCAAATGCTTCAAAATTTAGGTGATAAACACCAGCACATTCAAACTACGCAAGTTTATCAAAACGCCAATAGCACGTTCTCTACAGGCACCTTTACGTTTGGCGGCAAATTGGTTCGCAACGACCTTAACATTGAGGTAGACGGCCAAAACTGCGAAACCAACCTCAACGGTATTTACCACCTCAACGGAAAGCAACACATAGACAACCACACAGTTGTAGATCACAAAGTGCCCAATTGCAACAGCAACGAAAACTATAAAGGCATTTTGACCGATAATGCAACAGGCGTTTTCAACGGGAAAGTTTTTGTGCGCAGAGAAGCCCAAAAAACCAACGCATTTCAAAGCAATCAAAACATTTTGATTTCTGATAATGCTACCGTTAACTCTAAGCCAGAGCTAGAAATTTATGCAGACGATGTTAAATGTTCTCACGGCTCAACCACCGGAGAAATAGACGAAGATGCTTTATTCTACCTCCGTTCTAGAGGTTTAAACGAAGCAGACGCCAACAAATTAATGATTACTGCTTTCACTAAAGAAGCATTAGATATTATTGAAAACGAACCTTTTAAAGCTCACATCGAACAATTGATTGAGCAAAAGAGTTCGCTTTTCTAAACAACGCATAATTCGAAACATCTATGTATCCGATTAACGAAATACGAGCAGATTTTCCAGTATTGCACCAAGAAGTAAATGGCCAACCGCTTATTTACTTCGACAATGGCGCATCTTCTCAAAAACCTAAATCGGTAATTGATGTAATCGATCATTATTACTTAGCAGAGCACTCTAACGTTCACCGTGGAGTGCACACGCTAAGTCAACGAGCTACCGCTAAATACGAAGAAGCGCGTGAAAAACTTCAACAATTCATCAACGCGAAAGAAGAACACGAAATAATTTTCACCAAAGGCACCACAGATGCCATTAATTTGGTAGCCAACTCGTGGGGTAGGAACCAATTACAACCTGGTGATGAAGTTCTTATCTCTGCCGCAGAACACCACAGCAACATTGTACCGTGGCAAATGATTTGTGAAGAAAAAGGTGCTCATTTACGCGTTGCCCCAATTACCCAAGCTGGCGAGCTCGACATGCAGACTTTTGACCAATTGCTGTCTAGCAAAACCAAAATGGTGGCCATCACCCATGTTTCTAATACACTCGGCTCTGTTTTCCCGGTGAAAGAAATAATCGATAAAGCACACGCTCAACAAGCAGTGGTACTTATCGATGGCGCCCAAGCTGTGCCTCACATCCAAATAGATGTTCAGCATCTTAATGCCGATTTTTACTGCGCTTCTGCTCACAAAATGTATGGACCAACGGGCGTTGGTTTTCTTTACGGAAAAGAAGAAATATTAAATGCAATCCCTCCGTACCAAGGCGGTGGCGATATGATTAAGACCGTAAGTTTCGAAAAAACGGTTTACAACGATTTACCGCACAAATTTGAGGCGGGAACTCCCAATATTTCGGGCGTAATAGCATTTGGTACTGCCATCGATTACCTCAACAAAATTGGGCTAGCAGCCATTGCTCAGCACGAAGACGACTTGCTCAAATACGCAACCGAACAAATTCGTAAAATCGATAACGTTCGCATTATTGGTGAGGCAGAGCAAAAAGCAGGTGTTCTCTCTTTCTTGGTAGGAACCAATCACCCTTACGATATTGGCATCTTACTCGATAAAATGGGAATTGCCATTCGAACGGGGCACCATTGTACTATGCCCCTTATGGATTGGTATAAAATACCAGGAACCGCTCGTGCTTCTTTTGGCATGTATAACACCCGAGAAGAAGTAGACACCTTTATTAAAAGCTTAGACCGAGCTCAAGCTATGTTAATGTAATTACTCTACGTTATGACAATCAACGAAATACAAGACGAAGTAATTGAAGAATTCAGCCTGTTTGACGACTGGATGGATAAATACGAACACATTATTTCTTTCGGAAAAGAACTACCCCCTTTGCCAGAAGATAAAAAAACCGAAGACAACCTTGTAAAAGGCTGCCAAAGTAAGGTTTGGTTAGAAGCGTCTAAAGAAGGCAACACCTTGCACTTCGAAGCCGATTCTGATGCCATTATTGCTAAAGGAATTATCGGTTTGTTAATCCGTATTTTATCGAACCAACCCGCACAAGATATTGCACATGCAGATTTATATGCCATCGATAAAATTGGTTTGAAAGATCACCTTTCTCCCAACAGAGCCAATGGCTTATCGAACATGATTAAAAAGCTTAAAATGTATGCCATAGCGCATTCTGCTTCTGCTTAATCTCCATTTCTCCCAATCAATCAATACAACAATGGAAAAGCGCGTTTTAGAAAACACGATTATAGAGGTTTTAAAAACTATTTACGACCCTGAAATACCGGTAGATATCTACGAATTAGGCTTAATCTATGAGATTAAAGTTCAAGACGATTTTTCAGTAGATGTTTTAATGACGTTAACATCACCTAATTGCCCTGTGGCAGAATCATTACCACAAGAGGTAGAAGATAAAATTGCACAAATAGATAGCGTTACCAAAGCTGCTGTTACCATCACTTTTGAACCTCAGTGGGATAAAGACATGATGAGTGAAGAAGCTCAGCTAGAACTTGGCTTTATGTAATGGAAAAAGAAATTGTTAATCGCGTTGAGCGCAGCGGAATAATCACCATCAACTTCGAAGAACTTTTAGCCGACCAAGCTTCTACAGAATTTGATGTAGCCCCCTTTTTATGGCAAGGTTTGGCACTGAAAGAAAAAGACTTTCGCGATGAGTTAGATCAATTCGATTGGTCTGCATTGGCAAATCAACACGTATCGGTGTTTTGTTCTGTAGACGCTATTATTCCTACTTGGGCCTTTATGTTGGTTGCTTCTCATTTACAAAAAGTGCATGCAACAGCGTTTTACGGTTCCTACCGAGAAACACTTGAACAACGTTTGCTCTATATTTTGGCTAATTTCCCAATGGAAACCCTAGAAAATAAGCGCGTTGTGATTAAAGGTTGCGGAAACATCGACTTGTCTCCTACTGCCTATTTAGCTGCTACACAGTTGATTCAACCACATGCAAAATTGTTAATGTTCGGAGAACCTTGCTCTACGGTTCCTATTTTCAAGAAGAAGTTGCGTTAATTTGCAGCCTATTTTGCTTAAAAACGGCAACTCTATTTGAACGACATGAAATTTAAATTATTTGCGTTTTACGCTCTTTCACTGCTTTCTACCACCGTATTTGCTCAAGAAAAATTTAGTAAAAAAGGTAAGTTTTCACTCTTCTGGGGCTATAGCCGCGAAGTGTATACAAAAAGCGATATTCATTTGGTGGGCCAAGGCTACGATTACACGCTTTACAATGTAAAAGCCCACGACAAACCAGAAAATTTATCGTACACGTACATCGATATTACGCAATTTACAGTTCCTCAATTCGATTTTAGATTGGCGTATTATTTCAACGATCATTGGGCTATTTCTGCTGGGTGGGATCACATGAAATATGTGCTTCAAAACGGACAAACTGCTCGAATTACAGGGAATATCACCCGCGATGCACTTAACGATGGAACTTTTGATTACCATCCTGAAAGTGCTGCCTACGTTGGCGAATACATAAACGAAGAAATTACTTTACGCCAAAATTTTATTAAGTACGAACACACAGACGGACTTAATTTTGCCCGTCTTTCAATTGAAAGAATTGATCAAATCTATGCTTCAAAATGGTTTTCGGTAACGCTTTCGAACGAGCTGGGAACTGGCCCCGTTTTACCGTGGACCGATTTTACCCACTTAGGTGGTGAGCGCCATACCAACCGCTTGCATATGTCTGGCTGGGGAGTAGGAATTTATTCGGGTTTACGCGCTGAGTATAAAGGCATTTTTTACTTGACCTCTAACGTAGGTGGCGGTTTTATTAACCTACACGATGTGGAAACCAAAGAAGGTTTCGATGATTGGGCTAAACAACGTATTTGGTTTGCCAAATGGAACTTTGGTTTAGGCGTTTATCTTACTGCTTTTAAACCTAAAAACGACTAAAAGAATAGAAAAAGGCTCAAATGGTTTTACCACTTGAGCCTTTCTTTTTTTATGCAGCGAAGAAGAACGTTCTAGTACGCTCTTTCGTTATTTCCTTCTACAAAGTTCATAAAAGCCTTGTTCACTACTCTGTTTCCGCCAGGTGTTGGGTAATCTCCACTGAAATACCAATCTCCTTGATTATGCGGGCAAGCTTCTTTTAAACCGTCTAAGCTTTGATAAATAATTTTCACTTCTGCTTCCATTCCTTTAGGAGTAAGTAGCTCAGCAATTTTATCAGAAATCTGTTGGTCAGTAAACGGTTCGTAAATAGCTTTCACATAATTCTTCATGTGCTTAGAGTCAACATTAATTTGCTCTTTACATTGTTGATACACATCTTGAATTAATTGCTCTTTACCTGCATCTTTTAACAACTCGATTGCTGCTCTAAAGGCAATAAAATCGCCCATTTTAGCCATATCGATTCCATAACAATCTGGAAAACGAATTTGTGGAGCAGAACTTACCACCACAATCTTTTTGGGGTGTAAACGATCTAAAATTCTAAGAATACTTTGCTTAAGCGTTGTACCTCTAACAATAGAATCATCGATAATTACTAAGGTATCTACACCGTTGTTGATGGTTCCGTAAGTAACATCGTAAACATGTGCTACTAAATCGTCACGCGCATCGTCTTGCGTAATGAAGGTTCTTAATTTTGCATCCTTAATCGCAATTTTTTCAGCTCTAGGTGTAAACTTTAAAATCTGCTCAATTTTTTCTTGTGTAGCATCGTTCCCCAATTGTTGAATTTGCTCCACTTTCTTTTTGTTGAGTGCCTCTTCAGCAGCTTTTATCATTCCATAGTAAGAAACCTCTGCTGTGTTGGGAATAAATGAAAACACCGTATTCTCAAAATCGTAATCGATTTCGTCTAAAATTTGAGGTGTAACATTGCGCCCGAGCTGTTGTCTCTCACGGTAAATTTCTCGATCGCTTCCTCTCGAAAAATAAATGCGCTCAAAAGAGCAGGCTAATTTTTCTTTAGGAGCCAGAATTTCCACTTCGTCTACACTTCCATCGTTTTTAGTGATGAGCGCATGCCCAGGAGTTAATTCTTTTAAATCGCTATATCGAATATTAAAGGCCGTTTGAATGGCGGGTCTTTCAGATGCCGCTACAACAATTTCATCGTCTACGTAATAATAACAAGGGCGAATTCCGTTCGGGTCTCTAAAAACAAAGCTATCTCCATGGCCAAACAATCCGCACATTACATAACCACCATCCCAATCTGACGAGGCATTTTTTAAAATCCCTTCTACATCGAGGTTATTGGCAATTTGTTGACTAATTTCTGTTTGGCTATAGCCTAAGGCATGATAATGATCGAACAATCGCTGGTTTTCTTGATCTAGAAAATGACCAATTTTTTCCATTACCG
Source organism: Salibacteraceae bacterium (assembly GCA_048267965.1). Taxonomy (GTDB): domain Bacteria; phylum Bacteroidota; class Bacteroidia; order Flavobacteriales_G; family Salibacteraceae. The sequence continues at coordinate 10,086 of JBLWWK010000004.1, forward strand.
TAACGGTATCTGCCTTCTCTTTTGGGTGCTGACCAATGCTCACCATAAAATCGAACAACTCGTCTACATTGGTAAGGTTAAAATTACCCGCTACCACTAAATTTCGTGTTTTCCAGTTGTTTTGGCGTAAAAAAGGATGGCAAGCTTCAATGCTATTTTTACCATACGTTCCATAGCGCAAATGGCCTAAGAACAGCTCTCCGGTAAAACCTTCGTTCTCTTTTAACCACTCTGGATTGTGCAGTTTTTCTGGATCCGTTTTCTCAATCTCGTTAAACCGCTTGTTGATGTACTCAAACGTATCTTGAATAGGTTTTTGAGAAACAGACCGATGCCTAGAAATGTACCTAGTACCCGGCTCTGTGTCAATTTTAATGTTAGCCACACCTACACCATCTTGTCCACGATTGTGCTGTTTTTCCATTAATAAATACAGCTTGTTTAAGCCATAAAAGCTCGTGCCGTATTTTTTGTAATAATAAGAAAGTGGTTTTCGAAGACGAATAAATGCAATACCGCATTCGTGTTTAATAGCATCACTCATACTAGAGACTCCTTCAATTAAAAGGCAAAAGTAACGCTATTGTATTTAATGTGTAACCTCTGTAGGAACCGATTAAACACTCTATAACAAACTGAACTTATAGTGTAAAACCAATACTGAGCAAAGGCTGAACTTTTGAAGAGTGTTCCCACTTCGAGAAGGCTAAGCTGATAGGGCCAAAAAACGTCATGTAAGAAAAGCGAATACCTCCACCAAAAGCATTGTGAAAAATCTGCCCATCGTACTGTAAAAAGGTATCCTTAAAACGGCTTTCTTCGTTGTTTGTAAACGTGTTAATCCCTTCATCGAGGGTTAAAAAAGGTTGCCTCACATCAATGTAATTGGCAAAACCATCAATAAACAGCTTTTTAACTGGCTGCCACCTCAACCCTAGTTTTCCAATGGCCAAATGCGTAGCTACTAAAGCATTTACTTCCGTTCCCCAAAACGGAACACTTCCAAAGTTTTTAGGAGAATATCCCCCTACAAAATACGAGTCGGTAACTTGAATTTGGTCGGTAGTATGCACTCCCATAAAACCACCCGTAAGCAGAGAAAGCTTGGGTGTTAACATGCTAATCTTATCAAGAGAGATATCAAAATTGTTATACGACTCTTGCTGAAGAGGATTTGCATTTAAGAATTCATTCAGTGTGGCTTGGCTATTCGCTTCAATGGTTTGTTCCATATCGAAATAGAAACGCGCTCGTATATCAAGTTTTACCCCTTTGGTAGGGAAAAACTGAGAATTCATGGTATTCAGTGTGAAAAATCCAGATAAAAAGGCACTTTGATCATTTAGTTCGCGCATAATCGAATCACCATTAACGGTGGGGCGAACCTGGTTAAACTCCTTATTGATAAACCCACCGATTGACCAGTTTACCGATGTAGTGGTTTGAATTCCGCCCGAAAACTGCATGGCGCGCATTCTAAAAATAGCATCTTGCCCATTGAAATTTCTAGCAATAAACTCGTTTTCTTGAGATGCTTTTGCCCTTGCTACCAGCGCTACATCTTGCTTTTTACCCGTATATTGAAAATAACTCAATTCCATTTTGGGCAAGTCAGCAATATCTAACTCCGCAATAAACCTCGAATTCGGAACAATGGCATTTCTAGAAGTAAAGTTAACGGTAAGCCCGGTGCGTGTGTCGGTATCGTAATGCAAGGCGAATCTCAACTTAGCTGGCGCCACTTCTTCCACATCTAACGATAAAAAAGCGAGTGAATCTTCTTCTACTATTCTGTACCCTATCTTTTTATAATACTGCGTTCCGTAAACAACTTCAATTCTGTTTTGCAAGTACTTATGAGTCACCCATGCTCCAGTGTCAATTTTGAGTTTCCCTAAGATAAATTCACGAGACGTTCGGTTGTTTCCGATTACTTCGATCGAATCTATGTAAAACGATTCTTTCGCTTGAATATGAGACGTGTCAATTTTCTCAACGGGCTCAAAGCTCATGTTTAAGCTATCTGCCAACTGCTTTAACTGCGGATAGTACTTTCTAGCCGTTCGCTCACCTCGAACAATAATTGAGTCTATTTTATCGAAACTATTGCTGGTTAACTCATGTAACTCAGGCTCAATCAACACTTTGCACTTACCAAACTGGTCTTGTGCATCATAAATACCCATGAGAAAGGCAGATTGTGAAAGAACCGATACCAAACTACCCAAACTTTCTTTCGATTTAAGCTGAGCTCCTGTATACACGCCAATTACAATATCGGCTCCCATATCGATTACTTCTTGCACAGGAAAATTGCGCACTAAACCGCCATCTACCAATAATCTACCATCAATATTCACAGGTAAAAAAATGGTGGGGATACTCATACTAGCCCGAATACTTTTTACAATATTTCCGCTATCGAGCACAATAGGCGCCCCCGTTTCTAAATCGGTAGCCACACATTTAAACGGTATCGGAAATTTCGAAAAGTCTTGAACGTGATGATACGGCTGGGTTAACCGAGCAATGAGTTGTTCTAACTGATGCCCCGTTACCAATGCTCCCGGAAGTTGAAACTTGCCGTTGATTATATTTAAATCGAAAATATAACGACCATAATAGTCTTTTTCTTCAATGGCCACACGGTTCAAATCTACCGTGTTACCCATCGTTTGGTCCCAGTTCTCATTCTTGGCAATAATCTCCATTTCGGTAGGGGTATATCCCATGCTGTAAAGGGCTCCTACCAAGCTGCCGGCACTTGTTCCCGTAATATAATCGGGTTTAATGCCCGCCTCTTCGAGCACTTTTAAAAAGCCAATGTGTGCAAAGCCTTTTGCCCCACCACCAGAAAGCACCAAGCCAATTTTAGGTCGGCCGTCTTCCTTTTTTTGAGACAAAACCTCTTGTACCGGAATTACCAGCAGTACAAATACCAAAGCACAGAGAATGGAATTCTTCATTTACCGCAAAGATGAACAAGAAGTTTAACTATTATTTTACGCTAACGTGTCGTTTAAGTTGCTAAACGAGGTCTTCTTTCTTGATATCTAGCCACTCTAACGTTGAATTACAGAAAATATCGTCTACAACGGTAGGATCCAATTCCATCTCTTCAATAAATTTCCCAATTTCTAAATCGCCCAGCGGAAAAGGATAGTCAGAACCCAAACAAACGCGCTTGCTACCCTGAAGATCAAGAATATATTGCAACATTTTAGGATCGTGTGTAATACAATCTACCCAGAACTTTCCAAGGTATTCTCTCGGACTTTTCTCATTATCGATAGCTACCAAATCAGGTCGGCAATTAAGCCCATGCTCCACTCTACCTAAGGTAGGCAAAAAGCTACCACCAGCATGAGAAAAACAAACTCTTAAGTTAGGTAAGCGCTCTAAAACACCTCCAAAAATAAGTGAACAAGCTGTTCGAGAAGTTTCAGCTGGCATACCCACCAACCAAGGCAACCAATATTTGCGCATCGATTCCATTCCCATCATGTTCCAAGGGTGAATCATTACCGCCAAATTGAGCCGCTCACACGCTTCAAAAATGGGAAAGAACTTCTCTTCATTGAGGTTTTCATCGTTAATATTAGAACCAATTTGAATCCCTTTCATGCCCAATGCAGCAATGCGCTCTAATTCTTGAACGGCCAGCTCTGCATCTTGCATGGGCACGGTTCCTAACGTTAAATATTGTTTTGGATATTTCTCAGAAAGGTTCACCAAATCATCGTTGAGAAATTGAGACAATTCGAGGCAATCTTTGCCTTTGGCCCAATAGCTAAACATTACCGGAATTGTGCAAACCACTTGCACTTGCGTATCAAACTCGAGGTAATCTTTAATGCGTATTTCAGGATCCCAACAGTTAGGTTTGATGGTTCTAAAATACTTTTCACCTTGAATCATGTCTGCTTTGCCATCTTCGCGGTGTTCGAGATGAATAAAATCTCCATAGCCAAACTTTTCGGCAAATTTGGGCAAGTGTTTCGGCAAGATATGCGTGTGCATATCAATTTTCAATCGTTTAGTATCCATGTGCTTCACAATATTAGTTCAGCACTCGCGGAGTTTGCTCTAGTCACGGGTTGCTTTTTACACTCAACAACAATCTTGTTTTTGTGGGCCTTTTACACGACCAGCTACCCTTCGACCGATCGACAATCTCGATTCGAGTCGCTGAGGATTAAGTTACAAAAGTACGTTAGGTTTTTGGCTAATCTGTAAATCTTGTATCGGTTTCCATTACGGTTCCGCAATTCTTACAGGTTCTCATTTCTTCTGAATTGTAAAACTCTTTAAACCTGGGTAAAAAGTCTTTCTCGATATTGGTTAACGGAAAGTATGTTTCGTGCAATTTATGGTTGCAATTATCACAGAACCAAAGCAAACCATCGGTATGTTCGGGTTTTCTTACGCGCTCTACTACCAAGCCTACAGAACCTTCTGAACGAATGGGAGAATGAGGAACTTTACCGGGTAACAGAAACATTTCGCCCGCTTTAATGGGTACTTCTACCGCTTTACCTTCTTCTTGAATTTTTACGAGAATATCGCCTTCAAGTTGAAAAAACAGCTCTTCGGTTTCGTTGTAATGGTAGTCTTTTCTAGCATTGGGCCCGCCTACAATCATTACAATATAATCGGTTCCTGCCGGATATAAATTTTTGTTGCCCACAGGTGGTTTCAGTAGGTCTCTATTTTCTTCAATCCACTTAAAGAGGTTGAACGGTTTTTGAACTGCCATAGTTTTCTGCTTTATTAAGGTAAAATTACAAATAGTGTTGAAAGCAGTAGGAACCAATTTTCACCAAGATGAAGAGTTTGGTTAATTTCGTTTGCAAACCCATAATAGAGATGAATTTAGATTTACGCGATAAGCATGCTTTAGTTGGCGGCAGTTCACAAGGAATTGGCTTGGCCGCTGCTTTAGAACTTGCTGAATTAGGCGCCACAGTTACTTTAATGGCTAGAAACGAAGAGAAATTGAAAAAGGCATTGGCTCAATTGCCGCGCCCAAATAAACAATCTCACGATTATTTAGTAGCTGATTTTTCGGTTCCTACCGAGGTAAAAACAGCCATTACAGATTACGTAAAAGAAAATCCGATTCACATCTTGGTGAACAACACAGGAGGCCCTCCTGGTGGCTTGGCCATCGATGCCGATATTAGCGAGTATTTAAGTGCTTTTCAGTTGCACTTAATTTGTAATCAGCACTTGGCGCAAGCAACGGTTCCTTCTATGAAAGAAGCGGGGTATGGTAGAATTATAAATGTAATTTCTACTTCTGTAAAAGCGCCACTAAACGGCTTGGGAGTGTCGAACACCATTCGAGGTGCAGTAGCCAATTGGTCTAAAACCCTTGCCAACGAGTTGGGCCAGTTTAACATTACGGTAAATAATGTTTTACCGGGCGCTACCAACACAGAAAGGTTATCTTCTATTGTGAGCAATAAAGCGCAAAAGACCGGAAAATCTGAAGATGAAGTTGCCCACGACATGGCCAATGTAGTACCGATGAAAAGAGTGGCAGAACCGCACGAAGTGGCAGCTGCTATTGCCTTTTTAGCAACGCCTGCGGCTAGCTATATTAATGGAATTAATGTTCCGGTAGATGGCGGCAGAACGCCTTCTTTATAAGCACAAGTGCATAAAAAAAGTGCTGAAACATGGTTTCAGCACTTTTTGATTTTTTTAGCTCGATAATTTATGGGCTAGAGTATTTTCCAACCTACGGTAAAAACCAGCAAATCACTGTTGATATCAATTGCATCGCTTTTGTAAATTTCGTTGATGCCTACTCGATAACGAACATCAAAAACAAAAAGCGGAATATCTACCGAAGCACCCACCACGACACTTGTATAGCCATCTTCCATAATATCTTTTGATAAATCTCCCGTTTCACCTTGAATAAACGATTGCACAATGCCTGCATTTGCTCTCAGTTTCACCAATTTTAAATCGAGAAACTTGTAACCTACTAAAACAGGGATATCTAAATTGGTATAATTGATATCGATGTTCTCTTCTGGTGCGTTTTCGTCAAATTTACCAGAAGTAGAAGCTTTTACACCCGTGAAAAGAGCTTCTGCATTAAACGACAGCTTTTTCACTTTTACTCGAACAAAAGCTCCGCCCATAAAATTAGCGGCAGACTCTTTATCGAAATGGTCTAAATTGGTTCGAAGCACAGAATAATTGGCTCCTACCTTGGGCCCAAAATTTATGGGCAATTGTGCATAGCTGACACTTGCCAGCAGCAACGAACAGATTAAAATTGTTAAACGCATGGCTTAGAATGTTTTGGTTTGATTTTTCAAAGATAGCGCTACTGGTTTACAAACCTTAACTTCTATCTATCAATTTAAACCCTTTACCATGAACGTTGATAATCTCTAGTTGATCGTCTTCTTTCAAGTACTTGCGAATTTTAGCAATGTACACATCCATGCTGCGAGAGTTAAAATAACTATCGTCTCCCCAAATAGCTTTAAGGGCATAGGTGCGCTCTAAAATATCGTTTTTGTTTTGCGCTAAAATTTTAAGCAATGCATTCTCTTTAGAGGTGAGCTTTTTTTGTTCGCCATTTCTTTCGAGAATTTGCTGATGATGATCAAAAGTGAACGATCCGATCTGGTAGGCTTTAATTTCTTCTTCTTTTAGCTCAGAATCGTTGGTTCTTTTCAGAATTGCGTTAATGCGCATAAGCAGTTCTTCCATCGAAAAAGGCTTGGTTACGTAATCGTCTCCACCTCGTTTAAAACCTTCAATGGTGTCTTCTTTCATGCTTTTGGCCGTAAGAAAAACAATGGGCACTTTGCTGTTTATTTTTCGAATATCGGTAGCGAGCGAAAAGCCATCTTTTACCGGCATCATCACATCTAAGATGCACAAATCGAAATCTTGTTGGGTAAATTGCTCAAACCCTTCTTGTCCGTTTTCTGCTCTAACAACTTCGAAACCTTTTACTTCTAAATACTCAGATAGAATGGTGCCTAAATTCGGATCATCTTCTACCACTAACAACTTAAACTTTCTCATACAGAGGGAGGTAAATATTAAACGTACTGCCTTTTCCTAACTGGCTATCGAGCTCAATTCGTCCTTCAAGGCGATCAATTATTATCTTCACATAGCTAAGGCCTAAGCCAAAACCTTTTACATCGTGCAGGTTACCGGTAGGAACCCGATACAACCTGTCGAATATTCTTTTTTGATTTTCTTTCGAAATCCCAATTCCATTGTCTTTTACAGAGAGGATTAAAAATTCTTTATGATTTTCGGTGCTCAATTCTATTTGAGGATGCTCTTTGCTGTATTTGATGGCATTATCTATTAGGTTATACAGCACATTAGAAAGGTGCACTCTATCTGCTTTTAGCGTTGCGTTTTCTGCTTTTAAATGCGTGATGAGGGTTCCTTGTTTTTCTCTCACTTGCATGTTCACTTTTTCGCTCACCGATAAAATGAGTTCGTGAACATCTATGCTTTCTAGCTTGAGTTTAAACTCCCCTTTATCGAAAACGGCACTTTGCAGCACTTCTTCTACCAACATGCCCAAGCGTTTGTTTTCATCGTTAACCATACCAATATATCGACTTACCAAAGTTGGATTAGAACCGATATCGGGATCCTTCAATGCCTCACAAGCCAAAGAAATAGTAGAAATGGGCGTTTTAAACTCGTGAGTCATGTTGTTGATAAAATCGTTTTTGATTTCAGAGTTTTTCTTTTGTTCTATGATGGTAACTACCGAGAAATAGAAGATAAAGCCCAGCGCTAACATTAATAAAGTAGACGCAATAAGCACCAACCAGATGTTTTTCAATAAAAACTTAGTTTGTTTGGGAAAATAAACACGCAGAAAATACGGGTCTTGAATAACATCGTTCGGGAACAGCCGAACTTGAGTAATTCTACTTTTCGATTCTAAAATATCGGTTTGCTCAAAGTTGGCAATGTGTAAATTTTCGTAATAATCGTACACTCCAAACTGGTACGTAGCATTAATACCTCTTGCTTCTAATTCAAACCCGATAAGAGAGTCTAATTCGTTTTGATCAATTCTTTTTTCAATGGGTTCAAATAAATCTACTTCCATTAATCGTTTTACAATATCGCCAACAAAAGCTGTTTTTTGAGTAATACTGCTTCTTAAAACCGATTCTAACTGCGGACTTTTATCTTGGCCAAAACCAACACCTAATTCGCCATTAGTGGTTTGTAATGAAATACCACCGTTGATAGAATCTACCATATCTGGAGTAGTTCTGGTAGAGCGAATCGATTTTTTACCATCAGATTCTTCGGTTACCTTGAGTTCTACCTCATTGTCGCCAATTCGGGTAAATTGTTTTAGCTGAACGTAGTTGTAAGAACTATCGAAGTTGCCATTGGTTAGGCCTTCTTGCGCTAACGAGTCTACAAACAAGAAGCGACCTTCTTCGTGAGAGCGTATGTGTTCTACTACATCGGCTTGCTCTAAACGATCGGCCACACTCTTCAACGCATCTTTAACATTGCGCTTAAACTCGTCTTGCTGGAGAGACAATGCGTTGTCTATCCAATAAATTTGAACGGCCACCAACCCTAAAAGAGCCACGGATACCGTAATAGTTAATGCTTTTATATAGCTTTTCTTCATGCTTCAGAAACAAATGTAAATTGCTAAACCTACTGATAATCAAGCTTAACTTAATTTAACAGTCTGCTGAACTTCATTAATCACTTCATTTTCAACTGCCTACTTCTAAAAAGTAAAAGTAGTAGAGAAAACTAGAGTTACAACCGTCACTTTTCAATCTGGGAAAGAAGGAATCAATTGTTCTCAATAAGGTATTTCATTTGAAAGCGAGTTAAGTTCTTTTTCATTTTTTTGAAGTTCTTCTGGGCAGCAAGTTTTCTACCTTTACGCCAAATTCTAAGGCAATGGAAAAGATACTTAACTATATCAATGGCGAGTTGGTGGCTCCTACCGAAAACAACTGGTTAAACAACATAGAACCGGCTACTGGAAAAGTGTATTCGCAAATTCCGGCTTCTACCAGTCAAGATATCGACTTAGCTACATCTGCTGCTAAAGAAGCTTTTACTACTTGGAAAAACACACCAGCAGCCGAAAGGTCTAACGTTTTGGCCAAGATTGCTGCTTTAATCGAAGAAAAACTTCCAGAGCTTGCCTTGGCAGAGTCTCGAGATAACGGAAAGCCATTAAAACTTGCTACCCGAGTAGATATACCGAGAGCTCGTGACAACTTTCACTTTTTTGCCACTGCAATTTTACACTTTGCTAGCGAGGCTCATCCTATGGAAGATTCTGCCATCAACTATACGCTTCGTCATCCAATTGGCGTTGTGGGCTGTATTTCACCTTGGAATCTGCCGCTTTATCTTTTCACCTGGAAAATTGCCCCTGCCTTGGCCGCAGGAAATTGTGTGGTAGCAAAACCAAGCGAAATAACTCCGTTTACCGCCTATTTACTCAGCAAAATTTGCATAGAAGCTGGCTTGCCAAAAGGCGTTTTAAACATTGTTCACGGTTTAGGAAAAGAGGTGGGAAATGCCATTTCTGAGCATTCAGACATTAAGGCCATTAGTTTTACAGGCGGAACCCAAACAGGTGCTATCATAGCTGCCAAAGCAGCTCCAAAGTTCAAGAAACTGAGCTTAGAACTAGGTGGTAAGAATCCCAACATCATTTTTGCAGATTGCGATTTCGACAAGGCATTAAAAACATCGGTAATGAGCAGTTTCGCCAACCAAGGGCAAATCTGCTTATGCGGTTCTAGAATTTTTGTAGAACGCTCTATTTATGAGCAATTTAAAACAGCATTTGTTGAAAAGGTTGAAAAACTGAAAGTATCATACCCTACTGATCCAGAAGCCAATATGGGCGCGCTCGTTTCACAACCGCATTTAGAAAAGGTAATGAGCTACATCGAGCTCGCCAAACAAGAAGGCGGAACTGTTTTGTGCGGTGGCAAACAAGTTCATTTAAGTGGTGAATATAAAGACGGTTATTACTTGGCTCCTACCGTTATTGAAGGCTTAGAATATACGTGCAGAACCAATCAAGAAGAAATTTTTGGCCCTGTGGTTACGCTCACTCCCTTCGATTCAGAAGAAGATGTTTTAACCATGGCCAACAGTACAGAATACGGCTTATCTGCCACTATTTGGACAGAAAACTTGTCGCGTGCCCAACGTGTTTCTCAGCAAATTGAAGCGGGCATTGTGTGGGTAAACTGCTGGTTATTAAGAGACTTACGAACACCTTTCGGAGGTGTAAAAAATTCAGGTGTTGGGCGTGAAGGTGGTTTTGAAGCACTGAAGTTTTTCACCGAACCAAAGAATGTTTGTATTAAACTTTAACTGCCATTTCTCGATTCGTTTTTATTCGATAAAGCAAAATTTACACCTCCTTTAAAATCTCTGTTTTTCGATTACTTTTGGCCGAAACGTAAACATTTATGACAGCAGACAAAAAGATCTTGATAACGGGTGCCTTAGGTCAGGTTGGAAGCGAGCTTACAGAAGCGCTACAACAAACCTATGGAGTAGACAACGTTATTGCTACCGACATTCGCGAAAGCGAAACCTTCGAAGGCGTTTTTGAAAAACTAGATGTTACCGACTCTAATCGCTTCTTCGAATTAGTTCAAAAACATTCTGTAGGAACCGTTTACAACCTTGCCGCCTTACTTTCAGCAACAGCCGAAAAAATGCCCGCCAAAGCATGGGAACTCAACATGGATGGCCATTTCAACGTGCTTAACCTAGCCAAAGAAAAACACATCGATAAAGTATATTGGCCCAGCTCAATTGCTGTTTTTGGTCCTAACACACCTAAAGAAAACACACCGCAAGATTGCGTAATGGATCCGAATACGGTTTACGGCATTTCTAAACTTGCCGGTGAACGCTGGAACGCCTATTACCACGAAAAATATGGAGTAGATGTTCGCTCTTTGCGTTACCCAGGTTTAATTGGTTACAAAACTTTACCAGGTGGCGGAACAACCGATTATGCCGTAGATATTTTTCATCAAGCGTTAAAAGAAGGCAAATACGAAAGTTTCTTAGGTCCAGATACCATGTTACCGATGATGTTTACCGAAGATGCCATTCGCGCAACTATCGAAATTACAGAAGCTCCTTCTGAACAAATAAAACAACGCGGAAGCTACAACTTAGCCGCCATGAGCTTTAGCCCGTCAGAATTGGCAGAAGCCATCAAAAAGCACATTTCTAACTTCGAAATCTCTTACAATCCGGATTTCAGACAACAAATTGCCAACTCTTGGCCGGGAAGTATAGACGATTCTCACGCTCGCAACGATTGGAAATGGGAACACAAATTCGGCATCAACGAATTAGTAGATGTTATGCTCACTAATTTACGTTCTGCTGAATAAATGCTCTCTCGAGAAGAACAAAAAGCACTCAATACAGAATTTTGGACAGCCTTTGGTCGAATGATGAACCCGCATCATTCGACTACAGGTTTTAAAGTGCGTTGGACCAACTACCGAACCGGAGTTCCCGATCTTTATTTTAGGTGCCACATGGAGAAAAAAACCGCCATGATCAGCATCGATATTCAATCTATAGACCCTGGCATTCGCCAACTGTTTTGGGAACAATGGCTAGAATACAAAACCTATTTCCACACTTTACAAGAAACTCAATTCGACTGGCAAGAACGGTTTTACCTCAGCGATGGAAAAGAAATCTCCCGCATTTCATTAACCCTCGAAGGCGTTTCTATTTACGACAAAACCACTTGGCCCAACGCTTTTGAGTTTTTAAAAAATCACCTACTCAAACTAGACGAATTTTGGGGCGATGTGCGACTAACCTTTCAAGAGTTAGCGAAATAACTTTCTAATCAACCGTGAATCATCGCTTTCTATTAATTTCGCATACATTTTTGCGAAACAAGGCAAATCATGGAAAAATACAACGAGTACAAATCATTCAACTTAACCTCAGTAGCTGAGGATATTCGTAAATTTTGGGAACAAGAAGGCATCTTCGAAAAGTCAATTTCTTCTCGTGAAGGAGCCGAACCTTACGTTTTCTTCGAAGGCCCCCCTTCTGCCAACGGAAAACCAGGTATTCACCATGTGCTTTCAAGAACCATTAAAGACATTTTTTGCCGCTACCAAACGCAAAAAGGCAAACAAGTAAAAAGAAAAGCAGGTTGGGATACGCACGGCCTACCCGTAGAATTAGGCGTAGAGAAAGAACTCGGCATCACCAAAGAAGATATCGGTAAAAAAATCTCTATCGCAGATTACAACAAAGCTTGCCGCGAAGCCGTAATGCGCTACACCGATATTTGGAACGAGCTCACCGAAAAAATGGGCTATTGGGTAGATATGGACGAGCCTTACATCACCTACAAAACCAAATATATCGAGTCGGTTTGGTGGTTGCTCAAACAACTGCACGAAAAAAACTTACTTTATAAAGGATATACCGTTCAGCCATATTCTCCCAAAGCAGGAACCGGACTCAGCTCTCACGAGTTAAACATGCCCGGAACCTACCGCGATGTAAAAGACAACACCATAGTTGCCCAATTCAAAGCGATAAAAAACCATCATTTTGAAGAAGTTTTCGGCAAAACAGACGAAGAAATCTATTTCCTCGCCTGGACAACCACACCGTGGACCTTACCTTCAAACACCGCTCTAACGGTAGGAGCCAATATCGACTACGTTCAAGTGCGTAGCTATAACCAATACACCCACCAATCTATTCGAGTTATTCTCGCAAAAGCATTGGTTAACAAACAGTTCAACAAGAAATATGCTGCCGTAGAGTCAGAAGAAGAACTACAAGCATACCAACAAGGCGATAAAAAAATCCCTTTCCTGATTGAGGCAGAATACAAAGGCAAACAGTTAGTCGACTTAAAATACGAACAACTGTTACCGTATTGCCAACCCATGGAAAATCCAGAAAAAGCATTTCGCATCATCCCTGGAGATTTCGTAACCACAGAAGATGGTACAGGAATCGTGCATACGGCTCCTACCTTTGGTGCAGACGATGCTCGCGTTGCTAATGCTGCAGGTGTACCACCAATGCTCATCGATGATGGCCAAGGCAATGCTGTTCCTTTAGTCGATTTACAAGGGAAATTCGTAAAACAGATACAAGACGAGGTTTTTGGTCTCGGTGGTGAATATGTAAAAGCAGAATACCTTACCGACCAAGAAATGGAAAGCGAACTCACCCAACAAAGAGAGCGCTTAGCAGATATTATTTCAGATTTAAAAGATTACCTCAGCGTAGACGAGCGCATTGGTCTTAAATTAAAAATTGCTGGTCAAGCTTTTAAAATTGAAAAGTACGAACACAGCTATCCGCATTGTTGGCGAACCGACAAGCCTATTCTGTACTATCCGTTAGATTCTTGGTTTATTCGTTCAACGGCCATGAAAGACCGCATGATCGAACTAAACAAAACCATTAATTGGAAACCAAAATCTACCGGTGAAGGTAGATTTGGCAACTGGTTAGAAAACCTAAACGATTGGAATTTATCTCGCTCTCGTTACTGGGGAATTCCATTGCCTATTTGGAGCACCGAAGAAGGCGATGAAAGAAAGTGCATTGGAACCGTTGCCGATTTAAAAGCAGAAATTGAAAAGGCAGTAGCTGCGGGTGTTATGGAAAGCAATCCACTCGCCAATTTCGAGCCCGATAACATGGCAGAAGACAACTACGAACAAGTAGATCTTCACCGACCGTATGTAGACGATGTTGTTTTAGTTTCTGATAGCGGCAAACCTATGCACCGCGAAACCGATTTAATTGACGTTTGGTTCGATTCTGGCTCTATGCCTTACGCTCAATGGCATTACCCATTCGAGAATAAAGAATTAATCGACAACAATGGTTTTTACCCTGCCGATTTTATTGCAGAAGGTGTAGACCAAACCAGAGGTTGGTTCTTTACTTTGCACGCCATCGGAACAATGGTTTTCGATTCGGTTGCGTACAAAAACGTAGTTTCTAATGGTCTCGTTCTCGATAAAAACGGCCAAAAGATGTCGAAACGCTTAGGCAATGCAGTTGAGCCTTTCCAAGCCATGGAAAAATATGGTGCCGATGCTATTCGTTGGTACATGATTACCAATGCCCAACCGTGGGATAACCTAAAATTCGATATTGAAGGGGTAACCGAAATTCAACGTAAATTCTTTAGAGCTTTACAAAACACGTATGCTTTCTTCGCCTTGTATGCTAACGTAGATGGCTTTGCTTACAAAGAGGCAGATGTAGAGAATAGACCAGAAATCGATCAGTGGATTTTATCGAAATTACATTCGCTAATACAAGAAGTAGACGAAGCCTACAGTTCTTACGAGCCTACAAAAGCAGGTAGACTTATTCAAGAGTTTGTAGTAGACAACCTCTCTAATTGGCACGTTCGCTTAAGCCGTAAACGTTTCTGGCGAGGTGATTACCAAGAAGATAAGATTTCTGCTTACCAAACACTTTACCAATGTTTAACTACAGTGGCGAAGTTAAGCGCTCCTATTGCTCCATTTTACAGCGAGCAACTCTACAGAGACTTAAACAAAGTAGCTAAGAAAGATGCTGCAGAATCTGTTCACTTGGCCCTTTATCCTGCTTGCGATACGGCTTTAATCAATAAAGATCTAGAAGAAAGAATGGCCATTGCCCAGCAAGTTTCTTCTATGGTTTTAGCATTGCGCAAGAAAGAAAATATAAAAGTTCGTCAGCCGTTACAGAAAATAATGGTTCCGGTTCTTAGCGATAAGTTTGAGCGCCAGTTGCAAAACGTAGCTCAATTGGTACAAACCGAAACCAACGTAAAAGAGATTGAGTTTTTACAGAATACAGAAGGTGTTTTAGTAAAACGTATTAAGCCCAACTTTAAAACATTGGGACCTAAATACGGCAAGCTAATGAAGGCCATTGTAGGAGCCGTAAACCAATTCGATCAAAACAGTATCTCTACCCTTGAAGCAGCCGGTGAAATGGAGCTTCAATTAGGTGAAGAAACCGTTACGATTTCGTTAGAAGATGTAGAAATAAGCACAGACGATATTCCAGGATGGTTGGTACTTTCTGACCGCGGAATTACCGTTGCGCTCGACATCCAAATCAGCGAAGAACTAAAGGCAGAAGGTATTGCAAGAGAGTTGGTGAATAGAATTCAAAACATCCGCAAAGACTCAGGCCTAGAGGTAACTGACCGCATCACCATATCAATTGAAAACCACCCGTTTATTGAAGAAGCTGTAAAACGGAATTTCGATTATATTTGCGCGGAAACGCTAGCCGACAATCTTAATTTTGAGCAGAAAGATCAACTAACTGAAGGAGAAGTAGTGGAGATTGAAGAAGGCGTTTCTATCTCTGTTTATATTCAAAAAACAAGCTAATAAGTGATGGAAAAAGAAAAAACGCGCTACACAGATGAAGAATTAGCTGAGTTCAGGGCCATTATCGAGAAGAAACTAGAAGAAGCTTATAAAGACCTTGACCTGCTAAAAGAAAGTATGTCTAATTCTAACAACGGAACAGACGATACTTCTCCCACTTTTAAAATGGTAGAAGATGGTTCAGATACGCTTTCTCGTGAAGAAGTATCTCAACTAGCCGGACGCCAAGAAAAATTCATCAATCATTTGAAAGCCGCTCTTGTTCGCATTGAAAACAAGAACTACGGAATTTGCCGCGTAACGGGTAAATTAATTTCAAAAGAAAGATTGAAAATTGTTCCGCACGCAACACTCAGCATTGAAGCGAAACGTATGCAGTAACAATCTTTTTATACAACCTTTTAATATCAAAGGCTATCTCGTATAGCCTTTCTTTTTATTTTGAAGAAAGCAGCAGCCATTACAATTATTGTTCTCCTAATAGACCAAGTTACCAAGTTCTTGGTGAAACTGAACATGCGCTATGGAGAAGAAATAAAACTATTCGATTGGTTTAGAATCAACTTTGTAGAAAATCCAGGCATGGCCTTCGGTTTAGAGTTTGGTGGTGAATGGGGAAAACTCGCTCTTACTTCTTTTCGAATTGTAGCTGTTTTTGGAATTGCCTACTACATTTACACGCTTTCACAAAAAGACACTCCCCGCGGGTTAATCACGGCCATGTCATTAATTTTTGCAGGAGCCGTTGGCAACATTATCGATAGTGTATTCTACGGTGTAATCTTCTCTGATAGTTATCATGGCATTGCTTCTATTTTTCCAGATGGTGGCGGCTATGCGGGTTGGATGCACGGCCGCGTAGTTGATATGCTTTATTTTCCGCTCATGAAAGGCACCTACCCAGAATGGCTGCCTATAGTAGGTGGTAATTATTTCGAATTCTTCCGCCCCGTTTTTAATGTTGCAGACACCAGTATTTCGGTGGGCGTGGGTATTATCATTGTTTTCCAGAAAAGATTCTTCAAAACTGAAGAAAAACCAGCTGCAGAAACTACCGCTTAGCAATCTTGTTATTCGAAATAGTTCGTTGACGAGAGCATTTGTGCCTTCCTTCTACAAAACCTCTTTTTCGAAGGTGTTTTGTGTTCCTACCTTGAACGCGCTTGCGCCACATGCGAAAAGAACTTGGTTTTAATTCTCTTCTCATCACCTCGATAACTTCTTGTTCGGTTAAGCCAAATTGATAGTGGATGGCCTCAAACGGGGTGCGATCTTCCCACGCCATCTCAATGATTCTGTCGGTTTCTTGCATAAATGCGGATTTCAACGTAATATAATTTATACGGTTGCTTTTTTTATTTGAAAGTTTCAAACTTTTTCGATATTCGTCCGTATTACACTACACAAACGCCACCTACAATAAATTGTTCAACACACAAAATTTATTTGTACCATGGGAAAATTTTATCCTACTACGAAGAAAAGAGGGATCAAAGCGGCTGCAGTTCTGTCGGCTTTCACTCTTTTTTCAGGCCTAGCTAACGCGCAATACTGTACTACAGGAGGCCCCTCTTCTGGATCTGATTCTAATGTTGAATCGGTTTTACTCAACGGAAATGCTTCTTCTATCAACTTCACGGGAACTTGCCCTGGAATCACAGGAGTTGAAGACCAAACAGCTCTCACAGCTGATCTTTCTATCGGTAATTCATACTCTGTAGAAGTAGAGTATGGAACTTGTGGCAGTTCTTATTCTGGTGCTGGTACCGTTTGGATTGACTGGAACCAAGATCAAGTTTTTGACGCTTCAGAAGAGGTAGGCACTTGGTCTGGATCACCAACAGTTCTCGAAATTCACAACTTTACGGTTCCTTCAGGAGCAATGGTAGGAACCACAAGAATGCGCGTTATGCAGCGTGAAAGTGGATCTTTACCACTTGACCCTTGCGGCTCTTACCTTTGGGGATCTGTTATAGACTTTAACGTTACCGTTAACCCAGGAGCTACAGACGATGCTGCTTTAGGCGCAATTCCTTACCCATCTACCGCTTGTGGATTAACCACAGACAGCGTTGGGGTAACCCTTCTTAATCCAGGAATTAATGCTATTGACTCTGTACACCTGAACTATAGCATTAACGGTGGCCCTGTTTCTTCTGATACGCTATCAGGCTTAGGTTTAGCTTCTGGTGGCTCGTTAACGCATACTTTTAGCACGTTCGGAGATTTTACTACTCCAGGTACGTATACTATAGTAGCGTGGGTAGATTACGATTTAGATGCACAAAGTGCTAACGATACCGTAATGATTACGCTTGAGAACATTCCTGTTTTAAGCAATTTCCCTTATTTAGAAGATTTCGAAAACGGTATGGCTGCCTACTCTGCAGGTGGTTCAAGTTCTTCTTGGGAATTTGGAAACCCGAGTAACTCTTTTATTTCGGGTGCTGCAAGCGGTGATAGTGCTTGGGTAACTAATCTAACGGGCGACTACAACTCAAGTGAAAACTCTTGGGTAGAATCTCCTTGTTTCGATTTAAGCAGTTATACAGTAGATCCATCTTTACGTTTCTCTTTCATCATGAATGGCGAAAGCTGCTGTGACGAAGCTTGGGTTGAAGTTTCTGACGATGCCGGTGTTACTTGGTCTAAATTAGGATCAGCCGCAACGGGTACTTCGGGTTGGTATAACGATACTTTTAGCGAGTGGTGGGATGGCGACCATGACAATGGCCAAGATTACATTACTTCTGAGCATGTTTTAACAGGTTTGGCGGGTAGTTCAGATGTGAAAATCCGTTGGGTATTCAGCTCAGACGGAAGTGTACAGTATGAAGGTGTAGGTTTTGATGACGTTACTATTTCAACTTACCCAGAAGTTAATTTAGGTCCGAATGATACTTTATGTATGGACACTACCTACATGCTAGGTTTAGGAACAGGAACTTATGAGTGGAATGTAGACGGGCAAGTGGTTTCTTCAGATTCAGCTTACACATTTACTAACTCAGTACAGGTGGTAGATACGTTGATGTTAACGTTTACTAACCCTGTAGGCTTTTCAAACTCAGATACAGTAGAGTACTACTATGTACCTGTGGTAAACCTTGGTGCCGATGAAGCCATTTGTGATGGAGATGAGTTACCGTTAGATGCTACTCTTTTCAACGAGAATGGCCCTATTTCTTCGCTTTTATTCAACTGGAGCACTGGAAGTTCAAGCTCAAACATAGATGCTGCTACAGCGGGTGCTTTTTCAGTAACGGTTACCGACCCTGTTTCTGGTTGTGTATCTGATGATGAAATGATTTTAACTGTTAACGCAAATCCAGTTCCGAGTATTGGTGCTGACACTTCTATTTGTGAAGGTGAAATCTTAATCTTAGACCCAGGAATGTGGCAAGGTTTCAGCTGGAATAACGGTTCAAACAGCCAGCAAGTTATCGTTAACACTACAGGTTCTTATAGTGTTGATGTTACCGATGATAATGGTTGTACAGGTAGTGATAACATTATTGTTTCTGTTAATCCAACGCCAATTATTGAAATCGGAAACGATACAGTTGTAGGAGCCGGATACGTGTTTAATTTAGATGCTGGTTTAGGTTACAATTCTTACCTATGGAGCAACAATACTTCAGATCCGACTACTACCATTATTGCAGACGAACCACAAGTAATTTTTGTTCGTGTGGTAGATGCATTTGGTTGTACAGGATATGATGAGTTTAAAGTAGACATCGCTCTAGGTGCAGAAGAATTACACAACGCACAAGCGTTTAGCGTATTCCCGAATCCTGCGAAAGCTTCAACGCAAGTAGCGTTTGAATTAAAGCAATTCAGCGAAGTTGAAATTCAACTATTCGACATTCAAGGAAGAGTTGTTTTAAACGAAAAGCAAACTCTTTCATCTGGCGCATACAACAATGTTTTAGACCTAAACAATGTTGAAGCTGGAACTTATATTTTAACCCTGAAAGTGAACGGTGAAATGGCCGCTCAAACTCGCATTGTTAAGATGTAATTAAACAGTCAATACTAGAATTTAGAATATAAAAAGAGGGGGGAATTCAATGAATTTCCCCTTTTTTTTGTTCTTGTTATTTGGCCAATTCTAACTGCCACGCAATCGACTTAATTTGTTTGACTAATTCAACATTCATCTCGTCTAGATACGGGCTCTCTTTCGGGAAAGAAAAGCTGTAATAATCGGTTCTGAGCGATACATTGGCCACTTCTAAATCGGTTTCGTATTCGTTGTTTCTCAAGTAATAATCGATAATTGGCTTATCATAGATGAAAAAATCTAATTCATTGTTGGCTAACGCTTTTA
Source organism: Salibacteraceae bacterium (assembly GCA_048267965.1). Lineage (GTDB taxonomy): Bacteria > Bacteroidota > Bacteroidia > Flavobacteriales_G > Salibacteraceae. The sequence continues at coordinate 29,859 of JBLWWK010000004.1, forward strand.
ACCCATCATCTACTTCATTGTACATTTTAGCACTGGCGTGGTATTGAGATAAACTTTTAGCTGGAGACGAACCAGCAACGGATCCTACCTTTAATTTTGCAATGTCTCTAAAAGAATTAATTTCCACATCGAGCGATTTTACGGTGAGAGATGAGGCAATGGCTGCTGTTAAACCAGAAATAATAATGATAGCGGCAAACATCCAGACAATGGCCACTAATCTGCCGCCTAACGTTCTTGGAGATTTGTCTCCGTAACCAACGGTTGTCATGGTTACTGCGCTCCACCAAAAACCATCGCCCACGCCTTTTAAACCTTCACCAAATTCTTCGCTGTTGGCCTTTCGTTCAAAAAACCAAATTAACAGTCCAAAAATTAAAATCACTAAGAACAATCCTCCTACGGCAGAGAGAAAATTCCAACTAAAAACGTTTTTTATTAAACCTACAAAAGCAGTTTCGTCTCTTTTAGCGGCAACTGTAGTTGAAATGTAAAAAGGCTGCGAAAAATCGAGCCGTTTTAACCGATCATCGGTAACAGTAACTGGATTAATACTAAAATCTACATCGCCTTTTTCTACAGCCTCCAGTAATTCTTCAAGAGAATCAAAAGCTACCAAATCGAACTGGTAATCGGCATTTAAGGCAATTTGATTCCATAATTTCAAACTTACCCCTTCTGCTGAGTGCACATCTTCTAATACAAAAGGTGGAGCCGATTTTACTCCAATTTTAAAAACTTTAGAGCTCGATTCTTCCTCTATTTCTTGCCCTGATAATTGGGTAGAAATCAATAAAAAGATGGTACTGACTAATTTCAATTTAAAAAGCATACTATTTATTTTGGTTGTGCTGACATATCTTTTATTGCGGTTCCTGCAATTACAAAAACACGATCATTTTGCGTGGGCTCTAGTGTATATTTCCCAGTAAAATCACCAAACGCGGGCAATATGGCTTGGTGTTGAGAAAAGAAAAAGCAGGGTAATCGCAAGCGTTGCTTTCCTTTCCCTTTAAGAATTACTCCTGGATGAATGTGGCCACTTAAAACATAGCCCTTGGCAGGAGCCTCTTCTAGCGGAATGTGTGTAAAAACAAACGGTGGAATTGTGAGAGAATCTACCGTTACTTCAATTCCAAATTTTTGATATTGATGCGGTGCTAACCGATCGTGGTTCCCTTCTACCAGTAGAAAACGAATAGAAGAAAACTGCTGTATAAACCGCCCAAACTCTTCCCATTCAAGGTTATAATCGCTATGGAACAAATCGCCTAGAAAGAGCACTGTTTGCGGTAAAAACTCATGAATTAGCAATTCGAGCTGAATTAAGTTTGAGAACCTTGCCTCGGTAGGAACCGATATTCCATTCTTTCTAAAATGGCTCACCTTACCTAAGTGCAAATCACTTACAATCAACAACTTTTGCTTGGGCCAGTATACCGCTTTTTTGGGAGAGAGTATAAGCTCTTCGTCTTCCACTTGAATTTGCATAAATCAAAGAAAAGCAAAACTGATTAGCTTGCTGTTTTCGTTTTTCTGAAGTACTCGAACAAAGCAATGTTCATCATAATGAGAAGCATACCATAAAAGGTATCTTCTACAGGAATGGTACCCATTCTTAACCCCATAAATTCAGCGGGATTGTACCAAACCACTTCTTCTTCTATCCCTGTACCAGTAAGAACACCGTTAACCATAAAAAACCCTACTAAACCAACAGCATACGCTCTGTAGAATTTACCGTGCCACTTTGGTTTCAGAACAAAAAGTACAAAGGCCAAAAAAACAGCCACAAACAGAAAGTTGTAGAACGTATAAGTTTGCTCATTAAACACGATAGCTAAAACGGCAAATATTACAAGAAAACCTCCCGATAAAAAAGGCGCAATTCTATCCCAAACAGAGGTTTTAGGCCAGAAATAGTTTAAAACTTCGTAGATAAAAACGCACGAATAAGGAACCGTTATAAAAAACAACCATTCGCCTAATGGCAATCCCAACGCCTCTATTCCGCTCAAGTATTTTTCGTTGAAACCCCAAACACCATTTTTTGTGAAAATCACATCCCAGACTACGAAAAAGGTTCCTACCAAAAAGATAGAACCCAAAAGAGCTTTCCAGTTTTTAGCATACTGAACCCTTGGCTCGAAACTTCGAATAAGCGGAACGAGAATCGTAAAAAAATTGAGCCCTAAATAAAGCCATTGGGTTTCTAGCATAGCTTATGCCTTTGTGGTTTGTGATTGGCGAAGCGCTTTTCGGTAATATTTAAACGGCACTACCAACATGCCAAAGCATTCACCATCTTCTTTATCTCGGTATTTGTGGTGAACGTTGTGTGCTTGCCGAATGGCTTTTAAATACGGGTGTTTTGCCGAACGAAACCATTTAAAACGTTGGTGAATAAACACATCGTGAACAATAAAATAACAGAAGCCGTAAAAGAGAATTCCAACGCCAACGGCAGGAGCCCAAACGCTATTATTCATCATGCCTAACATAATAAACAACCAACTTGGAACGGCAAAAATGAGGAAGAACACATCGTTTTTTTCGAAAAATCCGGGTTCTTTCTGGTGATGATCTTTGTGAAAATACCATCCCCAGCCATGCATTACGTATTTGTGGGTGAACCAAGCCATAAATTCCATGCCCCAAAAAGTGAGCCCTACAATACCGAACTGAAGCAGAAAATTGGTCATATAGCAATGTATAAATAGATGAAAAACACCCACTGCATTAGATACAATCCAGCGGCAATTTTGTTCACCTTGTTAAATTGGAGATTCTGCCAAATGGCGTGTATAACAAGCGATGTAACCCACCATGCGATGTAATTCTGAATAGGAATTTCGTTGTTTAGCCAACTCCACCAACCCAATTCAATGGCTGCTGGCTCTATTAAAAAATCGATGCCTACCATTAAAAAAGAGGCCAACACCATTTTAACAATTGCGTGTATTTTGGGTAAAATTAACTCTACCCAAGAAGCGGTTCCTGCAATTAGAATAAACCAATTGATACCAATAAGCAAGGGGGTTTGCAACCATTCTGGCCCTAGACCACCTTCATACAAGTAAGAACCAAATAGAATTCCTGTATTGGTTCCTACCATTTCTACCAAAAACCCAATAAAATACGCCACGAAAAATCCCATTACCATTTTCTCAACTGGTCTTTGATAACCGGGAAAAATAAGAATAGCAGAGATCAATAAATTCAGCGGTGTAAGGGCAATAAACAGCTCACGGTATTGAGTTGAAAGGCCTATGGCGCCCACCAAATGAAAAATGGCCAATGCCATTAAAATCACTTTTTCTTTCTGTTTAAGCATGAAAAAAGTCTTTTTCGATAAGTTCTGAAGCTATTTTGCCACTTAACAAACACAGCGGAATCCCTCCTCCTGGGTGCACACTTCCACCGCAGAAATACAACCCTTTTATGGTCTGCGAAAAATTAGGATGACGCAAAAAAGCACTCATTCTATTGTTAGAACTAGATCCGTAAAGAGCCCCTTGAAAACTGCTAGTTTTCGATTCAATTTGTTGCGGATCTAGCACCGATTCGTTCACAATAAAAGGCTCAATTTCTATCTTTAAAGTTCGGTTTATCTTTTTAATTATTCGCTTTCTTGCTTTTTCAATTTCTTGTTGCCAATTTATCGATGAATCGCCCGGAACATTAATCATCACAAACCAGTTTTCTGCATTTTCAGGAGCATCCTCGTGCACTTTTTTGCTGCTAATGTGAATATAAACAGTTGGGTCTTCGTACATCAATTTTTTGTCAAAAAGGTGGGTAAATTCAGCTTTATAATCTTCTGCAAAGAGAATATTGTGCACATCTAATTCTTGAAATTCACGAGAAATTCCCCAATAAAAAATCAATGCTGAACTGCTGCGTTCTTGACTCAACGTAACTTCTGGTGCTTTTTGCTTTGGCAACAACTTTCTGTAGGTAGGAACCACATCCATATTCGATACCACCACATCAGCATCGAAATGCGCATTTTTCATCTTAATGCCTTGAATGCGCTGATTTTTTGCTAAAATCTCTTCTACTCGCTGGTTCAAGTGAAATTGAACGCCTAGTTCTTTCGCCAACTTCACCAACGATTGCGTTATTTGATGCATACCGCCAACCGGCATAAATGCACCTTGGTTGTGCTCTAAATGTGGAATGATGTTGAGTACACCTGGCGCTTGGTAAGGATTAGAACCATTATAGGTGGCAAATCGGTTGAAAAGTTGCACCAAATGGGGTTCTTTCAGTTTTTGAACGTTGCTTTGATGCATAGTTTTCGTCAACCCCAATTTCCAAACATTGACTAATGCTTTCGCCACATCTTTCGATAAATAAGTAGACAAACGATGCAAAGATTTTTCTAAAAACAACGAGGCTGTTGTCTCGAAAAGAAAAGCTGAATGAGATAAATAATTACTAATTACTGTTTTAGAAACCCCTAACTTTTCATTTACTTCTTCACTAAAAGCATTGCTATTGGTGTATGCTGATAACTTCACACCATCTTCCCAAAAATAATTGCAGGCAATTTCTAATTGATTGTAATTAAAATAGTCTTGAGGTTTTTTGCCTGCTTTTTTAAACAAATCATCCATTAAATACGGCATAGTAAATAACGAAGGACCCGCATCGAATCGAAAATCGCCTTGCTGAAAGGCCGTTAATTTCCCACCTAAATAATTATTGGCTTCAAAAACATGAACTTCCGTGTTCTTCAATAAAGCAAGATGAATGCTAGTGGCTATGCCAGCAATTCCAGAACCTACAATCGCTATTTTCACAGGTTTTTTTTAGGTAATTAAACAGAGCAATTGGCTAGTTCTAAGTAATTAGGGCGGTCAGAGGCATACTCATGCTCAAATGCTTCTAAAATGCGGTCTTTGTAAATTATAAAAACACCGGGCATTTGCCAACCATCTCCACGCAAGGTTCCTACTAAATGGCCTTTTAACAAGCCCGCCACAAAGCTTCTCCACCAAACACGTAACCCAAAAACCCTTCTCATATTTCCTTTACCCAGTCCAAAAGAATGGTACAATTCTAAATCGGGATCACTCACGCGGTGCAACCTGTCTAATTCGTAAATCTGCATCATTTGTGAAGCATACGCCTCGCTGGTTTGATGCACTAAAACAATGGTCACCCCTGCAGCCTCTATCTCTTGTCGTTTACGGTGTATATCTGCCATAGATTCTCTGCAAAAAGTGCAACCGAAGTGGCGTAGGAACACGAGCATAACTTTTCCGTGGCTTGATAACTCACGAAGAGAAATCCCTCGGTGGGTTTCGAACCGATTCAGGTTTTTGTATGGAAGTGTTGCCGTCATAAATTAGTTAACCTATTTGCTTGAAAGAAATATACTGGATTTTTGCTAGAGCAGCAGTACGTTAAGTAAAACAACACTGCCCTTATGATTGTTTGGGTACTATGAGAAACAACAAGAAGTTAAAATGGTTTTTCTTGGGCTGGCTGGCAATTATGATTGTTTTAACGCTGTGGTCTTTCCCAGAACACAAACCCTTAAGAAACATCGACTTGCACCCTTTTCATGTTCAAGAAAACGAAGAAATTTATTTCAAAAATATTCGCAGCTATTATTACGATTTTGAACACCGTGAAGATGCTAATTTTTACATCTATCGGTTAAAAGAAAGAGCCAAAGATTCTTTAACCGCTACCTTGCAATTTGCTATCGTAAATAACTGGCGAAACGATGAAGCCTATATTCTTACCGAATTACCTTGTTTTCAATGCGCAGAGAGCGGACTTGTTTTTCAAAACTCCAACTCTTCCGACACCCTTTTTCCGCAATTATTTAATGCCGAACAACATTGGGATTTGGCTGTAAAAACATACGAGCAACTTACTCAAAACAAGCCTATTTTAATGGTAAATCAGCAACAAAACGCCACTCCCCTTTTTAACAACGAAATAGAGCGCAAGCAGGCGCTTAGGGTGTTAAAAGATTATTTCAAACTCACTAGCAGGCTATAAAGTAAAGCGCATAAAAAAGCCTCGCACAATGTGCGAGGCTTTTTTTAAACCTAATAACCAAAACTTTATTCTCTAGTAGATATTTCCGCTATTAATATAACCTGGCAATGGAAGGTTCCAGTATTGGTTGGTTGTACCATTACTTGCTGCCCAGTTAAAGAAGAAGAAATATCCTGAAGTAATTTCTACTTTTTCTTTCATGTGGTCAAAACCACTTACTACGTTGATTGCCCAAGGTAAGTTATCACTGTTTTTGTAGTAACGACCTGTTGATGGGTTACTATCATCGTTGCCTGTTCCAAAGTAACTAGCATCTGCTAAATCGGTTGGAGCATAGTTGGGCAAGTGAATTTCTCTACCCCTTGTTTGGTTGGCAAAGATAAACGGGTTAAAGTTCGGAAGATCTAAGTCGTTAGCTGTGTATGTATTTGGAGCAAACGTCATTGTAATTGTAATGGTCTGTGTAGGAACCGAAGGAGCCGAAGGCGTTGTGTTTACACCAATTCCAGAACCTGGGTGAGACATTACATCGTAAGAATCTTCGAAAACAATAATTGTTGGTTTGCTTTGTCCGTTTTCTAAACCATTAGCCGAAAGGTTTACCAAACCGCTTGTGTTCATACCAGTTACTGTAATATCTGCTGCATTAACGTTGTTGTTCGCTAACTGAAAACCAAAACCATTGTGGTAACCAGCACCGAAAGCAATTACTTCGAATGTAGCGAATACTTCTACAACGTAGTTGTTGCTGTTGGTTACTGTTTCAAATTGGTAATCGATTACCAAATCGTTGAAATCGTAATCTCCTTGGCTTGGCCACAAATCTTCGTACGCTAAAGTAGCGCTACCACAACATGGCCAGTTGCTAGAAAATGCACGATCTGCATCGTTCGGAAAATCTTCTAAATCGTCTGTAATTCCGTCTTCATCTGTATCAGGAGTAGCCATACAATTCATAACCTGAGTAAACTCAGCTTGTGTAAATTGCACCATTAAACGGTTAGGACCCGCTTTAACTAAGGTTCTTTGATCTTGCAAAGAAGTTAACGTGTAAGTAACGGTAAACGAACCTGCTTGGCCATCGCCAATGTTAGATGTGTTATCTAATTTAAAACCATCTATAGGATCACCACCTAAGTTATGTCCCATATCGATGTTTCCGTAAGAAAAGCTTCCTGCATTTACTGCAACCGAAACATTGCTGTATGTTCCTTGGTCAGCTTCAATTGAGTAGTGAGATAACTCTTTACAGGTAGGACCCGGACACCCATCGTGCTCAACTCGTAAGTCGATAGAATAAGTACCATTAGGGTTTTGAGTAACCGCTTCAAGCGTAGTTGTGTATCCTATTCCATGAGATTTGGTAATCTCACAAGATTGTGCTTGGGCTTCGCTAACAAATAAACTAGCTACGGCCACAGAAGCAACTGCAAATAATTTGTTCAATTTCATGGGTTCTAGCTTATTGGTTGTAAGTAAATTCAATTAAGTCTTTAGCTTCTACTTCAAACGTACGGTTGTTGAAGTTTAAAACTAATTTTTCAGTTCCTTGAGGTAAGGTTAAAGAAGTTGTGTAAAGGCTATTCGCTTTTACAAACCCTTTTTCGTAAACACCTCCGTCTACAGATTGTACAGAGACAACTGCATCATCTAGAGAGTGTATTTTAATACTTACTTTTTCTGAAGTTTTCCAGTCGAAACTGCTAGAGACTTTAAGATCTTCCATAGAGCCACCTTTAACGGTGTTGCCTGAAAAATCGTGTTGGTTATCTTCGTCAGTATCTTTTTGGCAAGAAGCAAAAGCTACCGAACCAACGATGAGTGCAAATACTAATTTTTTCATTTTGGTTAAATTCTATACAGACCTTTGCAAATCAATGCCCAAACTAAACCGCCCTTGATTATCAAGTATTTACGATTGTGCCATTTTTGAATTTTGTTTCATTTTGGGAAAACAACAACCGTTAATAAACGTGTTAATAAGTTTTTTAACCGCTATAAATGGGCAACTTAACTAACGGCTGGGTAAACTTTTCGTCTAATTGGGGATAGTTGGCTTCTTGTTGAGCTAAAACAGGTAAATCGGTAGGATCCACTTCTGCCAATTCAGGAAGCCATGTTTTCACAAACTTACCATCTCGGTCGTAAACGTGTGCTTGTTTCGCGATGTTGAAATATCGATCTTTTCGAGGGTCGGTTCCTACCCCGCTAATATAGCCCCAGTTGCACCAATTGCTGCATACATCGTAATCGATCAGTTGGGTTTCGAACCATTGAGCGCCCCATTGCCAGGGAACTTGAAGATCTTTTACAAGAAAGCTCGCTGCATTTTGTCGGCCGCGGTTACTCATGAAACCGGTGCGCTTTAATTCTTGCATATTGGCATCGATAAAAGGAATACCCGTTTCTGCATTTTTCCATGCTAAAAAACGATGCCGTTGCTTTGCAGGCGCTGCCGAATCGAGCGTAGAATAACGAGAAGGATCAAAAATCTCATTTCCCATCTTTCTGGAATGAAATCTGAAAAAATCTCGCCAAAACAATTCAAAAAGAAGCCAGTAGGTGCTTTCGTTCGCTTCCACTTCTTCTTCAAACTTTTTCACTTCCCAATACACTCTTCTAGGACTTAAGCATCCATTAGCCAACCAAGCAGACAGTTTAGAACTGTATTCGGTTCCTACTAAACCATTTCTAGTTTTCTTGTATTGAGTTATGTTTTTGGTTTTCCAGAGGTAATGATGTAACCGCTCAAGGGCTGCATCTTCACCCCCTACAAACGGAAAAGCCGAACGCTGGTCTTTTTGTGGAGGCGAAAGCTGAAACCAGCTCCAGTCGGGCACTTCAGTAGAAGGCACACGATTAACAAACGAATACGCACTAGCTTGTTTTGCTTCTTCTCGAACCGTAGAATATTTCTCAACTTTTTTACGAAAAGGCGTAAAAACAGCGGGTATTTCAGCAACCAAAAAAGGTAAATCTGTTGGGTGAAAAAGCGTTAACGTTTCCGAGCTTCTCCACTTTACAGTTGGCAATGCAGTTTGCGCTTTTTGCTCTATGCGCACCTCTTCGTGAGTATGTTCTTTGGTAAAAAACACTTCAGAAAAAGCGTATTGCGCATGCAATTGAACCAACTGTTCAGCCGTATTGCCTTGGGCAATTACTAAATGCCCACCGATTTGTTCGAGATTTTTCTGCAGATTTTTTACCGATTCTAGTAGAAACTGAGTTCTGTACGATCCGGTTTTGGCTTCATCGAAACCATACCGTTTCCAAAACTGTTGATCGAAACAGTAAAAACAAATGATTTGATCTGCAGATTGAGAAGCTTTTTCAAGGGGTTGTAAGTCGTGCAATCGTAAATCGTTCCGAAACCAAACTAGTGCTGTTTTCATTAATCATTTCTTTTCAATTATACAAATGAGAAAAGAAATGGTTTTCGCACTACAAATAGCCTTCCTTTACAGGAATGACGCTACATGGAAAAGACTGGTTACCGTAAGCGCTCCGATTAAAATAATTACTAGGTTTTTCATTATATTGTCATATTCTATAACGATAACGCCAGGTTACTTTAAATGGTTGGGTGTGTTATTTAACTATTTTATTTCTCCTACACCGCTCACTGCAATACTTAACTGTATCCCAGTTCTTTGCCCACTTTTTTCTCCATGTAAATTTTTTGTTACAAACGCAGCAGATTTTCTCCGGAAGATGTGGTTTTCGATAAATCATACTTTTCTATTCGGTGTTGTATGCACAGATAAAATGCGTTGATTTTCTGTTCTCACTTTTTCCCATTTTCGGGCTTTCCATAATTTCTCTCTAGCGTGTTTTCCGCTTTTCTCTAATTCTACCAGTGGCCCGTAATAATCTCTCTCTACCGAAAAATCGATTAACTGTTGCTCAAGAGGCGGAATTTTCCATGGTTCGTGAATGTATTCTTTGGGTAAATTTCTCAACTCAGGAACCCATTTTTTAATGAACTCCCCATCCGGATCGTGATCCATCGATTGCTTTATCGGATTATAAATTCGAATGGTATTGATACCGGTTAAACCCGCTTGCATCTGAATTTGCGCATAATGGATACCGGGCTCAAAATCTAAAAATTGTTGAGCTAAATATTCTGCTGCTTGTGGCCAAGGCTGCCACAAATGATGCGCATAAAAACTCACTACCATAGCACGCATTCTAAAATTTAAATAGCCTGTTTCTTTCACCGCTCGCATGCAAGCATCTACTAACGGATACCCCGTTTTTCCTTCTTTCCATGCTTCGAAATAACGAGGGCGAAAAGTTGGAGACAATTCTGCATAGCCTTTATTGTAGGTAGAATATTCCATCTCACATTCCGACTCAAATTTTTGAATGAAATGACAATGCCACCTCAATCTCGAGGCAAAATTGACCAATGCTCGTTTGTTCTTGTGTTCTTTTTTCGCTTCTAAATAAGCCTGATAAACGGTTCTCACCGAAATATTTCCCCATGCTAAATATGCAGATAATCGGCTGCAGCTTTTACGACTAGCAGTTGGTTTAGAGATGTGCCAAGAATAATTTACCGATCGCTTTTCATAAAAAGACTGCATGTACCGAAGCGCTACCGAAGTACCTCCCGGCTGAAAATCCGGTGATTTTATTTTCCACTCGGTAGGAACCGATGATTCGTTGAGTTGAAATTTAAACTCTTCTGGCAAATTCACCGCTTTCAGACGCAAGAAATCTGGGTGACATTGAGGTTGATGCATCAAGTGATGCCATTCTTTGCTCCAATCGAGACGTTGTTTTCTACCCCGTTGTACTCCCATTTGCGCAAACTCAAGCCAGTTGATCTCCTTTTCTTGAAGCCATTTTTTCACAGCAAGATCTCGTTGAAAAGTGAGCTGGATTCCCGTTTCTTGATGAGAAAACAACTCTTTGATCGAATAGAAGTTACTGAGCTCTTCGAGCACTTCGAGCATTTCGGCTTGTACTATTTGAATAGTGGCATTATGCGATTGCAAAAACCGATTCATGTCTTGCAAGCCTTGGTACACAAACCGCCAATGACGCAAATCGTGCTGTGGTGCGTTCAATAAAGAAGGCTCAAAAACATAGAGCAAAAGAACAGGCAGGCCGCTTTCGATGGCTTTTTGCAACGGCTCATGATCGAGCCAACGAACGTCTCTCTTTAACCAAACTATATTTATGGCTTGCTTGCACACTTTGTACAAACAACACGCGAACTATTCGGTTTTAGAAAACGGCTGTATTCTCCAAGAAAATCCTACGTTAAAATACAAACTATTCCAATTATGGTTAACTGCATCGGTTCCAAAATCTAGATCGAACTGCATATTGGGCCGTAATAAATAAGTGGTTCCCGCTTCTAAATAAACCGAACCTTTTTCATTGTTTTCGATGTTTTTACCAAATTGTTGGTAAGCGGTTCCTACAAAAACGCCCCAAGAATCGGTAGCGCTATAGCCAACGTTAAGGGTGGTAATTACATCGGGTTTTGAGCTTGCGGATGGTAAAAACAGCACAAAAGATGGATTAATTGAAATTTTATCGTAGACCGTTTTATTGGCTGTAAGCAAAAACTCTGGCAAAGCGTCTTTTAGGTCTTCTGCTGTTTCACCTACAGGAATTCGATAAAACAAACCAGCGGTTAGGTCGGGCAACGTGTTCGTTTCTGATAGAATTTGATAGCGGGTTCCTACCCGTAACGAATTGAACGAATTTTGATATTCTTCGCTGTTTTCTCGCCAATTAACCACCGAAAAACCGTAGTTAACATCAGAACTAACTTCCACTTTTTTCAGCAAGCCGTAACGCAATTGCGCTACATGATTGTGTTGCTGAAAAGTGCCTCTATTATTGAGACCTGCTATTGCATTCGCTACTCCGGTTTCTAGCTGTAAGTAATCGGTAGGAACCACTCTGGCACTGTAACTCAAGCCCGGCCGATCGGTGATTAATGCAGGTTCTGATTGTGACCATGCTAATGATCTCCCAAAAAGTAAAAGAAGAATGAGTAAAGTTCGAGTTGCCGCCATAGAAGAAAAAGTAAAAAATTCTGCACAAAGAGAAGGAACAAATTTTATATGTCAACGTTTTGTTTATTATTTGCAGCTTTTAAATAAACACAATTGAGCATGATTTCTTCTATTAAAGAAGTTCAAGAAACGTTGGTAAAACAACAAGAAATACTACTCAACCACCCTCTTTACCAAGCTCTAGAAGACATAGACGATATTCGCATTTTTCAGCAATACCATGTTTTTGCGGTTTGGGATTTTATGAGTTTGCTAAAAGCTCTTCAGAAAAATATTACCAGCGTTAAAACTCCTTGGCTGCCCGAATATCCGGCTAGTTTAAGACGATTGATTAACGAAATTGTGTTAGAAGAAGAAACCGATACCAATTTAAAGGGTGAATATGTTAGCCATTACGAGCTGTATTTAGAAGCCATGCAAGAAGCTGGCGCTCATACTGAAATGATTCATCGTTTTATTGGCGAGATAAATACGGCAGGTTGTTTTCAAGAGAATTTACACCAACTTCCAGTTGAAATTTGCAACTTTTTAAAGTTCACTTTTGGAACTATCGACACCAACGAATTACACCGCATTGCCAGCGCCTTTACCTTTGGTAGAGAAGATCTAATTCCTGGCATGTTTAAAGAGTTGGTAAAAGATGTTGAAAGCCGCTATCCCGGCAAGCTCACCACTTATGTTTACTATCTAGACCGCCATATTGAATTAGACGATGGAGTTCATGGTCCGTTAGCTTACAAGATGATTGAAATGCTTTGTGGCAAGGATGAACAAAAGTGGCTAGAAGTGGCTGAAACAGCCAAAATGGCTTTGAAGCAGCGCATTGTTTTGTGGGATCACATATTAAAACAAGTGAAATCTGCAAAAGAAAGTAAAGCGGTTCCTGCCTAGATTAACCGCTCTAGCTGATTACAATACCTTTCTATCAACATTTGTATAATGCGCTTGTTGCATTCGCTTCTGTGCGTAAAATAAAAGTGTAGTTCTTGCTCTGTGAGCAAGGCTACAATTAAATGCTGCAACTCTCTTCTAAACGGATGATCGTTCTGTATATAATCTCTAATCATCTGCTTTTGCACTTTCTGATTAAAGGCTTTAAACGGCTTCTTTCTATCTTTTATATAATTCTTAAGCACACTAATAAGTGCTGCATTTTGGAACTTTAAAACAGGACGAAGCGTCTTGTTTTGAAATAGCTCTTCCTCACTCTCTGCCTCGTGAACATCTTTTATTTCTGGACGCATTTCTAACAACCACTCATCTCTTCCACTTAACTCTTTCATACAATCAATAACATCGCTTATTTTCAATTTGTTCTGAAAGATTCGAAATGTTATATCACAAAAAAAGGGAGGTTTAAAAACCTCCCTTTTTCAAAAGCTATTTTGAAAAGAATTACTTCTTAATCAATCTTACTGTTTCGCCTTCAGCCGTGCGGATTAAGTATACTCCGTTGTTGAAATCAGAAACATTTAATGTATTAACTGCTTTTACTTCTTTCACTAATTTACCAGTAATGGTGAAGATTTGAACATCAACTGTTTTGTTGAAGAAAACCTCGTTTTGTACTGGGTTAGGGTAAACGCTTAAAGCATTGTTTAATGCGTTGTTAGCAATTACATTTAATACAACACCGCTGTTGTTAGAAGCGTTTGGAGTAGTTGCTTCGAAAACCACCCAATCGTTAGCTCCGTCTGTTCTTCTACCGAAAGACTTGTCTTGATCAATAGCACCGAAAGAAACAGAATCTGCTACTGTAGTTCCGTCTGCAGTGTAAAGACCTACAAACTCACCAGAAGCGCTCAACGAGAAGTTAGTGTGTAAAGCACCTTGCTCTTCTTCGTTATCTGCCCAAATTACCATGTAACCACCTGCAGCAATAGTAGTGTTGTTATCACAAGTTGGAATACGGTACTTCATTGGCTCAGCAGAATCGTCTGTGATGTACATACCAGCGATATCAATATCTGTAGTTCCACCGTTGTAAAGCTCAATCCAATCATCAAACTCATTGTTTTCGTCTGCATAAGTAGTATCGTTAGAAGACATTAACTCGTTAATTACTAAACCTGCAGGAGCTGGCTTAACAACGTCAAAGTCGAAATCGTTCTGGAAACGTGGCCACACTTGGTGATCACCGTTAAACTCACTACCCATACCCATTAGGTTAAAGTTACCTGAGATACCAGCAATAAATGCAGAATCGATATTGGTTAAGTCACGAACACGAACAACTACTGTATCGTCATTAGTAGTTACTACTTCGTAGTTTCTACCGTTACCAGCAGGGTTTAACCAGCTATTATCTACTAAATAAACGTTGCGTAACTCAATAATTTCAGACTCATGCTCTTCAGCAGGAACCTCTACCAACTGAGGGAAAGGTAAACAGTTACCAGTAGAAATTACTTCTACACTCATGATGTTGAATTGAGCAACACCGTTAAACTGACCCACTTCACCACGAACAATTACTTCGTCTCCCATGGTAGGGATGTAGTTGATTACATCAGTACCTACAAAAGCAATTGCTAAGATACCTTCTGTATTATCGTTGTTGATTACTTGGAATTCAACATCTGGTCCGCTAGCACCGTTAGCACTAAAGTTAGGAGCAGCTACTAAACCTTGAATTTCACAAATAACACCTGTAGAATCAGCAGCACCAGAACCGTCTACTGTAGTAATTACACCAATTTCGTACATTGGAATAGTAGCACAAGTGTTTGCAGCCGCTGGGCTACCGTATAAATCTTGAGTACCATCATTAGCACTTACATTATCAGAAATTGACCAGCTACCCGCTAAAGTAATGTCTGAATTTACATCACAAAGAATAAGTGAATAACCGTCACCATCTGGGCGAGGTTCCCATGGAGTTCTGTCATCGTACTCTAAACCAACAACTACTTGACCTAAAGAGTTAGAGATTTCGATTTCTTCACCACTATTGCTTAAGCTTCCGCCTGTCCACTCAATTTGCTGAGTAGTAGGAACCGTAAACACCCCGTTGAAGTCTGTAGAATCTTGAATAAATACCATGTACTCACCAGCACCTAAAGAGAAAGGAGCATTAATGTCTAAATCAACACCATTGGTAATTGACAAACCACCTAATTCAATGGCAGCAGAGCTGTTGTTGTAAAGCTCAAAGTACTCAATATCTCCACTGTTCGGTTGGTTGTAGAAAATCTCAGTGATTACTAAATCAGAACCTGAGTAATCGTTAAACAAGAAAGAAGCGTTAAACGGAACAAGAGCGTTTGCATTAGCAGAAGTATCTACTACGTTCGTTATGTCTGCCGTGTATTCGGTTCCTGCCATTAGAGCAGAAGAAAGCGTTAACACTACTGTATCTTGTGCTACTAAAGAAGCTGCAGAAACTAAGTTACCTGGGTTAACCATGTAATTAGCAATGTTTTCTGCTGTTGTAACTTCAACTGGCTCAGAGAAAGCAACTCTTACTTCTGTTGCACTAACAATAGACCAATCTGTAACTTCAGGATCAATGGTATCACCAGTAACTACAGTAATACAAGTAGAAGTATGACTTCCTGCAAATGTCCAAGTGTTTTGAGGCTCAACAGTCCACTGTGAGTTGGTAGCATTAGTACCACGAGATGCATTCCAATCTGTTGTTGGAGAACACACATCTGATTTTCTTACCAAAGTCATGTTTGCCGTTGCATTTGTAACACCTGCAACATCCCATCCAGAACCTGGATCTAGACCATCTTCTCCAACTGCATCAATTAGAATAAAAGTACCCGACCCATCGTCTTTTGCAAGACCTACAGCATCGTCACCGTTGAAAAAAGTAGCACTATTGAAAGCCGTTGTTGCATTCGTTAACCCAGTAATTGCAGGGTCTGCCGAACCGTTAGCGATTACGATAACCTCACCATCAGCTAACGTTCCTGTTAAAGAAATTGTAGATTCTGGCCAAGTACCACCATTAGAAACAAGCCACATTTCGTAGTTCGATAAATCTACGGTAGCACCAGTACCATTATAAAGCTCAATGTATTTGTTATTACTTGACCCTTCTGCGTACTCAGAAATTATTAGGTCAGTTGTTTGCGCTTGAATACCGAAGGCACTCAAGATTAAGGCTGCGCAAGCCAAAGTAAATTTGCGAATCATTTGCATTGGTTTAAATTCTTTGCAAAACTAAATCGCTTAAAATCGGTGGGTGTTAAGTTAAAATTAATTTGTTTCGCAAATGTTATCTTTTTAAAAACGAGTGGCTAACACGCACGTTTCCTTGTATAGTTTTTTGTCTCCGTTTAGGTCGAAAACCTCAATAAAGATGACATAAAGCCCAATTCGTGCCTTTTCGTTGTTGGCTGTGATTCCATCCCAAGCAAAGGTTCCTTCAATGCCCAACAGTTTATTATTGGCTATTTGGCGAATTTCTCTCCCTTCGCTATCAAAGATTCTAACATTGGCTACATAGCCAGGCTCATCGAATTTATAATTGATGTTTAACACATCGTCTACTCCGTCACCATCGGGTGAAAAGGTGTTGGTAGGAACCGTAATCTCTTCTTTTCTATATCCCGCAGGTTTGTATTGTGAGTTTTCAATTCCGGGAGTTCCAAAATCTGATTCTTCAGCTGCAGAATGCCAGTTAGTTCGGTCTTGGGTTTCTCGGTCGTAATTAATTCTTTCTAAACTCACCCCTTCTGTCGATTCTAGCAACGGAAAGTGAAAATCATCTGAATAGGTAAACTCATCTACCTCGGTTCTTAACGAACTTACTAAGCGAACATTTCCGGCTGTATTTGAATAAGTAGGTAAGTTCATTTCTAGAAAAACATCAGGCTCAGAATCTACCGGATACATAAACTCAATGTTGTCTTTATCTTCACAGAGCAGCACAAAACCACCCGGAGGCAAAGCATAAAAATCATCGGTAATGGTGTTGTAACTGGTTCCTCCTGAAGAATTTTCATACGATAAAGCCCAGTCGGTAATAACAACGGTTTTATTCGATCGATTGTAAAGTTCTACATAATCAGAGCCATCTCCTACTGGGTCAAACAATACTTCGTTAATGATAATTTCTCTTTCTTGAGGCAACTCAAAATCGGCAGAGTTAAAATTCGAGAGTAAATTTCCGGCACAATCAGCGGCATTATCAATGGTTAAAGTAAATACCACACCGGGAGCAATGTTGTTAGAGTCTACCGCAATTATCAAAGAGGTAAAATCGGGTCCTACCGGTTTAATTAATACAATGCTGGTGTACCCCGATGGCGACAAAGTATAGGTTGCATTTGCTAGGCTCAGGCTATCCATGGTTTTGGTAAAAAACACTTCGATGGTATTGACAGCCTTAACCACAATCGATTGAATTTCTGGCTCAGCAAAACCAAAACTTGGATCGTAAACTGAATTTTGCGCACCGGGGGTTCCATGGTTAGGAGATTCACTCGCTCGCCAATTAGTATTACCACCACAAGGCTCGTCTGGGTTAATTCTTTCAAGAGTCCAACCACCTTCTTGATAGGCTGCGTTTTGGTAGGTAGACTTATCGTATAAAACACCATCTAGAATGGACCCTGTATCGGTTTGTAAAGAAATGTACTCGCCCGTATTGTTTAAACTCGGAATGGAGTTAAACGCCACTGTATTTCCAAAAAGAGAATACTCTGCTACATTATCTGGGTGGCACAATATCAAGTATTCTCCAGGCGGTATAACTGTAGTTGGAATTAACGATGTGTTCGTTCCATCTGAGATATACAGATTCAGTGTTCTGATGGCTTGGTTGGTAGTATTGTGTAGTTCAATAAACTCGCCATCAGGTAAATTAGGACTTTGCAACACATCTGGGTCTGGGTACAGCTCATTAATGATTAAATCGCCTTGTTGAGGAGCAATACCAATGGCAAATTCAGCGCTATTTTCTGAGCCAATTAAATTGCCCGCACAATCTTCGGCATTGGTTAATTCAATCGTGTATAAAGTAACTGGATCTAAATTAGACGCAAATGTGATTTCAACTTGTTGATATTGCGGAGCAATGGCTTCTACGCTACTGATCACTAAATTCGGGAGTGTAACAAAACTCGCCCCTACTACCGAAGCGCTATCCATCGACTCATTAAAAGTTAACAACACTTGATTTTGGCTTATCACCTCTGCATTCACTAGCTCTGGCGCGAGGTTATCTGGCGTTAAATCATACACTGAGTTTTGAGCTCCCGGAGTTCCACCTAAAGGATCTGTCGAGGCCGTCCAGTTACCGGGCGAATTGGCGCACACTGCTTGCGGATTAATCAATTCTAAACTCCAGCCACCAGTGGCTTTCACCGGATCGTTGTACCACTCATCGGTATAGAAAACTTCGTTAATCACTAAGCCGTTGGGCGCAATTAATTGCAAATCGTCTCCTGAATTGTTCAACCCCGGAAACGGGAAAAGCCCAATTACATTTCCGAAAGAAGAATACGCAGAAGTATCGTCTCGATGGCAAAGAATTACATATTCACCGGGCAACAAGAGATAGTCGTCAAAATCTGCAGTAGACGAAGAGCCATCTGTATACACCCAATCTTTTAGGTTAAACAAACTGGTAGAGTTGTTGTAAATCTCTACAAACTCAATTCCGGGCAAACCAACAGTTGGCGTATAATCAGCGTAAATTTCGGTAATGAGCACATCGTTAACCGAAGGCGTGCCACCAATGGCAAACACACCCGAATTTACTGTACCAATGGTATTTCCAGGGCAATCAGTCACATTCGCAACATCCACCGTATAACTTAATGTAGAATCAATATTGGCAGAAAATTGAATTTCGACTTGGGTAAAATTGGGTCCTACCGGAACAATTGCAGTCACGGGTAAATTAGGCGTAAAACTGTAGGAACCATTTACCAAGCTTAAGCTGTCCATGTTTTCATTAAACGTAATTAACACAGAAGCCGCTCCGCTGGGCGACACATCGATAAGCTCTGGTGCATCGGTATCTGGTACTAAACTGAATACCGAATTTTGAGCTCCAGGAGTTCCACCAATGGTAGCTACCGAACCTATCCAATTAGAAGAACTGCCCAAACAATTGCTTTGCGGATTAATCAGCTCTAAACTCCAACCGCCATCCGTTTTAGAGTCATCTTGATACCAAGAATCATCGTAGGCTACTCGATCAATAAGCAGGCTACTGCTATCTCTCAAGGTTAATTGGTCAAAATCGTTGTTTATGGTTGGGAAAGGTTGTAAGCCAATAACATTTCCGTAGGGTTGAAAGCTAGACGTATCGTTCTCGTCACAAAGAATTACGTATTCTCCGGGTTGCAAAACATAACTATCGAAGGTGGCCACAACACTACTGGCGTCTGTAAACGTGTAATCTTGCAAGTTTATAATGCCACTTGAGCGGTTAAAAATTTCAATGTAATCGGCTGCTGGCAAACCATTTGTTGGCAAGAAATCGTTATAAATTTCGGTAAAAATCACATCTCCCGGTTGAGCTAAAACACCAATAGCGAACGATGCTGTATTTACAGAACCAATTACATTACCAGGGCAATCGGTTACGTTGTTTACTACCAAATCGTAACTCAAAGAACTATCGATAGGAGTGGTCAAATTTATAGTAACAACGGCAAAATCTGGAGCCAAAGCAGAGATGGATCCTACCGTTAAAGAAGGCGTAAATGCATAATTAGCAATGTTCACCACCGAAGCACTATCCATGGCTTCGTTATAAGTGAGGGTAATGCTGTTTTGCGAATTGATGGTAAGATTTTGTATCTCAGGAGCTATTAAATCGGTAGCTGTGTTAAACACAGAGTTTTGTGCTCCGGGTGTTCCGCCTGTAACATTTATCGAGGCCGTCCAGTTGGCGGCACCTGCACTACAAAATGCCAGCGGATTAATTAACTCTAAACTCCAGCCGCCATCGTCTTTTGAAGCATCGTTATACCAAGAAATATCGTAGGTTACCTGATCGATTACCGTTCCGTTTGCATCTCGCAATTCTAGCGCATCGCCACCATTGTTTAACGTTGGAAAAGGCCCAATGCCCATGGTGTTAGGAATGGCACTAAAGAGCGGTAGTTCACCAATATCGCAAATCACCAAATACTCTCCCGGGAAAAGAAAATCTTGCTGTAAATCACCCGTTACCGAGCTACCATCAGAGAAGGTCCAATCTGCTAGGTTAAAAATAGCAGCAGACGCATTGTAAATTTCTACATATTCTGCAGCGGGCAAACCAATAGTTGGTGAAAAATCGGCATAGATTTCGGTAAAAATCACATCGCCCGGTTGAGGAACTACGGGAACGTAATAAAGAAAAGTATCGGCAGAAGCCACCATGGTGTTTCCTGCTGTATCGGTTACCGCGCTTGTGTTTAAGATACTTTCTAGCGCCAACGGAAAATTATTGGTAAACGATAAGTGAACAAGGCTGTTCAAAACAGGGTCTACCTGAGCAGTAGATGGATTTCCTACTCCATTATTAACGGTATAATTGGCTGTGTTTTGTGCGGTTGGAACATCAACGTTTTCGTTAAAAAACACATCGAGCTGGTTGGCAGAAATTACCGCTACCGAATCAATAATGGGCGGAATAATATCTGTGTAAGGCTGACCCGTTACTACAAAATCATCGAAAAAGAACTTGTCTGATCGGGTGGTAGTATAATCACAAAAAATTCCGAAGAATTGTGAAGAAACATGAGAATTGTCGAAAACGGTTCCTTCAGATGTAAAAGTAGTACCGCCCGTTACATCGTGAAAAATTTCCCAATTTCCCAAGGCATCTCGCGTGGCACGCACCCTAATTTCTACCTGAGCAAGATCAACAACACCAGTGGTTCCTACAATAATTTCTGTTTGTGCGTTTCCGTCTTGCCTCCAAAGGCTCACGTTATCGCTGCTACCGCCAATTCTGATGTAATATCCGTTGAGTGCACCTTCTAAGTTGGCTTGGTCAGCGGTTAAATAAATTCGAGTATTGTTGGTGCTCGATGGGTTAAAATCCATTTTCACCAACACCTCCCAAGTGGCATTTTCGATCGATTGAGAAGGAAGCGAAGCATACGCTTCATCGAACGCAGGCGGGGCATTTAACCACAACTCAAACGCTGGGTTAATGTCGAAAACCGCGGTATCTCCGCTCCAAGTGGGATTGTTACTGAAATCACCATCTGAAAAATCATCGGTGAGCTGAGCTTTGCAGAGAACGGGGATTAATAGGCTTATAACAAGAAGAATTCTGCAAATAGGCATACAACCAGTATTTTAATAGTACGATATCAAATATATTACTTTTGGCGCTCGCATAAATAACCTCTTAATTAAACATAGAGTAAACAATGAAAGTAGCAGTAGTAGGCGCCACAGGAATGGTAGGAACCATTATGCTAAAAGTTTTAGCTGAGCGCGGTGTAGAAATTAGTGAATTAATTCCGGTTGCTTCTTCTAAATCGGTAGGAACCCAAGTAGAATTTAACGGTAAAAACTACGAAGTGATTGATTGCGAAACTGCTATTAAACGAAAACCGGACGTTGCTTTATTTTCTGCCGGTGGCGGCACTTCATTAAAGTGGGCTCCAATTTTTGCCGAAGCTGGAACCACGGTAATCGATAACTCTTCGGCTTGGAGAATGAGCCCCGACCACAAGCTGATTGTACCCGAAATAAATGGCCATTTATTAACTAAAGAAGATAAAATTATTGCCAACCCTAATTGCTCTACTATTCAATTGGTTATGGCGTTACAGCCATTGCACCAATTATACAGCATAAAAAGAGTGGTAATTTCTACTTACCAGAGTATTACTGGAACGGGTGTTAAAGCGGTTGAACAAATGAATGCTGAAAGAGCAGGAAAAGAGGCCCAAATGGCTTATCCGTATGCTATCGATAAAAATTGCATTCCACATTGTGATGTATTCGAAGAAAACGGATACACCAAAGAAGAAATGAAACTCACCAACGAAACCAAAAAAATCTTACAAGACGATAGCGTAAAAGTTACCGCTACTGCAGTGAGAGTTCCGGTAGTTGGCGGACATTCAGAATCGGTGAATATCGAGTTTGTTAACGCGCCCAACTTAGCCACAATTCGAAAAACGCTTAACGACACTTCAGGAATTACCCTGCAAGACAATCCTGATGTAAACACCTACCCAATGCCTATTTACGCAGAAGGTAAAAACGATGTTTTTGTGGGTAGAATTCGTTTAGACGAATCTCAAGAAAACACGATCAATATGTGGATTGTAGCCGACAATCTAAGAAAAGGAGCTGCTACCAATGCCGTTCAAATTCTTGAGCATTTAGTAGCCAATGAGTTGGTTTAAAAATTGACCCATTTTTATAATAAAAAAGGTCGTTTTGCATGCAAAACGACCTTTTTAGTTTCTTTTCGGTTAAAAACTAATCTACCGTAGCTATACACTTTAGCTCAATAGCAATAGGTGTGGGCAACGAGTTAATTTCTACCGTAGTTCTGCAAGGCTGATTATCTTTAAAATACTCAGCGTAAATCTTGTTGTACGTTTTAAAATCGCGCTTCATGTTTACCAAGAAAACGGTAACATCTACTAAATTTTCCCACTTAGAGCCAGAAGCTTCTAAGACGGCTTTTACATTATCGAATACTGAACGACATTGCGCTTCGAAATCAAATTCGATAAAGTTTCCGTTGTGGTCTAACTTTAAACCAGGAACACCAGAATCGTTTTCGTCTGAACCGGCCGTTCTGGGTCCTACCCCAGAAAGAAATAAAAGATTGCCCACTTTTCGAGCATGCGGATACAAACCTACCGGCTTTGGCGCCTTATCTGCATTAATTTTCTCTGACATAATCTATAGTTTGAGGTTCTTCATTTCCAAAAATCAATTGGGCCAAAACACCCACCAATACCACCACAGTACAACCAATTACATTGTACCATAAATAACTAATTTCAACGTACTTTAAAACCGTTAAAAGGTGTAAAACCAATACGGTTACTTGCCCTACAATACCGGCCACCAAAGCAGCTCGTGATTTTACCGTTTTAAAGAAAAAAGCCAAGACAAAAATGCCCAGAATACTTCCATAAAACAAAGAGCCCAGCACATTTACGAGTTGAATTAGATTTTCAAACAAACTGGCCGAAAGCGCAATAACAATCGCTAAAATTCCCCAGCCTGTAGTGATCAATTTCGAAGTAAGCACTTCGCGCCTATTTTTTGCCTTGTCAACTTCGGCATCTATTGGCTCAACATGAGAATTGCCAAATTTCAATCTACGGTAAAAATCTACAGTGGTAGTGCTACACAAAGCGTTTAACTCACCAGCTGTGCTCGACATAGCTGCACTGCAAATCACGGCTAACAACAAGCCAATTACGCCTTCTGGCAAATACGTTAAAATAAACGTAAGAAACACATAATCAGTATCTTTTGTTTCAATGTCGCTGTCCGTTTTAGCAATGGTAGCTTTTATCGATTCTCTAATTTCTTGCCCTTCTTGGTAATGCGTTTTTGCTTGTGAAAGCAACGCTTCTTTTTCTTTTTCGGTAGGAGCCGTTGCATATTCACTCAACACCTCCTTTTTCTTCTGAAAAGCCTCGCTGTAAGAGGCTTCTAATTGCCTAATTTCTTCAGCATTTTCAGTGGTATAAACTCGCTCAATTCCCGGACGATTAAAAAACGCTGGCGGCTCGTTATATTGATAAAACACAAAAACCATAACGCCCACAAACAGAATAAAAAACTGCATGGGCACTTTCATTAAGCCGTTAAACATTAACCCCAACCTACTTTCGGTAATGCTTTTACCTCCTAAATACCGCTGAACTTGACTCTGATCGGTTCCGAAATAAGACATCGCCAAGAAAAATCCGCCTAACAAGCCTGTCCACAGCGTGTAGCGGTTTTCTAAATCAAACTCTGTATTTATAATTTCCATTTTGCCCATTGCACCGGCAATGTCGATGGCATCTACAAAACTCAACTGCTCTGGCAAGTAACTAAGGATGAGAAAAAACGCCACAAACATCCCCGCAAAAATCACCGCCATCTGCCACTTTTGTGTGATGCTTACTGCTTTAGTTCCACCAGAAACGGTATAGATAATTACCAAAACACCCACGAGCACATTGGTAAGGTTTAGGTTCCAGCCGAGTAAAGTTGACAAAACAATGGCAGGCGCGTAAATAGTAATCCCTGCGGCTAAACCGCGAGACACCAAAAACAAGAAGGCCGTAAACAAACGCACGGGCATATTAAACCGCTTTTCTAAATATTCGTAGGCCGTAAACACATTCAGTTTGTAGTAAATCGGAATAAAAACAGCCGAAATCACCACCATAGCAATGGGCAATCCCAAGTAAAACTGAATAAATCCCATTCCGCTTTCATACGCCTGACCAGGCGTTGAAAGAAAGGTAATGGCAGAGGCTTGCGTAGCCATAATTGACAAACCGATGGTCCACCACTTCATAGAGTTATCCCCTTTTAGGTAACTCTCCATACTGTTTTGTTGGCGCGTTTTCCACGTTCCATACGCCACAATGACCATTAAGGTTCCTACTAAAACAATCCAATCTAAAAGAGCCATACTACAGGTTTACCAAAGTGACGATAAGTAGAGATAAAACGCAATTTGCACTACTAAAAATAGCAATACGGTTAGGTATAAACTGCGCCAATTGCCCAAAATGGGCGGCTGATTTTTAAGGTCGTTTTTATTGTCCATAGTTCAATAAATTAGCCAACAAACGGTAAGAACCGGGAACACCCGCTGGCAAGTGTCTAAACAAGCTAATTCCTGTAAAGATGTACGTTCCTTCTCCGTATTCTGCCACTAACAAACCGCCTTTCGAAGGATCCTCTTGTGGGTCTTTCCAGCTAATTAATGGCGTAAAGTTTTCGTCCCACTCATCGGCAAAGTACAAGCCTCTTTCTTGGTTCCAACCGATAAAATCTTGCTCTGTTAATGCGTTAGGCGTTGTAAATAAAGGATGGTTTTTCTGCAACCAAATCGCTTCTGCTTCTTCGACCGTAACTCGATCTCTTGATAGATTTAACGCCAACGGAGCAATTTTATCCGTTACCAAACCACGGTTAGTGTTGTACTGAACAATCATGTGCCCACCCATTTTTACATAATCGAAAAGTGCCGAGTTTAACGTAGCCAACTCTTTTTCTGTATTAAAAGCTCTAATTCCTAAAACGACTACATCAAACGCATCAAGCTGATCTCTGGTTAAGCGTTGTAAATCAATAACAGTTACTTTGTTACCTAACTGTTCTATTGCGGTAGGAACCTCATCTCCCGCTCCCATAATATACCCCACATGCAATGCTTTACTCATTGCCGGAGCATT
This sequence comes from Salibacteraceae bacterium, assembly GCA_048267965.1. Lineage (GTDB taxonomy): Bacteria > Bacteroidota > Bacteroidia > Flavobacteriales_G > Salibacteraceae. The sequence goes on from JBLWWK010000004.1 coordinate 55,255, forward strand.
TACCAACAGGACTTCTGCGTTAGGCATTACCACTTGTGTTTCAATATGCGGATAGTTAATTTCTACATAATCTTTCGCGATAGATTCGTTTTCGCCAATTTCTAGTTCGAACTGCAAATGAGCTCGTTGCTGCTTTTTAGGCGGAGTAATGGTGAAGGTTACAAACCTTAGCTCGTTAGGAGCCATTTCGGTGATTTCCCATTCTTGAGGAGAAATTCTCCACCCTTTGGGCAAAATAGGTTCTAGCTCTACGTTGCGAACTTTTTTATTGCGGTTTTGAATTTTAACAGTCACCACCTTTTCATCGCCCTGAGTAAAAACCACTGTTTTTTGATCGGGTGTTACAGAAAGTTCTGGAATAACATTTACGTTTCTATACAGCTCACCATCTGCTCGATCTACCCATTTGTAACGAAGCGGACGTTCGAAAACAAGTTCTCCTAAATGGGTCTTGATTACAAATTGTGCCGAGATAAAAGCCGGATTTTCTGGTAAACCCAACCAGTCTTTTTTATCGATTTGGAATAAATCGTTAATCGCTGGTTTTTCTAACCAATACGGCTGGGTAATTTTTTCAGGAGCTGAAAGGGTAAATTCGGTAGAGACTACTTGATTGGTAAGTGTTTGGTTAATGAGTTGAGAAGCGGTTCCTACAGAAATCTTTTTAAGCTCAAAAGGGTAATTCGATTGGGCAAGAATTTCGGTATGCGTTGCTAGTTTTTCTCCTTTAACTACGGTAGGGTTTTCTGCTAACAACTCCATCCATAACCCACCACAAGCTGCTATTAACTCTTTGGTTTTGTTGAGTTGGTAGGCTTTCCACGGAAAATCTTCTAGCTTCTCGATGGCAAAGTAAAGCTCGATTAAGCTTTCTATACTTTCGCTGGGCGTAGAAGGATTGTAGGCAGCCAAAATTTTCGAGATTTTTTGATCGATTTCTGCTCCCCCTTTTACACGATTCCAGGTTAAATCGATGTTTTCGAACATGCTATCTGTTGCCTCTTCGCCTTTTATTAATTCGAGGTATTCCCATTGTTCGCCTTTTGCCAATGCAGCTCCAAATCCTTGCGAACGATGCTGAGAACGGCTCATACCTGCCAATTCGGTAGAAGAAACACCTAATAATGGCATATAGGCTCCAACATCTACGGTTACGTATTCGTCTCTTCTCTGGTCAATGTCTTTATCCCACCAAGACGAATTATTGAAAAACATTCTTTTCGGTTGCCAAACACCGTACTTTTTGGCAGATTCAGGAAATTTTGTTGGGTCGTTAGCTAAATCGAAAGCCTCTTCGGCCAAGATGGCCGAGGCCGTGTGATGGCCGTGGCCTGCGTATTTTGTTGGTGGGAACCGATTAACAATTACATCGGGCTTAAACTTTCTGATGGTCATTACCACATCTTTCAACACCGTATCTCGATTCCATTTTTCTAACGTTTCTTTATCGGTTTTTGAATATCCGAAATCGAGAGCGCGGGTAAAAAATTGCTCCCCGCCATCTAGTTTTCTGGCCTCGCGTAATTCTTGGGTTCTAATGAGCCCCATCAATGGCCCTTTTTCGTCTCCAATTAAGTTTTGCCCGCCATCTCCACGCGTTAACGATAAGTAAGCCGTTCTTACTTTTTGTTCGTTAGCCAACCAAGCAATTAGTCGGGTATTTTCATCGTCTGGATGAGCTGCCAAATACAACACATTGCCCACCACTTGGAGCTTTTCTAACTCTAGCTGAATGCGGGCAGCATCCCAACGAGTTTGTGACCAAGCGACAAGTATTGAGCAGGAAAATAAAATCGTAGCGAGAAAACGAAATTTCATGATTTTCTAGATTGATTGTTTGGTTGGGCTAAATTAAGAAAGTGGCAGCAGCCACAAAGAGAATAGCACCCTTAGCACAGCACAATTAGAAAACTATAAGAATTTTCTTGCGTTTTGTGTTCGAAAACGGTTTTGAGATGGTAAAATGAGGATTTGTTGTTTGGTTACACTTCTACCGTAAACCCATCTTGATCGTTTAAAAACTGAAATTTCTCACGAACCGCCTTAAGTTCTTCTGCTTTTAATAGATTGGTTTCTACACGAACTTCGTTCGGTTTTGTAGAACTTATGGCCTCTCCTAACGGATTTAAAACTACCGAGTCACCAGAGTGTTCTACTTGGTTGCCATCGGATCCTACCCGATTTACACCAATTACAAAACTTTGATTTTCTATTGCTCGAGCAATTAATAATTGTTTCCAAGCAAAACTTCTGCGGTGTGGCCAATTGGCAACGTAAATAAGCGCATCGTAAGCGTGGTTATTTCTGCTCCACACCGGAAAACGCAAATCGAAACAAATCAACGGACAAATTCGCCAACCTTTTAACGTAACAATTAATCGCTCTTTGCCTTGTGTATAGTGGTCTTGCTCTTTGGCTAGTGAAAAAAGATGCCGCTTGTTATAGGTGGAATATTCTCCGTTGGGTTGCACCCAAAAAAGACGATTAAAATACTGGCCGTTTTCTTCAATTACCAAACTGCCCGTTATTACGGCTTGGTGTTTTTGAGCTTCTGCTTGCATCCAACTTACAGCAGACTCAGATTCGGTTTGTGCCCATTTCTCTGGCTGCATGGTGAAACCGGTGCTAAACATTTCGGGTAAAACAATTAGATCGGTTGAGGAATCGAGGGTTGATAACAACTCAGAAAATTGCACTAAATTCTTCTCGATATCTTGCCAAAACAAAGAAGTTTGAACCGTAGTTACGCGTAAATCTTGCATGCTTTCAAAGGTAAGAATAGCGAGTTCGTTTTTGAAATGAACAGAAACAGAGAAAAAAATAAATTTAGCTGTAACTTTCAGCAAGATGAGTTCGTTTCACCCACAATCGACAACTCTCCCGTATGACAGTCGAAGAATACAATAAAAGTGTAGACGAGTACGCAGACCGTTTATTTAGGTTCTTACTTAAAAACCTGAACAACGAAGACCTGTCTAACGATTTGGTGCAAGATAGTTTCGAAAAGCTGTGGCACCATCGAGAAGATGTCGAATGGGAAAAATCCCGATCGTGGCTTTTCACCACCGGTTACCGAATTATGATCGATTACCTGAGAAGAAGCAAAAAACAAGGTGAATTTGACCTTGAAAAAGCGGAAGCAGAAAACTTTACCCAACAACAATACACCGGCTTAAACGAAGTGCTTGAAGATGCCTTGGCGCAACTTCCGGCTATTCAAAAACAGGTAATTCTCTTACGAGATTACGAAGGCTACGATTACAAAGAAATTGGCGAAATCACCGCGCTTAAAGAATCACAAGTGAAAGTGTACATCTTTCGAGCACGCAAAAAATTAAAAGCCTACATAGGCAGTATAGACGCAGTATTATGATAAACCAAAACAACTACGAAATATGGTTGGTAGATTACCTAGATGGCGCACTCAGCGATGCTGAAGCAGCGGCTGTTGAGGCTTTTTTGGTAAGTCATCCAGAAATTGCTGAAGAACTTGAACAATTAAAAGAAATTTCACTTTCTCCATCTACAGCCACCTTTTCGAAAAAAAACGAGCTTAAAAAAGAAATTGTTTCGGTAGGAACCATTACCGAAAATAACTTTGAAACCGCTTTTATCGAGAAAATTGAAAACCAACTTTCTGATCAAAAACAAGCAGAACTTTCTTCTTTTTTAGCCAAAAACCCGCACTTACAAAACGACTTATCTCTTTTTGAAAAAACCATTCTTTCGCCTTCTTCTGCCAGTTTTTCGAGTAAAAATCAACTGAAGAAAAAAGAGAAAACTCGAATTATTCCGCTTTGGATACATTTAAAAAGCACCCAATGGAGTGCCGCTGCTGCCATTGTAGTATTGCTTATTGCGGGTTTTTATGCCAGCCACTTCACCGAAAATGGAAACTCATCTGTACCGTTGGCCAACACCGAAAAAATTGGAAAAACGGATCGTACCGATACGCAAGCTAAGAGCAACAATACAACGAGTACTTCAGCATCTGCAACGCAAGAAACAGCTAAACCCGCTGAACTTTATGCCCAAGTAACTGCAGAAAATGCCCCTAAGAATGAAAATCGACCTATTTCGGTTTCAACTACACAGACAGTAAGTGTTTCTGCCTTGCAAATGCCGCAGAAAGAAGCGTATTTATCGGTTACGAAAACAGCTCATGAACTGGCTAAAATCAATGAAAAGCCTAGAACAAAACAGAAAATCGAGCCGGTTTCTGCAATGCCAAAAACAGAAAAGTACTTAACCATCAAAGAGTTTTTAGTGGAAAAACTAAAAGAAGAAGTTCCGCTTTTACAAACTGAAGAAGTAAATAGCACCTACGCATCTGCCAAAGGAAAAGAACTGTTACAATCTGCCAAATTACCGGTAAACTACGAGCAAAAGAAATCAGGTTGGTTGTTCAGCTTGGCAGGCCTCACCATTTCTCGCAATTAAACATAAATCAATCCTTCTGCCGCATCGCCAATCGCTTGCGCCTGGTTTTCTTTAATTCTGCGAGCAGCCACCAATGCTAGCACCGCATCTACTTGATGTCCATTCATTAATTTAGGCAGGTAGGAACCGTTTAACGCCTTGGTCAACACCTCCCGGATGGCTTCGTAATTTGCCGTTGATTTTTTGTAATCGAAAGAAGATAATTTCAATCTTTCGGCTTGTTTGGTAGGATAGGCTTCGTAAAAAACTAGATGAACATTCGATAATTTATGCGCCAAACTCATGGCTCTTGCTGTAAGGCCGCCCAAAAACATAGGGCTCATTGCTTTTAACTCAAAATCGCACTTTCGGTAGTGAAAATTCGAAAACCCTTTTAATTGCCGATAAACCCCTGGCAAAGAAAGTGGCGCATCGAAAGCCACTATCGTTTCTTGATTGATAGGTGCCAACAGGGCTTCAATCATTTTATCTGCATCTTGCTTTTTTTCGCTTTGGTGCAGTTCAATGTTGCCGTTATGCCAAGTAGCCACTACTGTGGTTCCTGCCAATTTAGAGCCGTAATCTATACCTATTAACATGGTGAAACAAACAAACGTAAAATGTGGTTGTTTTCAACTGTATGGCAAAAATTTTACGACTCGTATTAGGCGATCAGCTCAACCAAAAGCACAGTTGGTTTCAAACAGCCGATCAAAATGTATTGTATGTAATGGCCGAAATGCGAGAAGAGGCCACCTATGCTCGTCATCATATTCAAAAGGTCTGCGGTTTCTTTTTAGCAATGCGCGCTTTCAAAAATTGGCTTGTCCAAAATGGACATCAAGTAGCCTATTATTCTCTCGACAACAACCCTGCTACCTCTTTTAAAGAATTAATACCCGAATTAATCGAAAAACATGATATCACCGAATTTCAATACCAATTACCCGATGAATATCGCTTAGATCAACAGCTAAAATCTATCGAAAAATTAATTTCCATTAAATCTAAATCGTTTGATTCTGAACACTTTTTAACCGAACGAACCGATTTACACCAATTTTTCAAAGACAAAAAGCAATTCTTGATGGAAACCTTCTATCGAGACATGCGCAAACAGCATAATATCTTAATGGATGGTTCACAACCGCTCACCGGAACGTGGAATTATGATAGTGAAAATCGAAAAAAACTACCGAAGAAGATATCGGTTCCTACCGCTTACCTTTTCGAAAACGATGCAACAGAAATTGTTGAATTAATAGAAAAAGAGCAAATCGACACCTTAGGTTCGGTAAATGCTCAACATTTTTTTTGGCCTGTTAACCGAGCACAAAGCGAGCAATTGCTTACCTATTTTGTAGAAAATTGCTTGGCTGATTTTGGTAAATACCAAGATGCTTTAACTCCCGATTATTGGAGTTTATTTCACTCCAGACTGAGCTTTTCGCTCAACACCAAAATGCTTTCTCCGCTCGAGGTGGTGAACCGCGCTATAGACGAATGGAAAAAGCGAGAAGAGGAGATTTCGATAGCTCAAATCGAAGGCTTTGTACGGCAAATAATCGGATGGCGAGAATTTATGCGAGGTGTTTATTGGGCTAAAATGCCTGAATTTGCCACGCTGAACTATTTCAATCATCAACAACCGCTGCCCGATTGGTTTTGGACGGGTAACACCCAAATGAAGTGCTTGCAACACAGCATTAAACAATCGTTAGAATATAGCTATGCGCATCACATTCAGCGGCTAATGGTCACGGGCAATTTCGCTTTGCTGGCGGGCGTAAACCCTAACGAGGTAGACCAATGGTATTTAGGCATTTACATTGATGCACTCGATTGGGTAGAAGTTACCAACACACGCGGCATGAGCCAATTTGCAGATGGCGGCATTGTAGGAACCAAACCCTACGTTTCAAGCGCCAGCTACATCAACAAAATGGGCCATTATTGCTCAAAATGCCCTTACGATTACAAGAAAAAAACGGGCGAAAATGCTTGTCCGTTTAACAGTCTTTATTGGAATTTTTATCACCGTCACCAAGAAAAACTACGCGGTAATCCACGAGTGAGCATGATGTATCGAGTTTGGGATAAAATGAGTAAAGAGCACCAAACCAGCTTGCTCGAACAGGCCGAGCACTACCTCGAAAACATCAATAAATTGTAAAACCAGTTAATTTCCAGCAGCCACTTTAAGCCTTGGGGCAACCAATAAACTCAACAAACCAATTCCGATAGCCAAATAGCCCACAATAGGAAAGTTGTGAAATAAATCATCGGTTCCTACATATACAATTGAGCCGCTAATCAACGATGCCAATGCCGCGCTAATTTGCTGAATGCTCGATTTTATGCTCATGTAACTGGCCCGGGTTTCTGGCGGAACAACAGCGGTTGTCATCGTTTGCATCGGTATCATTCTTCCATTGATAAGAATGAACATAAACGTAGATACAATCAACGCTAAATACAGAGGCGTTGGCCCCAAGTTCGTAAGAATGATTACCGGAATGGCCGATAGAAACAAGAAAGTGACAAACACTTTAAGCGGACCAATTTTATCGGTGAATCGGCCAATTAGCGGCCCTGTGAACACCACCGCACCACCGCCAAACATATAAAGCAACGTAATGGTATCTTCATCAAAACCCACATTTCTTTGCATAAATGGCGCAATAAACGGCACAATCATGAACTGACCTAAAATAATAAACATGCTCACCGCCAATGCCATTATCTGATTTTTATCGGTAAGTACACTCGATAAAACGTGCTTTACATTCGCTGCAAACCGTATGGTATCTTGTTTTTCTTTTAAGTGATCCGTCATATTCGGAAAAACAAAAAATGCTACTCCAGAAAGCACCACACCAATGCTGCCAATCATAATAAACGGAGCATGCCAAAACAGTTTACTCGCTAAAAACAAACCGATTGGAACTCCTAAAACGGAGGCAGCAGCAAAAGCAGCAGAAATAATCCCCATAGCTTTGCCGCGCTCTTTAAACTGGTACAAATCACTCACTACCGATAAAACCAAAGCATTGATCACCCCACCAAATAAACCAGTTAAAATTCTGGCCAGCACTAAATGTTCGTAGGTATTGGCAAACGAAACCGATAAGGTCCCAACCGTAAAACCGATGTACGTGAACATCAATGCTTTTTTACGATCGAATCGATCGATCAAAAAAGCCGAAAGAAACCCTGAAATACCTGCGCTAAACGCATACGAAGAGACAATAACCGTAAACTGCTGAGCCGATATAGAAAACAATTCCATCAGGTAATTTCCCAGCGGCATCATTATCATAAAGTCTACAATGTGCGTAAAATTCATGGCGGCCAAAAGGTATAAAATAGCCGACCGATTCGCGATGTTTGTCATTTTGCAAAGGTGCAACCTTTTTACGTGTACCTACATGAAGATTATTTTATACTGTTATTACCAGAACTGCACATTACCACTTACCGACTATTTTTGCTCACTCACCTACCTCACTGGACTCGCTCACCTAAAACCCTTCTTTTTCTGCACTTTGCGGCTATACATTTGACAAAAATTAAGATCAAAATGAACTCACAAGACAAATTTTCGACCACAGAAAAGAAAAATGCTCCCCAATTACGCAAAAGAAAACGCAGCCTTTTTGGTCTGCTCATTATTGGCTTTGGTGTTTGGTGGTTGCTCCACCGTATGGATGTGCTTAACGTGCCGCCTTGGGTGCTTTCATGGCCTGTAATTCTTATGGTAGTAGGTGTTTTTCAGCTGTTGGCATCGCAGTTTAAAAAGACCGGTGGTTACATAACACTCGCAGCAGGCGCAGTATTTTTTATTTACCAGCAACGTTTATTGCCGCAAGAACTTACCCTCTACTTTTGGCCAGTGGTAATTATTTTGGTGGGTCTTTTTGTTTTTCTCGGTAGGAACCGTAAATCAAAATACGAGAAGCAAATGGAATCTTGGCAAAACCATTCAATGAGCCATCCAAGGGCTGAAATAGAAAATGCCGAAACCATTGATTCTGTGGTAATCATGGGCGGAACCCACAAAGACATTGTTTCTAAAAACTTTCAAGGAGGTGAAATCACTTGTATCATGGGCGGTGCAGAACTCTACTTTGGCAAAGCCGATTTACAAAACGAAGCCGTTATTGATGTTACCGTAATTATGGGCGGCATTAAAATTTTGGTTCCCAAAAACTGGAATGTGAACATCAACACAGCCAACATTTTAGGCGGAGTAGACGATAAACGCATGCAAGAATTTGAATCTCCGGTAGAGAAAAACAAATCGTTAACCATTACCGGAGCCGTAATTATGGGCGGTATTGATTTACAATCGTATTAATTTCTACAACTTTAGAAGGTGAAATCGAAAATCAATACGCACATTGCGCTGGGCGCTTTCGTTTTTTTGCTGCTGTATTCTATGGCTTTGCACCATGTGTTCGCCATAGAATACCCTTTTGCCCTGCTAGAAAGTTTGGGCTTAATGGCTCCGCTGGTAATTTCTACCAAAGTTTCGTTGGCTGCCATGGGCTTTTTCAGACCATCTAATTACCAAAGCCTCACCATTTTGTTGGTGGCCGCTGTGCTTTCATTTTTCACCTTAGGCATTCAGCATTTTATAATACAGCCCATTTACAACGAGCATTTATCAGCCACGTTTGTGCAACTTGGTGGGTGGTTTCACTTTTTAATTTGCTTTATTATCAATGCCAGTGCCCTTACCGTAAGCCTTTTTTGGAATTCACTTCAAGACCAAACGGCTTACCTAAGTCGTAGAAAAGAAGCCGAACAACTAAACCGAGAAGCCGAGTTATTGATGCTACGTCATCAATTGCAACCGCACTTTTTGTTCAATAGTTTAAACTCCATCAACGCGTTAATCGGGTTCCAACCGAAAAAAGCGCGAGAAATGATTCAGCAATTAGGTTCGTTTTTACGAGGCACCATCAAAATAGATGATCAACAACCCATTATTTTCGAAAAAGAACTAGAACAAATTAAACTGTACCTCAACATCGAAAAGGTGCGATTTGGCCATCGGTTAGAAGTCGAAATTGATGCCAGTGAAGAAGTAAAAACCAAAAAAATTCCTCCACTTTTGCTGCAACCTTTGCTCGAAAACGCTATTAAATTTGGGCTTTACGGAACTACCGAAAACGTGGTTTTGCATCTAAACGCACAATTTGAAGCGAATTGGCTAATAATAAGTATATCGAACCCTATAGACCAAGATGCCGATAGCCAAGAAGGTACCGGTTTTGGATTAGAATCTGTGCAGCGCAGGCTTCATCTTATGTACGGCAGAGCCGATTTAATCACCGCTGAAAAAACCGATCGCCTTTTTACCGTTCAACTGAAAATACCGCAATAAGCATGACTCGAGCATTTATTATAGACGATGAACCTTTGGCCACCACTTACGTACAAGAAATGCTACAAAACCATCCTGAAATTAACGTTGAAGGCATTTACCACGATGGATTTTCTGCGCTAAAGGCCATTCAAGAAAATCCGCCAGACTTACTCTTTCTCGATGTTCAAATGCCCAAAATTTCAGGATTAGAATTACTGCAATTGCTCGATTCGGTTCCGGCCGTGATCTTTACCACCGCTTTCGATAAATATGCTGTTCAAGCATTTGAAGCTCACGCTGTTGATTATTTACTCAAACCCTTTAGTCAAGAACGTTTCGATGCGGCTATTGAGCGTTTTAACGGTAGGAACTCGCCTTCTACCCATGTGGAGTCGTTACTCAAAAACCAAGAACTCACCCGAATTGTGCTTAAAGACGGAGGCTCTATTAAAATAATTGCCCTCAAGAATTTAGCTTTTCTCAAAGCCGATGACGATTATGTAGAGTTGCATTCTGAAGGGAAGAAATACCTAAAAAAAGATACGCTCAAAAATTACGAAACAGCTCTTCCGCCCGCTCAATTTGTACGTATTCACCGATCGTATATGGTCAACGTTCAGTATATCACAGCCATTGAGCCGTACGAAAAAACTACACACAAAGTAGTGCTTACCACTGGCGATCAGCTGCCTGTAAGCCGCAGTGGTTATCAGCGCTTGAAAGAAACATTACGGGTGTAGTTGTGTAAGGTAATTTCTTCTATTTTCAATTTTTTGGGCGATTTTCTTCTCTCGAAACGAAAAAAATTAAAAAAAAGCTGAATTCTTCCTCCAAATCATTGATAAACAGGCATAAATAGTTGTCTTTTTTTTCAATCCCTTCTGTTTTTCAGCTGGCTTCTCTCCGAATCTTATTTTTTTGAAAATTCGTTTCTGCATTGCACAAACAACCAATAGGTTACCGCTCTTTTTTTACTCATTTTATCTACTTAAAATAACTAAAATCTGCGCCCAGCATGAATTTCAGCCTTTTCAATCCAAAAGCAACCTTAAAAAATAGAGTCGTCTTTGTTTGAAATTAATCCAAGCAGAGATGAAGAAAAATTGTTTATTGTTTTTGGCCCTCTTCGGGCTCGCCTTAACAAAGGCCAACGCACAAATTGTTTATACAGACATTCCAGATGGTGTTCCTACCGGAATTGATTTTGACACCGATGGAACCGATGAATTTACCGTAACCGATGGTATGGGAACGGGAGATTACGTTGCTTATTGGGGCGGAGGCCCAGATAACAACATCCACGCAGTAGGAACTTTAGGCACACAAGGTTGGGATGTTCCCAATTGTGTAGACTCAGGTTTTACCGTTGATGCTTCTGGCCAATGGGAAGGACAAGGCGATTGTTCTATTATAGCGTGGGGAGCGGGCAACCCTACCATTACCACGGGTGCTGATGAGTATTTAGCTGTTCGGTTTAACCTAGGCGCCAACTTGCACTACGGCTGGATAAGAATTGAAGTAGACGGCAGCGAAAACGTGATCTATAAAGACTACGCTTACAATGCTACCCCTAACACCCCTATCAATGCGGGCGATACAGGAGCGGTAACTACAAGCGTTCAAACGTTTGCCGAAAGCGGAAATAAGTACCAACTTTTCCCCAATCCTGCCACTTCTAATTCGGTTACCGTTGGCGCCAATCACCTTTCTGAAATTAAAAATGTGCAGTTATTTTCTGTTACGGGAGAGTTGGTGATTCGCACTTCGGCTACCTCAACCCTCGATCTCAACCACGTTTTGCCCGGTCTTTATTTCGTGGTTATTACAGATCGAAACGGGGCTGTTTATCAAGAGAAATTATTGGTTCAATAACCTGTTTTTAAAGCCAACTGTAGGAACCGATTTTCTGCATCTATAAAACGCCCAATTTCACTAAATGATGCGTTTTCCTACCAACGATCACCGATAACAAAGAATTCTTCTAGCTTGTATTCGCTTCTTTACCTTTGTGAAAAGTTGAATAATAATGAGAAACGGTTCCTACCGAAATAAAAAAGCCGCTCCTAAATAGAAGCGGCTTTTTCAATCTGTATAGTTCTTATTTCTTACTTACCTGAACGAAGGCTAGCAGTCATAAACTCACGGTTCATACGAGCAATGTTTTCTAGAGAAATGCCTTTCGGACATTCAACTTCACAAGCTCCGGTGTTGGTACAGTTACCAAAACCTTCTAAATCCATTTGTTTTACCATATTCATTACGCGCTCTTCTGCTTCTACTCTACCTTGTGGTAACAAAGCGTATTGAGAAACCTTAGCACCTACAAATAGCATAGCCGATGAGTTTTTACACGTAGCTACACAAGCTCCACAACCAATACAAGTGGCTGCATCCATGGCTAAATCAGCGTTTTCTTTCGGAATTGGAATAGCGTTAGCATCTTGTGTATTTCCAGAAGTGTTTACAGAAATGTACCCCCCTGCATGTTGAATACGATCGAATGCTGAACGGTCTACTACCAAATCTTTTACAACTGGAAAAGCAGCTGCTCTCCAAGGCTCGATGTAAATGGTATCTCCATCGTTAAACTTGCGCATGTGTAACTGACAAGTAGTTACACCGCGGTCTGGGCCATGTGCTTCACCATTAATATACATAGAGCACATACCGCAAATACCTTCTCTACAATCGTGGTCGAATGCTACAGGTTCTTCTCCTTTAGCGATAAGACTTTCGTTAAGAACGTCCATCATTTCTAGGAAAGACATGTGATCAGAGATGTCGGTAACTTTGTAATCCACCATTTGGCCTTTCTCGTTGGGCCCTTTTTGCCTCCAGATTTTAAGCGTTAAATTCATGTGGCTTTATTTTTATTGTGCAGTGCAGCAGATTGCTCTGCTGCGCGTGCTCTTATTTATAACTTCTTTGTTTTAACTCGATATCTTTAAACTCAAGCTCTTCTTTATGAAGAACTGCATCTGAAGGTTCGCCTTTGTATTCCCACGCGGCTACATAAGCGTAATCTTCATCGTTTCTCTTCGCTTCGCCTTTCTGTTCTCCATCAAGCTCAACTGATTCTTCGCGGAAATGACCACCACAAGACTCGTTGCGGTTCAATGCATCCAATGCGAATAATTCTCCTAGTTCAAGAAAATCAGCAACACGTCCTGCTTTTTCTAGTTCTGGGTTTAACTCATCTGCCGAACCTGGAACATTTACTTCTTTCCAGAATTCTTCACGAATAGCCTTAATTTCAGCAATTGCTTCTTTCAAGCCTTTTTCGTTACGAGCCATACCTACTTTATCCCACATTACTTTTCCTAAGCGTTTGTGGAAATGGTCTACAGACTTGGTTCCTTTATTATTTACGAAGAAGTTGATTCTTTCTTTTACTGATTTTTCAGCTTCATCGAATTCTGGAGTGTCTGTTGGTATTTTACCCGTTCTAATATCGTGAGATAAATAATCACCAATGGTGTAAGGCAATACGAAGTAACCATCTGCCAAACCTTGCATCAATGCAGAAGCACCTAATCGGTTAGCTCCGTGGTCTGAGAAGTTGGCTTCACCAATTGCGTAACAACCCGGAATGGTTGTCATTAAGTTATAATCTACCCAAATACCGCCCATTGTATAGTGAGTTGCGGGGTAAATCATCATAGGTGTTTTGTATGGGTTTTCGTCTACGATTTTCTCATACATCTGGAAAAGGTTTCCGTACTTGGCACGAACCACTTCTTCACCCAATGCGATAATTTTATCGTGAGATGCATTTTGAATACCCTGAACTTTGGCTTGCTCTTTACCGTAACGCTCAATCGCTGACTTAAAATCTAAGTAAACCGCTTCGCCAGTAGCATTTACACCGTAACCAGCATCACAACGCTCTTTTGCTGCACGAGAGGCAACATCACGTGGCACCAAGTTACCAAATGCTGGGTAACGTCTTTCTAAGTAGTAATCGCGATCTTCTTCTGCTATTTCGGTTGGTTTTTTCTTTCCTTCACGAATGGCTAAAACATCATCCATGTTTTTAGGAACCCAAATTCTACCATCGTTACGTAATGACTCTGACATCAGAGTAAGCTTCGATTGGTAATCTCCTGAACGTGGAATACACGTTGGGTGAATTTGCGTGTAACAAGGATTAGCGAAGAAAGCTCCTCTTTTGTGAACTTTCCAAGCTGCAGTAGCATTCGAACCCATTGCGTTAGTAGACAAGAAGTATACGTTTCCGTACCCTCCAGAAGCAATTACTACTGCGTGTGCAGAGTGGCGCTCAATTTCACCAGTAGCTAAGTTACGAGCAATAATTCCGCGCGCTTTGCCGTCTACTTTTACAATATCGAGCATTTCGTGGCGGTTGTACATTTCGATTTTACCGCGAGCAATTTGGCGGTTCATTGCTGAATATGCACCCAACAATAATTGCTGACCTGTTTGACCTTTAGCGTAGAAAGTACGCGATACTAATACACCACCAAAAGAGCGATTATCAAGTAGCCCGCCATAATCACGTGCAAAAGGAACCCCTTGAGCAACACATTGATCAATAATATTGGCAGAAACTTCTGCTAAACGATAAACGTTGGCTTCTCGTGAGCGGTAATCTCCACCTTTTACTGTATCGTAGAAAAGACGATAGTTAGAATCACCATCACCTTGATAGTTTTTAGCTGCGTTAATTCCCCCTTGCGCTGCAATGGAGTGAGCACGTCTTGGAGAATCTTGGTAGCAAAATGCTTTTACGTTGTAGCCTAGTTCAGCTAGAGTTGCTGAAGCAGAACCTCCTGCTAGTCCGGTTCCTACTACAATAACATCGATATGACGTTTGTTGGCAGGGTTTACCAGGTTGATTTTATTCTTATGATTAGTCCACTTTTTATCTATTGGACCTTCTGGTATTTTCGAATCTAATTTCATAGTCGTTCTTCTTCGCCCATTAAAGTGTTACAAATAAATAGATGGGAATAATCGCAAATCCTAATGGAACTAGCACTGCAAATGCGTACCCAATTTTCTTAATAACAGGTGTATACTTAGGATGGTTCACACCCATTGATTGAAATGCACTTGAGAAACCGTGCCATAAGTGAAAGCCCATAGCCACCATTGAAATTACGTAAAGCGCTACAATCCAAGATTGTTGAAAAGCGGCCATTACTATGGTGTGAAGATCTTTCATTTTTTCACCATCAGCAGTTTCCATGTAAGGTACTTCTCCAAACTTATACTTAAACCAAAACTGCCCCATGTGCATTACAATAAAAACCAACATAATGGTTCCTAAAATACCCATGTTGCGAGAACTCCAGATGCTGTTAGCCGAAGGCTTGTTGTAAGCATACTGAACCGGACGTGCTTTCTTATTTTGCATAGTAAGAATAACACCATCGATTGCGTGAAATAGCACACTAGCGTAGGTAAGGTAAGATAACAGCTTTACTAACGGATTGGTGGTCATGAAAACCGCATACTCGTTAAACTGCAGCTGCCCGGCCTCCCCCGGGATAAAAAGTTGAAAATTACCAGCCAAGTGGCCTACAAGAAAAAGGCAAAGAAAAAGCCCTGTTGCCGCCATCCAATACTTTTTAACGATGGATGATTTCAAGATTCCTGTTGGAGCGCTCATATTGATTTGATTTATACTTTTTGAATTTGCTCAACAAATGTAACATACGGTAACTTTTCTTACATACCAGCATGTTAATTAGATTCATTCTAAACTACTTTTTTCAGATTATTCAGCTTCCATTTTCCTGTTTTGTTAATTGTATTTGAACCGTTTTCGCGATCCTACCGAAAATAACATCTTTGTGTAAACCGAATATTTGAATTTGTATGAGATATAACCAAATCGACAGTGCTTTGTTCATTCGAAACCGCAAGGAATTCTACAAGCATTTAGCACCAAATTCTCTCGCTGTTTTTAATTCTAACGACATTTACCCTACCAGTGCAGATGGCACAATGCCGTTTCAACAACACAGAGATATTTTTCATTTAAGCGGTGTAGATCAAGAAGAAAGCATTTTAGTGGTGTTTCCTGATTGCCCAGAAAAAGAACTGCGTGAAGTGTTATTCGTAATCGAAACTAACGATCACATTGCCGTTTGGGAAGGGGAAAAACTCACCAAAGAAAAGGCTACAGAAGTTTCTGGAATCGAAAACATTGTGTGGACCAAAGATTTTGAAGCCACGTTTGCTAAAATGATGTCTTTAGCAGAAAATGTGTACCTCAACACCAACGAGCATTTAAGAGCCAACACCGAAGTAGAAACGCGTGAAGACCGTTTTATAAAAAAGTGTAAAGAGCAATATCCTGCCCATACTTACAAGCGCGCAGCACCGATTATGCACAAGGTAAGAAGCATTAAACACCCTATCGAAATAGATTTAATGCAGCAAGCGTGTAACATTACAGAAAAAGGATTTAGAAGGTTACTCAACTTTGTAAAACCTGGTGTGTGGGAACACGAAATTGAAGCCGAGTTATGGCACGAATTTATTCGCAATCGCTCTAAAGGTTTTGCTTACACTCCTATTATTGCCAGTGGTGCCAACGCTTGCGTTTTGCACTACATTGAAAACAACCAAGAGTGTAAAGAGGGTGATTTGTTGTTGATGGATTTTGGAGCTGAATACGCCAACTACGCTTCTGACATGACTCGCACCATACCAGTAAACGGTAAATTTTCAGAACGACAAAAAGCTGTGTACAACGCAGTTTTACGCGTGAAAAACCAAGCTAACGAGATTTTACAACCCGGTATTACTTTAAAAGATTATCACTTCGAAGTGGGCGAAATGATGACCAAAGAGCTGCTCGATCTTAAATTAATAGACGCAACTGACGTTAAAAATCAAGATGCTAACTGGCCGGCTTACAAGAAATACTTTATGCACGGAACTTCTCACTACATTGGGCTAGACACTCACGATGTTGGTAGTTGGAGCGATCCCATCGAAGAAAACCAAGTGTTTACCATAGAGCCGGGCATCTACATTCGAGAAGAAGGCATCGGCATTCGACTAGAAGACGATTACGTAATTAAAACCGGTAAAAACCACAACTTGATGGGAAATATCCCCATCGAAATCGAAGAAATTGAAGATTTGATGAATTCGTAAGATTTTGATTTCAACTCAACAAAAAAGGGAAGCCGAAACTTCCCTTTTTTTATTTTGCCCACCGAAAATTCTGTTTTCCATCTTTTTCTTTTTTTTATCGGTAGGAACTCGAAAAACTTTCTAAACATGAAATACGGCAAACTTGAGTCTATTGAAGGAATTGACTTTTCACTTCCGGAAGATCACCCGCAAACCCAGCACGTTTTAGAAAAATTAGAAAAAACGGAGACTCCTCAATTTTACATTGGTGGCACTCAATTTGGCCGTAAAGAATGGGTAGGCTCTTACATTCCGCCTAAAACAAAATCGACCGATTACCTCGATTATACCTCTCGCCTGTTTAACACTATTGAATTAAACGCCACACATTACCGTATTTTCCCAGAAGAAACCGTTGCTAAATGGAGACAAAAAGCAGCTCCGAATTTTAAGTTTTGCCCAAAATGGCCCCAGAGTATTTCTCATCGAAGAAGGTTTAAAAACCACGAAGACATGAGTGAAGATTTCTTTACTTCTATCTCTAATTTCGAAGAAAAATTGGGTCCTTGTTTTATTCAACTTCCTCCCAATTACAGCCCCAAACAAGCCGATCAGCTGGTAGAATATTTAGAATGGGTTCCTTCAGATATAAAAATTGCCGTAGAGTTTAGACACCCCGATTGGTTCGATGGAAACTCCACCGCAGAAGCCGTTTTTACCGCTATGGAAAAATTAGGCGTTGCCACGTGTATGAGTGATACTGCAGGCAGAAGAGATGCTGTAAACATGCGACTTACTGCCGATTTTTTTATCATGCGTTTTGGAGGCTACGAACTTCATCCTTCAGATTTTGAACGCATGCAAAGCTGGGCTCAACGTTTTAAATCATGGACTGATCGAGGCTTAAAAGAAGTCTACATTTTTATGCACCAACCCGATAGTTTGCTTACACCAGAAACCAATGCGCATTTTGCCAAATTGCTCAACGAGGTGTGTCAAGCCAACTTACCCATTGCCCAGCGCATCGATCAGCAAGAATCTTTGTTCTAAGCGTATAATAAATAGAATTTCATCTTTTATGTCTATTTCGGTTCAAAATTAGCTCGAAAGATGTGTTTGTCTTGAAAAAGATCTATTCACTGATGAGCCATTCTAACTCCATATCCCAATTGGCTCTTACATCGATTACATCTGGGTAATACACCACCTTTTCAGGTTGCTGATTGGTTGAATAATCTCCGGTGCTCCATTTACCATCTGCATTCGAATCGTATACCAGCCGAACGCTGTATTTACTGGGCTCAATAAATTGGTAAAACAAAGTGGTATCGCCTGTGAAACTTCCGCTATCTATTGGTTTTTTAGCTCCTTGTTTTAGCAGTTCGAAATAGTAATTGCCATCATCTTTCGGTTCAATGGCTAACTTTAAATTGCCGTAATCTTCTATGCGTTTAGTAGAAAATTTAAACTCTACCGTATCATTGGTTAATCCAAAAATATCGGTGAAAGCGCCCGGCAAAAACGTAATACCGTATTGTGTTTCTGGTCTCCAAGCAAAATTAAAAGGCTTCGACCGAAGCGTAGAATGGGTTCCTACCGATGCAGGCAAAGTACCTTTGCGCGCTTTCTCAGCATCGAGTTCTACCGTATCGCCTGCCACACTAAAAATTACTTTTTCGTAGGTATACTCAGCAATTGGGTGATTGGTTGAGAAATACAAATCTTGAAAGAAATGGTGGGTTTTGTTCTCGAAAGATGGGTCTATATCTAATTCAAAACTCTCTTTTCCTTTTTCAACTTTTTCGAAGAAATCTTCTTTACTCGGCAACTTCAATTTTAAGGTGTCGATTATGCCTGTATCATCAAATGCTTCAAGCAAGAGAGTATCTTGCAAACCTTTAGGAAACCAAAGAAACAAGCTGTCTGCAGCATGGTATTCTTGAATCATTTCCCCTTCGGTCACACTGTTGTTAAGCACCCGAAAAGAACCTGAATAACCGCGTTGGTAATTGGTTAAATCACGATTGAACACTACCGTTACCTTTCCGAAAAACTCGGCTTTCTTCGTCTTGAAATACTGTTGCTTAAAATCGGGGGTAAAAAATCTATAATCTAAGGTGTCTGTATTGAGCACCGAATAAACCTCATCGCTAAAGGCCATAGATTCATTGGGCAAATCGAATAGGTAATTCTTGTTTAAATCTTTTAGGGCAAACACGCGGTAATTGCCCTCTTTCATGTAATTGATACTGAAAACACCGTCTTTATTGGTTTTTGAGAAATACGATGGGCGCTCAACGGTAGGAACCGAATCCGCTAAATTTTGGTATGCCATTACCAATACATCTCCCACCGGTTCAAGAGTGTAAGCATCTTTTACCACTCCTGTAAAGTAGAGAGAGTCTACATATTCACCCGTTGAGAAAACAAACACGTTACTATCGAGCGGATTATTTTCTGTAAAATCTTGAATACCCTCACCGAAATTGATGTTATACGTTGTGTTAGGAGCCAACGTATCGTTGATTATCATGGTTACTTTCTTCGACTTACTGATGTATTCTGGCTCGTTTTTCAACGGAGGAGAAACAATCACGTTTTGCGTTAGTCCTTTGGTAACTATGTACTCATCAAATTCTAGGGTAATCTTGTTGGTAGTAAAATGGGTAGAGAAATTTTCGGGTGAACTTTTCTCAATTTTGGGCGGAGTTGTGTCTTTTTCACCTCCCGAAAGTGGCATTACTTGGGCACATGCCGCAATTAACAACCCCAGTGAAAGGCTGGCTAGAATTAGTTTAAACTGTTTCATAAGAAACTGCTATTTCGCTTACTGTATTCGCTATTAACTCAAGTCCATCGATATCTTCTTGAGTAAAATCGTTGAGTTGATCGCTATCTATATCCATTACGCCCCAAAACTCCTTTTTCGCGTTGATGAGTGGAACTACCACTTCACTTTTGCTGGCACTGCTGCAAGCAATATGCCCAGGAAATTGGTCTACATCTGGAACATGTTGCGTGGCCATTTTTTCCCAAGCTGTGCCACAAACTCCCTTTCCTTTTCTAATTCGGGTACAAGCTAGCGGCCCTTGAAACGGCCCCAGTACCAATTCGTTTTCGGTGGCCTTTACATAGAAACCTACCCAGAAGAAACCAAAAGCTTCTTTTAAAACCGCTGCCGCATTGGCCAAATTGGCTACCCAGTTTTCTTCGCCTGTGCTTAATGCTTTTAACTGGTTGCTTAGCTGCTGGTATTGTTCCAGCTTACTTTGCGTTTTATCGATAAAAATACTTTCTGCCATCTTTTGCAAAGATAGGGTTTAGGTCCATGCTACAGCTAGAGTTGCTACGCTCACCTTAACATCGTTTAACTGTTTTAGCTCAAAGGCAGCCGCTTGCAAGGTAGAGCCCGTAGTTACTACATCGTCTACTACCAAAACATGTTTATTTTCTAATCGCTGAGGAAATGGAATTTCGAAAATGGCATTTACGTTTTTCCATCGGTCAAAAGTCGATTTTCGGGTTTGGGTTTCGGTATGAACCGATCTAACTAAGTCTGAAGTGCTCATTTCTACATTGAGCCCTTCGGCCATACCTTCGCCAATGGCAGCTGCTTGATTATACCCGCGCTTTCTCAACTTTTTTTTGTGCAACGGAATGGGCAAAATCACATCAATAGATGAAAAACGTTGATTTTTACGCAAATCGGTTCCTACCCAACGCCCTAATACTTTACCTACTGCGGATTGGTTTCGGTACTTAAGCTGGTGCATTAACTGTTGAATGGTGCTGTTTTTATAAAAGTAATAATGGGCCGTGGCGGCTTCTATATCGATTTTGCCCCAAAACAATTTCTCGATAAAATTCTCCGGTTCATTTTCGAAAAAAGTTCGGGGTAAGTGAATTTTGCATCGAAGACAAATACAATCTTCGTGCGGATGTAACGTTCTTCCACAACCGGCACAGGTATGCGGAAAGATTAACGAGAGAAACGAATCTAGCATGGAGGTGTGGGTTTGAAAAACTAACTTTGTTGTTAGCAATCAATTGAAAGTTATGGAAAAAAGTCAAAACGATTCTTCTTCAGGAAACGAACAGAAAAACAAAAGAACCAACGCGGTATTGATTGTACTGCTACTTATTCTTACGGGATTAGGGATTTACCTAATGGTTCAAAACAACAACTTAAAAAAGCAATTAGAGGCGTGCGGCATTGAATCTGGCGAAGCTCAAGACGAGCGAGATAAAGTAATGCTCGAGTTAGAAGGCATGATTGCCCAATACGATGCACTAGAAACGGGCAACGATTCTTTAAATCAAGAATTGGTGGCTGAGCGCGAAAAAGTTGAGCAACTTTTAGCTGAGGCCAAAAACAATCGTTGGACCATCTACAAACTGAAAAAAGAAGCTTCTACTCTAAGAGACATCATGAAGGGTTATGTACGAACCATTGATTCGTTAAACACCTTAAACGTTGAGCTGAGAGCCGAAAATGCAGATGTAAACCGCAAACTTTCTGAAAAGGAAAGCGAAAACGAGCAGTTAAATTCTAAAAATCAGAAACTAGCAGATAAGGTAAAATTAGGTGCTAAATTAGATGCACTTGGTATGACTGCCGTTGGTCAAAAAGAACGTTTTAACGATACATATCGTGAGGTTTCTCGTGCTAAAAATGCCGAAAAAATTAAAACGTGCTTTACCATTGGTGAAAACGAAGTAACCGAGCCGGGCAAAAAGGTAATTTATATTCGAATTATTGCACCATCTGGTAAAGTGTTGGCAGAAAGAAACGACAACACCTTTAAATACGATGGTAAAAACATCTTATATTCTCTTGAGCGATCAATTGAATATGATAACAAGCCTTTAGATGTTTGTTACTACTGGGATGTAACTGACGAGTTAATGGAAGGCGACTACATTGTTGAAGCTTTCTCTGGCGGATTCAAAATTGGGTCTACCACTCTTGTTTTAAAATAACACGAAGCTCTTACGAGCTAATCAACAAAAAAGGCTGTGGTTACCCACAGCCTTTTTTTTATATCTAAATAATAAAAGAAGTTAGTCTAACTGAAGCACGGCCATAAACGCGCTTTGTGGCACTTCAACAGCTCCTACTTGCCTCATTCTTTTCTTCCCTTTTTTCTGTTTTTCTAACAGTTTACGCTTTCTAGAAATATCACCACCGTAACATTTTGCTGTTACATCTTTACGCAGTGCTCTTACTGTTTCACGGGCAATCACTTTATTACCGATAGCCGCCTGAATAGCAATTTCGAACTGCTGACGCGGAATTAATTCTCTCAGTTTAGCGCAAATCTTTTTCCCTAAGGTAAATGCATTGTCTCTGTGAATTAAAGCACTTAAGGCATCAACTTGGTCACCATTCAGCAGAATGTCTAGCTTAACTAAAGAAGACTGCTGGTAACCAATTGGGTGATAATCGAAAGATGCATATCCTTTAGAAACCGTTTTTAGTCGATCGTAAAAATCGAATACAATTTCTGCCAGCGGAATATGGAACGTTAACTCAACACGATCGCTGGTAAGGTACGTTTGGTTTTGAAGTACACCGCGTTTCTCAATACAGAGTGTCATTACGGCTCCTACAAAATCTGCCTTGGTAATAATCTGAGCCGAGATATAAGGCTCTTCAACGTGATCTAACAACGTAGGATCTGGAAATTCTGAAGGATTGGTAACCTTCAATTCTTCTCCTTTTTTGGTAGTTGCAAAGTAAGATACGTTAGGAACCGTGGTAATCACCGTCATGTCAAACTCACGCTCAAGACGCTCTTGAACAATCTCCATGTGCAACATACCCAAAAAACCACAACGGAAACCAAAACCTAATGCAGCTGAAGATTCTGGCTCAAAAGTGAGCGAAGCATCATTCAACTGTAGTTTTTCTAGCGATTCACGTAACTCTTCGTATTCATCGGTATCTACTGGGTAAATACCCGCAAAAACCATAGGCTTCACGTCTTCGAAACCTTTAATAGCTTCTGGTGTTTGGCGGTCTACGTGGGTAATGGTATCTCCCACTTTTACTTCTTTGGCTACTTTAATTCCAGAAATAATGTAGCCAACATCACCGGTTTTAACCGCTTTTCGCTTTTCTTGTTTTAAGCGAAGAACACCAATTTCATCGGCATCGTACTGGCGGTTGGTGTTCATAAATTTCACCTTATCGCCCGCGTTGAGAGATCCTGAGAAAACTCTAAAATAGGCGATAATACCGCGAAACGGATTGAATTCAGAATCGAAAATCATGGCTCTTAACGGAGCATTTTCATCTCCTGAAGGAGCCGGAATTCGTTTAATAATTTCTTCTAAGATTAGGTCAACTCCTTCTCCGGTTTTACCACTCGCACGAAGAATATCTTCGTGTTTGCAACCAATCAATTCTACAATTTGATCGCTTACCTCTTCTGGCATAGCAGAAGGTAAATCCATTTTATTGAGAATAGGAATAATCTCTAAATCGTGATCGAGCGCTAAATATAGGTTCGATATTGTTTGAGCTTGAATACCTTGTGTTGCATCTACAATAAGCAAAGCTCCTTCGCACGCAGCGATAGAACGAGAAACTTCGTAAGAAAAATCTACGTGGCCAGGAGTATCAATAAGGTTGAAGACATATTGCTGACCATCGTTGCTCGTATAATCCATTTGAATGGCGTGCGACTTGATGGTAATTCCTCTTTCTCTCTCCAAGTCCATATCGTCAAGCGTTTGTTCTTTCAACTCGCGCTCAGAAATAGCACCCGTAGCCTGTAATAAACGATCGGCTAAAGTACTTTTACCGTGATCGATATGGGCTATGATGCAAAAATTTCGAATGTGTTTCATACCTGTTAACTAAGTTCGCGAAAATACGGGTTTCTTCATCATGCAGCGCATGTGCAGAAGAGATTGTTGTTTCGTTTGTTGCTAGCAACTTACGATTGCATGGCTTTCATATACTGCCCAATGTATTTCCCTAAGATATCAAATTCAAGGTTTACTCGGGTTCCTACCGTGAAAGTATGAAAATTGGTGTGCTCGTGCGTGTAGGGAATTATCGCCACTGAGAATTGGCCTTTTTGCGAGTCTACTACGGTTAAACTTACTCCGTTTACAGTAACTGACCCTTTTTCAACGGTAATGTTTCCAGCGCTTGCATCGTACTGAAAAGTATATTTCCAGCTTCCATTTTGTTGTTCTACTCCGATACACTCGCCAACTTGATCTACATGACCTTGAACAATGTGCCCATCGATGCGACCATTCATTTGCATGCACCTTTCAAGATTAATCACCGAACCTACTTCTAATGAATTTAAATTGGTTTTATCGAGTGTTTCTTGAATGGCAGTAACGGTGTATTGCTGATTATTAAGCTCTACCACGGTTAAGCAAGCCCCGTTGTGCGCTACGCTCTGATCTATTTGTAACTCTGATGTAAAATCAGCTTCTACTGTAATATGAAGGTTGGTATTTTCTTTTTCTAAAGCTACTACCTTGCCTAATTGTTCAATTATACCTGTAAACATTAATTTCCTGATGATCGGTTTTCTTGACTGAGCACCGTAACGTTTCCTTTTAAAACTCGAGAAACAATACCGCTAAGTCGGATTTCATTCACCTTGCAAACATAGAAATACACTCCGTCTGAGACCATACTTCCGGTGTTTGCATCCATGCCGTCCCACTTAATTCTTGGGTCGGTGGTAGAGAAAACTTCTGTTCCCCAGCGATTAAATACGGTAAGCTCGATACTTTCTACAAATCGATACGGAAAAGGTTCAAAATAATCGTTGTAACCATCACCGCCTGGAGTAAAAATATTGGGCAATTCGTAAACGGGGCAATTATCTACGCAAACTATGTTGCTTGGCTTACTTTCATTATCGAAAGAATCGATAGCCGTTACATAATAACATCCGGCAACTGATTCGAGGTTTTCGAACAAACGCTGGGTTTCTTCTGCCCCTTGCTGATTGGCAATCACTTCAAATTCACCACCTTGAACAGGAGTGTAATAAACCCGATAAGCTACCACATCGTCTACCGTATCGCACTGCACATTGGGGTTGGTCCAGGTTAAATCATTAAAATACAATTCGCAATCACTCTGCACTTCTAGTGTTGGTGGGCAAGGGTTTTGCGTATCGGTAGGAACCGCACACAATTCTTGTGAGTGATTAATAATGGGGTTAATAAAACCATTGGTAGAGTATTCGCCAATAGTGGTTATTCGATAACAATATTCTCTACCGTTAATCAAGTTGCTATCAACATAAGACTCTGTGTCTATCGTATCAAGTAAATCGAAACTTCCCGAACCGGGCGAAGATTCTCGGTAAATCACATACCGTAAGTTGGTCCATGGCACATCAACATCCCACGATAATTTTAATCGATTATCTAACGGAAGTGCCTTTAAGAATGGAGAAGACGCAGGTTGAGTAATACCCACCACTTCTTCGTCTGCACCGCTTACCAACTCAATTCTGTATTTATATTGAATGTCTTGTGTGTTCAAATTGCTATCTACCAAAATGGTATCTAAAGCAAATACATCATTGGCAGGAGCCGACTCTCCAATCAATGTAAATTGATTCAATTGTGCCGCACGATAATACTTGTATTTAAAAGGAGGACTCCATTGCGCTACATTTAAATCGGTCGGTTTTGCCCACATCACCGTATCCGAACCATTGGCTACATCTGTAGAATTAACACTTACACGAGTAATTACAGGCACGTCTTTTAGCAACTCAGCTGTAAACTCTTCTGAAGGATAACTTTCTGAGCCATCCGCAAAATACACGTACACCATGTAACTATATAACTGGCCATGAACTAAACCGGCTCCGTTGTTATCATCGGTGTAGGTAGTTGTGTTAATATCTGGAATATCTGCTACAAAAGTATAGCCCGTTGATGGTGGAATACCAGTAACACATTCTGCTGGGTCGTACCCAATAGAATCTATTCTACGGTACAATTTATACCCTACTCCGTTGGTACAAAATGAAGGGTCCCATTGTAAATCAATAGAGTTTCCACTTGGGGTAGCAGAAGGATTTTCTGGTCCAGGGGCAATAACGCGAATTCGAAGCGTTTTATAATCTACCAATTGAACTTCAGGAGAATCATCTTCTGCTCTAAAAACCATTTGATAGGGATGAATTCGCACATGCTCGCAAGAGGGTGTCCAGCTAAACGTTTGCTTCACGCTATCTTGACTTGTGGTGGGTTGTGGAAAAGTAGCCGCATCGGTTGTAAAATCGATAGGTTGACCAAAACCGGTTAAAGTGATTCTATCGCCTAAATCTGGGTCTACAGCACGAATAATTTTTGTGAATGGTTCGCCTACCAAAATGCAGACTTCTTCTTGTTCGTCTATCTCGGGCGGATTATTATCACACGCCCCAATGGCAATTTGCATGTCGCGCATGGTTTCGCCTACTTTAATGTAAGAACCATCTGCCATTCTTCTCCACTCTTCTATAATAAAGGCTACGTTGTACTCCCCTTGTTGCTTAGGACTATCCCAAATAAGCAGGCCTGTTACAGGGTCTAATGTTAAGTTGTTGTCTGGCCCTGGCTCTATTTGATTAGGAAGAACAAAACCAAAAATTGAACTTCCAGTATCTCCTAAAGACTCTACCAATCGGTAGCTTAAGCTATCTCCGTCTGGATCGGTTGCCCCTGGATTGTGGTCAAAAATTCGATTAATACACCCTCTATCGATAGGAGGGTTTTGTAAAACGGGAGAGTTGTTGAATTCGAACTGACCAAAGGCTGGTATTTCTAAAACGGTTTCAATGTAAAACACCACTCCGATAGAGTTGGGAATGTTTTTTATACCCGCATTTCTGTTCGGGTCTTGCATATACATCGTGAAACTTCCTGGCCCCGAGAAGGTATGTGATGTAGTGTACAAATTGCGTTTAATATCGGTTCCTGCAATAATTTGGCCCTGACGAGCACCGTTTACTAACGGACCATTACTTCTATTTACATCTTCACTGGTTCCGTCACCAAAAAACAAAGTAAGCACTTCGCGATCTGCCTGCACAGAAGAGGCTTTGGTGTACGTGTGAATGGTAATTTCGTAAGTAAGACCCGACAGGTGACGATAGGTAATTTCACCTGCTCTATTATGAGTAGCCATAGCTGTAATAGAGAGGAATAATAAGAGAAATAAACCTGAAATATGTTTCATTCGTTTCTGATTGCAACCAATTTTAATATGTATTCACTTTTGGCTTGCTCTATATAAAGACGTATTTCGGAAGAAAAGTGTTGGCTTGCACTTTCTTGTAGTAATGGGTAAAAATAACAATAATCAAGATTATAAGTTCGCTAACGCTGTGCAACGCGAAATATTACATTTGCAATTGGTATGAAGAAAGGCAAAAAAATAAAAGTAGGTATCTCTTGCGGAGATATTAATGGCATAGGACTAGAAGTGGCGTTAAAGACCTTTTCAGATAATCGCATGTTAGATTTATGCACGCCTGTAATTTATGGTTCTGCGAAAGCGTCTACCTTTTATAAAAAGGTGATTAAAGCGAGAGAAATTAACTTCAACTTTATTAACGAAGCTTCTGAGTCGAAATCGAAGAAAATCAACCTTTTGAATGTTTCTGAAGAAAATGTTAAGGTAGAATTAGGCAAATCTACTCCTGAAGCAGGCAAATTAGCTTTTCAGGCATTAGAAAAAGCTACCTTAGATTTAGCTTCTAACCAAATTGATGTTTTAGTTACCGCTCCCATAAATAAAGAGAACATTCAATCTGACGATTTTAAATTTCCTGGCCACACAGAATATTTAGCCAATTACGCTCGAGAAGAGAACCCGTTAATGATTATGTGTTACGACAACCTGCGTGTAGGCGTGGTTACTGGACACATCGCGCTAAAAGATGTAACTTCTCATTTGTCTCAAGAGGCTATTATTTCGAAATTAGAAGTTTTTGAGAAATCGCTTCAACAAGACTTCGGTATCCGCAAACCAAAGCTGGCGGTTTTAGGCCTCAATCCGCATAACGGAGATAACGGATTAATGGGAACCGAAGAGGCAGAGATTATTTCGCCCGCCATTGAAAAAATGCGCGCGAAAGGATTGTTAACTTTTGGCCCTTATCCTTCTGATGGGTTTTTCGGCAGTGATTTATGGAAAAAATTCGATGGCGTTTTAGCCATGTACCACGACCAAGGATTAGCTCCATTTAAGGCGATGTCTTTTGATCAAGGCATTAATTTTACCGCAGGCTTACCCATAGTAAGAACCTCTCCAGATCACGGAACAGCCTACGATATAGCAGGAAAAGGAATAGCTTCAGAAGGCTCTTTTAGAAATGCCGTATATTTAGCTTGTGACATCTATAATCAAAGAATAGAACATAGAGAACTCACTGCTAACCCCTTAAAGCCACAAAAAGGTTTTAAAAAAGACCGTTAAGCATTTCCAAATATTTTAAGAATTAGTACATTTGCGCCCCCTTATGAAAAAAGGTAAAACCTTTGGTAAAGAATTTCTTATCCCATTTGGTGGTGAAAAGTTGGGAAAACACCATCACCAATTTGAGCTTAAGAAAGCGTTCTTTGATTTAGGACTTATAAAAGATGAACTCGAGATAATCGATTCTAACGTACAGTTAGCGTTCACTTTGGAAAAGCAATCAGCCATGCTCAATTTATATTTTGAGTTTTCTGGTTCGATTACCATTCCATGTGACCGATGCAACGCTCCTTTAGAGTTGCCCATCGAAAGCTCAGATCAACTTTATGTTAAGTTTAGCAAAGGCGGTTTTGACACTACGGATGATATAATCACACTTCCAGACACAGAAAGTCATATTGATATTGGCGAGTATGTCTATGAATTTGTATGGTTAGCCATCCCGATGAAAAGATCTCATGAAATTGAAGATTGTGATCCTACCGTTATTGCCCAGCTTAACCAACTAAGGCCTGAAGACGAAGAAAGTACCGACCCAAGGTGGGACGCATTAAAAAAATTGAAATAAAGCAAACGCTGATAATAAGATAGAAAATGGCACATCCTAAGCGTAAACAATCGAAAACGAGAAGAGACAAAAGAAGAACTCACTACAAGGCAGAAGTTCCAACTGTAGCAATTTGCTCTACAACTGGTCAACCACACCTTTACCACCGTGCTCACTGGCACGAAGGAAAACTTTACTACAAGGGTAAAGTTGTCATGGAGAAAGAAGTTTTGGTATAAACCAGTTTCCTTAATCTTATACCTTTGGTGACTAACTTATAGTGATCAAAGTTGAATGGATAAGATGAAGCTTGGAATAGATACCCTTGGTGGTGATTTTGCGCCTGAATCGAATGTATTAGGCGCTATTTTGGCTGTGCAAAGCTTGCCGAGCGATGTAGAAATTGTGCTTATTGGAGACCAAGAGGCCAACGAACGCATTTTGCAAAGAGAAGGTGTAGACACAAACACCAATCGTTTCTCTTTTGTGCACACAACCGAAGAAATTGGAATGGGTGAGCACCCCACCAAGGCATTTGCCAAAAAACCCAATAGTTCAATTGTTAAAGGCTTCCATCTCTTGAAAAGTCAAGAGATAGACGCCTTTTGTAGTATAGGCAATACTGGAGCAATGCTTGTAGGCTCAATGCTTACCGTAAAAGCTATTCCCGGTGTAATCAGACCCTGTATTACTTCTCTCATTCCTCAAGAAAACGGAGAGCACAGCGTAATCCTAGATGTAGGAACCAATGCTGACTGCAAACCAGACGTTCTTTATCAATTCGGTATTCTTGGCTCTCAATTTGCCAAACACGTATACCAAATAGAAAACCCTCGCGTTGGCCTTCTCAATATCGGAGAAGAAAAAGAAAAAGGAAACATGCTTACACAAGCCACTCACGAAATGATGGCAGAAACCAGTGATTTCAATTTTATTGGAAACATTGAAGGGCGTGATTTATTTAACTCGAGTGCAGACGTTATCGTTTGCGATGGTTTTACCGGAAATGTAGTTTTAAAACAAGCAGAAGCTTTTTATTCTCTTATCAAGAAAAGAGGATTATCTGACGATTATTTCGACCGTTTTAACTACGAAAACTATGGCGGAACTCCCGTTTTAGGCATCAATTCAAACGTGATTATTGGTCATGGTATTTCTAACGAAACAGCCGTGAAAAACATGCTTTTACTCGCTAAAGAAGTAACTGATGCCAAACTCTCACAAAATATTCAAAAGGCATTTCTATAATGACAAATAAGATTCACGCAGCAATAACTGGGGTTTCGGGTTACGTTCCCGACTATGTGTTAACCAACCAAGAGTTGGAAACAATGGTAGACACCAACGATGAATGGATTACCTCACGCACCGGAATCAAAGAACGCAGAATATTAAAAGGAGAAGGTTTAGGTACTAGCGATTTAGCCGTGCCTGCTGTAAAAAATTTGTTAGAAAAAACCAATACCGCACCAGAAGAGGTAGATTTAATTATTACCGCTACGGTAACTCCCGATTTACAGTTCCCAGCAACTGCCAATATCATTTCAGACAAAGTGGGCCTCGTTAACGCTTTTGGTTACGATTTAGGCGCTGCTTGTTCTGGTTTTCTTTACGCATTAACAACCGCTTCTAAGTTTATAGAAACGGGAAACTATAAAAAAGTAATTGTAGTAGGAGCCGATAAAATGTCTTCTATTATCGATTACCAAGACCGAGCAACCTGCATTATCTTCGGTGATGGCGGTGGTGCTGTAATGCTCGAGCCAAATGAAGAAGGCTTCGGAATTATCGATACTAGCATGCACAGTGATGGCTCGGGTAGAAAACACTTGCATCAAAAAGCAGGAGGCTCTGTTAAACCAGCTTCTCATGCAACGGTAGATGCACGCGAACATTACGTTTACCAAGAAGGGTCTTTTGTGTTTAAAGCAGCTGTAAGTAACATGGCAGATGTTTCTAAGCACATTATGGATAAAAACAACCTAGAAGCAGACGATGTTGCTTGGTTGGTACCTCATCAAGCCAATCTTAGAATTATTGATGCTACCCAACGCAGAATGGGATTACCCAAAGAGCGTGTAATGATCAATATTCAGAAATACGGAAACACAACTAACGGAACTATTCCTCTTTGTTTGTGGGAGTGGGAAGATCAACTTAAAAAAGGCGATAACCTTATTCTCTCAGCATTTGGCGGTGGTTTTACTTGGGGTGCTATCTACCTCAAGTGGGCTTACAATAAATAAACTTTACGGAATCAAAAATTCTATCTTCGTTAAAAGAATCTAAAACCTAGTACTATGGATTTGAATGAAATTCAGTCTTTGATCAAATTTGTTTCTAAATCAGGGGCAAATGAAGTAGAACTTGAAACAAAAGACTTTAAAATCACGATAAAGACTGATGGCCCTAAAAAGCGCGGTCGCCAAGATGAGCAGCAACCCACTGTGATTCACACTCAAATGCCAATGGCTATGCCCCCAATGGGTCAGCCAATGCCTCAACAGCCAGTAGCACCTCAACCAGCTGCAGCTCCAGAAGCGGCTCCTACAGCTAACAATAGCGATAAAGGTGGCGAAGATGACTCTAAGTACATCACAATTAAGTCGCCAATGATTGGTACTTTCTACCGCTCTCCATCTCCAGATAAGCCACCGTTTATTAACGTAGGCGATTCAATATCTGAAGGAGATGTAGTTTGTATTATCGAAGCTATGAAGCTTTTCAATGAAATTGAAGCTGAAGTAACCGGAAAGATTGTAAAAGTACTAGTAGACGATTCTACTCCGGTTGAGTACGATCAGCCGCTATTCTTAGTGGATCCTTCTTAAGGATTAGCTCAACCTTCTTTTCATTTTATTGATCTAAACAATCGTTTATGTTTAAAAAGATTCTCATCGCGAATAGGGGTGAAATAGCTTTGCGGGTTATTCGTACTGCCAACGAAATGGGCATTAGAACCGTTGCCGTTTACAGTACTGCTGATAGAGATAGTTTACATGTAAGATTTGCAGACGAAGCCGTATGTATTGGGCCTCCAGCAAGTTCAGAGTCTTACCTGAACATCCCGAACATTATTGCTGCTGCCGAAATTACCAACGCAGATGCTATTCATCCAGGTTACGGATTCTTATCTGAAAACGCTAAGTTTTCTAAAATCTGTGAAGAGCACGGTATCAAGTTTATTGGCGCTAAGCCAGAACACATCGAAAAAATGGGTGATAAAGCTACGGCTAAATCTACCATGATTAAAGCGGGTGTGCCTTGTGTGCCTGGTTCTGACGGATTGCTAGAAAGTTTTGAGCACGCTAAAGAAACTGCGAAAAAAATCGGTTACCCTGTTATGATTAAAGCTACTGCCGGTGGTGGTGGTAAGGGTATGCGCATGTGCTCTAATGACGAAGAATTAGAAAAAGGCTGGGAATCTGCTCGTAAAGAAGCAGGTGCAGCATTTGGAAACGATGGTATGTACATGGAGAAATTCATTGTAGAGCCACGCCATATCGAAATTCAAATCGCAGGTGACCAATACGGAAACGCTTGTCACCTTTCTGAGCGCGATTGCTCGATTCAACGTAGACACCAGAAATTGGTAGAAGAGGTTCCTTCACCTTTCATGACAGACGAACTGCGTGAAAAAATGGGTGATGCTGCTGTTAAAGCAACCAAAGCGATTAGCTACGAAGGGGTAGGAACCATCGAATTCTTAGTTGATAAAGACCGTAACTTCTACTTTATGGAAATGAACACCCGTATTCAGGTGGAGCATACCATTACCGAAGAAGTAATCAACTACGACCTTATTAAAGAGCAAATTAAAATTGCGGCAGGCGAAAAAGTTTCTGGAAAGAACTATTACCCGCAAATGCACGCTATTCAGTGTAGAATTAATGCAGAAGATCCGTTTAACGATTTTCGCCCTTCTCCCGGTAAAATTTTAGATTACCACGAGCCAGGCGGACACGGAATTAGAATCGATACGCACGTTTACGCTGGTTACACCATTCCTCCTTATTACGATAGTATGATTTCTAAGCTTATTACCGTGGCACAAACACGCGAAGAAGCCCTTAGAAAGATGGAAAGAGCACTAGGCGAGTACTTTATTGAAGGTATTAAAACTACTGTTCCTTTTCACGAGAAGTTGTTAAAAAACAAGCAATTCAGAGAAGGTAATTTCACTACTAAGTTCTTAGAAGAGTGGGATTTTAAATCTGAAAAGTAAACGTTAATAAAGTTTAAAAGACGAAATTAGAGGGATCGTAATTATCAGTTACATCCCTCTTTTTTTTATTGTTTTGCAGCATGGATACAATTAAAAAGCTTTGGAATGAAAAGCCGTTAGCACTCATTCTTTTTGTAGGAGCCATTTTTCGTTTAATCGCGGTTTTGTTTTCTAAAGGTTGGGGAATGCACGATGACCATTTTCTCGTTGTAGAAACGGCTCAAAGTATGCTCAATGGTTCTGACTTTTATAATTGGATTCCCGATTCACCAGACGATACTCCCGATATCCACAACTATTTTTACCCAGGCTTACATTATTTGCTTTTTGGCCTTTTAGAATCGATTGGATTGTATGATCCGCAAGGTAAAATGTACGTAGTTCGCTTTCTACATGCAGCTTACAGCATGCTTACCATTGTACTTGGCTACAAGATTAGCTTACGCCTTTCTAACCAACAAATTGCCAAACAAGTAGGCTTACTACTGGCCATGCTCTGGCTATTCCCAATTTTATCCGTTAAAAATTTAGTAGAAGTTGTTTGCTTGCCCCCTTTACTCTACTCTACTTATTTGCTCTTAAAAAATCAGACCAAGCAAGCTATTTCTCTTGAACTATTAGCCGGTCTATTTGCTGGTTTATCTATGGGAATACGCTACCAAACGGCCTTATTTATTGGTGGTTTTGGGTTGTATTTACTCATCAACCGCAGATTTGTAGGAGCCGTACTCTTTGGCGTTATGGCGGCCATTGGTTTTTCAATTACACAAGTAGGTGACCTTATTATTTGGGGCGAACCTTTTGCAGAATTCTCAGAATACATCAAATACAACCTAAAGCACAAAACCTCTTATTTCGACAGGCCTTGGTACATGTATTTCTTAACCATTGGCGGTTTGCTTATCCCCCCAATTAGTTTGTTTTGGATGTTTGGCTTTGGCCGCGCCCTTAAAACCGACTGGAAGAAACATTTACTTCTCTTTTTGCCCGCATTCTTATTTTTCGCTTTTCATAGTTACTTCCCTAACAAGCAAGAGCGTTTTATTATTCCGGTATTGCCGTTTTTAATTATTCTGGGGCATATCGGTTGGAACCAATTTACACTTGAATCGAAATTTTGGAATAAAAACAAAAAACTTCACAAGGGTTTCTGGGTGTGGTTTTGGACATTAAACACGCTTTTGGTAATGGTTCTTTCTTTTTCATATACTAAAAGAAATCGGGTAGAATCGATGACTTGGCTGTATCACCAAGAAGATTACCAAAACATGATTATTGAAAGCTCGCACAAGCACGATTTTCTTATGCCTGCGCTCTTCTACCTCGATCACTGGGAAAACTATTACTACATCACTAAAAAACTTCCTGCTGAGCAGCTGCGGACTACGATTGATCAGTTACAAAATCCGGAGTTAGTTCCCAACTATGTTGTGTTTTTTGAAGAGGTAGAACTAGAAGAACGCATAGAGCGTTTTGAAACCAATTACGGTCAACAGCTTGAGTTGGCTACCGTTATTCAGCCCAGTTTAATCGATCACTTGTTGTTTACCGTGAACCCAAATAACGATAACCAAACAACGTATATCTATAAAATAAAAGAATGAGAATTGCGCTCATCGGCTACGGACTGGGTTGTAATTCTTACCAACTAGCACAAGCTACCGAATTGGGTCAATTCTGCGCGCAGCAAGCCATTGAGTTGTATACAGGCGGTTATCAAGGTGTTTTCGAAGCCGCCATTTTAGCCAATTTTCATCTTTCTCAGATTTTTCTTGAGAAGGATCGCATCGAACACGTTGAATCCGCATTTCAACCATTGGTATCGGCTGTTGATTCTACCGAAGAAAAACATCAAAAATTGGCCGAAGCTGTCGATTGGGCCTTTGTAATTGGTGGCGGACCAGGATCGGCTAAAATAGTATCTCGAATTTTAGCCCTAAACAAACCTGTTTTCGTTGATAGAAACTCTGGAGGTTTGGCTTCAGAATTAACTGGAAACATGGTTTTTGACGAATTTGATTCTTTGCAAGATGTTCTGGCTAAAGCCGAACAACTACTTCCATAACAATTTCACTTTTTCGGCAATCCCTTTTCCATCAAAACCACAAGCCTCTTTTTGCTCTTGCTGGCTGGCTCCTTCGATTACCTCATCCGGTATTCCCAATCGGTGCACTGGCAACGGATTTTCTAAACTTGCCGACCATTCTGCAACGGCACTTCCAAAACCACCAAGAATGGTTCCGTCTTCTACGGTAATCAATACAGAATAGTTTTGAGCTAAATCCATCAATTTATCAGTATTGAGTGGTTTTACGAACAAAAAGTGTTCGGCTCCTACCGAAATATTTTCTTGTCTCAAAAGCTCAATAGCTTTCGAAATTTCATCGGTTACAGCACCCGTTGATAGCACACAAATTTGGGTTCCTACCGAGATAGAATTTGTGTAAGAGATGGAAATTTCTTCGAATGGTGTTTGCCATTGAATAAGTGAACCTCGACCTCTCGGGTAACGAATGGCGATGGATTGAGAAATGGATGAAGTTTGTGCCGTAAACAGCACATTTCTGAGTTCTTG
Source organism: Salibacteraceae bacterium (assembly GCA_048267965.1). Taxonomy (GTDB): domain Bacteria; phylum Bacteroidota; class Bacteroidia; order Flavobacteriales_G; family Salibacteraceae. The sequence goes on from JBLWWK010000004.1 coordinate 90,960, forward strand.
CTCATTGGCAGGAGCCGCAATTAACAAGTTCGGGATACACCTTAAATACGCTAAATCGTAGGCGCCTTGGTGAGTTCCGCCATCTTCACCTACCAAGCCTGCGCGGTCTAAACAGAAAATTACTTTTATGTTTTGAATAGCCACATCGTGAATTACCTGATCGTAGGCACGCTGCATAAACGTGCTGTATATAGCGCAAAACGGCAGCAAACCTTGTGTGGCCAAACCAGCCGAAAACGTTACTGCGTGTTGTTCGGCAATGCCCACATCGAAAGTGCGTTTCGGATACGCTTGCATCATTTTAATCATTCCAGAACCCGAAGGCATGGCAGGCGTAATGCCAACTATTTGCTTGTTCTCTTTGGCTAATTCTACTAATGTTTCGCCAAAAACATCTTGAAATTTTGGAGGTTTGGGTCCGTCTGATTCTGGTTTCAGAATTTTGCCTGTTCGTTTATCGAACAAGCCAGGAGCATGCCATTTGGTGGCGTTTCCTTCTTCTGCTGGTTGGTATCCTTTTCCTTTTTTGGTTAGGCAATGCAAAACTTTAGGCCCCGGAATAGCTTGAAGCTGGCGCAAAACACTCACCATTTGTGGCAAATCGTGCCCGTTTACCGGGCCGAAATAGTGCATGCCCAACGCTTCAAAAAAGTTGGGATCTTCTTGTTGAAGCAATTGTTTAGTAGAAGAATCAAGAGAATCTTTCCAATCGATACTTTTTAACTGCTTCCAAATGTTAGAATTTCCTTTTTTACTGGCTTTTGAAGCTTTTAACAAGCTTTCGTTGAGTGCACCCACACTTGGGTCTATACTCATGCAATTGTCGTTTAAAACCAACAGAAAATCGGCAGAGGTGACTCCTGCATGGTTAAGCCCTTCGAACGATAAGCCTGCGCTCATAGCAGCATCGCCCGCTACGGCAATTACTTTTTTAGCGTTGCCCTGTAATTGAGCAGCTAAAGCCATTCCTAAACCGGCAGAAACAGCTGTGGAGCTGTGCCCTACGCCAAATGTATCGTATTCGCTTTCTGCTCTTTTAGGAAAACCGGAAATTCCGTTTTTCTTTCGATTGAGGTGAAACTGGTCTCTTCTACCTGTAATAATTTTATGGCCGTAAGCTTGGTGGCCAACATCCCACAGTAACAAATCGTTAGGAGTTTGATAGCAATAGTGCAGTGCCACAGTAAGCTCTACCACGCCTAAACTGGCGCCTAGATGTCCACCGTTTTTAGAAACAATTTCAATAATAAACTCTCTTAATTCTTTTGCGAATTGAGGTAATTCTTCTACCGGCAATTTTCGTAAATCTGCTGGAGTGTCTATCTGATACAAAAGTGGGTAATCTGCTTTACTCATGCTTTTCAAAAGTAAGCCGCTATACTAACATGATGCTTAAAACACCAACGAAAATAATGGCTTTGTAGAGTGTATTGATTCTTTCGAAATGAGATTCAAGGGTGGCTTTGTGCAGTAAAAAAGCTGAAATAAAAACGGTTACGGTTCCTACCGTGAAAAAAATAATCACCAAATCGATAGCGTAAGTGAAATAGAGTAAGATGGGCGGAACAACGCTTAAAAGCATTAAGGTGTAGAGAATTTTTTTGGTTTTGCGAACTCCGTAAAGAATGGGGGCAGATTGGTAGTTCATTACCTCATCGCCTTTCATGGATACTAAATCTTTTAGCATTTCACGTATTAAAGCAATAATAGCGATGTAAGCCACATAAAAGAAGATGGCGTAATTTACTTCTTGGTAGTAGATGACCACCACTAAAAAAGGCAATACCGACAAGATGGTAGCGCTTAAATTTCCGAGAAATGCTTTCTTTTTTAGCTTGTGAGAATAAAACCATAAACCAATAGAAAACAAGAAGTTAAAAAGCATTACTCGTTTAGAAACATAGAAGCTCAGCACCATGCCAATGGTATTGAATAAGAAGTAAAAATTGAGACAAGTTGCTTGGGTAATGAGCCGGTTAAAAACTACTTTACCCGGGTTGTTGATGGTATCTTTTTCGAGGTCGTAAAAACTATTAATAATGAAACCAGAGGCGATAATGAAACCAGAAGAGAGTATGGTGATGTGCAATAGGGGATCTGCCAACACACGAATTGCCGAAGAATCTCGATTGAGTATAAAAATGGCAGCTAAATACTGCGCCAACACCACTGTTAAAATGTTGTACCAGCGCACTAATGAAAGCAACGCAATAAACTTTACAATGCTTATGCGCTGTTTTCTATTGAGTAGCCTTTTCAAAATCGGTAAATAACCTCGAGATCGTGGTCTTTCAGTAATTCTTGAGCTTTATCGAAATCTTGGGTAAAACCTAAGATAAAACCACCGCCTCCTGATCCGCAAAGCTTCAAGTAATAAGCGTTTGTTTCGATTCCCTGTTTCCAAAGATTTCTAAAAACAGAAGGAATCATTGGTGTAAAGTTATCTAACACCAATTTGCTCAACTCTTTTAGGTTAGAAAAGAGCGGAGTGATGTCTCTTTTAAGAAATGATTGAATGCACGCATCGTTGTATTTCTTGAATTCTGAGCGCAGCATGTTTCTAAAACCCTCTTGTTTCATTTTTTCCATAAACAAGTTGACCATGGGTTGGGTTTCTCCGGGCTGACCGCTATTTAACAAGAAAACTGCTCCTGTTCCATTCGAGTATTCTGGAATACCAATGGATTCAAGATCTTCTTTCGAACGAATTAAAATGGGTAATTTTAAATAACAGATTAACGGGTCTAACCCTGAACTTTTACCGTGGAAATACGATTCCATGGCGCCAAAAATGGCTTTCAACTCTACAATGTGGTCTTTCGAAATAGAATCATCTGCATCAATTTTATTGATGGCATATTTATCGTAAACAGCCGCCACCAAAGCACCAGAACTGCCTACGCCAAACCCTTGAGGAATGGTAGAATCGAAACTCATACCTGCGTCTACATCTTGCTGAAAAGCCACTAAATCGAGCTGTGTTGGCAAGGCGTTATTCTTTTGCGCTTCTTGCAAAAACAGTAAGTATTTTCTCAAGTGAGCATTCGACTCTTGCGCTTTGGCATCTTCGCCAGATTCCATTTTCAACTCCCCCTTGTAAGAGGTATAAGGAATCGAAAGACCCATAGAATCTTTGATAATACCGTATTCTCCGAAGAGAAGAATTTTGGAATAAAAAAGTGCCGTTTTTATCATAATTCTGGCGTTAATAAACCAGGTCCGTTGCCAACGAAGTCGCAAATATAGCGGTTGTCTTCACAATAGCCAACTAATACATCTTTAACAAGCTGCATCACAGATTGTTCTGCCACTTCAGGAAACAGCAAATGCACGTTTGCACCCGCGTCTAACGTAAAATAAACAGGTGTTTTAGTGTCTTTTCTAAACGCCCAAATTTCTTCGATTATCGCCATGGTATTGGGTTTCATCAAAATAAAATACGGGTTGCTCGTCATCATGAGCGCATGCAACATTAGTGCTTCTTGCTCCATTAAAACGCCCAAATCTTCTACTTCACCGCCTTTTAATATCGGTAGGATCCGATTCATATTCTCTTGAGCCACATCAAATCGTTTTGCGCCAAACGGATGATTTTTTAATAATCCGTGGCCAACGGTAGAAGAAACTTGCTTCTTCCCTTGATCTACTAACAAGATTACGTCTTTGTAGCTTTTGAAAACCGAGTGGATTTTACCGGCCATTGGCACTGCAAACAAATCTGAACTCGATGGGTAGTCTGCATGTTCTCCCCACATGGCCGCATGGCTGTAAACCGAACGGGCGGCACTACCGCTTCCAATTCTTGCTGCAAAACTAGCTTTGCGGTAAAAATCTTCTTGCGTAAACGTGTTTCTATGCGCCTTTTCTAAGCTGGTTAAGCAAAGTGCTAAGGCACTCATGCCGCTAGCTGAGGAAGCAATTCCACTGCTATGAGGAAAGCTATTTTCTGTATGTATTTCGAAATCGTAATGACCGATGAACGGAAAATACGGCTGAATTTTCTCGAAAAAAGTGAAGGTTTTTTCTCCAAAAGCAGGATTCTCTTCACCTTCGAAAAAGAACTTAATCGATGGGCGCTCTACTTTGGCACCACTGCGCTGAAAAACCAACCGCGTGGTAGTTTTGCATTCGCTAAGTGTTAAACTTAAACTCGCATTAGCCGGAATTTGCCCTTTTTTCTTTCCCCAATACTTTACTAACGCTATGTTAGACGGACTTTGCCACGCAATTTCTCCACTTTCTGGATGTTTCGTTAGGCTTGACTCTTCGGGAATAAAATGCTGCTCTTTGTATTGTTCCATAGCTATTTTCACCTTCCCACACAGGGGGAGTTCATTTAGTTCGAAAGTAATATAATTGGGTTTTTCATTCTCCCTTTGCCAAAATAGTTTTTACCGATTTGAGGGGCCATCTTTTGGACTTAAATGCATCTATTGAGCAGATTCTAGCACCATATCGGCATACGAAATAAGCGTATTGTATCCTCTTGCTTTAAAATAGTGGGGAGCATTTTTACCAGTGGCCAATATGAAATCTCCGCCCCAAGCACCCAGCGATTTCAATCCACCGTCAAAGTCAGGAAACTGTTCGCTCACCTTTGGCTTTTCAATAATTTTACTCAAACGATTTTCGTGTTCTTTCATCCAAAACTCGAAATCTGTTAGTGATTGCAAAGAAAAAAGTTGTTGTGTATGCTCAGTAAACCAACGTACTTCTTCTGCTCTGTTAAAGGCTAAATCTGTGTATCGAAATACCTCTTTTTCACTTTTTTGCTTCTTTTCTAAGTGAACAAAGAATATTTCTGATGAAAAAGACGGTTTCCAATCTATGGGCTCAGTTTGCGCTCTTTTTTGCTGCAAAGAATACAAAATAGGCGTGTTGGCTGTGGCACAAGCTAAATCGTAACCGCTGCCAGAAAACGATTGAGTTAACAACTCAAAGGCATCTACTTGCGCCCAACGAGCAATCGAGCTTAAAACAGTAGAGCTACTGCCTAGTCCCCAATTCTGAGGAAATTCTAACCGAGTAGTTACTTCTATTTCTCCGGCTTCAATTAACCATTCTGGATTTAAGTTAGCAGCAGCTAACAGCCATTTTTGCAAGGTTTCAGCAATATCTAATCGGTTAGTGGCCAAGATGTGAAATCCAGAATCGAAAACACAATCGAACCACAAGGTATTATCAGTTGTGTAGCTTTTCCAATAAATTCTACGTTGGGTTCCTACCGTTGAAACCACCTTAAAATGTTGGCCTTTTTGGGTAGGAACCGCTAACCCCGTTGCCCCATCGAGAATAATGTATTCTGATGAAATAAGTAGCTTTCCGTGACTGTAAAACGACTGATTTTCAGGGCTGCTCAAAACGCTTCGAGGTTATTTTTTTAACTCTTCTACACTGGCTACACCGCGCAAGTTACAGAATGCCGTTACAATTTGATTATAGTGCGGAACTTTGTCTCTAAAATGCTCTACCAATTGTTGCTTTTCTTGGTCGGTAGCTTCTAGCTGATTAAGCACGTTAAGCAAATGCATTTTCATGTGACCTTGCTGAATTCCGGTAGTAACCAAAGCTCTTAAAGCGGCAAAATTCTGTGCTAATCCGCTGGCAGCAACAATGCCCATTAATTCTTTTGCGTTAGGATTGCCGAGTAATTCGTGGGCAAATTTCACTACAGGATGCAAACCAGTTAAACCTCCCACAGTACCTAATGCTAACGGAATTTCGATCCAAAAATGGAACATGCCATCTTCTACTTTACAATCGGTTAAAGAGCGGTATTGGCCTGAGCGGGCAGCATAAGCATGACTAGCCGCTTCAATAGCTCTAAAGTCGTTTCCGGTAGCAATTACTACGGCATCAATTCCGTTCATAATGCCTTTGTTGTGCGTAGTAGCTCGGTAAGGCTCTATGCGGGCAACGTGCACGGCTCTCTCAAATTTTTGCACAAACTCTTCTGCCGAAACATTGTCTGATGCTAAAAACTCTACGGGACAACTTACTTCTGCTTTTACCACACAACCTGGCGTGTAGTTAGACAGAATGCACATGATGATTTGAATTTGCTTTTCTTCTTCGGTAAAGCGATCGCTGTTTTGTATTTCTCTCTCTAGCGTTTGCGCAAACTGCTCTAAACAGGTGTTTATAAAGTTAGCGCCCATAGAATCTATGGTTTCGAAAGTGGCCTTAATTTGGTAATAGTTGGGCTCTTCGAAGTTTTTGTTAATCAGCATTAAATCTTTAATCCCTCCACCGCGTTTGCGCATGTTGGCGGTAATATCTGCTGTATCTTCAAAAAACTTGGTTTTTATGGTATTGAAAAAATCCCACAGCTTATTAAAATCACCGTAGTATACAAAATGTACGTGCCCTATTTTTTCGGTGCCAATAATTTCGGTTTTAAAACCACCACGATCAAACCAAAAACTAGCCGCTTTAGCTGCAGCTGCCACTACCGAACTTTCTTCAATGGCCATAGGTATAGCGTACACTTTATCGTTAATTTTAAAGTTAGGTGCTACCCCAAGTGGCAAGTAGTAGTTGGTAAGCGTGTTTTCAATAAATTCATCGTGCAGTTTCTGAGTAGCTCCATCAGCATGCCAATACTTTTTGAGCAAAGCAGTGGCCTTATCTGCATCTTCAAAATACGTGTTGGCAATCCATTCAATTTTGCCCTCTTTCGTTAGCTTCGAGAAGCCTTTTATTTTCTCAGTCATTGCAATATATTTACTATCAATACAACCAATATTGAAAACGGTTCAATTGGAGGCGAAAGTTATCTCATTTCTAACGATAGAAGAAAGCGAGCAGCTCAATATTATTGGTTTAATCGCTTAGTTCGCTTATTATTAGCCAGTTTAAAAAGCGTGTATTTTTAACGGTACGAACCGTTTTTCATCTTTTTTATGTTTTTTGGTTCACTTTTATAGTTACAAACTGAACACGAGAAGAATTAAAATCGGGTTCCTACCTTTGGTACCAAGAGATTTTAAGCAAATTTTTACCATGATTATTATTGCAGATAGCGGCTCTACCAAGTGCGATTGGGTGTTAGGCGACTCGGCCTTTAACCTCTTATTAGAAACTTCTACCATGGGGTTTAACCCGTATTTTCACAACGAGGCCACCATTGCCAATGCCGTAAAGCAAAACGATTTGCTTGCTCAAAAAGCCGATGATGTTAAGTTGGTTTTTTACTACGGAGCCGGATGTTCTTCTGAATCGTTAAGAAACGTGGTAAGGCGAGCTTTAAAAATCACTTTTCCAAACGCAAAAATCTGTATTGAACACGATTTAACTGGCGCTGCTTTTGCCACCCATCAGGGCAAAGAGGGCATTTCTTGCATTTTAGGAACCGGATCGAACTCTTGTTATTTTGATGGCAAAAAAATTCACGAGGCGGTTCCTGCGTTGGGGTATATTCTGGGAGACGAAGGGTCTGGAAGTTACTTTGGCAAGCGACTATTAGCGCTGTTTATGTACAAGCAATTGCCAAAAAAAATACATGCTGCTTTTGAAGAAACTTATGGTTTAACTACAGCAGAGATTGTAGCCAATGTGTATAATAAACCGCATGCAAATGTGTATTTGGCCAGCTTTACTAAGTTTATTTCTTCGTTTAAAAACGAGCCTATCTTTGAAAAGATGCTTGTAGATGGAATGCATGAATTTTTATCGATTCATGTAAAGTGTTATCCGCAAAGTAGTTTTGTGCCTGTTCATTTTGTAGGCTCGGTAGCTTATTATTTTCAAGATGCTATTTACCAGGCTGCTCAACCACTCGAAATTAAAGTCGATAAAATTGTGAAACGCCCTATTTTACCGCTTCTCGAATACCACAAAGCTCGGCAGCAAAGCAGTTAAATTACTGACCTATGGACCTTCGAAGTTTAGAAAACATTTCGGTGAGTACACTTTCGAAAGCGCTTAATGAGGCTTTTGCAGAGTATTACCTTCCTCTACAGTTTTCTGAATTAGAATTGAGTCAAAAGATGAAAATAGACCGTAACGATGCTTCTTTATCGGTGGGTGTTTTTGACCAAGGCGAATTGGTAGCGTTTATTTTACATGGAATAGACCGCGTTAAGCATCGGCTTGTTGTGCATAATGGCGGTACGGGTGTGCTTAAAAAATACCGCGGTAGAGGGCTCACTCAAAAAATGTATGCCTACATTTTACCGAAATTGCAAACAATGGGGGTAGATGAGTTAGTACTCGAAGTTTTAACTCAGAACAAACCCGCTATTCAGTCTTACCAGAAAATTGGTTTTAATACGTCTCGATTACTAAACGGGTATACAGGCACAGTTTCAGTGCAATCTGAGTTACCACCTGTGATTATTCAACGTGCTGTATCTGTAAATTGGGAGCGATTCGCCAACGTACAAGAAGTGGATTGTTCTTGGCAATTTTCGAATCAAGCTTTACAACAAATGGGCAGCGAATTAGTGGTTTTAGATGCTTTTCTTGAAAAACGATGGACAGGCTGTGTTTTGTACAACTCTACTAAAAAGCAGGTTTGCCAAATTGTGGTACATCCTACTTACAGGCGCCAAGGCGTTGCCTCTGCTTTATTGAGCCACATTGCTACGCATTTTGATGCGAACTGTTCAGCTATAAATATTGATGCGTCTCATACTGCTCTGAGTGCTTTTTATATCAGCAGTGGCTTGAAACTTCGCTTTCAACAACTAGAGATGAAGCTGCGCTTGTAAACTCTTTCTCTAACCTATCTCAACACAAAATGGCCTTAAATAGCTATTGGCCAGCTACAACTTAAACTGAAAAGGCAGTTTGAATTCTACTCTAACGGGTTGTCCTTCTCTGTAAGCAGGAACCCAAGTTTTAAACTTTTTCACCACTCGGATGGCTTCCGCCTCTAAATCGGGATGATCGCTAGAAATGGTTTCAATCTCTTCAATCTCTCCGTTTTGCTCAATAATAAACTTGAGTAGCACTCTGCCTTCTATACCTTGTTTCTTGGCTTCTTTCGGATACTTGATGGTGTTACGTATATGATTTTGCACACCTGCAAGTCCATCGGGGTACATGGCATATTTATCAGGAACCAGAGAATCTGCTGTGTTAGATAAATCACCCAGCACTTCTTGGTAGTTTTTCTTCTTGATTTGTTTTTCAGTCAATTGACTTTGGGCCATGGCCGATGCGGCCAACAGCATAAAAAGACTAAATACCACGATTATTTTTTGCATGCTATTCGGTTTGTTTTCATTCTTCAATTATGGAAAACAGCTATTTTCATCTAACCAGCTATTTTGCTGGTAGAAAGTACAAAAAAAGCCCTGCAGTTTTGCAGGGCTTTTTTGAATTAAATCTAATAAAAACTACGAATTGGTTTTAGCTAGTTTGTATTTCGCCTTTTTCAAGATGTGATACATAACTGGCACGATAACCAAGGTTAAGAATGTCGCGAAGGTTAATCCGAAAATGATGGTCCACGACATCGGTCCCCAAAACATTACGTTGTCACCGCCCATATAGATTTTTGGATCTAAGTTGGTGAAGAACGAAAAGAAGTCGATGTTTAACCCAATGGCCAATGGCAACAGACCTAAAATGGTAGTAATTGCCGTAAGCAATACGGGGCGCAAACGGGTTTTACCCCCTTCGATAATAGCTTCTGTAACTTTATCGAATGGTAGGTTCTCTCCTTCTTGAAGACCTAACTCTTTGCTTTTTCTGTCGATAATTAAGTTGGTATAATCGATCAGTACTATGGCGTTGTTCACCACAATACCTGCCAAAGAGATAATACCAATCATCGACATAATAATTACGAAATCCATTTGAGCAAACACCAACCCTAAGAACACCCCAATAAGGCTAAACAGTACTGAGAAACCAATAATAAACGGAGTAGAGATACTGTTAAACTGAAGTACAATAATGAAGATGATTAAGAAGAAGGCAATGAGCAACGCTGTAGATAAGAAGCTCATTTCTTTCGCTTGTTCTTCTTGCTGCCCGGTGAAATCTACTGAAAACTCTTCTGGTACATCATACCCTTTCAAGTGCTCTTTAATTTCGGCTACCACCTCGTTCGGGTTGTAATCTTCTAACACGTTAGACGAAATAGTAATTACACGATCTAAATCGGCTCGTTTTACAGCAGAGAAAGTTGAACTTTTACTGGCTGTAGCTACCGCAGAGATAGGAACCTGAACTACTTTTCCGGTGTTCATGTCTTTAAAGGTGATGCGTTGATTCATCAATGCATCGGCATTTTCGCGGTATTCTTGAGACAAGCGAACATAAATCGGATAATCGTCTTCCCCTTCCTTGTAGGTAGAAACTTCTTTACCGAACAACGCTGTTCTAATGGCATCACCAATCGAGTAAGTGCTTAAACCGAGTTGTCTCGCTTTGGCTCTATCGATTTTAATAGGCAATTCTGGCTTTCCTTGTTCTACATCGAGCTTTAATTCTTCGATACCGCCAATGTTTCCATCTTCGATATACGATTTCATAGATTCTGCTAAATCCATTAACTCGTAATAGTTATCGCCTTTTAATTCGATGTTTACTGGAGCTCCTTGGGGCGGCCCGTTTTGGTTTTCTGCCACGGTAATTTTCACCCCTGGAAAGCCTTTGATGGCATCTCTGATCTCTGACTGAACTTTTGAGGTAGAAATACCAAAACGCTCTTGAAACTTCACAAACGAAATGGTTACACGCGCCTTGTGCGGAGTGTTCCCCATTTGTGGCCCTTGCATAGGGTCTGAGGTTCCTTCCCCTACTTGACCAATAACTGATTCTACAATGGCCATTGTAGAAAGTGTATCCATTTCACCGGTGGTATCGTTTTCGATTACCATAGGTTGACCACCTTCTTCAGAGCGAACTTGATTCAATTTTTCAATAACAATATTCTCTATCTCTTTGGTAATCTTATTGGTAGTTTCGATATCGGTTCCTATCGGATTTTCGATATAGATATTCAAGTATTGCGGTTCGCCTTCTGGGAAAAACAACACTTTAGGTGCAAATCCTGCAATTAGACCTACCGATACAATTAGCAAGAGAAAGGTTCCTACCAATAAGCCTACAGGTCTTTTACCTTTTAAAGAAAGTTGAATAAAATGATCGTAAACGTCTTCTAACCAAACAATAATTTTCTCTTGAAAAACGATGGTTGCTGGGTAAATTACAAACCCATTAAACAACGTAAACAAAGCAGTTACACCAATAAAGTTAGACGATAAGATTTGCCCAGTTAATCGGTAAATGATGGCTATTGCCAATAAGATTAACGAAGGAACCACCATCTTCTTACGGTGAGTATTCTTCCCAATAAACATGAATTTACCCAAGAAGAGAACTAACGCAACCGATACCACAAAACCTGCTAGGTAGTTGAGCGGTTGAGCTTCTGGAGAAGCATCGCCCATTACATCTAAGCCCAAGGCTAAAAGCAAGGTGCCCATTAAGCCAAAAATCCACTTATTAGAGACTTTGATTTCATCTTCTTCTAACTTCATAAATACTGAAGTAAGCACTGGGTTAATTACCAATGCCACAAACAAAGAAGAAGTAAGAACGATAATAAGCGTAATGGGTAAGTATTTCATGAATTGCCCCATTTGCCCTGGCCATAGAGCCAAAGGAATAAACGCTGCCAACGTGGTAGCTGTTGAAGCAATAATGGGCCAAGCTACTTCACCCACACCAGCCTTTGCTGCTTGTTTAGGGGAATAGCCTTCATCTCTCAATCGGTAAATATTCTCTACCGTTACAATTCCGTTATCTACCAACATCCCTAAGGCCAACACCAAAGAGAAAAGCACCATAATATTAAGGGTAACGCCCAGTGCATTTAAGATAAAGAACGAAAGAAACATTGAAAGCGGAATGGCAATACCAACGAAAAGCGCGTTTCTTAATCCTAAGAAAAACAGCAGAACCGCCACCACGAGCAATACCCCAAAAATAATTGAGTTTTCTAGCTCACTTACTTGGGTTCTGGTTTGGTCTGATTGATCTGAGGTAATCGAAATCTGCAAGTTTTGCGGAAAAACTTCTTCTTGCGCTTTGGCTACAATTTTGTTGATTTCGTCTGATGCTTCGATTAGGTTTTCACCGGCACGTTTCATCACATCAAGCATTACCACTGTTTTCTTGTACTGGCGAGCGTAGCTGGTTTTGTCTTCTTCTCCAAAGCTAACTTTACCAATATCTCTTAAGTAGATTACGTTGTTGTTTTCGTGCTTAACTACAATGTTTTCGATTTGTTTCCAATCAGTAAACTCACCGATTACACGTACTGTACGTTCAAATTTATCGACTTTTAAATCACCACCAGAAATGGTCAAATTCTCTTGAGAAATAGCGCTAGCTACATCTCCGAAGTTTACTTGAGTAGCTTCCATTCGGTGAACATCGAGGTCTACTTTTACCTCTTTATCCATTACACCGCGAATATCTACTTTGGTAATTTGCGGTAAATCTTCGATTTCGTCTTCTAAATATTCCCCGTATTCTTTTAACTGATCAATCGAGAAATCTCCAGATAAGTTAATGTTCATGATAGGAATCAGCTCAGAGAAATTCATCTCGAACACATTAGGATCGGTAGGTAAATCGTCTGGAAAATCAGAATCAGACATGGCAACATCTACCTTGTCTTTTACCTTTCTTAATGCCTCTTCTGGTGTTACACTAAAATCAAACTTGATTTGAATAGAAGAGTAACCTTGAATAGAGGTTGAGTTAATTTCATCTACACCCGTAATAGTATTGATTTCTTTTTCGAACGGACGAGTAATTAACTTTTCTATATCAAGTGGTGAGTTTCCTGGATAAGGCGTTCCTACATAAATTTCTGGTGTTACCACCTCTGGGAACGATTCTTTAGGCATGCTCGTGTAAGAGAATATACCCCCAAGAAATATTATTACTGTGAGCACAAAAACGGTGGTCTTGTTATCTACCGATAAGCTCGAAAGACCAAACTCTTTGATGCGCTCAGTTAAGTTCTTTTTTTCTTCAGCCATGAATCAACTGTGTTACTTTTTTAAAATGGTCACCTTTTGGCCAGACTTAATACTTCTTGAACCTTGGTCTACAATTACATCTCCGGGTTTAATTCCAGAAAGTACCATGGTTTCTGCTTTAGCGTTCGATTTTCCCGTTTCAATAAATTGCTTTTCTACGGTTACTTCTCCCGATTTTCCGCTAGCGGTATACACAAAGTTTTCGCCTGTTGGTGTTTGCTGTATAAGTACAGATGGCAGTACAATAGCAGAATCTTGATGATAATCACGAATCACCAATTTCGCCATCAGGTTAGGCTTAATCTGGTTGTTTTCGTTATTGATATCGATTCTAGCTACAAACGTTCTGTTTCCAGGATTTATAAAATCTCCCGTTCTAGAAACTACAGTATCTATCGTTAAATCTAATGGTTCAAATTCAACGCGAGTTCGGGTTCCTTCAGTTACTACGCCTAAGTAGCGCTCAGATATATCTGATTTGATGTAAACGTTTTTTAGGTTAACCAAACGGATTAACGGCATGCCTGGAGAAGCCATTTCGCCAACGTTGGGCATGATCTCGTCTACTACACCCGAAAATGGAGCTTTTACTTGCGCCATGTCTAATTGCGCATTTAATGTAGCCAGCTTTTTCTCTAGTGATTGCTTGTTGTTTTTAGCTTCGAGAAATTGCATTTCAGAACCAATGTTTTTATCCCAAAGTCTTTTTTGACGATCGAAAATATCGGTTGCTAACGATAGTGAGTTGTTTACTTCATCGATATTTTTGCGAATAGTTTCTGCATCGATAGAAAGTAACAGTTGCCCTTTTTGAACAGAGGCGCCTTCTTGAACGTTGATGGCTAAAATTTCACCGCCTGTTTGCGCAGAAAGCAAAACGTTTTCTGGAGCTTCTACATTACCGTAAACTTCAAAATAGTGATCGAAGCTGCTCACCGCTACTTCTTGAACGGTAATTTGAGTTAACTTTTTAGTAGTGTCTTGCGCCTGAATTTTCTTTTCTACTTCAACAATTTGCTTGTTGATATCAGCCATTTCTTTTCGTAAACTATCTCTTTGTTCACGAAGTTGTTCGACTGGTGTTTTTTCTCCAGAACAAGCAACCAAAATTGCTGTGGCTATTACTGATAGAATAATTACCCTTCTCATTTGTTGTAATTGTTTAAAGCGTTGTCTAATGCTGTTTTGGTTTCAACTAATTGATAAATTGACATTAAGTAATTGGCTTGCTCTTGAAGCATTTGGTTTTGAGCTTGTGTAAAATCCATGCTGCTCGAAACACCCTCTTTGTATTTTATCTGTTCTTTTTTATAAATCTTGGTGGCGAGTTGGTAGTTGCCTTCTTTCACTTTGTAGTTTCCTAAAGCTTGGTCGTAATCGGCTTTTGCTCTTAACACGCCTAGCTGTAAAGCTTCACTGGCTTGTTGGGTTTGCAATTCGGCCTTTTCTAATTCGATGGTGGCTTGTTGCACTTGAAAAACCTTCATAAAACTGGTAAAAATGGGCACTTCAAGTTTTAATCCCCACAAGTTGGTTGGGAACCAATAATCGCCATTCGAAACATCAAACTCGTTGTTGAGATACGATTGCTGATAGTTGTAAAAAGCACTTAATCTCGGTAGGAACCCGGCCTTATTATTCTTCAAGGTTAACCCTTTTAATGCTTCGTTATTCAAGGCTAGTTGATAATCAATATGAGCATTGATATCGAGCGATGAATTCAACAAGTTTTCTTGAGAATTAGCGGTTAAAATCTCGTTTAAAGATTCTTTTAGCTCAATTTGATCGGCTACCGGAATTCCCATTTGAAATTTTAGCATGTTGCGCGAAATAATTTGCTGGCGCTTAGCATTGTTGAGTTGGTTTTGTATACTCGAAGAGATTAATCGCAGCTGATCTACGCTTTCTTCTTCGGTAAAACCTTCTTGGTAAAGTTGCTCGGTTTCTAGCAACAACGTGTCTAGATTTTCGAGGTTGGCCTGCAACACTTTTACATTCTCTTCAGAAACTAAAACCAGTGCATAAGCATTGGTAACATCGTTTTGAATTTGCTGTTCTGTTTTAATGCGCTGCTTAACCGACAAGTCTTTGTACGCTTTAGAAGCTTGCAAACCAACAATGTAAGAACCATCGAAGATAAGTTGCGATGCCGAAACCCCTGCCGATATGTTGTAATCGGTACCGAATTGTGCTTCTATAAACTCAGGAGCGTTCGGGTCTGGATTTGGCATTGAAGAATTAATAAAATTAGGAATTACCTGTGTGGGAATGTCTAAGAAGTTTTGAAACTCTGCACTTGCCGAAACTTGCGGCAAACCGATGGCGGTAGTTTCTTTTACTTTTTTCTTAGCAATTTCTTCGTCCATAGCTGCCTGCCTTGTTGAGTAGCTATGCTTTACAGCATACGCTCTGGCTTCTTCTATGGTAAAAGAGCGTTGTGTTTCTTGGGATTGAGATCGGGCTCCTACCCATAAAAACAACAAGGCGACTAAGCCTGTCAGTCTAGTTTTCATTATTGGTTTTACTGTTTGATTTTTGATTTTTGACTTTCTCTACCAAGTAGGCAATTCCTTTATCGCTAGCAATTCCGCGAACGTGATACCTAAACAGCTCTAAATAAATAGTGCCGTAGCTATACTCGTTATTCGGGAAATAATCGTTGCTTTTTAGATCGTCTATGCGTAAAACATAGGTTCTGGCAATAATGGCGCAGTTAAGATCTTCTCGGTAAAGACCTTCTTTTTTACCTCTTTCTAAGTTCTTGTGAATACAACTGTAAACATAGGTGTGCTTGTGTTCTTGCAAGGCTTGCCAAGCACTCGGATAATACTTTTCTAAATCGAAAAATATGGAAGGATGCACTTCTTGAAGATGACCCAGCACACGCTGAGAAATATCAAAAAGCTCATCGATGGCATTGTTACTTGTTTCACAATACTGAGTAATACATTGCTCTTCTGAGCTTGTTTTGTAACGTATGGCTTTTTCAACTAAATCATTTTTATCGCTTACATATTTGTACAATGTCTTTTTCGAGATGCCCAAGTTTTTGGCCAAATCATCCATTGTTACACTGCGAATTCCCAAGCGCATAAATACCTCTATGCACTTCTCTATCAACTCTATTTCTTTCTGATCGCTCATAATTTCGCGGCAAATGTAACAACTAAATAAACACAGGAAACGTTTTTATTGCTTTTTGTTTCCGATGAGTAATTCGTTTACAAAGTTTCACTAGCGCAAGACCCTAAACAACCAAAAGGTGCTGAGTTGTGATAAAAAGATGTTGAACGGGAAAATTTGATGATGAATAGATAATTGAAACGCTAAAGCTTTTCAACTACAATAAATACTTTTGCAGCAACAGCAAAAAGCCGTTGCAAACCTTTTTGCCTTATGAAAATGAAAAAATCATGAATATTTCTCGTACCAAAATAGCGGTATTATTGGCCACTACTGAGCTAGATAGAACAGTAGTAGTAAAAGGATGGGTAAGAACAAAAAGAGAAAGTAAGAACGTTGCTTTCATCGCCTTAAATGACGGTTCTACCATTAAAAACATTCAGATTGTTGCCGATACGGCTACTTTCTCAGAAGAACTTCTAAGAAAAGTTACTACTGGTGCATGTTTAGCTGTTACTGGAGAGTTAGTAGCTTCACAAGGTAAAGGACAAAGTGTTGAGCTAAATGCAGAAAATATTGAAGTTCTTGGCGAAGCACATCCAGACGAATATCCATTACAACCTAAAAGACACTCGCTTGAGTTCTTGCGTGAAATTGCTCACCTAAGAATGCGCACCAATACGTTTAGTGCTGTTTTTAGAGTGCGCCACACGTTAGCTTTTGCGGTTCATAATTTCTTTAACGAAAAAGGGTTTGTATACCTCAACACCCCTATTGTTACAGGTTCTGATGCTGAAGGAGCCGGTGAAATGTTTAGAGTAACTTCTTTCGACCTTAAAAACCCACCCAAGACCGAAGAAGGGGAAATCGACTACGAAAAAGATTTCTTTGGTAAAGAAACCAACCTCACTGTTTCTGGTCAGCTCGAAGCCGAATTAGGTGCCATGGCTTTAGGCGAAGTTTACACCTTTGGCCCAACTTTTAGAGCCGAAAATTCGAACACTTCTCGCCACTTGGCAGAATTCTGGATGATAGAACCAGAGGTGGCATTTGCGCAACTTACCGACAACATGAACTTGGCAGAAGAATTTCTAAAATATGTAATTAGCTACACTTTAGATCACTGCCAAGAAGATTTAGAATTTTTAAATAGTAGACAAGAACAAGAAGACAAGGTAAAGCCCCAAAACGAGCGCAACCCTATGGGCTTAATCGAAAAGCTAGAGTTTATTGTAAAAAACAACTTTGAGCGGGTAACTTATACCGATGCTATTGATATTCTTAAAAACTCTAAGCCCAACAAGAAAAAGAAGTTTGATTATTTAATTGAAGAATGGGGAGCAGACCTTCAGTCTGAACACGAACGTTTCTTAGTAGAAAAACACTTTAAGAAGCCGGTAATTTTATACAACTACCCAGCCGATATTAAAGCGTTTTACATGCGCTTAAACGAAGATGGCAAAACGGTTCGCGCTATGGATATTTTATTCCCTGGCATTGGAGAAATCGTAGGTGGTTCTGAGCGTGAAGAACGCTTTGATGTACTAAAAAGCAAAATGGAAGATTTTAATATTCCAGAAGAAGAAATGTGGTGGTACTTAGAAACCAGAAAATTCGGAACCGCACCACACAGCGGATTCGGTTTAGGCTTTGAACGCTTGGTTCAGTTTGTAACGGGCATGACGAACATTCGAGACGTTATCCCTTTTCCAAGAGCTCCGAAAAGCGCTGAATTTTAAATTGTTATTCCACAAAAACAAAAAAACCCAATCAAAAATTTGATTGGGTTTTTTTATTCTTATTACACTCAAAACTAATGTTGTCTTTAAATTTACTCACAAACATTGTACCATTCTAACATAAATTTGTAAATTCGTTACATTGCGTCATTCGCCATCGACAAAAGCAAACACCATGATTAAACAGCAGCTCTCACAGAAACTCTTGCAAAAACTAAGTCCTCAACAAATACAGTTGATGAAGTTATTGCAGGTTCCTACCATTGCTTTAGAGCAACGCATAAAAGAAGAGCTTGAGGGCAACCCAGCGCTCGAAGAGGGCAATGAGGTAGAGGCTGAATTTGAATCTGAAGACGACTACAGCGATGCCTACGAAGAAGTAGGCGAAGCAGAAAAAGAATTCGATTTTTCAGACTACATAGACGATGACGAAACGCCTACTTATAAAACTTACGCTAACAACTACAGTGCAGACGATGATGAAAAAAGTGTTCCCTTATCTGGTGGCGCCTCTTTTCACAGCATTTTAGAACGCCAATTAGGCTTGAGAAACCTTACCGACCACCAAGAAGAAGTGGCCTTGCACTTAATTGGTAACATTGACGAATCTGGCTACTTACGAAGAGAGCTGCCCGCCATTGTAGACGATTTGGCCTTTACTCAAAACATCCGTACATCAGAGGCAGAACTTGAAGAACTTTTGTACATTATTCAAGATTTTGAACCTTCAGGGGTAGGAGCCCGATCTCTGCAAGAGTGTTTGTTAATACAACTCGATAAACGAGGCGGTTTCGATGAAGCCATTGCCAACGCCAAAGAAATCATTCATAAATATTTCGATGCTTTTACCAAGAAGCACTACGAGAAAATTATGAAAAAGATGGAAATCACGCCTGATGAGTTTAAAGATGCCATTGATGAAATTACCTCGCTGAACCCTAAGCCTGGCAACTCTATGGCGCAATCTTCTCAGCACCTAGAACACATTGTTCCCGATTTTATTTTAGCTACAGATAACGATGATGAAATTGAAGTGCGGCTCAATGCACGCAACGCGCCCGAGCTTAAAGTAAGCCCTAAATACATGGATATGTTCAGGGACTACAACAAGAATAAAAAGAATGTTAGCAAAGCTCAGAAAGACACCCTCACCTTTGTAAAACAGAAACTAGATTCTGCCAAGTGGTTTATCGATGCTATTCGCCAGCGCCAACAAACGCTGTTGCTCACGATGAATGCCATCGTAGAATATCAAAAAGAATACTTTCATACGGGAGACGAAACCAAACTTCGGCCTATGATTTTGAAAGACATTGCCGATATGGTGGGCCTCGATATTTCTACCATTTCTCGTGTTGCCAATAGTAAATATGTGCAAACCCCATTTGGAACCTTTTTGTTGAAATCGTTTTTCTCAGAATCGTTGAGTACTGATTCTGGTGAAGAAGTTTCTACCCGAGAAGTGAAAAAAATTCTCGAAAACTTGGTAGAAAACGAAAACAAGAAAAAACCATTAACAGACGAGAAACTAGCCACACTTTTAAAAGAAAAAGGCTACAACATTGCCCGCAGAACTGTGGCAAAGTACAGAGAGCAATTAAACATTCCGGTAGCTAGATTGAGAAAAGAAATCTAATGGAAAGAACCATCGCTAAATTACTTTCGGTAGCTTTTCATCCGCTACTAATGCCTACTTACGGGCTGTTTATTGTTTTTCAACTCAACACGTATTTAACGTATCAGTACAGCGCAGAAGCTAGAAGATTTTTCTACCTCTTGGTTTTCACATTTACGTTTTTAGCTCCGGTATTGGTAGCCACTTATTTGGTAAGAAGTAAACAGATTAGCAGCTTAGAAATGGCGAACCGAAAAGAGCGCTGGCTGCCTTTTATCTTCACCATTGTGTTTTATTTGTTTACTTACTTTCTACTCAGAAGAGTAAATGCAGCTCCTGTTTTCGATGAAATGATTTTGGGCGCCACACTCAGCATAGTGCTTTCTTTAGTAATTACCTTTTTTTGGAAAATAAGCATTCACCTAGTAGGTATGGGCGGCTTAATTGGCATTGTATACGTAATGGTGCAATTTCTTGCACCCGATGCTTACTGGATAATTGCTGCACTACTTTTAGTGGCAGGAACCATTGGTTTTGCCAGAATAAAACTAGAAGCCCACAGTCTGGCGCAAGTAGCGGCAGGCTTTATTGTGGGCTTTGTGAGCACTTACTTGCCACTCTGGCAAGATTTAGCTTTTTAACTTAAAAGGGAGTTATACCAATACCAATCGACAATTGGTTCATTTCTTGGCCTTTGCCATCTTTAAAGAACGGACTTACAGAATAATACGCTGTTAGGTTTACTTTTCCGTAACCAATGCGTGTAAGCACACCATATCGGTAATCTTCTACATCCGGAAAATTGTATGTTTTAAACTTATCACCGTTGCTCAATATCAGTTTATCGTGAACATCAATTAGGTATCCGTATTTGGCTCCTACCGTGAACCTCCACTGATACCCGCGCTCGTTAATCTTGCTTCTGTAACGAAGCTCTAACGGAACTTCTAAGTAGTTAACACTTACCTTATTTCTATCGTAATCTTCGTCACGGGTTTCCCAAACGGTTCCTACCTTACCATTACTCAAAGTATCTTGTGTTAAGTAGCCATTCCCGTAATAGTTTTGAGAACTAAATCCGGCTCCAATACCGATGGTAAATCTGTTTTTTACAATGTGGATATCGTATAAGTACTGTACGTTAATACCGCGGTTATACCACTTAAAATCAACGTTACTTGGTCCGTTTACAAAATTCTCGTAGTTAAAATCAATCATTAACTGATCTTTTCTCTCTACTTCTTGAACAGGCTCAACATCTCTAGATTCTTGAGCGAAAACACTTTGCAAAGAAAAAACAAGAACAATTGTTGCTAAAAGCTTCGTCATGCTTAAATATTTTGGGGCAAATTTAGGGTTTTGCTCGATGTATGTATGCAACCAATGCAAACTGAGTAACGTTTAACTAAGAAGCTGTACATTTATTGTTAGATATTGTTGATAGTCGATCACGCCATGAAAAGAATAGCTCTTTCGTTCGCTTTTTTATTCGGTTTTGCTGCCCTAACTACTGGTCAGAACATTTATAAATACAAGCCGAAAACAGATATAGTGTGCATAGAAAATGGCACTGCCCTCAAGCTTCCGTGGGCTGGCGGCATGAACACCCCTCAATTTAACGAGTTAGACATCAATCTCGATGGATTTAAAGACTTGGTAATCTTCGATAGAATGAGCCGCTCTTTTCAAGTTTTTATTAACGAAGGAACCGCCAACCAATCTGATTACACTTATGTATGGGATTATGAAAATGCTTTTCCGGAAGAAACCAATAGCTTTCTGTTATTGCGCGATTGGAACTGCGATGGAAAAGAAGACCTGTTTACCTATGCTCCGGGCGGTTTAATGGTTTTCGACAACATTAGCGAAGCGCCTTTCCCAAAATTTGAATTGCAAACCGATTATTTACGAGCTCAACTGCCCAGTGGCGGTGTTTCTGGGGTTTACTCGCTCGATGTAGATTACAATGTAATTGATGATATTGACAACGATGGCGATCTCGATTTTTTGGCTTTCGGAGTTTTTGGTTCTGATGTTACTCTTTGGGAAAATGTAGCCGATAATTGCGATACGCTACACTTAATAGAGCGTCCTGGTTGTTGGGGAAATTTTTATGAAAGTGCGCTTACGGCCAAAATTTTACTCAATCAGAGTTGTAAGCGAAGCACAGGCAGTAAGCGCCATGCTGGCAGCACTATGCTAACGTTAGATATTAATAACGATGGCGCCAAAGAATTGATTTTAGGCGATGTAGAATCTGAAAAACTGGTTATGCTCTTGAATGGCGGCACCTCGGTAAATGCCGACATGATTGATCAAGACACTTTGTTTCCGAGCACCAATATACCTGTAGATATAACAGAGTTTGTTGCGCCATTTTACCTCGACATAAACAACGATGGTGTTAAAGATTTTGTAGCCGCCCCTTTCGATGCCAATATTCACGAAGACGTAAACAACGTGTGGATGTATCGCAATACGGGTTCTGATAATTTACCTCAACTCAATTTTAGCAAACAAAACTTCTTAGTAGGTGATCAAATTGATTTAGGAACCGGTTCCTTCCCAAAATTTATAGATGTAAATGGCGATGGTTTGCTTGATATTATTGCCGGAAACTTGGGCTACTTTCAAGAAGATGGCCCGCGAAAAGGGCAACTTGCCTATTACCAAAACACCGGAACGGCTTCCGAACCCGCTTTTGAATTAATTACCCGTGATTATCTAACGCTCTCGAATCAAGACTTAGTGAGCGTTTATCCTGCTTTTGGAGATTTAAACAACGATGGCTCCGTAGACATGGTGGTGGGCAACCGTTCTGGTAAGCTTCAATTTTATGAGAATACGGCTCCTACCGGTAGCCCAATGAATTTAACACTTACTGACTCTAACTTACTCCCCACCGCTCAGCACGAAGATCTTTTTCCGTTTTTATACGATATAAACGGAGACAACACCCTCGACATAATTGCAGGGAAAAGACGCGGAATTGTATCGGTTTGGCTCAATACAGGCACACCTAGCAACCCAGCTTTTAACGCCCAACCAGATATCGACACACTGGGCGGCATTACCCAAGGGTATCCGGGATTTGCCAATTACATGTTTGCCGAAATTGCCGAAATTAGTGGAGACACCCTCTTGCTTATTGGCTCTAACGATGGGTATTTAACGCTTTACGAAGACATTGAAAACTACACGGCAACTTCTTTTCCGGTGCACGATAGTATTCGTATAAATGCGGGCATGGTAAACACAAGCACTGCCGATATTTTTAATAACGATACCAACGAAATTCTGATTGGGCAAGCCACGGGCGGCTTTACTATTTTTCACCAAGCAGACTCTATAATCACTGGCCCACCGGTAGGAACCCGCAACCTCGCTGAACAAAAAGCTCCCGCTGCTTTTATTGTTCCTAACCCCAACAAATCTTCTTTTCAGATGAAAAATGTTGAAGGAGACGAGTTACGCATTTTCGATTTATCGGGTCGTTTAGTAAGCCAATTTACCCAAATTGATGAAAATCAAGTGTTTTCACCTGAGTTAGAAGCAGGTGTTTACATTGTAGTAGAATTGAAAAACGCCAAAAGCGTTCGACAACAAAAAATGATTATCCTTTAACCTTTTTAAAACTTCTACAAGAGACTTGTATTCTGTATTAGCAATTATTTTGCACGTATTTATACGTTAAATTTCTCAGGTTATTTACTCAAATTTATTTTGACTGAAATGAGATAGTCTTTAACTTGGGAGAATTGATACTTAATTTTTCCCTTATGAGATCTTCCACATTTCTAACTCTTTGGCTTTTTATCTGTTTTTCATTTCCAGCTTTTTCTCAAGCAACACTCGACACCATTGCTTATCAAGATTTTGAGACCTCTCCCGCAACTCCTACTTGGAACTACACCGGAACCTTAGCAAATACACTTTCTGGTTATGCTAGTGCCTCAGCAAGCATACCCAACACACCATTGGGCATTGGCGGCTCAAGGGCTTGGCACGTAGCCAGTGTTAGCAGTGGTAACAATATTGTGTTCAACAACACGGTAATTCCAACAGGATACGATTCTGTGTTTGTAAGTTTTCGGTTGGCAGGCTTATCCTTGACCAGTTCAACCGGTGGACCTGATAATCTCGACTACGTTTTAGTAGCCTACAGTTTAGACGGTGGTGCTAACTATGTAGACCGCGTTAGAGTTCGAGGAGCAACAACTAACAATTCTTCTTGGCCATACAGCGCTGCTACCGAAGCAATAGTAGATTATTTACCTGCAACAGAAACTGTTTTTCAACCTACAAGTAGCGGGGTTCAGCTACAAGACGGCATTGGCTATGTACAAATCAAGTTTCCGGGCAGTATTAGTCAATTGGCATTAGAAATTACGCCTCGTTCTAGCTCGTCATCAGACAATTGGTTAATCGATGATTTATTATTAGTAGGCAAACAAACCTGCTCTAACTCGACCAGCTCTCTATCGGCAACGGTTTGCGATAGCTATACGGCTCCTTCAGGAAATGTTTTGAACGCTACAGGAACCTATACCGATGTTATTCCTAACGCAAGTGGTTGCGACAGCATAATCAGCATTAACTTAACTGTAAACCAAAGCACTGGCTCAACAGATGCCGTGGCTTCGTGCGACCCCTACACCTGGATTGATGGAAACACTTATTCGAATTCGAATAATACGGCTACTATGACCTATACCAACAGCATTGGCTGCGATTCTGTAGTGACCTTGAATTTAACAATACTTCCTAATCAAAACACGACAGACGCCATTACCGCTTGCGATGCTTACACTTGGTTAGATGGAAATACCTACACCAGCTCAAACAATACAGCTACCATGAGCTACACCAACTCTTTTGGTTGTGATTCTGTGGTAACTTTAAACTTAACCATTCTCAATAGTGCCAATTCTACCGATGTTATTAGCGCTTGTGAGAGTTACACCTGGATAGATGGGAACACTTACACCTCTTCTAACAATACGGCCACTCAACTTCTTACATCAAGCAATGGTTGTGACTCTACAGTACTTCTTGATTTAACCATACTTAACCCAAGCTCAACGGTAGATAACATTACTGCTTGCGAAGCTTACACATGGGTAGATGGCAATACTTACACTGCCTCTAACAACACGGCAACGTATACAAGTACCAACCAAAATGGCTGCGATTCTGTGGTAACTTTAAATTTAACCATTAATCAAGTATCAGATTTAACCGTTTCGCTAGATGGAATCACATTAGCGGCAAACAATACACTAGCCACGAGCTTTCAGTGGCTCGATTGCAATAACAACTATGGCCCAGTGAGTGGTGCTACCAACTCTACATTAACAGCTCCCTACAGTGGAGACTTTGCGGTCGAAATCACTGAAAACGGATGTGTTGACACTTCTGATTGTGTAACGGTACTAAATGTAGGAACCCATGATCTCTCTGGTTTTTCATCTTTCGAAGCATTTGTGGTTCCTAACCCCAACAAATCTTCTTTTCAGATGAAACATGTTGAAGGAGACGAATTGCGCATTTTCGATTTATCGAGCCGTTTAGTAAGCCAATTTACCCAAATTGTTGAAAATCAAGTGTTTTCACCTGAGTTAGAAGCAGGTGTTTACATTGTAGTAGAATTGAAAAACGCCAAAAGCGTTCGACAACAAAAAATGATTGTTTTATAAAGAAACCATGCAACCTTTTAGGTACTACCTGTATCTTTAGTGAGAAGTTTTGCAAAGGCAAAACACTCCGTTTTAATGGTTTCTCTCAAATAAATCCCTGCTTACGCGGGGATTTTTGTTTTTATCTCACTCATAATTAAGCGTTAAACTTTTCCATTCTCAGGGAAAAGAAAAAATTAACATTTCGGAAAGAATCCAAAGTTCTGTTTAACTCGTAAATTAGAGCAAACAATAAACCTAGCATTTCTAAATGCTACTTAAAAACAACTTAATTATGAAAAAGCTTAACAAACGCGTTATCCGTACTACAGCAATTTTAACTGGTGCAATCGTAGGTTCTGTTGGATCTGTAAATGCAACCGATCTTTTCGAAACTACCGATTTAGGTTCTGGTGCTGAATTAAGAAGTGATCTACTTTCTAAAAATGCAGCAACGGGTTTAATCGACAACAGTTTAGTAGAGCTAAAATGTGGTGAAGGAACTTGTGGTGAGAAATCTGAAAAGAAAGCCAAGAAATCGAAAGAAGGCGAGCACAAATGTGGCGAAGGCAAATGCGGTGAAGGCAAGTCTGAGAAAAAAGCGAAAAAATCAAAGTCTGAAAAAACTTCTAAAACAAAAGCGGGTGAGCACAAATGCGGTGAAGGCAAATGTGGCGAAGCTACTTGTGGCGGAAAATAAGCTTTAAATATTTACAGGGCAGGTACGTTGTTAATGCTAACAGCTACCTGCCTTTTTTCTTTTGATTATGAGCAAAGTAGGATTAGGACTTAGAAGAGACATTGCTGAAGATACCATTCAGCTAGAAGATGTAGCGCCCGATTTTTTAGAAATTGCCCCAGAAAATTGGATGAGTATGGGCGGTTATTGGCGCAATGTATTAAACCGTGCCGCAGAACGGTACTCTCTTACGGCACATGGCTTGTCGTTATCTATTGGTAGTCCCGATCCGCTTAATGTAGACTTTGTAAAGCGGGTAAAAACGTTTCTAGACGATTTCAATATTGAAATTTACTCAGAACACCTCAGCTATTCGCAAAGCCAAAACGCTCACCTTTACGATTTACTTCCTATCCCGTTTAGGCAAGATGCTGTAACCCATATTGTAGAGCGCATACAGCAAGTGCAAGATATTTTACAGAGACCGCTAACACTTGAAAATGTTTCGTACTACACGCCTGTGGCAGCCGAAATGAAAGAAAGTGAATTTATTTCAGAAATTGTTCGCCAATCAGGCTGTAAACTTCTGCTCGATGTAAACAATGTGTACGTTAACGCATTTAACCACAACTACAATGCTCAGCAGTTTATAACAGAACTTCCGCTAGATTCGGTTGGGTATATTCACATGGCAGGACATGAAAAGGTAGCCGAAGATTTAATTATCGATACGCACGGCTCTGATATTATCGATCCGGTTTTCGAACTTTTCGAATGGACGATTCAACGCATGCATTCCGTACCGGTTTTGTTAGAACGCGATTTCAATTTGCCTGAAGTAAATCACTTACAAAAAGAACTTTCTCACTTAAAATCAATCGCCAACTCTGTTTGGAATCATAAAACGGTAGCTCATGCTGAAAACTGATACTATTCAAATTCAAGAAGCACTCGGTTCCTACTGTAAAACGGGCCAAACACCCCATTTACCAGGAGTAGTAGAAAGCCGTTTGCCTCAATACAGACGCTTGGTTCGCAATGTTTTTTACGGCATTTTACAACAAGCTTTTCCTATTACATCGGCTATTTTAACCGATGATGAGTGGGATCAGTTAATTGACGATTTTATGGTTCACCACGCAGCTAAAGAGCACGAAGTGTGGAAAATGCCTAAAGAATTAGTCGATTTTGTGATAGGAACCGATTACAGCGAGAAATTAAATCGCCCGTATTTAGAAGAGCTCCTCCACTTTGAATGGATAGAAATTTTGGTGCACGGTATGGAAGATCAACCTTTTGACTTTACGCCCACCCAACAGCTTTCCCTTTCAGACCAAGTAGTGATAAATCCGTATCACGAGTTGGTTACTTTGCAATACCCTGTGCACAAATCGGCAGAGACCGATTACAATCAGAACAAAGGCGTTTATTACGTTTTGGTTCACCGAGATATCGAAGAATTTGATGTGCAGTTTACTGAGTTAGCTCCCTTCGTAGCAATGCTCATGAATGCCATCGAAAACAATGATTCGCATTCTTTTAGTGATCTTCTCAATCAAGTTTGCCAAGAAGTACAAATTGAAAGAAATGCCGCTGTAGAACAACAAGCCGAATCTTTTCTCAATCACTTTTTGCAGAAAAAAGTACTTTTCAAGCGGTAAGTATGCTACTTTCTTCGCCTTTTTCAACCCCCATTTTACCAAAAAAAATGGGGTTAATAATTTCTTCGGCTACCTACACCATTCAAAGGTAAATTGGTTTGATTTTTAACCAATAGCTACATCTCGCACACAGATAAACAGCCGTTTAACATCCAATTCATCTTCTTGAGTGTTTTCTCACTTTAAACCGCTTTAAACCTTCCAGTATTCATTAGTTTCGTCTCTTCTTCTTCTTGTCAATCAAAATGTTAAAAACGCATTTTAATCGGCAACCCGAATTTCTTTTTCTCGTTTGATGGGTATTAACACTGAATCTATTCCATTAAACCCAAAACGATGAGAAAACTTTTCCCAAACCTCGTTTTCACTCTTTTCTTTTTGTTCTTTTTTACCGCCAACCAAGCTCAATCTTGGCAATGGGGCTACCGCGCAGGAGGTACGTATCACAACGTATCTGAAGCCGAACAAGCAGTAGATGTACAAGTAGACCAATATGGTAACTCATTTGCATTAATGGAGGTTACCGAAAACAACTTAGATGTTGATGGAATTCCTTTACCTGCTGTATCTAGATCAAACACATTAATCACCAGTTTCGATTGTGATGGCAACCACCGTTGGTCAAAAGTGATTAATACTCCAAGACCCAAAGAACTAGACCTTGATGCAGAGGGCAATGTTTACGCCTTAATTAAAGCAACGCGAATAGATTCTCTTCATATTCTCAGCCTAACGGGTACAGATACGGTGTTGGCTCCAGCAGTTTTTGGGGTAGACTCTGGTTATCAAACACTTTTTTTAACCAAATTTTCAAACACTGGTGAATTGCTCTGGATGGAAACTCCCATGCCTGTTCACTATGATATGAATGATGCTTTACAAAGTCAAATTGTACAGATAGAAACCGATGCCAAGGGAACCTCTCGTTGGATGGCCTCACTTAAACCAGGGCTATATGCTGATGGCAACTACGAAATTACTGCACCTGGATATACCTTACACATTTTTGTTTACGATGCTGATGGCAATTTTGTAGAGGCAACTCCGCTAGATGCTACCCTTCCCAATTATCTCGGGCAAATGGATTTTGTTCATAACCCCAAACTCAATCAATACTTAGTTACTGGCTTCACCAGTTACTTTTCTACTGTAGGAGAGTATACTGTTTTAGGAGGCGATTCTTTAGGAGCATATCATAGCTTTTTAGCCGCCTTTAATACGGATGGCGATCTCCTTTGGAAAAAGACAACTGCTCCTAACGAATGGGGCGAAATTCAATCTATTGCCTTAGATAGTTTATACAACATTTACATTGGCGGAAAGGCTTATCCAGACGATTCGCTAGGCAACTTTAACTTAACACCTAACACCAATGGAATTATGTTTCCTTTTATTGCCAAACTACGTTCAGATGGTGAAGGGGTATGGACATCTGTAGCTGATTCTGATGCTGGCTATGCAATCGGAGATATTGTGGTAAATGGTGCAGAGATAGCAGGTGTAACTCAGCAAAATGGCATTGTTTGGGGCACAGATAGCTTACTAACTGTAGATACTAGAGATATGCTGTTAGTGAGGTTAGACCGAATAACTGGCGAACCCATTCAAATCACTTCTCCAGAAAGCTCTCCTTCTTCAGATGCCGAGTTTGCGTTAGACATAGCCGCAGACCCAAGAAACAACTATTTCTTAAGCGGGCAGTTTAATGAACAACTTTATGTGAATCAAGACACTTTAATTAGCAACGACCCCACAAGAGAGGCTTTTGTTGTAAAATATGGTTCTAACGATTGCGATTGTGAATTGCCTACTGCAGCGTTTACCCGCGATGTAATCGACAACCAGAACTTCGAATACACCTTTACTGGCTCGCAACCGTATACCCGGCTAATTTGGGAGTTCGATAACGAAAGCCACTCTACAGACAATCAACCCACCTTCTCAATTTCTAGTAACAGAGAGCATCGTGTTTGTTTAACTGTATACAACACTTGCGGATTTGATCAAATTTGTAGAAATTTCGATTCTCTTTCTGTTGTTAACAATGTTAGCCAGAAAGCACTTAATACCAACACTCGACTATTCCCCAATCCGGCTAGTAGCGAAATACACATCGCACATAACCGCCTACACTCTCACTACCAAGTAATTAATATTAACGGAAGCTTGGTACTGAGTGGGGAATTACACGATTCTCAATCAAAAATCAAAGTAGAAACCCTCCCATCAGGGTTTTATTTCATTCGTCTTATTGGTAAAAATGTAGAGCAAGAATCGTTGAAGTTTTCTAAGCAATAATTCTGTTCTGTACTAGCGGCACTTCAAAAGCCGGTTTCCCATGGGCCGAGAAGTGCTGCTTTTTTCATTTTTATCGAAATCGAGTTCCTACCTAAACACGTTAACGCTCATCCATTTTCATTCTTCTTTATCGGTAGGAACACAAATTCTTTCCTTCTTTAACTCCTTAAAACTATTTAACTTTCAAGTTGTTTTGATTTTAAAAACCCCTTGAAAGATGGAACAAGCCGAAATTCGATTAGATAAAAACAAAGCCATGATTACTGCCCATTTAAACGGATACGATGCAGAAATGGTTTATCGAATTCGCGGTGAAAAACTGTATCTGCTGCACACTTGGGTTCCAGAGCAAATCAGTAAAAAAGGAATCGCGAAAGCAATGGCCAACAAAGCCTTCGAGTTTGCAGAAGAATTTGATTTTATTGTAGTTCCGCTGTGTAGATTTTCTAAAAATTACCTCGATAAATCGCCAGAATGGCAAAAAAGGTTGAGAATTGGCTCTTTTGAACCTAAAAACGACTGGCTATTCACTCACTGATTAAAGTGAGGTTTTCCAAACTCTTTCAATTCAAAATTTTGCCCATCGAAAACACCGTAAGTAAAATCGGTTACCCACTCTCCCAAGTTGATGTACCTGCTGTTTTCACCTACTTTTAAATCTAGCGGCAAATGGCGATGGCCAAAAACAAAATAGTCGAAATGTTGCTTCTCGAGTTGTTCTTTGGCAAATATGGCTAGCCATTCGTTTTCTTCTCCCAAGAATTTTTTATCGCTATCGGCATTAGCAATACGGCTTTTTGAAGAAAAGTAATTGGCCAAACCAATACCAAAATTAGGATGTAAACGCGCAAATAGCCATTGACACAAAGGATTGCGAAATACTTTTTTAATAAACTTATAGCCGTGGTCTCCCGGTCCTAATCCATCTCCATGACCAATAAAGAATCGCTTGCCGTTTACTTCGTATTCAATCGGGTCTTTGTGCAGGGTTACTCCTAGTTCTTTCGGAAAATAATCGAACATCCACATATCGTGGTTGCCCGTAAAAAAGGTAATTGGAATACCGCTATCGGTTAGTTCTGCTAACTTACCCAAGATGCGTACGTACCCCCGCGGAACCGCAGTTTTGTACTCGAACCAAAAGTCGAACAAATCACCTAAGAGAAAGATTTCTTGCGCATCTTCCTTTACCGTATCAAGCCACTTAACAAAATGCTTTTCTCTTGTTAAACTGTGCTCATAATTAGGCGCTCCAAGATGCTGATCTGAAGCAAAGTATATCTTTTTCCCAGGAGCTAATTTCATGCATTATCACTTGCAAACCACTCGGCAAAAGAGGTTTTAGTTTCTCGTAGAAGCGCACTATGCAACTCTACATTTTCTACCTTTTTTAGGTGAGATTGAATAATCTCAACAAAGTCGATCAGCATGTTTTCGCAAGTTGGCTGGTAAGGCTTTAGAATTAACCGTTCGTTTAAATCGGTAGACAACACCTTTAAAAACCGTGAATTATCTCTTAATACGAGAGCGTGGTCATACACGTCTACAACATTTGCTTTTACAATTTTTTTAAGGTCGGCAAAATCAATCACCATCCCATCTTTAGGTGAGCCTGGCTCGTCTATTGGGGTTCCTACAAAAGTTACGTGCAAACTATACGTGTGACCATGAAGGTTATGACATTTGCCATCGTGGTTATCGAGTGCATGTGCCATTTCCCAATCAAACTCTTTGGTAACGCGAATTTTAGGCATTGATGGCAGGATTTTTAGCAAGTGCTTCTTCTACAAAGTCGAAAGTAGATAGAATTTCAGGTTTTCCATCAATCATCGCCACATCGTGTTCAAAGTGAGCAGCTGGTTTGCCATCTTCAGTAACAATGCTCCAGCCATCAGAAAGTTGCTTAACACGGTGAGTTCCCATGTTAATCATGGGCTCAATAGCTAGGGTCATACCATCTTGTAAGCGCTTACCTCTGCCGCGTTTACCATAGTTAGGCACTTGCGGATCTTCGTGCATTTTTTTACCTAAGCCGTGCCCTACCAATTCTCTTACCACTCCGTAACCGTGATCTTCGGCATGCTTTTGAATAGCGTAGCCAATGTCTCCAATTCGGTTCCCTCTTTTGAATTGTTCAATTCCTAAGTACAACGATTCTTCTGAAACTTTTAACAGCTGAGACACTTCCGGAGTAACTTTTCCCACTTTAAAAGTGTAGGCATGGTCACCATAAAATTCATGCAAAATGGCACCACAATCTACCGAAATTATATCGCCTTCTTGAAGGGGGCGAGTATCTGGCAAACCGTGAACAACCACCTCGTTAACCGAGGTTAATAAGGTAGACGGACAATCGTACAGGCCTTTAAAACCCGGTACGGCTCCTAAATCTCGAATAAACTCTTCGGCTTTTTCGTCTAGCATTTTGGTGGTTACGCCCGGCTCAATTAATTCACCAACATAACCTAAGGTACGAGATACGATCAATGCAGCCTCGCGCATTAATTCTATTTCTTCTCTTGATTTGAGTACAATCATTTCTTAAAAATTGAAAGCAGTCCTTTGCTTTTCTTCTTGTGTTGAAGAGGCAATTCGCCTCCATCTGTGTTGAGCATTTGGTAAACTTCTCCCCAGCCCGGGAAACCACCAATATTGCGATCGTCAATAAAAATATCTGCGTTGAGTTTACGGCTAATGGTGTCGTCCATCACTTCTTCAGGATAACTTTTATTTACCGCGTAAAACTCAATGCCATTCTCTTGGCAAAACTTTACGGCTTCGTCTAATCTACGCCCACTTCGGTAGGTCCATAAAATAAGTTTGTGTCGTTTATCTTGAAGCATTTTCAATGTTTCAAAGGCAAACAACATGGGTTTTCCTATTTTCGGATAAGCGTCTTCGACAATGGTTCCGTCAAAATCTACTGCTATAGTTAAGTGCTCTTTTTCGAACATAAATGCAAAGTTACTGATATTTCAAAAGGTAACTGCTTTCGGTAATCGCTATCGAAGGTTATAGCTGCTCAAAAAGTGCTTTTATGGCTTGCTGAATGTTATGGTGAACATCTACAATAGATGCTTCCATCATGTAGCAGGGAGCCGTAATAATTTTATTTTGGCTATCGATTAGTATCTCTTGAACTGATTTCATTTCAGCTTTAGCGCCTACTTTTTCCATGCCCTGTGAAATAGCTTCTATTTCGTAAGGAGAAGGTTGTGACTGGGTTCCTACCGTTAACGAAGCATGGATATCGGTTCCTTCTAAAGCCTTAGCAATGGTAGTAGGAGCCATACACAAACCTACCAAAGGTTTTTGGGCAGAAACCACCTGAGTAATTAAGCTTTTCACCTCTGGATTTATTTCACCATCAGGACCATCAAACGCCCATTTTGTATGGTTTTTGGCCGTTCCGAAACCACCTGGAATCACCAAGGCATCTAATTCGTTTACATCAGCCGCACTTACTGCCTGTATTTGTCCACGGGCAATTCGAGCCGATTCAATCAACACGTTTCTGGTTTCTTCCATTTCTTCGCCCGTAATGTGGTTAACTACGTGGTGCTGGTTTACATCAGGTGCTAGGCAAACGGCCTCACCTCCATTTTGTGCAATTGCTAAAAGAGCCAAGGTAGTTTCGTGAATTTCTGAGCCATCGTAAACTCCGCTTCCCGATAAAAGAACGCCTATTTTTTTTGCCATTTTATTAAGATTTTGGGTGCATTAAAAAAGTAAAATCGTCTTGGGTAGTTAACTCATACGCTTCTTTATTTTTTTCGAAAATTCGTGCTGAATGTTCGCCCCACAATGAAATTTTGTCTCCATGAACCTCTAGCGCAGAGCCTTCTCGAATACCTACGACTGGCTGTTCATTAAAAACATGAAATTCTTTAATTCTCGTTTCTCGAGTTTCGCCCATGTGTTTACTGGTAGGATCCGGATCTAAATAATGCGGATTGATGTTAAACGGAACCAAGCCTAACGCTTCGAAAGATGGCGGATACACAATGGGCATATCGTTCGTAGTTGAGATGGTTAACCCTGTGATATTGGCGCCTGCACTTGTACCCATGTATGGTTTTCCGTTTTTCACCGCTTCCCGAAGCGGCTCAATAATGTTGAGTTCATGCAAGCATTTCGTAAGCTCAAAGGTGTTTCCGCCTCCGGTGAAAAATCCATCTGCCCAATCGATACCTTCTTCAATAGAAGAAAACGAAGTAAGGCCTTTCATTTCAAACCCTAAAGCTTCGAAAACAGCGGCTGCTTTCGCTGTATAATCCCCATGAGAAATGCCACCCGGACGAGCATAGGGTAAAAAAACAATCTTTTTTTTGCCGCTAAAAAACTCAGCAATTTTAGACTGGATATAACTTAAATACGGTTTACCATGAACCGTTGACGTGCTTACAATAAGAAGATGTTTTGCCATACTTACGAAAATAAAAAATCCGGATACTTAAAGCACCCGGATTTCTAAAGTATTAAAACGGTCAATTTCTATCTATTGAGCCATTTTCTTGGCAAAATCATAGATTAATCTTACCCCAACTCCTGTTCCTCCAGTAGTTGAATAATGACTTGGTTTATCGATGTAAGCAGGACCCGCAATATCTAAGTGAATCCATTCGTAATCGGTGAAATGGTGCAAGAATTTACCGGCAGTGGTTGAACCACCAATTGGTCCGCCTAAGTTGCTCATATCAGCAATGTCTGATTTTAACAACTCATCGTATTCTCTCCAAAACGGCAATTCTGCAAGTCTTTCGTACGTTGCTTCTCCCGATTCTGACAATGCAGTCACATGCTTTTTAGAATCGTGAACCATGGCAATACCAAATGGGCCGGTGATAGCTGCACCTGCTCCAGTTAATGTAGCCATATCAATAACCAATGCTGGATTGTATTTTTTAGCATACACCAAAGCATCTGCTAGTACCAAACGACCTTCAGCGTCTGTATTTTTCACTTCTACAGAAGTCCCGTCAGACATGGTAATAACATCATCTGCTACCAATGCATTTTTACCAATTCTGTTATCGGTTGCAGGAACCAACCCTACTACCCAGAGAGGTAATTTGTTTTTAGCGATTGCGTACATAGCGCCTGTTACGGCTGCACCGCCACCCATATCGCTTTTCATTGTAAGCATATAACCACCTGTTTTCAAGTTGTTTCCGCCAGTATCGTAAACAATACCTTTACCTACCAAAACAAGCGGTTGCTCATTGGTAGCATTTTCTGGCTTCCACTCCATGATGTTAAACGTGGGAGGGTCGATACTACCGCGGTTAACACCCAATAGACCACCCATTTTATGCGCTTCGATAGCTGCTTTATCTAAAACAGTGGTGGTAAAACCAGCTGTATCACCTGCGTTAGACATTGCTTTGCTAAAATTTTCAGCGTTTAAGGTAATTACTGGCTCGTTCACTAAGTCTCTAGCTAGAAAAACGGCTTCTACCGTATTGGTAAGCTCACTAATTTCTGCTTCAGAAACAGGGGTTCCTACTACAAACACCTCTTTTAGAGAGTGTTTAGATTTTTCGGTTTTAAACTGCTCGTAGCGATAACTCGCCAGCAATAAACCTTCTAAGAAACTGCGAACTAACACTGTATCTGAACTATTGGTCACAAAGCGAGCTGTTTCTGCTTTTTCTGTGGCCAAAAGTTGGTATGCTTTTGCTCCTAATCTGCGGTAATCTTCTAACTGATTGGTTGCAGATTCGGTTGATTTATTGATTTGAGCAGTTACTACACTGAAAGAACCTGAAGGTGTAGAAAATACTTGATTTTCTTTCTCTTCTGCTTTTTTAGAAAAGTAGCTGGGTTCTTTTACAAATGAGTAACTACCAAAATCTGCTGCACCGCTGCTCAAGAAGATAACGTTATTTTCTTGAACATCAGCGTTAGCATGTAATGTGATTAAACTCATCTTAGATATCAAACTTGATTCCTTGAGCTAAAGGAAGTTCTGTTGAGTAATTTACGGTATTGGTTTGTCTGCGCATGTAAGCTTTCCATGCATCAGAACCAGACTCACGTCCGCCACCGGTTTCTTTTTCACCACCGAAAGCACCACCGATTTCTGCACCAGAAGTACCAATGTTTACGTTAGCAATACCACAATCTGAACCTGTAGCAGACAAGAATGTGTAAGCATCTTGCATGTTATCGGTCATGATCGCTGAAGAAAGACCTTGACGTACACCATTTTGAATAGCCAATGCATCGTTTACATCGCCAGTATACTTGATTAAGTAAAGAATTGGAGCAAACGTTTCGTCTTGTACAATTTCGTAATGGTTTTCTGCTTCAATGATACAAGGCTTTACGTAGCAGCCGCTTTCGTAGCCTTCACCTTCAAGAACGCCACCTTCTACAATTACGTTTCCGCCTTCTTCTTTTGCCTTAGCAATGGCGTTTTCGTAATTCTTCACTGCGTCTTGATCGGTAAGAGGACCAACGTGATTGTTTTCGTCTAATGGGTTTCCGATACGAAGTTGAGCATAAGCATCAGTAAGTGCTTTCTTCACTTCGTTGTATTTAGATTCGTGTACAATTAATCTACGAGTAGATGTACAACGTTGACCAGCGGTTCCTACAGCGCCAAATACAGCACCGATTACGGTCATTTTCATGTTCGCTTCTGGAGTTACAATAATGGCGTTGTTACCACCTAACTCAAGAATTGTTTTACCTAAACGTGCCGCTACTGTTTGCCCAACGATTTTACCCATTCTAGTAGAACCTGTTGCCGAAACTAAAGGCACACGGTTGTCTTGAGTCATGTACTCACCTACTTTGTAATCGCCATTTACTAGGCAAGAAATACCTTCTGGAAGGTTGTTTTCTTTAATTACTTCAGCGAAAATATTTTGACATGCGATACCGCAAAGTGGAGACTTTTCAGATGGTTTCCAAACACATACATCACCACAAACCCAAGCTAGCGCTGTATTCCAGCTCCAAACAGCCACAGGAAAGTTGAATGCAGAGATAATTCCAACGATTCCCATTGGGTGCCATTGCTCTTGCATGTGGTGTAACGGACGCTCAGATTTGATGGTTAAGCCATGTAGCTGGCGAGATAAACCTACCGCAAAATCGCAGATATCAATCATTTCTTGAACTTCTCCCCATCCTTCTTGAAGAGATTTTCCCATTTCGTAAGAAACCAAACGACCTAAAGCTTCTTTGTTTTCGCGTAATTTTTCACCAAACTGACGAACAATCTCACCTCGCTGAGGAGCTGGCATAGTTCTCCACTCTACAAATGCTTCTTGTGCTTTAGCAATTACCGCTTCGTAATCTTCTTGTGTAGTGGAAGTTACCTTACCGATAAGCTTACCATCTACTGGAGAATAACTTTCGATTTCAGCACCTGAACCAAAAGAGTTTAAACCCGTAGAAGTTCCTTGGTTAACAGCTTGAACGCCCAGTGTTTTTAAGGCTTCTTGAATTCCAAATTGGTCTGACATAATTGATTTATTTGAATGTAAAGCAAAGGTATCAAAACCAAAAGGCAACAAAAGTGGAAAAGCAGATTTATTACACGGCAGCCTTTAGTAAAGCATCCATTTCTCGTAATAGTTCTTCTTTATTAATCGGTTTAGCGAGGTATTGATTAAACCCTTGTGCTAAAAATCGCTCCCGATCGTTAGAAAGTGCGTAAGCGGTTACTGCAATAGAAGGTAAATTTTCGAGACCAGGCATTGAACGAATTCTTCTGAGAACTTCTACCCCATCGAGTTCTTCGTCTCCCAGATTTATATCCATTAAAACGATGTCGTATGCTTTCTCCTTTATTTTCTGAAGCGCAATAGTACCATCAGAAGCAATATCGCTCTCGTGATGTTCACTAATAAACTTCTGTGTAATAAACGCATTTATATTATCGTCTTCTACTATAAGAACTGATCCCATTTTAGACATCCTGTTAATCGATATTGCAACAACTCACCATCTCAAAGGTAGTTATCTAGAAAAAAAATAAAAGAAATTTTTTCAGGCATTCTACATTCTTAAAAAGGCCAGAAACAAGAATAGCCATAAAAACGACCTATCGCTCTGTTAATAAGCCGATTACATACTAATGTTTTTTTAACGGCCCCCGACTATATAGACTTAGTCTTCTTAAGCCTAACTCGCTAATTACTTCTTTTCTATCGGTAGGAACCGACTCTCTGTCTCTACATGCCACTACCTCAACCTAAAACCTTCACCTCAGTGCAACCAAAACGTGTAACCCATTTTCGATTTGATGTAGCCAACACACCAAACATTTCTGAGCACTAAGCAAAACGAAGTAGCCAAAGCAGCACCAATAAAACCGTAAAACTGGATAAGGATGAAGTTGAGCACAATATTCACCACCGTGGTAATGGCTAAGATAACCGAATAGAATTTTTCTTCGTTGGCCATCATTAAAAAAGAACCATTGGGCCCCATTAATCCAGCCAATAAATACCCAACTCCTAAAATCAACACCCCTGTTTGCATACCTTCAGAAGGCACATTAAGAAAAGAAAGTAAAAAAGGCAACGCAATTAATACCCCTCCGAAGAGTAAAACGGATCCTACCGAACTAATACGGGCACTCGATTTTGCCAAGGCAGAAATACTTTCTTTGTCTTTAGCAGCAAACATGGCTGCAAATTTTGCAGGTAAAATCGTGTTCAAAGCGACTAGCGGCAAGGTTACCAGTAAGCCCAACCGATAAATGGTATGGTAAGCGCCCAATTCGGTTTCGGTGGTTAAGAATCCCAGCATTAAAACATCGCTCCAATTGAGCAAAACCGTTACAGAAGAAACCATAAAAAACGGCATGGCTTTTCTCCGAATTTCACCACTCGACAAACCAAAGTGCGGAGGTGTAAAAAGCACCTTTACAGAGGCCAACAAAGAAATAAGCAGCAACAACCAAGAAGAAGCAATAAAACTCCAAAACGGAACCAGCTTGTTAGAAACACCTACCACAACGGCAATGCCTAATAAAATAAGGGTAAAAACACCGTAACCGTGGTGGCTTATGCTATACAACACATTATTTCCACGTGTTCTTTGCGCTTCGTTGAGTAAATAATAGGCAATAAACAACGGTAAAATAGCGACTAACCATTTAAAAACTTCTTGGTAATCCGGAGCGTTTAAAGCGGCCGATAAGGGTTGGGCAAAAAGCAAGAAGAGAACGCCCGCTGCGGCCGATTGAAGAATCGCTAAAAAAAGCACCTTTAGCAACAGCCCGGCATAAGAAGAAGTCTCGTTTTTACTGTGAAGAATACTTCCCTCTTTTAACAAGAAAGTATCCATGCCTGTCATGCTTAACAAAGCTGTTAAGTTAATAACCGTTGTTAGGTACGAAAAGGCTCCCAACGACTCTACGCTAAAAAATTCGGTGATGAGCCAAATATTAATGTAGCCCGCTAACATTCCAGCCACTTTACTTATTAAAGGAATTAATCCTTTTACACCCAGACTTCCTTTATCTTTCAACAATTTGGCCAGCATGCACGCTTTAC
Source organism: Salibacteraceae bacterium (assembly GCA_048267965.1). Taxonomy (GTDB): domain Bacteria; phylum Bacteroidota; class Bacteroidia; order Flavobacteriales_G; family Salibacteraceae. Next base: position 130,272 of record JBLWWK010000004.1, read on the forward strand.
TTTTTCACTCATAACGCGCAAACTAAATAATAAATTACGCACGTAGCGTTCTATTCAAAAAATAAGAGAATTCTCTTTTCTCTGCATATAGACAAGAGCCGTAATACCCAAAACCTCGTTTACCGAACAGAGAGTTAGAACAATCGATACACATGGTAACCGCATCATTTTTTGTTTATTTGATGCTGAATAGCCTTTTCTACCGAAAAGAGTTGAAGAAATAGGCAACTTTTCCCCACCCCACCTTCGTAGGTAAACTACCCATAAATAATTGTAGTGATGAATCAAGTTCGGTTTGTAATAACTGGAATGCCCCATTCTGGCTCTTCTCTTTTTGCCCACTTTGCCCATCAATCGGGAATTTATCTTGGCCAAAACATACCCGCTAACGCAACTGAATCTGCCTCTTTTGAAGATCCTGATTTTTTATCGCTTCACCAGCCATCAGGAGTGATATCGCCTAAACTGCCCGATTATTTATCACCTCCATCGCGTCAGATACACGATCACTGGAAAAAAGAAGCCAAAGAAGTGTACCTCAAAAAATGTGACGACCATAAAGAAAAACCTGTTTGGGGGTGGAAACAGCCCAGAACCAGTCTTTTTCTCGATTTCTGGCAGCAAATTGATCCAAAAATTCATTTTGTTTTCATTTTTCGTCATCCAACGGCCGTAGTAAGTTCGCTCTGCAAAGCTCATCGCAAATGTTACAGCCGCACTTATGCCAACCGCTTGTACAAATCGTATATAGATCATAACCAAGCCATTGCTCAATTTATTCAACGCAATTTCAACTTTACTTTAGTAAGTTATGAATCGTTAGTCACTCGACCACAAGATGCCATTGAAGTGCTCTCTGAAGATTTAAATTTCCCGTTCGACTTGGCCGATTTTCACAAAGTGTTTTCTCCAAAGTCTACCAAAAGAAAACGCAGAACCTGGCCCATGCTGGCGGCTTCTCATCGTGCAAAAGCAGAGCAGGTATACAGCATGCTTCAAATGCAACAATCATTTTAAGCTTTTTTCAATTAAAGTGAGTTTTCTACTGTAAATCAACACCTTAAAAAGAAGTGTAAAATCGGTTCCTACCGTTAAGAACGAACCCGATTTTAGAGAATGCTGTGTAAGTTTTTTCTTAATTTTTTGTTTAATTCTGGTTAGAATTGGTTGAAACAATGGCCATTATCTGTTTTCGACATTTCCATTCTAAAGGCCTTTTCTCATTTTTAAAAGAGCAAGAATTAAGCTTTTTCTTGTTTTATTTCGCAACAATTTTAAAATAGAAAGCAGCTGTAATACTATCAAAATCAGTAAAAACAATGATTTTGTTGGTTTCTAATGGTGCTGGTTTAAAAACATTTTTGCGTTTTCGGTAGGAACCCAACTTTGCTTCGAATCGAAAAAAACAAGCCCCTTGTTGGCCATTTTTTGAATAGAAACAAAACCTTCTGCACCCATTTGAGCTATTGAAAATATGCCCAATTGATTCTTAACTTGCGCCAAATCTTAAAACCTAATTCAAGATGAAAAAAACAATTCAATCAATCTTTGCGCTTGCGCTTACTTTCACTGTAGGAACTGCTGTAGCACAAGAACTTCCGGCTCCAAGCCCCATGGCAGAAGTTGAGCAGAAAATCGGTTTAACAGACGTAGAAGTAGAATATTCTCGTCCGGGTGCTAAAGACCGCGAAGTTTGGGGCGATTTAGTGCCTTACGACCAACTTTGGAGAGCGGGTGCTAACAAAGCAACAGCTATCGAATTTAGCTCAGATGTTGTTATTGGTGGTGTAGATGTAAAAGAAGGAAAATACGCACTTTTTATTCTTCCTTACAAAGGAAAAGCAGAAGTAATCTTAAACTCAAAAACAGAATCTTGGGGAACGGGAGATTACGATGAAGCGAATAACGTAGCTTCTTTCGAAGCTGATTTTACTGATGTGGAAATCGAAACAGAATCTATGTTATTTTACTTCGACAATGTAAAAAGCGGATCTGCCGATTTGATTTTAACTTGGGCTGGTAAAAGCATTATTATGCCCATCGAAGTTGATTACATTGAAGCTTCTATTGAAAACATTAACAAAGCAGTTAAAGAAGACGCTGAAAACTTTAGAGTATTCAATAACGCTGCTGGCTTTTACTTAGACAACAACATTGATGCAAAGAAAGCATTAGAATACGCTAAGAAAAGTGTTGAGCTAGACGCTAAATTCTGGAACGTTAAAACACTTTCTGAAGCTTATGCAGCTAACGGAGATTACAAAAACGCTGTTAAAACGGCTAAGAAATCTTTACAACTAGCAGAAGAAGCTAATTATGGCCCTTACATTAAAATGAACAACGCAAACATTGATGCTTGGTCTAAAATGTAAGCCACTATTTTATGGGTTTATAAAAGAAAAATCCGCCTCGTTTCCGAGGCGGATTTTTTTATGGCTGATTAATTAAGGCCGTCCAGATGCTTAACTGGCCGTTGTGCAGCTCGGTCCAAACGGGCATTATTTTTCCGTTTACTGCGGCAATGTTGTTATAGTCTCCAAAAAACACCAGCTTAAAAGGCTTAAAGGGGGTTTCATTCAATTTTTGGTTGACCCACGTTTCCCCGCCATCTTTCGAATACGCCCAATACACATCCGTTTGAGTATCGTGGTGGTTTCTTCGGTCGTAAAAAACACAATACAGATAGCCGGTACTTTGGTCTATCGTCATCCACGATAAAAACTGTTGGCGGTCTGTATCGTCATCGTTTACTTTTTTAGGCATCGACCACGATTTGCCACCATCGGTAGATTTAGCCACAAACACATCTAAATTGTCTTTTCCGTTTCGCTCATCAGTCCAGTTTAAATAAATAGTTCCATGGTTTTCACCTCCACTGCGATCTAGCGCAATTACAGGCATTCCGTTGGTACGCATAATACCGGCTACATTTTGGTTCCAACCGCCCGGCTGAGAAGCCACAATAATGTCTTCGTCTAACCACGTTTTGCCGCCATCTAGCGAATAATCGAAATAGATATTTTCATCGAAAGACCACGCAACATAAATTTCACCATTTAAACCAAAAACGGGTTGGGCTCCTTCAACGGTTGAGTCGTTATCGAGGCAATTTCCCGCATATTGATTAATCTGAACCGGCTCTGACCATCTTTTGCCGCGTTTGTTCCCTAAAGAGAAGAGAATATTGGTTTTATCTTCTGGATTTTTCGAGTCGTATTTATCAAATTGTGTCCAAGTAACCGCCACTTTTCCAGTTTCAGGATCTACAGCCGCCCATTCTTTGTCTTGATCTTTTGGGTGGTTTTCGCCAATGGCTGCGCCTCTGCTCCAGCGGGTTCCTTTCTTGTTAGATCGTTGCACAACAATGCGGTCGAGCAACCGGTCACTCATCCAATTGGTTCCTTCAGGGTCACTTAAATGAAAGTAAAAAAAACGTCCTTTTTCGGTAGGAACCAAGCACGGATCTCCCCAAACCCCATACCGTGAAGTTAGTATCTGTTTATGCCAAGTGACTCCCCCATCATGCGAATAGTATTGTTTATTAACGTTAGAGCCCGCCACCACAATTTGGGTGTCTGCTAACGAGATAGCAATGCTTGGTTCGTTCGGACCGGCATTGGCAGGTGCTTCATCTATTTTTATTAATCGATACGGACTTTGTGACTGCCCGTTAACAAACCAGAAAAGAATCGCTAAAAAACACAAGTAAGATCTCATTATCAATTATTTAAAATTTCTCTCAATTCGCCAAGAATCATGGCCGTTGCTCCCCAAACAGTGTGACCATGCACATCGAAATAAGGTGCTTCTATTTTGGCCGTGCCTCCGCTCAGTGTAATCTTTTTACTTTGAATGGCATTTTCGCGCATAAACAAACCGATAGGTGCTTCTAAAACACTTTTCACTTCACGTGGGTCGGCTATAAAATTGGGCTTTTGTGAAGCGGTAGCCACAATAGGTTTCACCAAAAAACCACTGGGCGGAATATAAATATCACTGAGCCTTCCTAAAACGGAAACCTCATCGGTAAGTAAGCCCACCTCTTCGTTGCCTTCTCGCAAAGCGGTATATTCAAAATTAGGATCACTCGGTTCGCGCTTACCGCCCGGAAAACTAATTTGCCTACTGTGCACTCCGTTGTACGCATTGCGTTCAATTAAAACGGTATGGGCTTCTTGCTGATCTCCCGGAAACAACAAAATTAGAACGGCACTCAACCTCGGATTCGGGTTTTTCTTTAAGGCTTCTTTTCTTCCTATTCGTTGATAGGGAGCCAAGATTTTGTGCGCTTCTTCATCTGGTAATACTCCGCGTTGCAAGGTTTGCTCTATTCGCTGAATGGCTTCTTCAAAATTCATGTTAATCGAGACATAGCTTTTGTGACATTTCTAACAAATCTGCACGAAAAGGTTTCGTTTTTTCAATGGTATCGATAAAAGGAGTAAACTGAATTTCGTTATTTACCACCCCAGCCATAACATTGTATTGGCCGGCAAGAAGTGCTTCTACGCTGGCCATACCTAATCGGCTGGCAATTATACGGTCTACGCAAGTGGGTTTCCCTCCACGTTGAACATGGCCTAAGATGGTCACTCTACTGTTAAAATGTGGAAACCTATCTTTTACCTTTTGCTGAATCGCAATGGCATTTCCAGACTCTTCTCCTTCGGCAACAATTACAATGTAACTCGATTTTTTCTTTGAATCTTTTTTGCCTAAAATTTTCATTAACCGATCTAAGTCAGCAGCATCTTCTGGAATTAAAACCCCTTCTGCATCGGAGGCAACATAACTGTTCAGCGCTAAATAGCCAGAATGCCTTCCCATCACTTCTACGAAAAACAAACGACTGTGAGAAGCGGCTGTGTCTCTCAGTTTATCAATAGAGTCGATAATGGTATTGCAAGCAGTATCGAAACCAATGGTGTTATCGGTGCCGTACAAATCGTTATCAATGGTTCCCGGAGCGCCAACAACAGGAATTCCGTGTTCTTCAAACAATTTAATGGCTCCTGCAAATGTTCCGTTACCGCCTATTGCCACCAAACCATCAATTCCCACACTTTTTAACGCTTGTGCTGCTTTGGCCCTTCCTTCTACTGTTCGAAATTCTTCGCTTCTAGAGCTGAGTAAAACGGTTCCTCCGCGTTGAATAATCCCGGTTACATCTTCTATTTCTAACGGTTTAAAATCAGCATTGATCATACCGGCATATCCGCCAATTATTCCGGTTGTTTTTATATTAAAATGACTGGCTGTTCTCACCACCGATCGTATGCAGGCATTCATACCTGGCGCATCACCCCCTGACGTAAATACGCCAATATGTTTAACTGTTGTTGCCATTTTTTAAAAAGAGCTTTTTGATTACCCGTTGTTAAAGCAGGAAATATTATTTTTCGTAACAACCCATTTTTTAAAGGGCTTCACTTCAATTTCGATACGTTATGAAAATAGAACAAATTAAAACCACTTCTGAAGATTTTGACTTATCAAGCGTAAACTTTGACCCCAATTTAATATTGGTTTTCGGAAAAAGACAAGAGCTTTCTAGCCAAGGTATTGGAGCAAGTTTGAAAAAACAATTCCCCAATGCCATTGTAGTAGGCTCGAGCACTGCTGGGCAAATGGCAGGAACCGAAGTTAAAGACCTAGAGTCGGTAATTACTTTCCTTGATTTTGAAAAAACCACGCTCACCTATTTCGAAGAAGACTTAAACAACCACGGTGGCGACTCTAAAAAAGCGGGACATGCATTGGCTTCTAAATTTCAAAACGATGATTTAAAACATCTTTTCGTTATCTCAGACGGCTTAAATGTAAACGGTACAGCCTTAGCAGAAGGCATGATGAGCGCCCTCGATGCTAACGTAGCCATTACAGGTGGTTTAGCTGCAGATGGTGCTGACTTTCAAGAAACATTGGTAATAGCTAATGGAGTTTCTAAAAACAACGTAATTGCAGCCGTTGGTTTTAGTGGAAACAGCTTAATGGTTAACTACAGCTCTCGCGGTGGTTGGGATAGCTTTGGTATAGATCGAAAAGTCACCAAGAGTAAAGACAATGTGTTGTACGAGCTAGATGGAAAACCCGCACTTGCATTGTACAAGTCTTTTCTAGGTGAAAAAGCCAACGAATTACCTGCTTCTGGACTATTGTTTCCGTTAAGTATGCGATTTAGAGAAGATGTTCAACCTTTGGTAAGAACCATTTTAGCCGTAAACGAAGAAGAAAACAGTTTAACCTTTGCCGGTGACATCCCTGAAGGAGCCTATGTTCGCTTAATGAAGGCGAACCGTGACCGTTTAATTAATGGAGCTGAAGAAGCAGCTGAAACCATTCATGAACACAGCCCAGAAAACCCAGATTTTGCCATCTTAGTTAGCTGTGTAGGGCGTAAGTTAGTCTTAAAACAAATAGTAGAAGAAGAAGTAGAAGTGGTAAAAGATAGCTTAGGATCACCAGCAATTACTGGTTTTTACTCGTATGGCGAATTGGCCCCTTTCGAAAAAGATACCGCGTGCGCTTTGCACAACCAAACCATGACAATCACAACCTTTAAAGAAATCTAATGAGCGAAGAAAGCAAGAAATACCATCGCTTACTCAAAAGGCAACTCAAAAAAGTTGATTTAGACCTAACCAACCCCCAAATAACTCAACTTTTAGCACTTGTAGACAGTGCTTATTTTTCTTTCGAAGAAGATTTAAAACACTCCGAAAGAATATTAGACCAAAGCTCTAACGAGCTGTTTAAAGCCAATCAAGAGTTGCAGCAAATTGCAGAGAAAAAAACACTTGAAGCACAAGAATCGAACACTCGTTTAAAAGAAGTTTTCGATTCTATTAACGAGGTGGTTTTTAGAGCAGGAACCAATCGTAATCTTTCTATGATTAACCCTGCTTGGGAAAAAATAACAGGGTTCAAGGTAGAAGAATCGCTCGGAAAAGACCTCTTAGATTTTTTCTCTCCAGAAAGCCAAGAAGAATTAGCCAACTTGTTTGTTAACTGCTCTGCTAATTCAATTTCTAAACGATTAAAGATTTGCAGAAAAGACGAAGAAATTCGCTTTGTTCAAATAGTGGTTAGTCAAGAAGAGAAAGAGGGTAAGGTATTTATTGCAGGAACCATTTCTGATGTTCATCAACAAGTAATTAGTCAAAAAGAAAACGAAAGATTAGCCTTAATTGCCCAAAGAACTAAGAACGTAATTGTTACTTCAGATTTAGAAGGTCGCATTACGTGGGTAAACACTTCTTTCGAAACGTTAACTGGTTACCAATTAGAAGAAATAAAAGGGAAACGACCTGGAGATTTTCTTCAAGGTGAAAAAACGGATCCTACCACCGTAAAAGAAATAGGACAACAGCTAGCTAAAAGAGAACCTTTCTTTGGTGAAATCTACAATTATTCGAAAGACGGAAGAGGTTACTGGCTCGAGCTATACATTGATCCGTTTTACGATCACGATGGCAATATGGCTGGCTACATCGCTATTGAAAATGAAATTACCGAAAGGCATATTCAGCGCGAAAAACTCAAAGCATCTGAGGCCAAATTAAGTGCTATCATTAATAGTATTTCTGATGTAATTTCATTTAAAAACCTCAACGGTGAATACGAATTAGGAAACAATGCTTTCTTAGAATTAGCAGGCATTGAACGCCATCAACTCGAAGGCTCAAGAGACGAGCAGCTCTTTTCAAAAGAATTTGTTGCTGAAATTCTTGAAGAAGATCAAAAAGCACTTCAATTGGGTTCTGCTGAAGCTAGAGAAGAGCTTGTTCCTTTTCCAGACGGAACCCAACGCATACTAGAAACTAGAAAATCAATTGTAAAAGACCGCGACAAAAACCCGATTGGCATTGTGGGAGTAAGTCGCGATGTTACACAAATTCGATCAGCTGAGAAACGCATTAGAGAAAGTCAAGAAAGACTGGCTTTAGCAACCAAAGCCATGAATATTGGAATTTGGGATTGGAACATTGAACAAAATGAACTCATTTGGGATAATTCGATGTACGAGTTATTCGAAATTAAACCCGAAGATTTTTCAGGCGCCTACAGTGCTTTTGAATCTACGTTACACCCAGACGATAAAGCCAGAGTTTGGGCCACCATTGAAGAATGCCTAGAAAAACAAGAAGATTTTGCCGCTACTTTTCGCATAATTGGCACCCAAGGCAATGTAAAACACATTAAAGCCAATGCGAAACTGTTACTCGATGCAGAACGAAAGAATTTCCGCTTAATCGGTATCAACTACGACATTACTCAAGATGTACTTGCCAAGCTACGCATCGATCAGTTAGTGGAGTGGTTAAACGAATCGAGCGAGGCGGTTCAGGTAGCCGATGAGAACGGAATAATCACATTTGTTAATAAAGAAGCCGCACGAAGAATCGGTAAAGATATTGCCGACCTTCAAGGGAGTTACGTAGGTGAAATTGAAAAGATCTTTGAAGACAAGAACGTTTGGAAACAACATCTTGAAGAAGCCAAAAACAAAGGTGTTATGCTTACTACTGGCATTCACAAACGTGCAGACGGAAGCGAGTTTCCGGTAGAAGCCTCTGTAAAATACCACACTTCCTCAGACGGAAAAGGATATATCTTAGCTTTTATTAGAGACATTTCTGAAAGAATTGCTTTCGAAGAAAAACTCAACTCATCGAGAATTGCCCTAGAAGAGTCTCAAGAAATTGCCAAAGTGGGTGGTTGGGATGTTAACCTTGTTTCAGGTGAAGTAAAATGGACAGCCGAAACGTATCGAATTCACGAAGAAGATCCCAATACGTTTATTCCATCTTTAGAAGGTGGCTTAGATTTTTATACCCCCGAAACGCGCAACCACATTGAGCAAAACCTTTATAAAGCAATAGAAACAGGCGGCTCTTTCGATATTGAAGCTCAAATTTTAGCGAAAGATGGCTCGTTAAAAGATGTAAGAATTAAAGGTGTTGCTCACCTAAACGAAGGTAAATCGAATCGTATCACGGGTATTTTTCAAGACATTACACTCGAAAAAGCAGCCGAAAGAAAACTACTCACTTATGCTGCTGAGCTTGAAGTCATTAACAAAGAACTCGATCAGTTTGCTTATGTAGTAAGCCACGATTTAAAGGCGCCTTTAAGAGCCATCAATAACCTTTCTGAATGGATTCAAGAAGATTTAGAAGAAGTGCTTGAAGGCGATACCAAAGAACAATTTGATTTGTTGCGAGGTAGGGTAAAACGCATGGAACAACTGATTAACGGAATCTTACAGTACTCAAGAGCCGGAAGATTAAAAACCAACCTAGCTCCTATCAAAGTAAATAGCTTCATCGAAGATTTGTGCGAAAGCTTAAGACAAAACGAATCAAATGTGTTCACTTTAGAAGGACCCGATCTCAGCTTCAATGCAGATAAAATCGCCCTTGAACAAGTGCTTTCTAACTTTGTGAGTAATGCTATAAAATACAACGATAAAGATCAAGTTAAAGTTGATGTGACTTGGAAGGTAAACAACCATGAAGTTGAATTTTCGGTAGCCGATAACGGCCCAGGTATTGAAGAGCAATACCACGATAAAATCTTTGTGATGTTTCAAACTTTACAAGCCCGAGACGAGGTTGAATCAACAGGTGTGGGGCTCGCTATTGTGAAGAAAATAATTCAAGACAAAGGAGGCGAAATACGCGTAGATTCAACGTTAGGGGAAGGAACCCGATTTACCTTTACTTGGCCATTACAAGAAGAAGTTGCTAATGACTAACTACCGTTACACTTTCATTTATGCAGGTTTGGGAGCCGCTTTTGGCGTTCTGTTTCCAGTCTTTAGTTGGTGGTTCGATGCTATGGTGCATCAACAACCTTTTACAGGGAGCGGAATTGCCAATTTGCACCAAGAAAACCCTATCCATTTTGTAATTGATTCTGCCCCTATTTTCTTAGGAGCCATGGCTGCAATTGCTGGATACAGGCAAGATTTATTGTACCGAATTAATAATTCGCTCGCTAATAAAGTAGAAGAAAACGCGATAGAATTATCGAAAACCACTCATCGGTACAAACAAATAGAAAGTCACAAAGAAGAAATCGAAGAAGATTATTCACGCGCCAACTCAGACTTGGCGCGCTTCTCTTACATTCTTGCGCACGATTTAAAAGCGCCTTTGGTGGCCATCAACAATTTATCTGAATGGATAGAAGAAGAACTCAGCGGCTCCTTCAGTAAAGAGGCCAGTTATCAATTTAATTTGTTACGAGGTCGAGTAGCCAGAATGAATATGCTGCTAGAATCTATGCAAGAATATTTTGCTGTTTCGAATAGCAATCTCAACAAGCAAAAATCCATCGAAATAGCTGTTTTCATAAAAGAAATTGCTAAAAAATTAAACATTCCCAACTCTGTTATCACCGTAACATCTGAAGTAAAAACCCTAACTGCTCACGAAAAAACGCTTCGAAAGTTGTTTCACGAACTAATCGAAAATGCTTACACCCACAACCATAAAAAGGAAAAAAGGATAGAAATTTTGATTCAAAAAGAAGAGAAATTCTTCAAAATGATGGTGATAGACAACGGAGATGGAATTGACCCACAATTTCATAAAGATGCCTTCGAATTACTAAAAACCATAGAAGCCCGAGACAAGCTAAATACTGCAGGTGTTGGCTTGGCAATTGCCAAAAGAATTGTAGAATTGAATAATGGAAGTCTCGAGCTTTCGAGCACGCCTTCTGTAGGAACCACATTCACCATTACATGGCCCTTAACGAACAATTAAAATCTGAACATAAAAGAGCAATTTGGCAACTAATTGTATTAGCAATTGGTTTTGTGATTACTCAAATGGTTGGCCCCACTCTGCAGCAACTGTATGTTGAAGATGTGTACCAAATAGATAACGATTTAGAATCGGTAACCCGCCAAATTGAAAACACGCTCAGTTTAGAAACTCAATTGCTCTCTAAAAACTATACCGCACAATCGGTAGAAGAAAGCAGAGCCGCCAACATTCGAGCAGAATTGCGTGTTAATCAGCAAGCTTTTCAAACCATGTTTATCGATAAAGAACTAATCGATAGTCTTTCGCTTTGCTACCTAAACCTTAATTCTGCGGTAAGTAACTTCGTAAACCGAACCAAGAAATACCAAACCAATATTCCTTCTAACAGCAAAGAACAACTAGAATACCTTTCAATGGAGTTTGGTTCCTACCGAAATGCATTGTTTTCTATTCGCGAACATTTATCGGTTGCAAGAAAAGAGGTGATTACCCATATCCAAACTGTTAATTTGATTCATCTCCTCTTAAATATTTCAATGGTAGTGTTGCTGTTTTTTGTACTTCAGCAATCATTTCTTAAGCTGCCCAAGAAAATTATTGAAGAAAACGATGCACTCACTCACTTAAACAAACGCTTACAAGGCAATCTTGAAAAAAAGAAAAAGCGATTGCAAACCAGCGATTTTGAAGTAAAAGAATTAGAGAAAGATTTGCGCATCGTGAAAAGCAGCTTGTACGAAAACACGAAACGCAAAGATTCATTTAAAAAAGACATTGATTTCTTAGCTTCAGGTTTAGAAAAGCAAGTGGCCAGGCCTGTAAAAGCCATAATGAATTTGGTAAATTGGACCATCTCAGACGATGTTTCAAAACTGAGCATAGAAGCCAACAAAAACCAGCATTTAATTCTCGATCGTTCAGAAAGAATAGTTGAATATGTAAACTTAGTTAAACAGTATGCAGAGTTTAACCGATCTAACGGCCCCGTAGAGCGCGTAAATGCTCAACTGATACTTAGCGAAATGTTGGCAGAAGAAAACTATAAATCAATAGAGTTTACGCTAACGGGCAAGCCGCCCGTATTAACTACCGATAAGGCATCTTTTAAAGATGTTATCCAGAAAATTATGCAAGTGCTTGTGATCGACAATAAGTTAGATTCTATTCAGCTAACAATCAGTGAACGAATTGATTTTGCACAGTTTAATTTCACTGCTAGGTATAAAACTATCGATATGGCGCAGGCCGTACATTCGAATATGACATTTAAAACAAGCACCAACTACATTAGTCAATTAAACATAGCATTAATAAAAAAGAAGGTCAATAGCTTAAACGGAAATTTCTCTATTGAAGACTCTAGTGATGAGAATCTTTCCCTTATTTTTACTTGGCCATACGAAATTTAGTAGATGTGAAATATATGAACGAACCAGTGACAATTCTTTTAGTTGAAGACGATGAGGTAGATGTTATGAACGTAAAACGTGCGTTCAAAAAAAGCAACATCTCTAACCCTTTGCTTATTGCCAATAACGGCATTGAAGCGCTTGACATTTTGCGCTCAGAAAAAGAAGGTGTAAAGCGTCCTCAAGTAATTCTTCTCGACCTTAATATGCCTAAAATGGGCGGTATTGAGTTTTTAAAAGAATTGCGCGCAGACCAAGCCTTACATTCCATTTCAGTATTTGTAATGACCACCTCTAACGAAGAGAAAGACAAAGTAGACGCCTACAACTTAAACGTTGCTGGCTACATTTTGAAGCCTCTTTCAATGGATCAGTTCATTGATGCTGTTTCTGTTTTAAAAAGCTATTGGACCTTGTGCCAATACCCTGAAGATGAATAGCATAAATCGCACTTGAATTGAAAGAAGAATTAAATAGCGCTTTTCGCATACTGTTAGTTGATGATGACGACATTGATGCAATGGCCTTCAAAAGGGCATTGAAAAAGTCGGCTATTCAATTCGATGTGCTCGATGTATGCAAATATGCCAAAGAAGGTCTCGATCAACTTAGAAAGCAACAATACGATTGCGTCTTTGTCGATTATCAATTACCAGGAACAGACGGGCTCCAACTCTTAAAAGAGATAAAGCTTATTCAGGCCAATTTACCTGTAACCGTTATTACTTCTCAAGGCGATGAAAAACTAGCGGTAGAAATGATGAAGGCAGGAGCCTTTGATTATTTTGCCAAGTCTGAGTTATCTGGCGAACTTTTGTCTAAACTTATTCATGCCATTGGCCGATTAAATGAAGTTAATCGAGCTAAAGAAGAAACTGAAAAACAACTTGAAGAATCAAGAGCGTTTATTCAGAAAATAGCCATGGCCAGTCCTAACATTATCTATGTTAATGATATTGAGGCAGGAACCAACATCTACCGAAATAATCAAATCTTAGATATAATTGGTTACTCAAGTGAAGACATAGAAGAACTAGACGTTCAACTCTTTCTCAATCTTCTTTCTAAAGAAGAACTTCTCCGCATGCGGAACGTATACATGAAAATTCGCCACGAGCTAAAAGATGGCGACATCATTGAGAACGAGTTTAAACTCAAGCACAAATCAGGAGAAGAAATCTGGCTCTACACAAGAGACACACCTTTTAAAAGAAATAAAGACGGTAAAGTAACGCAGGTATTAGGAACCGCAATCGACATTACTCAGCGTAAAAAAGAAGAACAAGAACTCATTGAAGCTAAGCGTCAAGCAGAACATGCAGCAACAGCTAAAAGTGAATTCTTATCAAACATGAGTCATGAGATCAGAACTCCTATGAATGCGATTATCGGTTTAACCGAAATTCTGCTCACAGGAGACGTTTCTAAACAAGAAATGGAAAACCTCAGGGCCATTCAGTACTCTGCAGATAATCTCTTGGTGATTATCAACGACATTCTCGATTTCTCAAAAATTGAAGCGGGTAAATTAGCCTTCGAAAACATCAACTTCGAATTGCACGAAAAGCTCTCTCTGCTTCACAAAACCATGTCTTTTAAGGCCGAAGAAAAGAAAATCGGGTTCCAGCTAAAAATTGGCAAAAACGTACCCAAATACTTGAAAGGCGACCCCTATCGTCTCAATCAAATTTTGGTAAACCTTATCGGAAATGCTATCAAATTCACTAAAGAAGGTAGCGTTACGTTAGATATCAGTTTAGTGAGTCAAGCAGACCATAGGGCTAAGTTAAAATTCGATATAATTGATACGGGTATTGGTATTGATGAATCTAAACTCGAACTTATCTTCGAAAGCTTCTCTCAGGCTTATGTAAGTACTACAAGAGACTTTGGGGGCACAGGATTAGGCTTGGCCATTACCGAGCGTTTAATCGCCTTACAAAACGGCTCTATTTCTGTTGATAGCGAAGTTGGCAAAGGCTCTACTTTTACCTGTATCTTAGAATTTGAGTTAGGTTCTTTAGCCTCTACCAAAACCGAAGAAAACGAGCGAGATAACTTCCCGCTTTTCGAAAAGCTAAACATTTTAGTAGCTGAAGATAATGTTCTCAACCAATTGCTCATTCGCCAGTTGCTCAACAAATGGAACGTATCGTTCAAAATAGCTTCTAACGGACAAGAAGCTTTAGACTTCATTAAAGAAGAATTCTTCGATGTAGTCTTACTGGATTTACAGATGCCTGTTTTAGATGGTATTTCTACTGTAAAAATCATCCGCGAAATGGGAGATACACAATCTCGTGTACCGGTTATTGCTTTAACAGCAGATGCCTTTGTTGAAACCCGACAAAACGTAATTAACAGTGGCTTTACAGCTTATGTTACCAAGCCTTACAAAGAGGCTACGCTGTACGATACCATTCGCAAACAACTCTCTTAAATGAAAAAAGCTGTTTCTCATCCAAACAGCTTTTTTTAAACTTTATTCAATAAAAAAAAGCGCTGATTAATCAGCGCTTTTTTTATGACTTAAATTGTGATTTTCAAATCTATCGAATCAAGTTCACATAGAACACATATTCGTTTCTTTCAGCGTTCTCCGTGTAATCGTTCGCTACAATTTTCACGATGTAACTTCCTTCCGGAGCCAATGTATTCGTGTTTTGTAAGCTTCCATCCCAAGGCGTGCTGAGTGTTTCTGTTTCGAACACCAACTCTCCCCAACGGTTAAATACTAACATTGAGTACAAGTCTGGATCAATTCCGATACCCACAGGTGCAAACACATCGTTTAACCCATCACCGTTCGGTGTAAACGAGTTCGGGAAATACATGTTGAACTCTGCACCAATTCTAATCTTCACGGTTGTATCATTTACACACATCTGACGGGTTCTAACGGTAAGATCCACATCGTAAGTTCCTGTGTCTGACGGAAATTGGTAAGTTGGGTTTTCATCTGTTGAGCTTCCTAAGCCGGCAAAATTCCAATTCCATCTGTTGATATCACCAATCGACTGATCTGTGAAAGTAATTCGTGTATCAAAGATGGTAGTTGGCTGAGGGCTTGCTACAAAACTCGCTTTCGGACGAGGATAAACCGTGATGTAATCCGCTTTTGTTGTTTCGTCAACACATCCTGCAGGAGTGGTGATTTTCAAGGTTACATCATAGGTTCCTGCCACTAAATCTGTTACATCTGCAACAAAACCTGCCGCTCTTACAGAGTTGCCGATTGTCCACTCAGCAAACTGTGCTGGAGACGTGTTGTTTCTCAATGTAATATCGAATGGTTCACAACCCGCTAACGAATCTGAAGAGAAGAAATCAACGTTTGGTAATGGGTTTACAACTACCGTTACTTGATCTGTTGCTGCAGGCGATCCGCAATTATCTCTCAGTGTAATGGTATACGTTGTTGTGGTTGCTGGTGTAGCTGTTGGGTTAGAAACAAATGCACTTGATAAGCCAGCCGCTGGCGACCAGTTATAGCGATATCCGTTTCCATCACCACCAGTAGCTAAAACGCTCAAGTCAACTGACTCACCTGGACAAACCTCTTGGTCTGGACCAGCATCAACTGATAGAGAATCGTGAAGTTCTACTTCAATAATTTCAACATTACTTCCACAACCATCTTTGTCTTTTGCATAAATAGTATAGGTAGTGTTTTCATCTGGGCAAACACTTTGTGTTGAGTTACTATCTAAACCATTGTTCCAATAATAGTAGTAAGGACCACCATTCCCACCCACTGCAGGGGCAGAAAGATTAACACAATTGCTAACACAAATCTTTTCGTAGTTAGAAACCGCTGTAATCACAACTGGTGTTGGCTCCGTAATATTGGTTTGACCATTGGTGCTACATCCATTAGCATCGCGTACCGCTACATCATAATTACCGATGGTTAAGTTATTAAACTGAGGAGCGGCTTGGTAAGTTACTCCACCATCAATACTATAACTGTAAGGAGGTGTTCCACCTGCTAAGTACACGGTAATAGTGGCATCATCGCTACCGTTACAAGTATTGTTAGTTCTAATAATTGAGTCAATCACTAATTCATCTGGCTCAAGAACAGCAAAGCCTGTATCAAACTCACAACCATTAAAATCTGTCATGGTAAACAAATAGTTGTTTCCAGCACATAAGTTACTTGTAGTTGGCGCGTTCCCACCGAAACCATTCCAATCATATGTATAAGGTGCTGTAGCTCCAGAAACTGCTACAGACGCAGAACCTCCACAAGCTTGAAAACACGTATCATTTACCACCGTTAAATCTATAACTGCATTTGGCGGTTGCTGAACGCGTTGGTACGTTGCAGGAATATCACACCCTTTAGAATCTTGAATTACTACAAAGAAATCACCTGCTAACAAACTATCAAAAGTAGGGCTCGACTGAAAAGTTGCGCCATTGTCGATAGAATAACTTAATGGAGCTGTTCCTCCGTGACCATGAACCACCATTTCACCTGTGTTCGCACCAAAACAGTCAACATCGGTAATCGTTACAGAATCTAAAACAATTTGAGCATTTGGTTCTAAATCTGCCCACTCTGGTAACGAAACACAGCCATTTGCATCTCGAGCAACCACCGTGTAGGAACCGTCTAACAAACCAGTAAACTGATTGGTCGGAAAGAAAGTAACACTGTCAATAGCGTGACTAATAGGAGCCGTTCCGCCAGTGGTGATTACTTGTAACTCTCCATCTTGAGCTTGGAAACAGCTCAAATCAGTTTCTACGATGCTATCAATTACTGGTCCACCAGGATTTACAACCGTATCGGTATTAATTGGAGAAAGACATCCGGCACTATCTTGAACTTGTAGTTGATAAACACCAACATCAATGTTGTTGAAGATAGGATTCGCGAAGAAACTAGCGCCACCATCAATACTATAAGTAAAAGGTGAATTACCCCCTACATTCTGTACTTCGTAGACTCCATCTGGAACTCCACAATTAGGAGCTGTGAGAACACGGTTGGGCTCAAGCATATTGTTCACAATAATGGTAACACTATCTGTTAACGTACATCCACAACCATCATCATAAGAAAGATAATACGTTCTTGTTTGTGTGGTTGTAATCGTTGGATCAATTATCGAAGGATTACTAACTCCTGTAGTTGGCGACCAAGTATACGTTGGTAATCCTCCACAAGTTGAAGTAGTTAAAGAAGGTTGCATCTGAATTGAATCTCCTTCACAAATAATGGTATCGGGTCCTGCATCTATGGTCGGAACCGAAATAGTAACGGTATCTTTTTCATGACATAGGCCTGTTAAGTTACTCTCAACAACATAACTCGTAGTAAAATCTGGAGTTGCATCTACTACCTCACATGTATCACAAGTGAAGTTAGTGGGCACATTGATTGTATCACCTCCCGGCAAAGAAGACCAGTTCCAAGAAGTACCGCCACTAACCGTTAATTGTGCAATCTCGTTACTACAAATAATTGTGTCACTGGCAGTTATTGAAATAGGAGTTGGTGTAGTATTAATTGTTACTGTATCAAAGCAGGTATCTGTATCGTTAAAATACATTACCATGTAATCGGTAGTTGAGTATTGAACTCCATTGTAAAAACCAGAATCGGTTGTGTCGTTTTCAATAAACACTGAAGTAGAAGGAGTTGTCGCTGTATCAACGGTGTACCAGTTATTTTGAAAAGGTGAACCACAGTTGGTAACAATCTGAACGTTGTCAAGACCCCAGTGATCAAAGTTAGAACCTGAAGTATTAATTTGGAACCAGCGAATACGCGTAGAAGGCGTCATTGCTCCTGGAGGAATGTTAAAACAGTAATTATCCCAAGTAATTAATGGACTTGGAGCATAACCGCCACAACCACCAGCACCACAACCGCAACAAACGGTATCTGGGTTAAAGTAATAAATGGTATTCCAAGTTGTTCCACCATTGTTAGAGAACTCAAGGTATACACCCTCGTTTGCCTGATCGGGTCCTTCACAAGGGGCACCACCACCTTGCTCTTCTAAACGCAAATCGAAACAAATTTGACCACCACATGATAAATCGTAGTCGATGGTTTCTACCTCACGGTTCGAGGCAAATCCTGTTCCCATCCACATGTGGGGATCAGTAGCTCCTCCCGGACCTGGACCACAAGGGTTGGTAAATGTTGGTCCTACTGTAGAGTTCCAACCGGGAGCAAAAGATCCGTTGTTAAAGTCATCTCCTAATTGTACCTGACCTCCAGAACCTTCCGATTCTAAAAATACGGTGTCTCCACAAGGAACACTCACCGAATTTGGAAAGATATCTACGGTACATTGTGCCACTGCGCTATTTTGGCCAATCCACAAAAAGGCACTAATAGCAACTGCATATTGTAAAAGTTTTCTCATTATTGGGTAACTTGAAGGTTCGCTAATTCAAAATTCGTCAACTCTGAGTGGTTGGTAAGATTGGTATGACGAACAAAAAGTTTTCGGTCGTAGTGGTGAGTTAATTCACAATCTCCCTCATATACCTGATTAGGCGACAAGCTAATTGAAAAATTGTACTCTCCATTGGTAACGTTGCACGTGCTGCAAACATCATCATAGTATAAATCTAAAGACCAGCTAACTTCAATTGAGCTCGAAGTTTTATTCGTATATCTCAGTAGCACATTTCGTTGAGCAAGACCATCACTATTATAGGTACAGTCAACAACTTTATATTCTACTTTCAGCTGGTTAGTTTCTGTGTAAGTGCTCCATTGATTAGAAGGCGCCATGTTCTTTTGGCTTTGCGCAAAAGAGGCAAGAACAAACACACTAAAAATTGAGGCCAAAATGTATTTCATGGTTGTTTAAATTGTTTCTCTTACAGAGACGTTAAAAATGTGATGGGGTTGCTAATAATCAAAGATAAAGAGAAAAATGTATGCTCATAAAAAAAGCCGAGACTATGCTCGGCTTTCTTATTGAAGTTTCTCAGTTAATTTTTCTAGTTACCAGAACCAATCAGCGTAACATTTCCTTTTTCTTTTATGTCTGCGCCAGCAGTAGTTTTACCTACCAATACCCAGAAATAAATTCCATCAGTTGCTTGTTCGCCACCATTTACGCTACCGTCCCAACCACAATCTGGTTCTCCGCCAACGCAAGATCTGCTCTGCTCATATACTAATCTTCCCCATCTGTTATAGATAGAAAGCTTGTAATCTACTAAACCTGTTCTAACTACTTGGAACATGTCGTTGTTACCATCGCCATTTGGAGTAAACACGTTAGGAACCATTTTAGAACCTAATACTTCAATCGGAGATTGAGCTGTATCTCTACATCCAAATTCGTTTTCCACAATTAAAGCTGATGGGTAGAAACCTTCGCATCCGTACGTGTACGATTGAACTGGATAAACAGTTGTAGGGTCTAAACTACCATCATCCAATGTATCAAACTCGATATTTGGAGGACAAGGACAACCTGAATTGTTTACTATTGATCCGTCACAACCTAACCAGAACGCCCAAATATAACCTTCATTCGGTTGAGGATTCGCTGTAGCAAACTGTACACTAAATGGTGCGTATCCAGTAGCTGGTGTTCCTGCAGGAACCGTTTGCTGAACACCTAAAGTGTCTGTGTAAGTTACTGTAAAGTCAGCATTAGGACTAGGACGCACAGGTAGTACCCACTCAATTGGTTCACTCTCACATCCGAAGTTAGACTGTGTAACCCAAACAGTAACATCACCTGTTAATGCTGGATCTTCTGCTAAACCATAGTTAAACGGAACACCCGTTCCGATAGAATCTGCCGGACGCTGAGTGGTTGCAGCATCGTACCAAACAACACTATCTGGATCTAACGACTGAACAGACAATACAAGTGAATCACCCGCACAGAAACTTAAGTCTTCAAGAACAGGAGGCTGAGGAGATTCAGCAATTCTAAATGTGTCTGTGAAGCTGTTGAAACACCCATTGTTATCCGTTAATTCATACGTTAACTCCCACGTACCTGCGCCTAATTGCGCTGGAACAATTTGATTCGGATTAAATGTTGCCGTTGTTGGTGCAATCGGTGTAACCGTCCATGTTCCAATACCTGGAGTTGCAGGAATAATTGGTTGATTAGAAGTTACATCGTCACAACGTACAGTTGAAGAGAAAGAAGCATCTGGCAATTCGTATACTGTAATGTCGTAAGTATCATCGCCTGCACAACTTCCGTTTGGCTCAGCCACTGTAACTGTAATGGTGTGAATACCAGCACCAGCTAATGAAGCGTTGAAAACACCGTTTACTGGGTCTACAATTCCAGGACCTGACCATGTAACATCGAAAGGACCTGTACCATAGTTTCCTCCTGTAGGAACCGTGAAGGTTAATGTATCTGCAGTATCGCTAGCGCAGATAAAGTAATTCACCTGATCAATCTCTGGATTATATGGAAGAATATTCTGAATTAATATACTGTCTTGGTTAAAACAAGGTTGATTCAGCGTATACGTAATCATGAAGGTTCCTAATCCTAAGTTGGCAGGATTGTAAGAACCAGTACTGCTGATTCCTGGACCAGACCAAGTTCCACCTGCAGTATTTGCTGTAAACTGGTAAGGACCACCAGCAACACAATATTCATCTGACGAAGTAATAGTTGCATCTGGAAGTGGAATAACCTCTACGCCAATGGTTGAATCGTTACCACAGTTACCGAAAATGGTATAGGTTATTGGTGTATTTCCTACACCTGATACTGTTGGATCGAAAATACCTAAAGCTGTATCGATGATTCCTGTTCCTGAGAACGCACCACCAGCAATAATCACAGATGCTGTGTCTAAACCACCATTGATACAAAGTGGATCGTCAAACTCAAAACCAGCATCGAACTGAGTAACCACCTCAATTTGAGTAGTAATAGTGTCGATACAACCACCGAATGTATCAGATACATATACTGTGTAATCGTAGAAACCAGCACCACTACCACCTGGAAATACAGTAGTATCTCCATCTAAACCGTTACCTACATCCCATGCATAGTTAAATGCTAATGGATCAGCTCCAGTACAGTAGTCGAAACGAACGTTTGGACGGTTTGAAGACTGAGTTACAAAACCAGCCGTTGAACATACGTTTGCATTATCTGCACGGTAATAAATCACACTTGGGAAAGTAGTTGTTGTATATCTCGTTTGGCTATTTCCATTACTTACATACGAAGAGTTATTGAAACAAACCTCTACAATAATGTTAGAAACTCCATCCCAATCGTAAGGAGTAGCAAACTGGTGATTATTCCATCCTGTTGTTACAGTATGTGTTGCACCTGGTAGTACGGTTGACAAACCTGTTTGCCAAGAAGTCAACTGTGAAATGTTGGTACATCCCATTTTAATTTCAAACTGTTGGAAGTTCTGAGTGGCTCCTACCGTTGCCACATCAAAAGCCAACGAAGAAATTTTACCACCTGTAATACCTGCTGCATTTAATTCTGCCGCAGTAAACAACATTTGATGACGGGCTCCCCAATAAAAGTTACCATAAGGTGCTGGGAAAGACGTTCCAGTATTGGTAGCTGTTCCAGTACCTAGTGTACCTTGTTGAGTTACACCAATACAAGCAGACGTAGCCAAACCACAACTCGTAGGAGTTAAATCCCCTAAGTTAGTAGCTAATGGAACTTGATCACCAATACAAACAATAGTATCGTTAGGATCTACTGGCCCCATTGTAATATTCGGAGGGAAGGGAGGTGAAAGAGATACTGTAACTGTATCTGATTTAACACAACCCAACGATGAAGTAACAGTAACTACGTACGTTGTATTTTCTGATGGGTTAGCAATTGGAGCTTGCACTGTATCAAAGTTCAAAGAAGAACCTTGAGACCACTGCCAAGTGTACTGGCCAGATTGGTCTGGGTTAGCATACAGTTGAATGTCTTGAATAGAACAGATTAATGTATCTGGTGGTAAAGTAATGTCGTAATCTGGAGCAACAAACACAGTTACTGTATCTACGTTAACACAAGTACCTGATAAGTTAGAAACCACTTGATAAGTAGTAGTAACTGAAGGTGAAGCCACCGGGTTCGCACACGGGTTACAGCTAAAGTTACTTGGATTGATTGGATCTCCTGAAATTACGTTCCATGTAAACATTGAACCACCAACAGCAGATAACGGTGCCGACTGGCTACCCAAACAAATGGTTTGATCTGGGCCTGCATACGTTGCTGGAATAATCGTGATATCAAAGTTAGCAGCAGAAATACCCGCAACCGGACAAGCGTCATCTTGTGCTTCAACATTAAAAATGAGGAAGTTTCCAGGAACTGGTGTTGCTAACCATGAAACAGTCAAAGTTGCCGGGTTACCCGGTGTAACTGTTACCGTTGCTCCAGGAAGTACCTGAGCAATATTATGCGTTAAATCTACTGTATCGTTCGGATCAGGATCATTGAATTGGATATCGAAACTAAAGTTGTTTCCTACACAAACTTCCACAGAGTTAGAATCAATTTGAACGCCTGTTCCGCTAAAGTTCTGAATACCACCACCAGCAAGTGAAGGCTGCAAGTTGGTACATGTTTGAACAATAAATTGGATATCACGACAAACAGTCCCTTTTAATTGACCTGTTGCTGGATCGTACTCTTCTACACACACTACAACAATATAATTACCGGTTGTTGTAGGAACCGTAAACGTTAACTGACCTGTTTGAGGATCGATGTTAATACCAGGAATAGGAGTCGTTGCTGAAAAGCCAGGGCCATACGTTAAAGGAGTATTCTGAGCAGAAGAACCTGCATCAATAAAAAAGTGTAAGCTATCACCATCTAATTCTGTAACACCATAGCTATAATCTACTTGCTGACCTGCACATACGTAAGGAATTGGCTGAGCTGTGAATGTAGGTGAATTGTTACAAGGCGCTGTTACACTGTTTAGTGTTGCCTCAACATAGAAATTTAATGATTGAGAGTTTGGTACGTTTACCGATGGGTTACGCGCATTCACTGAGTAACTTATCGTCCAAGTATTACAAGGAGGCGAAAGCACTACAATGGCTTCGTAAATGTACTGCTGCATCCCTGGTAACGAACCTCCGTTACATTCAGAGTTGCCAATTTCAGCATCACATAACTGCGATACTTCCGTTCCACCTGGATTCACCAACTGAAGCGTAGCCGTTAAACTTTGACCACACGTACTGTTAATGGTTGCCGTAATGGTTGTAGGAGCTGTAATACCACTACAATCACGGAAAAAGTTGGCTGTGATTAGAAAAGAATCTTGCCCAATACAAGAATACTGGATATCTCCCCCCGCAACGTGAGACGCTTGCGAAGTATTGAAAAGTCCCATAAATAGGACAATCATTGGGATAAGGAGAGCGTAATTTAACTTTCTCATAAATGCGAATAATTTCTGTGCCTTTTGGAGACGTACTTGCCTTTTTAAAAGTTTCCTAAAATTTTTAAAATATTAACAACTCGACTAAAATAGGCATTTTATTGATTGTTGAAAACTCCACCCGCTGTTAAAGAAAGGCTTTACAAAACACAGTCAAAACACGATTTAATAAATTGTATATCAATAAATTAAACTCACCAAAACAGAAACCTAACCCCTTGTTAGTTTTCAACATTTCATAAATTACAGCACGATTAAACGCATTCAACGAGTACTGATTTACAGCCGTTTACATCTAAAAACATCTTACCACGTATTTTCTCTACGATTTTGCTCCAATTCTTGATTTAGCCCAGAAAATAAAGGAGTACAGAAGAATTTGTCGAACCATGCAACAGTTACTAACAAAAAAGAAAACACGGTGAATTCACCGTGTTTCCATCTTCTATCTACTTTTTAAGTTTAAAAGGCTTCAAAAGTTTTTCGCTTCTGATTTACACACATCCAGCTTAATTTGATCTAATTAATTACAAGACTTTTCACTTTAACATCGTTCTTAGAATCAACAACCAACTTGTAAAGACCAGAAGGCAAAGCAGCCAATTCTAACTTCAATTGGTTATCTCCTGGTAAAAGCGCCCATTTTCTAGAGTAAACAACCTGTCCCAATGCATTAAACAACCTGAGCGTTGTTTCTTCACTAATAGTTGTTTCCAATTTTACAATGGCATTTTCATTGGCTGGATTAGGATAAATACGCATACTCGATAACTCTTCTACACTTTCAATGCCTGTATTATCAGCATTAACAACATCTGACATTCCAACACAACCATCATTTGAAACTTGCACGGTATAGAGACCATCTTGCGGAGCTATATATACCTTATCAGTAGCTCCTGAAATTGGACTACCATTATAGAACCACTGATATTGCATCTCTGCCAAATCACATGTTAATATATTACCAGCAACAATAATGGTAGGATCCGGCACTTCTAATACGCTCAATGTATCTGTAAAAACACTTGAACAACCACTATTATCGACAACCTCATATTCTAGAATCCAGCTACCTAAACCCAGCGATGATGGAACAAAAGAATTGGGGTAAAGTGTGCCTGTAGTGGGCGGAATGGGTGTTTCTGACCAAGTACCTATACCTGGAGTAACTGGCACAATCGCATACGTTGAATTATCATTCACACAAAAGCCACCAGCTGTAAAAGAGGCATCTGGCAATTCGTATACTATAATGTCGTAAGTATCCTCTTCTCCGCAGCTACCGTTTGGCTCAGCCACAGTAACGGTGATGGTGTGAATACCAGCACCAGCTAACGAAGCATTAAAAACACCATTTACTGGGTCTACAATTCCAGGACCTGACCATGTAACATCGAATGGACCTGTACCATAGCTTCCACCTGTTGGAACCGTAAATGTTAATGTATCTGCAGTATCGCTAGCGCAGATAAAGTAATTCACTTCATCAATCTCTGGGTCGTATGGAAGAATGTTCTTAATTAAAATACTGTCTTGATTAAAACAGGATTGATTCAATGTATAGGTAATCATATAGGTTCCTAATCCTATATTGGTTGGATTGTAAGAACCAGCGCTATTAACTCCTGGACCTGACCAAACACCACCTGGTGTCGCAGAGGTGAGTTGAAATGGGCCACCAACTATACAATACTCATCTGACGAAGTAATGGTTGCATCTGGAAGTGGAATAACCTCTACGCCAATGGTTGAAGAATTCCCACAATTACCAGATAGGGTATAGCTGATTGGATGGGTTCCTACCCCCGACACTGTTGGATCGAAAATACCTAAAGCTGTATCGATGATTCCTGTTCCTGAGAACACACCACCAGCAATAATCACCGATGCTGTATCTAAACCACCATTAAGGCAAAGTGGATCATCCAACTCAAAACTAGCATCGAACTGAGTAACTGCCTCAATTTGAGTAGTAATAGTGTCGATACAACCACCGAATGTATCAGATACATATACTGTGTAATCGTAGAAACCAGCACCACTACCGCCTGGGGTTACCGTAGTATCTCCATCTAAACCGTTGCCCACATCCCACGCATAGTTAAATGCTAGTGGATCAGCTCCAGTACAGTAGTCGAAACGAACGTTCGGACGGTTTGAAGACTGATTTGTGAAGGGTGAATTAAAACAAACGTTTGCATTGTCTGCACGGTCATAAATCACACTTTGGAAAGTAGTTGTTGTATATCTCGTTAGGCTATTTCCATTACTTACATACGAAGAGTTATTGAAACAAACCTCTACAATAATATTAGAAACTCCATCCCAACCGTAAGGAGTAGCAAACTGGTGATTATTCCATCCTGTTGTTACAGTATGGGTAGCACCTGGAAGTACGGTTGACAAACCTGTTTGCCAAGAAGTCAACTGTGAAATATTGGTACATCCCATTTTAATTTCAAACTGTTGGAAGTTCTGAGTGGCTCCTACCGCTGCCACATCAAAAGCCAACGAAGAAATTTTACCCCCTGTAATACCTGCTGCGTTTAATTCTGCCGCAGTAAACAACATTTGATGACGGGCTCCCCAATAGTAATTTCCATAAGGTGCTGGGAAAGACGTTCCAGTATTGGTAGCTGTTCCTGTTCCGATTGTTGCTTGTTGCGTTACACCCATGCAAGAAGAGGCAGCCAAACCACAACTCGTAGGCGTTAAGTCTCCTAAGTTAGTAGCTAATGGAACTTGATCACCAATACAAACAATAGTATCGTTAGGATCTACCGGCCCCATTGTGATATTCGGAGGGAAGGAAGGTGAAAGAGATACTGTAACTGAATCTGATTTAATACAACCCAACGATGAAGTAACAGTAACTGCGTACGTTGTATTTTCTAATGGGTTAGCAATTGGAGCCTGCACTGTATCAAAGTTCAAAGAAGAACCTTGAGACCACTGCCAAGTGTACTGGCCAGATTGGTCTGGGTTAGCATACAGTTGAATGTCTTGAATAGAACAGATTGCGATATTTTGTGGTAAAGTAATGTCGTAATCTGGTGCTACAAACACAGTTACTGTATCTACATTAACACAAGCAGCTGTTAAGTTAGAAACCACTTGATAAGTAGTAGTAACCGAAGGTGAAGCCACCGGGTTCGCACACGAGGTACAACTAAAATTGCTCGAGGTAATCGGGTCGCCTGAAATTACGCTCCAT
This sequence comes from Salibacteraceae bacterium, assembly GCA_048267965.1. Lineage (GTDB taxonomy): Bacteria > Bacteroidota > Bacteroidia > Flavobacteriales_G > Salibacteraceae. Next base: position 157,070 of record JBLWWK010000004.1, read on the forward strand.
GTAAACATTGAACCACCAACTGCAGATAACTGTGCCGATTGGCTACCCATACAAATGGTTTGATCTGAGCCTGCATACGTTGCTGAAACAGTTGTTATGTCAATAGTAGCTGCAGAAATGCCTCTCACCTCACAGGCATTGTCGCTCGCCCAAACACTAAAAACGTTAAAATTGTTGGGGAGTGCAACAGCCAACCAATCTACACTTAAGGTGGCAGGATTCCCCGGAGAAACCGTTACCGTTGCACCTGGTAAAACTTGATGAATATTATGGATTAATTCTACAGTATCGTTTACATCTAAGTCATCGAATTGGATGTCGAAACTAATTGTGTTTCCTAAACAAACCTCCACAGAGTTAGAATCAATTTGTATACCTGTGCCACTAAAATTTTGAATACCTCCGCCAACAAGTTCTGGTTGTACATTGGTACATGTTTGAACAATAAACTGCATATCACGACAAACAGAACCTTTTAATTGACCGGTTGCTGAATCGTATTCTTCTACACACACTACCACAATGTAATTACCTATTGTAACAGGAGCTAGAAAAGATAAATGACCTGTTTTTGAGTCTATTGTAATACCTGGAATAGGAGCCGTTGCTGAAAAGCCAGAGCCGTAAGATAAAGGAGTATTCTGAGCAGAAGAACCTGCATCAATATAGAAGTGTAAGCTATCTCCATCTAATTCTGTAACACCGTAGCTATAATCTACTTGCTGACCTGCACACACATAAGGAGATGGCTGAGCTGTGAATGTAGGTGAATTGTTACAAGGTGCTGTTGCGCTATTGAGTGTTGTTTCTACATAGAAATCAAAAGTACCAGAACTTGGCACATTCACCGATGGGTTACGCGAATTCACGGCATAGCTTATCGTCCAAGTATTACAGGAAGGCGAAAGTACCATGATAGTTTCAAAAATATATTCTTCCATACCGGGTTCAGAACCTCCGCTACAGACAGAGTTACCAATTTCAGCATCACATAACTGCGATATCTGGGTGGGGCTTGAGCTACTTGGATATACATTAGTTATAACGCTCTGACCGCAAGAACTAGTAGCGTTGAGCGAAATACTCGTAGGGGCTGATATCCCAAAACAATCACGATAAAACCTTGCGGTTATCAAAAATGAGTCTTGCCCTACGCACGTGTATTCAATGTCTCCTCCTGCAACGTGAGAAGCCTGAGCTTTTTGGCTTAAGCCACCCAACAAGGCAATGGTTAAGCAGGCAAAACCAACCAGTTTTCTAACAATAGACACACCTTTTAATAATTGGCCATACTTCTTAACTTTTGCGTTAAAGGGCAAGTAACTAACTCTTGTATTCATAATTAGTGATTTAGCATATTTAAAGTGGATAAATGGTATTTTAAGCCCGATGTTAAGCAACTTAAAACAAGGATTGTTCCTGCTATTCTTACTGAAACAGCTCGATTGAAAAAACCTGTAAAAACACCGAAATACCTAGAAAATGAAAAGTCTTTTTGAGAAGCTGAAGACTTAGAAAGAGGTGTAAAAAGAAAACAACATAGAAGGCTTCTCATGGAATGGCTAGTAAGCAGATAAATTTTGGTAACGCGCACGAACATAGGCATTTTTATCTATAACCACTACCTCTCTCTATGGTCTAAAACCCCTTGTTTAGAAAAAGCAACTTCTTATATAACACTAAGAAACACTCCGCTAAATGCTATGTGGTCTCCCAATTAAGAGACACCGTAATCGCCTCACCAAAACTGAACCGACCAGAATTAAACAAAAACCTTCACTGAAAAATAACTTTGAATTTATCTAGCGGGTCTGCTATCTGCAATTTTACTTTTGCAAATCATTCACCTTCTCTTTTCTGAAAGAGGTTAAAAAAAGCAGATTGAAAAAAATTGTTGTTCTCGGCAGAGGCATTTCTGGTACTGTTCTTAACCACCGACTCATTGAGCAAGGCTTTTCGGTGGTTTCTATCGACAACGAAGAAGCTGAATCTTCTTCTCGGGTGGCTGCTGGTTTATGGAATCCGGTTACTTTCAAACGACTTGGCAACGCCTGGAAATCGAACGAATTTATTCAAGATGTTTTCTCTTTTTATCCAGAAATTGAGAAAAAGATGAATTCTTCTTTTTTTAACTCCACCGCTTATCAAAAAGTACTCACTTCTCTTGAGCAAGTAAACCAATGGGAATCTCGATCTCAAGAAACAAATAGCTTCTTTGGGCCGGTTTCCACTTCTACTCACTTGCCCATTCGGTTTGGGGTAGGAACCGGAGAAGTGTTTCGAACTGGATTTCTCGACACCGAAATTTTTATCGATTCTTCAGCTGATTATTTCAAAAAACATGAAAACATTGAAATCTATTCAGCACAAATTACCCAACAAGACATTGAACTAACCCCTAACGGAGTGGTGGTTACCCTAAACCACCAAACTATCGAAGCCGATGCTCTTTTCTTTGCCAACGGATTAGGAATTCAACAGTTTGACTGGTTTTCATGGCTTCCTTTTCAGCCCGTTAAAGGGGAAGTGCTTACCATAAAAGCTCCCGACTTAAAAAGCTCGCACATTCTTAATAAAGGCTTTTTTATTGCGCCCATCGAAAAAGATATTTATCGTGTAGGAGCCACATATTCTCACCAAGAATTGAATACGGTTCCTACCGAAAAAGGAAAAAAAGAACTTACCGATAAGTTAACCGATTTGCTTACTGTACCGTTTGAAGTGGTGAATCACCGAGCCAGTGTAAGACCTGCGGTAAAAGGCCGAAAACCGCTACTGGGGCAACATCCAGAACATAAACAGCTGTATGTTTTTAACGGCATGGGCTCTAAAGCCGTAATGATGACTCCGCATCTTTCGAAGCAATTTCTAGGGTGGTTAGCCGGTAAAAATCAACTGTGGAGCGAGGTAGATGTAGCTCGGTTTTATTGCTAATTTCGCCCCGATTAAAATTGAATGGTATGCGCAAAATTGAGCACATAGGTTTAGCGGTTAAAGATTTAAAAAAATCGAATCAGGTTTTCGAAAAGTTGTTTGGCAAAGCCAATTACAAGGTAGAAACCGTTGAAAGTGAGCATGTTTCCACCTCTTTTTTTCAACTAGGCGAAACTAAAATAGAGCTTCTAGAAGCTACTGATTCACAGAGCGCTATTGCTAAATACCTCGATAAAAACCGAGAAGGCATTCACCACATTGCATTCGATGTGGAAGATATATACGCAGAAATTGAGCGACTTAAAAAAGAAGGTTTTCAGTTTATTTCTGAAGAGCCTAAAAAAGGTGCCGACAACAAATTAGTGGTGTTTATTCACCCAAAAACCGCCAATGGTTTATTGGTTGAGTTGTGCCAAGATGCGGGGTAAAACCTCATCAATTTCTTCGCCTTTTTGCAAGTGATACGTGTGTAGCCCCACCTTTTGAGCGCCTTCAATGTGTTGTAAAGTATCGTCTATAAAAAGCGTTTCGGTAGGATCCAATTCTTGCTCGTTCAATACTCTTTCAAAAATTTCAGCATTGGGTTTTCGCATTTCAATTTCGTGCGAATAGTAAATGTGGTCGAAGAGTAAATTCCAATTAATATCAGGATGCTCTACTGCCAAACGGTGGCTAAAACATTTTTCGTGAATGGCGTTGGTGTTGCTCAGCAAAAAAATAGGATAGGTTTCGGTAAGTTGCTGCAGAAAATTAATGCGCCTGCGTGGATAGCTTAAAAGAAGTGCATTCCAAGCGGCTTCAATTTGATCAAAAGTGATCTCTTTGGGCATTTCTTTCTTTAATTCGGCCAAAAAATGGTCTGGTTCAATTTTGCCCGTTTCTAATTTATCGAACAATTGGTTTTGCTGATGCTGTGAATAGATAGCATCAAAATTCTCTACACCCAATTGCTTAAATGCTTCTACCGACTTGTGGTAATCAATGTCGATAATAACTCCACCGAAATCGAAAATGATGTTTTTGATCATGCCGCCTGTTTTTAGAATTCACGAAAGTAAACACCTTAATTTAAGTTTTTCTACGATTACTGTAAAATCAGTGTAACGAAATAAAGGTGTATTTAATGAAATTTCTATTTTTGCATCCCTTTTCACTTATTGAAACAGGAAAATTGCAAATTGTTGTATTACAAGATGCAGCGCTATTTACCCAGATAGCAAACGGGCCCTTAGCTCAGTTGGTTAGAGCACCTGACTCATAATCAGGTGGTCGCTGGTTCGAGCCCAGCAGGGCCCACCACTCGTAGCAAGGCTTCCAGAGATTTCTAAATCTGGAAGCCTTTTTTGTTTGCCCACTTTTTTACAAAACTTGTAATTCTCGCTTCTCAGAATGTAAACTAATCTTGATTCTGTTATTTGTTTTCATATTTAGAGCTTTACGAGGTTAAAAAGCTCCATCCATGTACACTATGGTTTCGTATGTGCCCCCACTGGTTACGTACCAGTTTTATTCAGAATTGTGACTTCTACGCTAGCATATTAAATAGTTAGCGGCAAGGATGCCGCTTTTGATTCAACGTAGCGAGGACGCTACGTTTAGCTAGGTATTGCTTTCCCCACCTGTTATTATTAATAAATGATACTTTGGATTATTTTCATGCGCCATCCAAGGTGCTATGCGATATTAATTCGAGAAGGTTAAAACTACTTTTCGAAGTTCCTTGAAAATTTGGTACAGCTAAATATATTAACGTTGCGTTATTACCATCATTCTTGATGCAACATTGATATTGATTTTTCGTTTTCATGTCTATTTTCAAAAAAACCTCCATCTTTTCGTCTGCCAAAGCTAAGCCCTTACTTTTCATATTAAAATACAATAAACTTTTCGTTTTATATCTACTTTTCAGTTCGATATCATTAGGTAATAATAATGAAAAAGTATCACAAGTTAATCTGCTTGCTTTGGAAGAGAAATTAATTCTTGGCTGTCCCAGAGCTAAGAACTTTTTTGGGGAAATGCTTAGCTCATAATAATCAGCTACTGTATATCCATTTATAGAATCAAAATCATGACTAATTAATGAGTCTAATTTCCAAATATAAAGAGAATATAACATGTTGTCATGAAAAAGTTCACAAAGCAAAAAGAGTTGATTATCAGTTTCAAAAGCTTCATTTAATCTTATATGTTTTATATCGCTATCAATGAAATGTTCTAGCTTTATTGCTTCCAAATTGGACTTTTCAGTAAACATAATTGAAGAATTTTGCTGAAAACCTTCAAATAATTGAGTGAAAATAAGGCCTATAAAAAACAGCATCGCAAAGACTGATAGAACTATGTTCCTTTTATTCATGTAAATATTATTCTAATTTATAACGTAATCTTCGGAATTGCAGTAGGTGCGGATTTAGTTCTCAATATTGGAATTAATGCAACGCCCCAGAACAAATCGGATGGACTCCATTGATATTCTACCCCAGATGAATGACCATCTTTATAATTTGTATTAAATCCAAAAACTAAGCCTTCTGAATTAATTCCAAGACTCAAAACAATCTTCCAGCCTAAAGATACCTTTACACCATCAAGACCAACAGCAACTCCTCCAAAACCTAAATTATAATTAAGATTAACACTGTTGTATGAACCATTCACACTAGTTATGTTCAAGGGCCCACTTCCAAATTTATGAGTCTCAATCTTATACTCACTTAGAATCCCCGCTAAGAGTAGCGTCCGCGCTACGCTTTCTGTTTTAAGCCCTCTAGGCTGAATATTCAATCCAATTATTCCAGATCATTTTATCCTTTTCTGTTTTAACCAATCACATTTAAATAGTCTTTTGCGCTGGAAAAAATAGAATGTTCTGGTAAAGATACTCAACCAATATTTACAGAATTATTGTGGCTATCATCAAATTTTTTCTGAAAGAAACCTGCTGAAATAATTTCTATCGAATGATGATCATGCATTTAAACATTGAAAGTTAGCGTTTCTTTTATGCTTTTTGGCAATGTTGCTATATATTTTAAGCATCCACTCATCTCGACTTTCTTTTTCAGCTTGCACATACGCTAACATTTACCCACTTGTATAGCTTTTAAAGTCTCTAATAACATTACTCAATGTTTTTGCTGAACTTTCAGCAATCAGATGAAAATGATTACTCGTAATACCATAACCGTAAATTATTAGCACCTCATTATCAAAACAATAGCTGAAAGCATCTACAATTTGTAGCGTCAAAAAATGAGGGAGATGGTAATGCTGAATTTGATAACCAGTTGGCACTATATAAACGTACTACTTCTGACATGATTTCGGCAAAGATGCCGCTTTTGATTCAACGTAGCGAGGACGCTACGCTTAGCGAGGGTTTTACTCAATTTGGCCTAAATAAAATGGAGCCTCTGTTTTATTAATAAGCTTCCCCTTTCTGTATTGATATATCTGAACTGATATATTCTTCTTCTTTTTGCAGGCTACTTTATCCTTACAAAAGGATACAAAAAAACCATGTGGTTCTCCATTTTTGAAATATCCATATGCACAAATTTCCCAATCCTCGTTCAGATAAATGACTTCTCCCTCATAATTCCGTTGACCAAAACTTCTCCTTGCTAAGCAAGAAACTAGATTACTATACTCTGTTTCTAGCTTTTCGGGGTATTGAACTTTCCATGAATTTGCAGTAAAGTCGAAGTAGTATTCTGATGTAGTTATAAGTAAATCCAAATCATATTTATCGTTAATACTATCGATTTTCGATAATTCTACCTGACTGAATAAAGCTTTAGAGAGAATAAAACAAAACAGTAGAACACTATTTGAAAATTTCATGATATTTCGTTTTAAATGCTTTCTGAAGCATATCAGAAAACTGTTCTTTGTAAAGATTATAATATTCTTTTACGTAGGCTTGTTGAGAGTTTGTAGTTATATTAGTTGCTGAACTAATTCTTTGATTATCCCCGCTAAGCGTAGCGCGGACGCTACGCTTTTTGTTTTAAGCCCTCTGGGCTGAATATTCAATCCTATTATTCCATATCGTTTTAGCCTTTTCTGTTTTAACCAATCACATTTAAATAGTCTTTTGCGCTGGAAAAAATAGAGTGTTCTGGTAAAGATACTCAACCAGTTCTTACAGGATAATTGTGGCTATAATCAAATTTTTTCTGAAAGAAATTCACTTAAAAAAGTTCTATTGAATGATGATCATGCATCTAAACACTGAAAGTTAGCGTTTCTTTTATGCTTTTTGGCAATGTTGCTATGTATTTTTAGCATCCACTCATCTCAACTTTCTTTTTCAGCTTGCAAAAACGCTAACATCTATTTACTTGTATAGCTTTTAAAGTCTCTAATAACATCACTCAATGTTTTTGCTGAACTTTCAGTAATCAGATGAAAATGATTACTCGTAATACCATAACCGTAAATTATTAGTGCCTCATTATCTAAACAATAGCCGAAAGCGTCTACAATTTGTAGCGTCAAAAAATGAGGAAGATGTTAATGCTGAATTTGGTAACCAGTTGGTACTTTATCAACGTACTACTTCTGACATGATTTGCGGCAAGGATGTCGCTTTTGATTCAACGTAGCGAGGACGCTATGCTGAGTGGGGGATTACTAATAACCAATTTAGCTGATCAACTTTATTAATTCTTAAACGGCATAGGCACAAAAACATAAGGCGTAGGGATTGTATCGGTAGGATAATCACTGGTTATAAAAAGTGTGTCACCACTAATTCTACCACTGTATTTCCATGTTTTACTTCTAGGAAGACCCGGTTCAAGTAGAAGTAGAGAAGTAAAGAAAATAGAGTCGTTCTTGAATTTTACATATCCTGAAGAACGTCTGTATATACTATCATATATCTTTTGAAATCCTACCTCCTCTGGAAATATAGCCATTGCAACTTTTCCAGTTAAATACATGCGAATGCAATCTTTTCTATTTCTGTTCAAATAATTTTTGTAGTTGTGAACATAAAGACCGTAGAGTTTTACTCCATGTTTTTCAAAGAGTTCATAATAGTTGGCATCTTTGTCATAATACTGCCTGATAGATACCTGTTCCATCCAACTGCAAGAGCTCAACGTACAAATCAAACAAATTAGAATTTTTCGTGAAGTAGGCATCCTATTTAAGAATTGATTGATCAAATATTGGAATTTTATAGCCATCACCATTGGCTACATGGTTTTGCCAAAACACCTTTATACGTTCGCTAAATGTTATCCCCGCTGAGCGTAGCGAGGACGCTACGCTGAGCGGGGTATTACTGATAGCTGAATTATTTGACCAAGTTTATTAATTCTTAAACGGCATAGGTACAAAAACATAAGGCCTCGGAATTGTATCAGTAGGATAATCACTGGTTAAGAAAAGCGTATCACCACTAATTCTACCACTGAATTTCCATGTTTTACTTCTAGGAAGACCTGGTTCATACAAGAGAAGCGTAGTAAAAAAAATAGAATCATTTTTAAATTTTACATATCCTGAAGAACTTCTATGTATACTGTCATATATCTTTCGAAATCCTAATTCTTCCGGAAACATATCCATTGCAACTTTTCCAGTTAAATCTATGCGAATGCAATCTTTTTCCTTTCTGTTTAGATAATCTTTGTAGTTATGAACATAAAGACCGTAGACTTTTACTCCATGTTTTTCAAAGAGTTCATAATAGTTGGCATCTTTATCATAATACTGCCTGATAGATACCCGTTCCATCCAACTGCAAGAGCTCAACGTACATATCAAACAAATTAGAATTTTTCGTGAAGTAGGCATCCTATTTAAGAATTGGTTGATCAAATATTGGAATTTTATAACCATCACCATGGGCTACATGGTTTTGCCAAAACACTTGTATACGTTCGCTAAATGTTATCTCATTTGAATTTGAAAATCTTCCATTTGAATTAATTCTAGTCTCAGCACTCTGATAAAACACTAAGTGGCTTTCCAAATCAATTTGATATGCGAAAGTCTCAGAGCCAACATCAAGTGGGTCTCCTATACTATATAAAGGTCTTCGCGAGCCGCTCCGCGGGTTCAAACATACCATCAATGTATACAATTGTTGCGTAATTTCCGCCCTGGTTCCGCACCATTTTTTTAACTCTATTACCTCCTGCATCATATAGGTATTGGGCGTAAACGGTGGGTTCTGCGGTTCCTACCTGGTTGCAGTAGGCTTTGAGTTGGTTGGCGGCATTCCAAATGTAGTGCCTGCTGGTGCCTGCGGTAAGTTGATTACCTGCGGCATCATAGGTAAAACTTTGAATGTTGGTGCCAGAGCCTGTTTCTATGTTGGAGAGGGTATTTACTCCGCTGTTGTAGTTAAAGCTTCGGGTGAAATTGTTGCTTGTTGCCGAGTGCTCTACCTGTTCTACATTTCCCAATTTATCGTATTGGTAACTGCGGCTGTAGGCTCTTACGTTACTGGAGTTGGGTCTCATTTATTATGTAGATATTGTCAGTATAGCGCCATGATGGTCGTACCGTGGCGAGGTTCAATTTTTCATATTACGGGTAAGAGAAATCTCCATACAAATTCCATACTTTTTAAGTTTCATCGAAATAATTTTAGCTAAAAGATACTTGTGCCAAGAGCAAACTAACCATACACGATACAAACTTTTGCTTTTAGACAACATTTTTAGTGATTTGATATATTTCCTTTCATTTCGTTTCGCAGTATATGTCCATACTGTTAATGATTGTAAAGACTCCAATTCTGCTATTATTTCAGAAGTTTGGGAATCATTGTAAATTGGTATATCCAACCATTTAAGATTTTTGCATTTTATGAAATCTTGAGGTATTTCAACATAATCTGATAACACTTGAAAGCTTATCAACTTTTCTAAGTTTCCTATTGATTTCGGCAGTACTAAAGTATCACTTCGTGCTTGCAAAGTCATTACCAATATCTTATGATGAAGTCCAAGGCTATCACTAATTTCAAAACGATTGCTATTAGAATCTTTACTGGACTCAGCTAGAATCAAACCAGGTATCTCTTGGTTTAATAAATGATGGTTTAATGAATGAATATACTCAACGTCTTGAAGTGAATCGACTAAAATTAACAACGAATCAAATTGTGCTGAACCACACTTCCCATTATAGTGTTGAGCAGAAACCCGTACACTAAATGCTGTGAAAAAAAATAGAATTAGAATATGCAATTCTTTAAATTTCATATGGTAATTTCCAATTGTGCTTATTATATTTTTTTGTCCGTCTCCTTTCAACTCTTGCATCTGGGTTCGATACCATACCAGCTCTGTTATAATAACCACGACCGTTTAGTATTGAAGGAGAAGACCTACCTGTTTTTTTATCAGGTGCTAAAGGAGCACCTGCTCTTTCATAACCTGTATCACCATTTACCAGAAAGACTACTGGATCCATGTAAGACCTTTCATTTGCTCCTTTAGCAATTAAACCTAATTGCTGGTCGGTAATTTCAGGAGAAGCACTAGGAGACATGATGTTATTTGCTGGATTATATTGAGGATCATAGGACCAATCTAGCAAAGCTGGGACTCTTTTAAAATCTTCGGTGGCACCTAGTTGATTAACTCGTTGAACATAATGATACCGATCTGCTAAACCAAAATTATGCAACAACTCATGTACAGGAGTGAAGTCCAGTGCCGCTGAATTTACATAGTGAAAGTTAATACCCTTTGCATGGCTTGTGAATCTATCCCCTATGACCACATCTATAGAGTTTTCAACCTTCTTATCCCCCACATTGAAATGAACATTTACCACAATATTAAATACAGTTCCTGATTCATCTGTGTAAGTAGAGTTTTGATTAAAAAACTCTTTAACCCTTGTTTTATAATTGTCTACGGCATTGGCATATTGTTGATCCGAAGTGCCTGAATTTTCATCTTTTTTAATGTTTAGATTAATATTAAATGTAAGAGTTTGAGTAGTGGGATTTAAATCTACCCGTTTACCATTAACTGGTTCATTTGAAATATTAACATTCGAACTACTTCCAGTTTCACTTTGCCCTTCGTTCTCCCCCTGCAATCCATCTATATCTTTCTGATTGATGACTTTATTGCCTGCATTGTTGTAAGGATTCAAATGTGCATACTTGGCAGCCAACGGATCAACACTAATAAACCTACACGTCCATGCCGCATAGTAGCGGGCTCCATAATAGTATAACCCACTTTCAGCATCCTTTTCTTTTCCAATGTATTGGTAACGTTTTTTTGTCCAGGTGCGTAGAGAAGAATCTCCAAAGGGGTAGTACTCTTCTCTATCGATAACTGTACCCCCCGCAGTAGCTTTCAGGCGTAGCATTCCTGAGCCGAGGTGGTCTTCTAAGACGTAATATTCGGCATCTATATCATTGGGGAAACTGTCGCCATCACGAATTACTGCAATTCGTGAGCGATTATCCATGATATGAGTTTCATTTTTTTCCAAGGTTGATGTTGATTCAAGTTTGTGGAACTCAAAAGCTCCATCAATGTACACAATTGTAGCGTAATTTCCGCTCTGGTTTCTTACTAGTTTTTTAACTCGGTTTTATAACTTCTACAGCAGTCGATTGAAAGGATGCGGCAAGGATGTCGCTTTTGATTAAGCGTAGCGTGGACGATACGCTGAGTGGGGATTTGTCGGTGATTTATCGGGTTCTTTAGTTGCCCAACTCATTGCCTTGGGCAAAAAAACACCACACCACTCTCTTATTCAAAAACATAAAAAACCATCAATTAGTTAAAAACCACAAAAAAACCCAAGAAAAACTACTCTTCCTTGGGTTTTATTATCGATTGAAAAGCAATCAATCGCATTTATTAAGACACTTATCGAAGCATCAATTTTTCGAAGTAAGTATTGCCTTTTGTATCTTCTAAAATCAGCAGGTAAATTCCGTTCGAATAACTTTCTAGCCCTACCGTATTTACTGCAGTTAACTCTATTTTGAATACTTCGAGTAGTTGTCCAGATGCGTCTATTAGCTTACCGCTCACTAAATGAGCATTTTCTGTACGAATATTCACAGCTGTGTTTGCAGGATTAGGATACACAGTAAATTGCGATTTTTCTACTGCTGATATTCCGGTTGAAACGCATGCTACTTCTACAATTTGCTCTTGCAGAGTACTGTTGCCATTTGCATCGGCATACTCCCATTCTAGGGTATAGGTTCCTGCAACAGCATACGATAACATACTGCCAGTTTGCCCAACAACTGCACCTGAGCAGTTATCGTTAGCCGTTGGTCTAAAAGTAATTTCTGTGTTACACTCTACGGTTAAAGTGTCAAGTTTTTCAACGGTAGGAACCGGGCCTAACGTATCGTTTATAATCACCGTTTGATTTTGAGTTACTGTGACCGTTCCGTTGTTGTATACCCAAGTTACTGTAAACTGACCTTGAGTTGAATAACTCATAGAATCAGCAGTGGTGGCCGTTAAAGTACCACCGTCTGCTGTAGGCGGGGTGAGCTGAACCGAACAAGCAGCTTCAATTACAGGTAAATTGGCCACATCAGGAACAGGAGGCATTACAGGTTTGTAAGTTTTCAATTTACAGTTGTTGGGTATGGCGCATCCGGCAATAGAACCTGCTTCAATTACCGTAAAAGCATCACCGTCTACTACTTCGTAATGGCCTGGTGCCGAAAAATAATTGGCAGAACAAATTACAAAATCTCCACTTGCGGTATCTATATCGAAAGATCTACCGTACCCAAAGGCAAAGCTTGCACCGGGCAAAGTGCTGGTATAAGTAGCCGCCAATGGTAATGCACTCGGATTTACAATGTTATAGATGTACATCTTCTTATTGGTAGACCAGAAATACAGTTGTTGTTGGTGCATTCTCAACAACCTCGTAGATGAAACTCCAGTACTGATAATAGCTCCTAGCAAATCGTTGTTGAGTATATCGATCGATTGAAACATTCCGCTGCCATTCATCACCCAAAGTTTATTGTCTACCGTGTTTAACACCAACCCTTTAAGATTTCCAATCGAAGGATTTATGGTTCCTACAACCGCTTGTGTGGCAGTATCAATTTTCACAACTTTTGCGCCCAAAACGGCATACACTAATCCGTTGGCATATAGCAAATGATCAGAATGAGAAGTTATTGCGTTGGTAGGATCACTCACAGAAGTAAGGGTATTATTCGCCAAATCGATGCACTGAATATCGCCCGGATTTCCCATGCTCACATACGCCTTGGTTGAGCTAGCAAATACCAGAGTTTGCGGAGCATTGGTGGTTGAAAAAGTGTGTATTTCGTTTAACGAAGGGTATTCTGCAATTACAATTCTGCCGGCACCTGCGGGTTTCTCGGCAATTAGGGCTTTGTTGTTTAAAACTACAAAGTCTTGTAACACATCAAAGCCCGTGGTAGCGTTGGTAGTTTGGTACAGACCTGCAGAAGTGGTGGCGGGTGTTGTGGTAGTGTTTCTTCTGAAAACATCTCCATTAGGAGATCCGAAATTACCTTCGGCTACTACATCTAGCGTAAAGGTGGTTTGTGCGTAAGACGAAAACGTTACGGCCAATGCGAATAAAACGGCAAAGAACTTTTTCATTTTATTAAAACAGTTAAATAAAATGGAAAATAAGGGAAGAGCTAAGCCATAGGAAACAGGCTTTTCTCATTCAACTTTTTCTCCGAAAGTGAATAAATAGATACCAGAATTTTTCTCTTTTTTATCTGATATACATTTTGGCAGGTCTCCTGACTTTGTCCATTAATTAACCTTCCCATTGCCTTGAGCAACAGTGGCATACACTAATTAAATACAGACATTACAGTTGCGGGAACAGTTCTTGATTCTCACAAGATTCCCTATTAATTCATTAGATGAAACCGAAATGCGCTGCAAGAGTACATTTTCTTTTGATGAATAAAAACTGAGCGTTTAAAAAGAAGCTACTACAGACCAGTGATTTTCTGTTATGCTGTAGAGGTAGGAACCGTTTTATTGCGGAACGGGCTGTTTACGAATATCTACATTTTATGGCTGATGGGTAAACTCATCGCTCAAGAGAAGCAAAGCTTAAGACGATACCGAAGAGACCACACATTACCGGGTGCAGTGAACTGTTGCCTTTCTGTGAGTTTGATCGAGAACGAATTGAACAAGTAATGAGTTGTCTCTCGTTTTAAAACAAGCTTTTTGAAAAGATAAATACGGTTCCTACCGAAATTAGGTTGAGTATCTTTGGCGCAATACTTACCTAAACACTCTACTTTTTCTACAGTTTTTGTGCAAAAAGAGGGTAAAAAATGCAATTTGAATGAAATTAGCTTCTATTGATAATGGAACTCGAGATGGAGCTTTAGTTGTGGTTAGCAAAGACCTTTCTAAAGCGGTAAAAGTACCAGAAATTGCGGCTACCCTGCAAGCAGCTATGGATAATTGGGCCAATTGCGAAAGCCAGCTAAACACTGTTTATCTTCAGTTAAATGCTGGTGAAATCGAAGAGGCTTTTGATTTTGCAACATCGAATAAAATGGCTCCTCTTCCGCGTGCTTACCATTGGGCAGATGGCAGCGCTTATGTTACCCATGTAGAGTTGGTGAGAAAAGCGAGAAATGCAGAATTGCCCGCTTCTTTTTGGACCGACCCACTTATGTATATGGGCGCTTCTGATGCGTTTATTGGCGCTGAAGACGATATTGAGGTAGAAAGCGAAGAATGGGGAATTGATTTTGAATCTGAAGTGGCTGTGTTTACAGACGATGTTCCAGCTGGTGTAAATGCTCAAGATGCGCTGAACCACATTAAATTAATTACCATTATTAACGATGTTTCGTTGCGTAATTTAATTCCGAGTGAGCTTTCTAAGCAGTTTGGTTTTTACCAATCGAAACCCTGGACCACCTTTGCTCCGGTGGCTGTTACTCCAGATGAGTTGGCAGAAGAATGGAAAGAAGGCAAACTACATTTGCCCTTACTTTCTACATTAAATGGCCAATTAATTGGATCTCCGAATGCAGGTGTAGATATGACCTTTCACTTTGGTGAGTTGGTGGCGCATGCAGCAAAAACTCGCTCTTTAATGGCTGGAACCGTAATTGGTTCTGGAACCGTAGCCAACCAAGGAAGCCCCAACGGCTCTAGTTGTTTGGCGGAAGTTCGCTGTTTAGAAATTATTAAAGACGGAAAACCTTCTACACCGTTTATGCAGTTTGGTGATCGAATTGAAGTGGAAATGAAAAACCAAAAAGGTGAATCGATTTTTGGAAAAATTAATCAAGTGGTGAAACAATACCACCCTCAATAGATTGCTTTTTGTAATGTAATCGTTAGCTCGCGCGCTTTCAGCACGTGAGTTTTTTTATGCCTTTTTTTTAGCCAAAAAACTCTGGAAATAGCGTTTTAAAATCAGATTTGCCGGTTTTGGTTAAATACGGATACAGCATGGATACAAGCGCTGCTGCTTGCTTATGAATAAACGCAGCTGTCAGTTTCTCGTTTTTTACGCTTGAGTTATACAACCAAGTATTGCTGTGGTTAATCATTCTTTCTATCAATAAGTTTTGCTCTTCGGCAAATTCAAATGCATTCATCACTTCCTGTTTTTGAAGCTGTTGAAAGAAGTACGCGGTTCCTACTTGGCGCTGTTGATAAGCTTTAGTAAAGTGCTTTTCAAGGGCGCTATTGAGCCGAAGTAAATTGTAGATATCGGTCCAAAAAAAACGGTACTCAACCATTCTTTCTAGGCTCTTGCATACATCGGTATACATTCGATTCAGCGATAAATCGGTTTTTTCAAGGGTGTTTACCCTTTCGTCAAAAACGGCCACCATTTCAAAATACAACGCTTCAAGAATATCTTCTCTTTTCTGAAAATGATACGTTAAGTTACCCGAACTCATGGCTAATTCTTGGGCAATCATCCGAACGGTAACGGCCGAATAACCTTGATTATTAAACAATTCTCTCGCAGTTTTTAGAATTTTAAATCGGGTCGCACTCATTAGTCAACTTGTCCTAATTTGATTTTTTGTAGTAAACTTGTCCTAAATTATGCAAACTCTAAAAATCATTGTCTTAATAGATCAACTATTTTGCTTTTCCGGATCCTTCTACGCTCAAAAACCTGAAACTATGAAACTGTTTAAATCAGAAAAAGGCAGAAACACTATTCTAGCGCTTTATCAGCAGAAACTCGAAAGTTTACCCATTTCTTATTCTAGCAAAACGGTAGGAACCACTTTCGGCAAAACCCATGTTATTAGAAGTGGTGATTCTCTAAAACCACCAATAATTGTAGTACACGGTTCTAACGGATGCGCCCCTGTAGCTCTAGAAACGTACTCGTTGCTGCATCAAAAGTACTGTGTGTATGCGGTTGATGTGTTGGCACAACCCAATAAAAGCGCAGAAAACCGACTGAGTATGAAAGACGAATCGTACGGCAAATGGATGAATGAAGTCATTTCTGCTCTACATCTAGATTCGGTAACAATGGCCGGGTTTTCTTTCGGAGGTTTGGTCATCTTAAAAACGCTCGAACACGATGAAAGTAAAGTAAAAGAAGTGTTTTTAACGGCTCCGGCTTACATTGTAAACGGCAACCCCATTAAAGCGCTGTTTAACGTTTTTATACCGATGAAACGTTACATCAAAACAAAAAACAAAGAGTATGTAGAGCAGTTTTTAAGTTCACTTTTCACTGAGCACGACTCTTTTGCTTATGCGTTTTTATCTGAAGTTTTTCTAGAATTTTCGATGGATTTTTCTCCTGTTCCGGTGATAAAATCACGAAAAGCGCGAAAAATACAAACGCCCATTACGCTTTTCGCTGCCGATCAAGATTTGATTTTCCCAGGGAAGAAAATGATGAAACGGGCTTCTAAATTGTTTCCGAGTTTAGTGCATGCTGAGCTTATTCGTAATTCTAAACACGTTCAGAGTCAAGCACAAAACGAAGCCATTCAGCAATTCATTTTGAACTAAAAAAGTACTTCATAAAAAAAGCTCCCAGAAATATCTGGGAGCTTTTTTTGAATTATAAATAATAGCTGTGTGGGAATTACTTTACATCGATTACAAACTCGTCTCGAGGAATTCTCACTTTTTTCATGGTACCTAGCCAGTCTTTCTCTTGGTCTGCATAACCAACGTATAAAAGAGAAACACTTTTAAGTCCGTGCTTTTCTAACTCTAAAACTTCGTCTACCACTTGGTTGTTAAAACCTTCTGCTGGGCAAGTATCTACGCGCAATTCTGCCGCTTGAGCCATTGCTAAGCCTAAACCTATGTAGCTCTGGCGTGCGGTGTGCGCAAAATTCTCTTCTGCAGATTGCTTTAAGTAAACATCTTTAAGCATATCTGTATAGCTGCTAAACCTACCTTGAGGTAAACCGCGCTCTTCGGTGGTGTAATCAAATACTTTATCGATTCTTTCGGCTGTATATCGATCCCAAGCTGCAAAAACAAGCACATGTGAACAGTCTCTCATGCTATCGGGATTTAAAGAGCCTTTTACCAACTTTTCTTTTATTTCTGGATTAGAAACGGCCACAATTCTAAACTGTTGCAAGCCTGAAGAAGTTGGAGCCAAACGCGCAGCTTCAATAATTTTCTCAACCGCATCTTCACTTACTTTTTTACTAGAATCGAACGCCTTTACTGCATGTCTCCAGTTTAAATCTTCTATCAATGCCATGGCTTACTCTGCGTTATTGGTTACGTTTAACGTTACTTCAATGTTTCCTCTGGTTGCGTTAGAATAAGGACAAACTTGGTGGGCTTGTTCGGCCAAATTATTGGCTTCTTCAATCGATACATTCGGTATGTTAATCGTTAATTCTGCTGCTAAGCCAAAACCGCCATTTTCGATTTGGCCAATACTCACTTTTGCCGAAGTGGTAGTGGTTCCTGCCGTTACTTTCGATTTCTGAATTACCAAGTTCAACGCACTATCGAAGCAAGCCGAATAGCCTGCTGCAAATAGCATTTCAGGGTTAGGATAATCATCATTAGCACCGCCTAAAGCTTTCGGATGTCTTACTTCTAAATCTACAATTCCGTTTTCGCTTTTCACATGACCATTTCTACCTCCAGTAGCTGTGGCGCTGATGTTATAAAGGGTTTTCATTTCTTTGGTTTTATTTGATTTAATATGATTTCGATTGATTCTTTAAGTGCTACTAATTGAGAAACTGAAACATTTAGTTTTTCTGTAATCTCGGTAGGAACGCGACTTGCATTTTCTTTAATGCTTTTTCCGTTGGACGATAAACTAATCGTGACTACGCGCTCATCTTTCTCACTTCTTTTTCTTTCGATGAGTTCTTTTTGTTCTAATCGCTTTAAAAGTGGAGTGAGTGTGCCACTGTCTAAATGCAGCTGCTTTCCTATTTCACTTACGTTTTGATGATCGTTTTCCCACAAAACCAGCATTACCAAGTACTGCGGATAGGTTAAATCTAACTGCTCTAAAATAGGTCGGTATAAACCGATTACCTCTTTGGCCAACGTGTAAATGGGGAAACAAACTTGATTCGATAATTTTAATTGTTCAGCCATGCTGTTTCATTTTCTGGCACAAATGTATTGCGCAATTTTATTGTGCACAATCTTTTTAAGTAAATAAACACTAAAGAATTGTTAAACAGCTTATAAAGCTCTCAATTTCACCAACTAACCAACGGATTCTAGTTCTATAAGTTAACTCAAAATCAAAAAAAAAATCATATTGGTTGCTGCGACCAAGATGATTTATCTAATTCTTCTATTACGAATGTAAAGCCAAAACTATTCTGCCAAGAGCTCTTCTATAAGTGCGTTGGTTTCGGCTACAAAATCGGTGTAATAACTTCCTGTGCTCGGGCCATAAAAGCCGGTATGAATTTTTTGAACATCGTGATTTTTATCTAAAATCAGTAAAGTTGGGTACGACATAACATGGTTCAGCATCGGTAATTTTTTACCAGCCGACTCTCTACCCGCTTTGCCGGCAATTAGTTGAGTGTATGGCACCGGCAAATCACGATTGGCGGCTTCTACAGCTGCTTTTGCGGTTGCAAAGTCTTCGCTTCGTTCAAATTGTAAAGCCACAACCTCTACACCTTTGGCTTGGTAATTCTTATAAACCTCTTTTAAAAAGTTGGTTTCATCTTTACAGTTAGGGCACCAAGTTCCGGTGATAGTAATCAGCACCACTTTATTCTCGAACTGAGCATCGCTCAGCGATA
Source organism: Salibacteraceae bacterium (assembly GCA_048267965.1). Lineage (GTDB taxonomy): Bacteria > Bacteroidota > Bacteroidia > Flavobacteriales_G > Salibacteraceae. Next base: position 176,238 of record JBLWWK010000004.1, read on the forward strand.
CATTTTCACCGTTTAAATCTGGAAAAGTAAACTCAAGCGACTCGTATCCGGGTTTTAAGAAAGTGAGGTCCTCGGGATTACGCAATGAAGCGTTATCGTCTTTTTTTGCCGTCCAATAAGACAAATAATGTGTTCCAGATGCAAATACACCGTTTTCAATAGTTTCACCGCTTACAGTGGCCCTAAAGTGAAAAGCGTGCGCTCCGTCTAATGTCGATAAATACAAAGTGAATTTTCCGGGTTCGCTCGCTGCCGTTACAAAACCTTCTAAATGTCTATAGTCGCCCGTTTCGGTAGCAAACGTGCCAAAAAGCTCGTTACCTCGTTGCTCGAACATTCCAATTGCGGGATACTGTTCACCATCGTCTTCGGTAAGAGTAACTTGCCATTTGCCAGCCAAATTTGGAAGTGAATCTGTGCTTATTTCATCTAAAAAGCGACTTTTAAAGTAAGGAGCGGCAGAAAATTCGATGGCGTAGTTGTCGCCTTTATCAAAGTTATACCACTTACCTACTAGCGTATCTCCCACCATTTTGTATCGAAATTCTGACGGAAAAATCGGAAACTTCAGTACACTAGAATCATTTTTAGCAGCAGCCGACTCTAACTCTATTCTTTCGTCTCCATTTTGTAGGAACCACTTTTCGGTTCCTTCAGAAGTAACCGATTTATACATTCTAAATCGAAGAAATTGCTCTCCGTTCAAATTGAGTAATCCCATGTATTCGCGATCGGTTCCTACAGGAGAACCTTCAATAACCATGTCTGTCTCAAACACCAAATTCACTTTTTGCCTAGTGACTATGCGGTAGTTTAAATCGCGTGTTAACCACAGTTCTTGTTGAGACTGGAAAGCCAAGTTTTCATTGTTCTTTATAAAATGAACAGACTCCCACTTATTGTTCTTATCCAGCACATATTCTGCCAATTGCACGGGTTGAGAACTGCTATTGGCTGTTAAACGGTAGGTTGTTTTTCCGGTAAACTCGCCCACCAAGGTATCTAGGGTGTATTTCGGAATTAAGTTGAGCTTGTTTACGTCTGCCTTTTTAAATAGATGCAGTTCTGTTTCCCAATCTACACGCACCACCTGACGTGATTCAGAAGTATCACTTTTTAAGTATTTATCTACTTCTGGATAGTTTTCTTGGTAATTTTTTGCGATCGAATCCCATTGAGGAAGACCTTCAAAATAGTGTTCGGCTACTTGCTGATTATCAAATACACAGCTGGCAAAAAGAGTGGCAAAGGTGAAGAATACGAGTATGTTACGCACGGATTTCAATTTTAATTCAAAGGTAGAAACGGATTTATCAATGCACTATATTCCTTCACTTTTCTATAACAGAAAACGTGTAAAACATGAAATTGGCTCTTCTAGACGTGAGCAATACAATGAGAAGCATTGACTTTTTAAACCAAAAAACCCCGAAAGCATGTGTTTCGGGGTTTTCTCAAATTCTTTAACTAAAAGATTGATTAATCTCTGCTACTTAGCATGGCAAGCAATCTAAGTAACTCTATGTATAACCAAATTAAGGTGACCATTAAGCCAAAAGAGGCGTACCATTCCATGTATTTAGGTGCATTAGCATTAGCTGCTCTATCGATAAAATCGAAGTCTAGCACTAAGTTTAAAGCGGCTACCACAACAATGGCGAGGCTAATTCCGATGGTTAATAAACTGGCTCCTTCAATGGTAAAGAAAGCCATGTTGAAAAAGCTCATCACAAAGTTGATAAGGTAAAACAATGCAATACCGCCAGTTGCTGCCATTACACCCATTCTAAACTTAGCTGTAACTTTCACAATACCTGTTTTGTATAAGAAAAGCATGGCAAACAAAGTACCTATCGTTAAGGTGATGGCTTGAAAAACAATGCCGTTATACAACGTAGCAAATTGCACCGAAAGGGTTCCTAAAAACATACCTTCGAACAAGGCGTAAATTGGAGCAGAAACTGGGGCAGACGTTGGTTTAAACGATGTAACTAAAGCGGCAATTAGTCCACCAATTAAACCTACCCAAAGAAACATACTTGAAGGGTTGGTCCAGGTGTAAATGGCACTTGCTAACACCAAGAAAGTCATGATTAAAGTTTTATTTACTGTGCCGGCTACCGTCATGGTAGGACTATCTGCAGCAGCAAAAACGCTATCAAAAGCATCCGATTTAAAAATCGGGTTGGAAGTTTTAGTGAATCTATTTTTCATTTCAGTTGATATTAATTGGATGGTTCAATAAATGGTTATGCTTTTCCGGTAGAGCCGAAACCCCCTTGGCCTCGCTCGGTGGTTCCCAATTCTTCTACGGGTTGCCACGTAACTTGCTCATGCTTAGCAATTACTAATTGTGCTATGCGCTCGCCATCTTCGATGGTAAATGGTTCGTTCGATAAATTTACGAGTAAAACGCCTACTTCACCTCTGTAATCGGCATCGATTGTTCCAGGAGCATTCAAAACTGTGATTCCGTTTTTAAAGGCCAAACCTGACCGAGGTCTCACTTGTGCTTCAAAACCGACCGGAAGCTCCATAAACAAACCTGTTTTCACCAATGCTCTTTCGAGCGGTTTTAAAATGACAGGCTGGTCTATATTGGCTCGAATATCTAATCCAGCAGAAGCTTCTGTTGCATAAGCAGGCAAATCGTGCTTCGATTGATTAACTATTTTAACATTCATTTTCTATGTGTCTTTTTCTCTGTAGGATCACGATTTTCTCACCAGTTGTGAGAATCGGGGTCCTTCTATCTTCACCACTACGAGAGTGAATAAAAACAGTAAAATGCTATTAAATAAAACTGTTTTACCGAGTGTATCCCAATCAAACAGTGTGCTAATGCCGTAGAGTATGACAGAAAGTCCGAGGTAACCGATTAGTGATTTCATCTTGTATGGTATCGGAAAATATTTTTGACCGAACGCCCACGATAATACCGCCATAACGCCATAAGCCGCAAAAGTAGCCCAAGCAGAACCTTCGTATCCTATTTTGGGTACTAAATAGATATTTAAGCCAATGGTAATAACGGCTCCTACACCCGCCATATATGCCCCGAAGAGGGTTTTGTTCGTCATTTTATACCACACCGAGAAGTTGTAATACATCCCTAAAAAGATATTGGCCATCAATAAAATAGGCACTACAGTGAGCCCTTGCCAATAGGCCTCTGTTCTAATAAATTGCTTAAAGATGTCGAGATAAAACAGCACGATTAAAAAGATAAAACTCACTACCAAAATAAAGTAGTGCATCACCACCGCATACACCTCTCTCGATTTAGATTCTTTGGCTTTTGCAAAGAAAAACGGCTCTGCCGCATACCGAAATGCCTGAATAAAGAGGGTAATAATTATCGAAAGTTTGTAGCAGGCGCTGTAAATACCCACTTGTGCCAAAGCGGCTGTTTCGCCTAAACTGGGTTCTAACAATATTCTGATGAGTCTACGGTCGAGGGTTTCGTTTATTATTCCGGCAAAACCAGCAATCATCAGTGGCCAAGCATATTTCAGCATTTCTTTCCCCACCGCAGGATCAATCTTTAACGAAAGATTCTTGTACGTGGGCAGTAAGAAAACGAGTTTTATAGCACTGGCGGCCATGTTAGCTATAAAAATGTAACCCACACCAATTTCCGGATTGAACACGTGAGTCATAAACCAATTAGAAGTTCCGTTCTCGTGCCATTGATAGCAGATGCTTACCAAGAATACATTTAAGCCAATGTTGGTGAAAATGCTGGCTCCGTTGATTACCGCAAACCGAATCGGTTTTTCCATTCTGCGCAAGTAAGCCATCGGAATGGCCGACCACGCATCAAAAGCTAAAGTTAATCCCATCCAGAGTATGTACTCCGGATTGTCAGGATACCGCATCAAAGCCGCTGAAGAATCGGTAAAAAGCAGAATGACCGCCAAAAAAATAGATGCCGAGATGAAAACAAGACTTAACGATGTTTTCAGCACATTTTTAGAAGAATAGCCTTCTAAATTAGAATACCTAAAATAAGCCGTTTCTAGCCCAAATGTGAGCACTACAGCCACAAACGCAACTATGGCATACATGTCTGAAACCACACCATACTCAGCAGGTAAAAACTGCCCAGTATGAATGGGTACCAGCAAATAATTTAAAAACCTACCCAGAATACTGGGTAGGCCATAAATTGCTGTTTGTCCGGCTAATTTTTTAAGCATATTGATTTTCGCCTAGTAACTTATTTACCAGGGAAAGAAGGTTTTCTTTTTTCGATAAAAGCCGTGGTTCCTTCTTTAAAATCTTCCGTTCCGAAGCTCGCTCCAAACTGGTCAATTTCTACTTGGTATCCGTTAACACCTGTTTCAAAACCGGCATTAATGGCTTTAATGGCTGCTGAGATCGCCACAGAAGAATTTTTCATGATTTTACCCGCAATCTTTTGCGCGGTTTCTAACAATGCTGACTGCTCAACCACATGGTTAGCTAATCCCCACTGTAATGCTTCTTCTGCGCTCATCATGCCAGCAGTAAAAACCATTTCGTTGGCTTTGCCTTTACCTACTAACTGCGCCAAACGTTGAGTTCCTCCGTAGCCCGGAATCACACCCAACGAAACTTCTGGAAGACCCATCTTTGCGTTATCGCTTACTACGCGTAAATGGCAACTCATGGCTAATTCTAACCCCCCACCAAGGGCAAAACCGTTCACAGCCGCAATACACGGAGTAGATAAATTTTCCACTAAATCGAACAATTGCTCTTGACCTTTAGCCGCTAATTCTTTTCCTTCTTCTACCGAGTAGCTGGCAAATTCTTTAATATCGGCTCCGGCCACAAAAGCTTTTTCGCCACTTCCGGTAACAATAATCACTTTTACCTCTGCATCGGCTTCTGCCTCTTTAAACGCTTTGCTTAACTCGCTTATAGTAGCTCTGTTTAACGCATTTAATTGCTTTGGTCTGTTAATCGTGATGGTAGAAATACCGTTTTCAGTTTCGACTAAAATATTTTCAAATGCCATTTGATTTCGTTTTAACGTTCGGTGTTCAAAATTAATCTTTCAGCGCAGATGCACTCTCATGTTTCGGGATGGAAATGGTAAACTCGGTGCCTACGTTTTCTTGTGTTTCGAAGCTAATTTGGGCTCCTACCTCGGTAAGCATATTTTTTACCATAGCAAGGCCCAATCCCATACCGCTCGATTTGGTGGTAAACGAAGGTGTAAAAATCTTGTCAATCATTTCCGGAGGTATCCCATCTCCATTGTCTTTTACGCGCACAGACCACTTTTTCTCTTCTTCGGTAAGGGATATTACAATTAAGCCCTCTTTATCGCTTGGTATGGCTTGTATGGCGTTTTTCACCAAATTACCAAATACACGTAACATTTGTTCTTTATCTGCTTTCACGGTAGGAACCGTATCCACCTCATCTTGTAATTCAATTCGTAACGAGGTGTTTAATTTCGGTTCGTACAGCTCTTTTACAGAAAGTAAAATTTCACGCAAATTGAGAACGTTCATTTTAGCCTTCGGCATCTTCGCAAAGTTTGAGAACTCGTTGGCAATTCGAGTGAGCGTATCAATTTGCTCAATCATGGTTTTGCTAAAACGCGCTAAAATGGCCTCACTATTTTCTGGTTGATCTTTTAACGTTCTTTGCAAATGCTGAACACTCAGTCGCATCGGGGTAAGCGGATTCTTAATTTCATGCGCCACTTGTTTGGCCATTTCTTTCCAGGCAGATTCTCGCTCACTTTTCGCCAGTTTTTCAGCACTTCGGTGAAGCTCATCTACCATTAAATTGTACGTATTAACCAACGCACCAATTTCATCGTTGCTATTCCACTCTAGCTTGTCGTTGGTAGAATCTATACTAAAAGCCTCTAGCTTTTTTCGAATGGTTGCTAAGCTGTTGGTGATGTAAGTAGAGAGAAAATAAGCCGCGATAGCCGCAACAATAAAGAGCACAATGTAGACTTGAAGCAGTGTAAACAAAAACTGAATCATTGCATCTTTTGAGCGTCTTTCGCTCTTCAAATACGGTAAATTTACAATGGCTAAGTTGCGATTATCTCTGGTTACCAAGTAGAAATAGGTAGATAGGTATTCTTGTTCTTTTACTTTTTCGGTAATAATAATTCGATCTTCTGAAGTATTGAGGTTCTCGATTACTGAGTTGGGCAGGTTTAATGGCCGGTCTTCATTTTCAAACAAGCTTAAATTGGTAGAACCAATTAATTGACCATCGTTGTTAAATACATTGAGATCGAGGTTGTGGATATCTGATAATTCATGAATCTTGCTTTCCAACTTTGCATCGAGCGATTCTATATCGTTTTCGATAATAAAGTAATTCAACGAAAGCATAATGCTATGCTCTTGTTGTTGCAATTGCTCGAGTTGCATTCTTTCGTTCTGTCCTTTAAAATAGACAAAAGTGGCTCCGCCCGTGGCCAACAAGGCAAATGCAATTAATACAATCATCGATACGTAAATACGTAAACCGAGACTTGTTCTTGCGTTGTTGGGGTTGCTAATTAATTCCACGTGTGAAAGATATCAAAAAGCATGCTCAAGGCAGATATTGGGTTCCTACCGTTAGCATTATTAAGCGCCAATGAACCAAAAATGGCAAAAGAGATGAAATAGATCTTTTTTAATCTACCGTAGCGGATAAAAACAAAAAACCCTCGAAGAAATCTTCGAGGGTTTTCAATGATAAACTATATAAACGCTTAACCATTAAGGGCTTCAGCACCACTAACGATTTCAAGAATTTCGTTGGTAATAGCCGCTTGACGAGCTTTGTTGTAAGATAACTTAAGGTCTTTCAACAATTCGCCTGCATTATCGGTTGCTTTGTGCATTGCCGTCATACGGGCACCGTGCTCAGAAGCATTAGAATCTAATAAAGCCTTGAAAAGCTGTGTTTTCAATGTTTTTGGAATAATAGAGTCTAAAATTTCTGTTTTGCTTGGCTCAAAGATGTAATCAACCTCTGCAGTTGCTGTTTCTTCCTGTACGGGTGGAACAATAGGTAAAAATTGCTCGAACTGTACTTCTTGAACTGCAGCATTTTTAAACTGATTGTATACCAAAACTACTTGGTCGTAATCGCCTTCGGCAAAACGATCCATAATAGTTTGAGCAATCTCAGCTACATTGGCAAATTCTAATTCGTCCCAAATGCCATTGTAATTAGATTCTAACCTTTCGTTGTTAACCAACTGAGGTGTTCTTTTAAATGCATCGAACGATTTTTTACCAATAGGTAATACGCTTACCTCTTTACCTGCGTATTTATTTCCGATCGCATTTTTAACCGATTTGTTAATGTTTGCATTAAATGCACCACACAAACCACGGTTAGATGTAATGGCAACAACAAGAACTTTGTTTACTTCACGTTGCTCAGCATACACCCCTTCCGAAGTATCAATTGAAGCAGACAAATTCGAAAGAATTTCTGAAAGCTTCTCTGCGTAAGGACGCATTTGAGTAATGGCGTCTTGAGCCTTTTTCAACTTCGCAGCAGATACCATTTTCATGGCAGAGGTAATCTGCATGGTTGAATTTACCGAAGTAATTCTATTTCGTACTTCTTTTAAGTTGGGCATTTCTGTTGCTTTTACCTTTGAAAATGGTTCCTTCTGTTGTAGAAGGAACCATTAAACTTATCAATTAATATTTAGACGCTAAATCAGCACACACTTTCTCAAGAACAGAAGTCTGCTCGTCTGTGTACTTACCAGCTTTTAATTGGTCTAAAGTGTCTCTGTGCTGCGCTTGTAATAAGTCTAAGAACTCACGCTCAAACTTCTTAACATCAGAGATAGGAACTTTTTGTAACAAGCCTTTAGTACCACAGTAAATGATGGCAATTTGCTCTTCTACTGGAAGTGGAGAGTTTTGCGCTTGTTTCAAAATTTCAACGTTTCTAGCACCTTTATCTAGAATCGCTTTAGTTGCAGGATCCAAATCAGAACCGAATTTAGCAAATGCTTCAAGTTCGCGGTACTGCGCTTGATCAAGCTTAAGCGTACCCGCTACTTTCTTCATCGATTTAATTTGAGCAGAACCCCCAACTCGAGATACTGAGATACCTACGTTAATCGCAGGACGTACCCCAGCGTTGAATAAGTTCGCCTCTAAGAAAATCTGACCATCTGTAATCGAAATTACGTTGGTAGGAATGTATGCAGAAACGTCACCCGCTTGTGTTTCAATAATTGGAAGAGCTGTTAATGAACCGCCTCCTTTTACTTTACCTTTTAGCGAATCTGGTAAATCGTTCATTTGAGAAGCAATCTCATCAGATGCATTCATTTTAGCCGCACGCTCAAGCAATCTTGAGTGAAGGTAGAATACATCACCAGGATATGCCTCACGCCCTGGAGGACGTCTAAGAAGTAGAGATACCTCACGGTAAGCTACCGCTTGTTTAGATAAATCATCAAACACGATAAGTGCTGGACGACCTGTATCTCTGAAGTACTCACCAATAGCAGCACCCGTAAACGGAGCGTAGAACTGCATTGGAGCAGGATCAGATGCGTTAGCAGCAACTACTACTGTGTAGTCCATTGCACCAGCATCTTCTAATGTTTTAACGATACCAGCAACAGTAGAACCTTTTTGACCTACAGCAACGTAGATACAAAATACAGGCTCACCTCTATCGTAAAATTCTTTTTGATTAATAATGGTATCAATCGCAACGGTAGTTTTACCAGTTTGGCGGTCACCGATGATTAACTCACGCTGGCCACGACCTACTGGAATCATAGAATCGATTGCTTTAATACCTGTTTGAAGTGGTTCGTTTACCGGTTGACGATAAATTACTCCTGGAGCTTTACGCTCGATAGGCATTTCAAACGTTTCACCTTGAATAGGGCCTTTACCATCGATTGGCTGACCTAACGTATCCACTACACGACCAACAATACCATCACCTACATTTACAGATGCGATGAGTTTTGTTCTCTTTACAGTAGAACCTTCACTAATTCCTTTTGACGCTCCTAAAAGTACGGCACCTACGTTGTCTTCTTCCAAGTTAAGCGCAATACCTCTTAGACCGTTTTCGAATTCGATCAATTCCCCGTACTGAACGCTATTTAAACCGTAGATACGAGCAATACCATCACCCACTTGTAATACGGTTCCTACTTCTTGGAGTTCGGCTTCAGATTTGAATCCTGATAACTGCTCTCTTAAGATTGCAGAAACTTCACCTGGTTTTACATCTGCCATGTTTACTAGTATTTATTGGTTCGGCTAAAATAATTTAGCCTCTACTTTAAAATTGTGCTTCGTATGTTTTGTTAATTAACTCTCTTCTCAGCGTTTCTAAACGATTAGCTACGCTTGCATCAACTTGTTTGTCGGCTACACGAATTATTAAGCCGCCAATTAGGTCTTTGTTGATGGTTTCATTGATTTCTACATCACCACTGCTGATTTCGCGAACAATTTCTTTCACTTTTTCACGATCTGCATCGGTAAGCGCTACTGCTGAAGTAACCTCAGCGGTAACAATGTTTTTATGCTTTTTATATTGCGCAATAAATGCTTCTGCAATATCTGCTAAGATAGGCTCACGATTGTATTGAGTGATTATTCCAATAAATTTCATGGTTAGTTCTGAGAAAGAACCACCAAAAACTTTCTTTACTACAGCCATTTTTTGATCTGGCTTAATCACTTTACTCTCAAGCAAAAGGCGGAAGTCTTTCTCATTAGCAGCAACTTCAGCAATTGTGCTCATGTCTTGAGCTGCTGTTTCAAGCATATTTTGCTCAATTGCTAGCCCTAAGAGAGACTTAGCATATCTTCCTGCTGTTTTATTCGACTTCATTGGATTAGTTCAATTTTACCTCTTGCATTAATTTGCCTACAAGCTCTTGTTGCTTCTTGTCGTCTGCTAGTTCTGCTTTAATTACTTTGCCAGCGATATCTAGTGATAAGGTTGCAACTTGATTTTTAATCTCTGCAAGTGCTGCTTTCTTTTCAGTATCGATCACTTCTCTAGCTTGAGTAAGAAGTCTGTCTGCTTCTTCTTTCGCTACATTCTTAGCTTCAGAAACAATTTGATCTTTTGTATCTCTAGCTTCTGCTAAAATTTTATCTCTTTCTAAACGAGCTTCTTTTAATAAAGCTTCGTTGTTTGCTTGAAGCGCTGCCATTTCTTTACGTGCCTCGTCTGCAGAAGAGATTGCTTTTTCAATTGATTCTTCTCTGTCTTTAACCGCACCCAAGATTGGTTTCCAAGCAAAAGCTCTTAAAATAATCAGTAAGATAATAAAAGCTACACTGGTCCAAATCGAGAGACCTAAGTCGGGAGTAACTAATTCCATTGTATAATGTCTTTCTAAGTTTACGTTTGATTAAAACCGAATCCTGCAGCCAATCGCTGCAGGTATTCGATTATTTTCTTCAAATTTCTTAATTAGAAGAATGCTGAAGCAACTACACCAAATAACGCTACACCCTCAATAAGAGCTGCTGCGATAATCATTGCAGTCTGAATTTTTCCAGCTGCTTCAGGTTGTCTTGCCATTGCTTCTGTTGCAGTTCCACCAATACGTCCGATACCGATTCCGGCTCCTAATACTGATAAGCCTACTCCGATTGCTGCTAAAGTCCCAGTCATTATACTAGTTTTTATAGAGATTAAAAAAATTACAAATTAATGATGCCCTTCTGTTGCCATGCCAATAAACAAGGCTGAGAGCAAAGTAAAAATATACGCCTGTAAGGCAGCCACTAACAATTCCAATGTAAACATGAAAACCATGAATGGAATGGATACTGCTGAAAGTGCTACAGACTTAAAAATAAAGATTAACGATACTAAACTTAAGATCAAAATGTGACCTGCTGTGATGTTCGCAAACAAACGAACCATTAGAGCGAAAGGCTTAGTGATGGCTCCTACCAACTCGATAGGTGCTAATAAGATTTTTACTGGAACCGGCACGCCTGGCATCCAGAAAATGTGTTGCCAATAATGCTTGTTCGCAGTTACGTTCGTAATCAGCATTGTAAACACAGCTAACACAAAAGTTACCGCGATATTACCCGTTAAGTTTGGTGCTAAAATAGGAATCAAACCTAGTAAGTTATTGATCCAAATAAAGAAGAAAACAGTCAATAAATAAGGTAGGTATTTCTTGTACTTATCGCCTTGAATGTTCTGCTTAGCAATCTCGTCTCTTACGAAAAGAACCAATGGCTCTAAGAAACCAGCTAACCCTTTAGGAACACCATTGTTTTTCTTGTACGATTTTGCTGCTGAACCAAATAAAACAATCAATAAAATCATAGACAAGAACATAGAAGCTACGTTCTTAGTGATTGATAAATCGGTTGCTTTTTCGTTGGTAGGATGATGGTGATCATCGAATGATAATTCACCCGACTCGTCTGTAACGTAAACTTTTCCGTGGTGAAGCACGTATGTATTATTCCCTTTTGTAACAGGTGAATGACCATGGTGAAACTCTGAAGACATGAAAACATCGAACTGGCCATTGTGAATTAAAATCACTGGCAACGGCATGCTCACTGGCTTAGAAGTACCATCTTCTTGTGGGATGTCGAAAAAGTGCCAATCGTGCGCATCTTTAATGTGATGCATAATCACCTCTTTGGCATTAAACTCATTTTCTTCTGCGTGATGCTCATCATCGTTATGTTCTTCGGCAAATGCACCAGCGGTTGCTGTGAATGCTAATAAAACTAATACGAAGAGGCTTTTTAAGTTTAAACTTCTCAATTGCTGCATGTTAAGTCAATTTCACGGTTATCCCGTTCCAAAAATCGCTGCAAATTTAGATAAATAATAGTACCAGCAACCCTAAAACTAAGAGTTTTTCACAATGGTTAATAACGTTGTAAACTACTTGTTTTTCAACATGTTATTGTAAACCAAAACGGTTTCTAGTGCAAGATAAATAAAATAAATTGCAAAAAAGTGTAGAACAAATTGCTTGTCGGGAGGGTTGGGAAGAGCTTTCATTCGAATAATGAAATAAGATGCTACTAAAAGCATTTTGAAAAGTACCGAACCAAGAAAGGCAAAACCGAGCTTATCGGCAAAATGCTTGTTAATAGCCACCATAGCCAAAAGCACTAAGAAGGTGAGCACAAAAATTAACAGGTGGGCTTCTACTAAGAGACCCAAAGAAAAGGGCAAATCAATAGAAAGAACACTTGGTAGGTTAAGGTGAATAGCTGCTAAACCGGCTCCGAATAGAGCCAGTACCAGCAGAAATCGCAAGGCCAATTTCATGAGTTATTTTTTATAACGTCTCGTAAAACGAGATATAAAGCAATAAAAACGGAAAGTAATGAACCGATTAAGGTAAACAAGGGAAACTCGCGATTATTATTGGCGTCTAATCGGGTTCCTACCCAAGTGCCTAAACCAATAATGGCAATCATTTGAAAGCCTAAACCGCTGTAATGTGCCAGTGCGTTACGCTGTTTTCTCTTTTCGTTGGTCTCTTCGTTCTGACTCATTCTTAAGATCTTTGAGTTTGCCAGAAATTGCGAAGTTTCCTTCTAATTCTGCTCCTGGCTCAACAGACATTTTTCCGTAAGTAAGTTCGCCCGAAAATTTACCAGAAGATTGAATTGCAATCATTTCAGCAACGGTTAGTTGACCATCAACTTTGCCCGCAACATTGGCGGTTTGGCAATGGAATTTGCCTTTGATAGAGCCTGTATTCCCAATTACTAGCTTTCCTTTCGCCTCAATGCTTCCTTCTAGCTCTCCATCAATTCGAAGATCGCCTTCTGTAAATACTTCGCCTTTAATCACTGTTCCTTGAGCAATGTGATTTCTTAAACCCGTATCTACTTCATTTCCTTTTGCCATTCCGTTCTGCTTTTTAAACATGGTTCTTTCTCTATTTGCCTCAAATGTATAATATCTATCTTACAACCTAAAAATCAATTAGAAGGATTGTAATTCTGATTGTAGAACTTTAAATATTCGCTCAAGTTCTTGCGTTGGTAAAACACTGCATAATTGTTAAACGATATGGGAAAACCTGGCGCATTGGCCGCGTGAATCTGCGCTAGTTTTATTTTATCTGCTTTAAAAGCTCGAACATAACTTTTAATGTCTGCTGCCGATTTAAACGATTTAACTGTAATCATGGCGGTATCGGATCCTAATAAAACCGTAGAGACATTTAAATCTAAGGTTCTAAAGTTGGCCCGATTAAAATTCGAAATGGCAATTTGCGCATTGTTACTGCTCAATTTCTCGATAGGAACCAACACCACAAAATTATGACTGCCTGATGGCTCGTAAGCGTAAGGTGAGTTTTCTTTCTCTTCTTCTACCTCTTGTTCTTGTTGCGCCTCTTTTTTGCGTTTTGCCTCTAGGTCTTTCATGTCATCTAGGGCAGAAAGCATCTCTTCGGCCTTTTTCCCGATAGGATCTTCTTTGTATTTAAATGCCAACGCTTTCAGTTCTTCGCGCATTCCCTGCTCCCCTTTTTCTTGCCCTAAAGACATCGCTCGAATAAACCTCAACTTAGGCTCTACAGAGGTTCCTGCATATAATTGTATGCCTTCTTCTGCACTCTTTATGGTTTGCGAATAATAACCTCTTCGGTAATAATTCTGGTAAACGCGGGTATAAAATGCCTTCGCTTTAATTTCTTGCTCGTTCTCGTTTTTCAACGATTCCGGATCGCGAATAATCTTGGCGTAATCAGAGTCTGAATATTCGTTGAGAATCTTGTTTTTGTAATAATCTGCCTCAGAATATTGGCGCAAATCATCATGCATTCTATAAAGACGGTAGTAAACCGTTAACAGGTATTCGTGATCAGAAAAGCGTTTGTTTAATTCTTCAAAGGCTTCAATAGCTCTCGGATCGTCTTGTAATTTCTCTTTGTAAATAAGCCCAAGGTTGTAGTAAGCCTTTACAATTGAACTATCTGATTGCGCCAAGGCTTCTTCTGTAAGCGGTAAATCTTTGAGGTAATAATTAGGATCTTGCCAATCGTTGGTAACCTTTACCGTATCGCCTTCTGCGTTCACAAAAAAGTCTTCTCCCCCTTCGTTTTCATTTGTGGTAACGGTAGGAGCCACTTGACTTTTATTCGATCTTCTCCAATTATCTTCGTTTTTCCGCGATCCCCAGATTTTCTTGAATTCGGAAGCACCGAACCCCTTAGCCGTAGGGTTATAAAAATACCAGTCTCCTGCTCCGTTTCCTGAGCCTGGCAAACCGGGTTGCCCTCCCGCATTGTTTTGATTATTAAATGCAGTTTGGTTCTCGAACTGTTCGCGTTTTTCTTCTTCTTCGATGCGTCTTTGATAAATTAAATCATCGATTAAAGCCAAGCGTTCTGCTTCAGACATTTTTGCTACTTTTTGCAAGCTATCTTGCTGCTCAATGGTTTGAAGCTGAGCAATTAAGTCGTTTAGGTTTTGACTCAATTTTAGCAGTTCATCGTAGCGTTCGTGTTCGGTGTTCATAAAAGTTACTGCACTATCGTAGTACATCTGCGCGAACACGTACTCTGGTTTTTCGAAGTAGATGTCTCCGAGTTTTAAGAACGACAATCCTTTTTGAGGATCGTTTGAAACACTGGTTATGGTTGATTCTTTATAATAGTCGATAGCCAATTCTTGATTATCATCGGCCATTTCAAGCTCTGCTAAAGCGTAGTAGATTTGATCTCTAAACTCAACGTTTTTATCGTCTTTCAACATTTTAAGCAATTCAGCCCTAATTTCGGCTTTACCACCGTAATCTTGACTAAATGAAAGTGCACGTTGAATACGCGCATAAAAAATCATGTCGTAATCAGGCTTTAGCGCAACTACTTTAGCAAAGGTGAGAGAAGCTTCCCCTTTTTGACCCATTTCTTGGTACATCTGAGCCAAAATAAAATAGAGTCTGGCTTTTTCTTTTCGCTTCTTGGTAAGGTCTATAGCTCTTTGTAAATCGGCAATGGCTAATTCGTAATTTCCTTGCTTCAAGAACATATCGGCATAAGAAAGGTGCATTTCTTTCTTGAGGCGCTCTGGAAATTGAGCTTCCCCTTCTGCCAGTCGCAAAATTCTTTCTGCCTTTCGGTAATTTTTATCTTCAACGTAGGTTTTACTGAGCCACAATAAAGCATCAAATCGAATTTCTTCTTGCTTAAACTTCTTAGAAACGTAGTTGAACATTTCTTTCGACTTGGGAAATTCTTGTTTGTAGAAATGGGCTTTTCCCATGAGTAAATACGTATCGTCTATCCACTTTACGTATTGTTCGCCTCGTTTTTCGATGCTGTGCTTGCTAATTACTCGCCTGCATTTTTCAATGGCTTTATCCATGTCTCCAATTACATTTTGGAGATTGTCTTCTGTTGGGTACTTGAAGATGGGAAGCATTTTGCTAAAATCTTCAGGTTCGTTATCGAGTTCTTTCACTTTTAAACGAACCAATTCTTTGGCATTGAAATACCCGTTGTAACGCGATGTGGTATTATGATACGTACGATGCGCCCACCCAGTTTTCTCAGTAGAACATGAAGAAATCCAAAAGGTGGTTCCTACTGCAAATAGCAAAGGATAAATGTATGGTTTGACTCTTTTCAACAAATGTCAGAGTTTGATACTTTGTAGTTGACGATAACTCAAAAGCTGCAAAATTATTTTAATTATTGTGAATGTAACATTTAGTTGTCATCGGTTCCTACTAAAATAGACCTGTATTTTTATGATATTTGCATGAATTGTAGGGCGCATGGCAGACAGTTTTCAATCTGAACAAGAGAAAAAAAAGATTTACAAAAAGCTGAAAAATCATTATCGGCTGGTAATTCTGAACGATGATACATTCGAGGAGCGACTTTCTTTTCGCTTAACTCCGATGAACGTATTTACATGGGGCGGATTAATATTCGTAATCCTGATTGTTTCTACCATTAGTTTGGTGGCTTTTACACCACTGCGTGAATACATTCCGGGGTATTCTGATGTAACCATGAAGCGAAATGCAGCCTATGCATCGTTTAAGTCAGATTCGCTAGAAATGGAATTAATGGCCACTGAGCAATACATTGCCAATATTCAGCGCATTCTAAATGGGCAGCCTCCCATCGATACAATTTCTACTGAAAACGAGGAAGAAAATGCCGATTTTAATGATTTATCGGTAAAACGAAGTCCAGAAGATTCTGTGTTTCGAGAAGAAATAGAACAAGAAGAAAAATACGCTATTAACTCGCAATTGCGTAAAGAGAACAACAGCTCTAGTTTTTTCTTTAAACCCATTGAAGGTATTGTCTCTGCAGAATATGACCGCAATACCAAACACTATGGAATTGATGTAGTGGCTAAAGAAAACGAATCGATTAAAGCGGTTTTAGAAGGAACCGTAATTTTAGCGGAGTGGACATCTGAAAACGGGCATATTATTCAAATTCAACATAGAAACAATTTAATTTCTGTTTACAAGCACTGCTCAGTGCTGTTTAAAAAAGTGGGTCAAAAAGTAAAAGCAGGTGAGGCGATTGCTATTGTTGGCAATAGCGGCACCGAAACTACCGGACCGCACTTACACTTTGAACTTTGGGAAAACGGAGTTCCACAAAATCCTCAGCAGTTTATTGCTTTTTAATTTATGGCTAGAATTACAATTTATACAGACGGAGCTGCCAAAGGTAACCCCGGAAATGGCGGTTATGGTATTGTGCTAATGAGTGGTGAACACCGCAAAGAAATGGCGCAAGGCTATAGAATGACGACCAATAACCGGATGGAATTGCTAGCTGTAATTGTGGCTCTTGAAACATTGAAAGGTTCTGGCCACACCGTATCGGTGTATTCAGATTCTAAATATGTGGTAGATGCTGTAGAAAAACGCTGGGTTTTTAATTGGGAGAAGAAAAATTTTAAAGACAAAAAGAACGTTGATTTATGGAAACGTTTCTTGCGGATTTACCCCAAACACAAAGTGGCCTTCCACTGGGTGAAAGGCCACGCAAATATTCCTGAAAACGAACGTTGTGACCAACTAGCCGTTGCCGCTGCTGAAAGCGGGCAACTTCTAGTAGATCATGGGTTTGAGCAAACTTTATAGCGCTCTAATAACGCGTTGGTCTGCTGTTTCTGAGTTTTTCACTCTTAGTGTTAAATCGTCCATTTTATCTATTAAACCAGTAAGGCGCATTAATCGATCTTGGTCTGTTGCATCTACTTTGCCATTTTCAGACCCTTCTGCCTTCATAATTTTACGCTCTAACTCTTGCTTTTCTTGACTGTAAGCTTGGTACACTTTCTTAAACGATTGTGCCGAACTAAACGCTATAAACCAAAAACCAGACTTCGATAAAATTTCTTTCTCATACGTTGGTAGCGCGGCTTCTACTGTTTTTACGTTTCCGCTTTTAATTAAGAATTCAGCATAATTAGCCATGTAAGCCATCTTAGAAAAACCGGTTACCTTACTGGCGTTGTTGCTGTAAAATTCTGCATTGTTGTCTTTGCCCACTTGCGCATAAATAGAGCTAATGCTCACCAAAATACTTGGGTCTTCGTGCTTTTCTAACGCTTGCGCCATCTCTAACGCTTTAGTGGCATTTACTTCTGATAACAATGAAAGAGCCTCACCCATCACCATTAACGAACTGTCGGTTTTAATTTTCTGAACGTAGAGTTCTTCGTAATCTTTGGCTTTATAGGCTTCTGCTAAACTTTCTAGTGCAGCGGTTCTAACACTTGAATTTTCATCTAATTTGGCCATTTCGACTAATCGTGTCTCTAAAGGTTGACCTATGAATTTTTTCAATTTTAACGCATTAGTGACTGCCCGCTCTCTTAATCCTTCGAACGGATGATCGAACAAATTAAAAATAGCTGCTGCAGCTGCAGAATCTGCTAAAACTCTCTCTTTAATTACCTCGTATGCCTCTAACTTATCAATAAACAAAGGAGCATTCTCTAACTGATAGAAATAGTGGTCGAGTGGCTTCTCATCGGTTTTTGTAGCCAACAACATTTTTTCAGCGTCTACATTAACTAACAACGGTTTTTCAGCTGATTTAAATCGGAAGGTTTTCTTCAAACTATCAAGAACAATGGTTTGCTGTTTTACCCCTTGAGAAGTGTAAATATCTACTTTCATAGGCAAACGATACACGGGAAACTCTTCGGTGTTTTGGCGTTGCTCTATGGTTACCTCTTGCACTTGTTTTGCAGCATCGTAGGCATACGTAATACGTAAGTCTGGATGACCGTTATCGAAAAACCATTGATTAAAAAACCAGTTTAAATCTTCGCCTGTTACCTTTTCGCAAGCTAGGCGTAGGTTGTGCATTTCTACAGCTTGGTATTCGTTTTCTTTCAAATACAAACTCAACGACTCAAAAAACGCTTCGTCTCCCAAATACTTGCGAAGCATGTGTAAAATTCTACCTCCTTTAGCATACGAGTGAGAATCGAACATATCTTCTTTATCTTGGTAATCGAAACGCACCATGTCTACCGCTTTTCCACGCGCAAACTCTCCTAAATATTGGTTTAAATCATTGTTCAATTTTTCGTCTGCGTAGTAGGAACCGTGTTTGTATTCGTTCCATAAGTATTCACCATACGTTGCAAAACTTTCGTTGAGTGGAAGATTGGCCCACGACTCACAAGTCACTAAATCACCAAACCAGTGGTGAATTAGCTCGTGTGCAATAATATCTTCGTTATGTGCATCGATAAGTTGTTGACGCGTTCTCTGTACAAAATCACCATGAATTACAGCCGTTGTGTTCTCCATGGCGCCAGAAACATAATCTCTTACCACCACCTGTGAGTATTTCTCCCACGGATACGGATAATCTAGAATTGTTGAGAAAAACTCTATCATCTCTGGTGTTTCACCAAAAATGGCCATGGCATCTTCTTCGTAGCTAGGTTCTACATAATAATCTACCGCTAACGAATCTCTCCATGAATCGTTGATTACTGCAAAATCTCCAACCGCCATCATTACCAAGTATGGTGCGTGAGGTGCTTTTTGAGACCAATAATCGGTTCGGGTACCATCACCGTTTTCTGTTGAAAAATCAAGTGTACCATTCGATAGGGTTTTAAAATCTTTACGAACCGTAATGCTTAATTCTTGCGTCATGCGCTCGTTAGGAGCATCTACCGTAGGAAACCAACAAGAACTTGCCTCAGTTTCACCTTGTGTCCAGATTTGTTGTGGCTTTTCTTCTTCGTTTAACGGATTGATAAAATACAAGCCTTTATCAGACATAATGGCTGCGCTCCCACCGGCTTCTCTTTCTTCAGGTTTTGCGGTATAATCGATAAATAAAGAAAGGGTGTCTTTTCGAGTGTATTCTTTATCAAGTGTAACTGTTAGCATTTCGCCATCGTAAGTGAACGGCAACTCACTTTCGCGATTTGTATCGAAAGCTACTTGGTGAATATCAAAACCTTTCGCATCGATGCTTACGGAAGAAATGGGGTAGAAATACGGAGTAAAATCGAGCACCGCTTTACCGTGCAAGTGTTGTTTTTCCCAATCGAAACGTACATCTAATTGAGTATGCAATAAATCGATGGTTCTTTTTTCAGAAGCATTGTAAACTGCTCTTTTGTGAATGTTTTCTACCACTTCTATGGTATCTAAATCGATAACCATATCTGCCTCGGTGCTGTTTTTATTGAACAACGATTTACAGCTTGTTGCGCCCAAAACAAGGGTCACCGCCATTAAAGATGCATACTTATTCATTCTTCTTCAGTTTTGTCTCAGAATCAAATTCAAGGTTAATGATACTTGCAATTGTAAACAAAAAGAATTCTATGTAGCAAGGTAAGGTTCGTACAGATGGCGTATTCAGATTATGAACGGAGGTGTATATTTGTGATATGTATAAAGTAGAAGGCCCTTTAAATTCTTACGAAATTGAGTTAAACAGCCAAGCGGCTGATTCTGCTCTAATTAACGGCAAATCAATTCAGTTCGACCTTATTGAGGTTCACGATGGTACTTTTCATTTGTTGGTAGACAACAAATCGTACAATTTAGAAGCTGTAGATTTTAACCGTGAAGAAAAAACAATCACTGTAAAGGTGAACGGCACCAACTATCCGCTTCAAGTGAAAGATAAATTTGATCTTTTGCTAGAGAAAATGGGATTAGAAGATTTAGCAACTGCTAAAATTGCCGAGGTAAAAGCTCCGATGCCTGGTTTGGTTCTCGATATTTTGGTAGAGCCGGGAAAAGCAATCGAAAAAGGCGATACGCTTTTGGTGTTAGAAGCCATGAAAATGGAAAATTCAATTAAATCGCCCACTGAAGGAACCGTAAAAGCAGTAACGGTAGAAGTAGGAAAAGCCGTTGAGAAAAACGCTGTTCTTATCGAATTTGAATAAATTAAAAACCGTGGTAAGATTGGGTTCCTACCACGGTTTACTTTTTTGTATGGCTTGGCAACCGCCTAGCTTAACGTGATATCGAACTGTACTAAGTCGATAAATTCTTGTACTCTTTGCTCTACTTCTTGATCGGTTAACTGCTGTAGTTTTTCGGTTCCGAATTTTTCTACGCAGAATGAGGCCATTGCCGAACCGTAAATAATGGCTCTTTTCATGTTATCGAAGCTGATATCTTTTGTGCGAGCTAAATAGCCGATAAAGCCACCTGCAAAAGAATCTCCTGCTCCCGTTGGGTCGAAAACATCTTCTAGAGGCAATGCTGGTGCAAAAAACACTTCTTTATCTTGATTAAAAAGCAAAGCACCGTGCTCTCCTTTTTTAATGACCAAGTAGCGCGGACCCATTTCAATAATTTTTTTGGCTGCTTTTACCAAACTGTATTCTCCTGAAAGTTGGCGAGCTTCTTCATCGTTAATGGTCAGCACATCTACCTTTTTCAAAACAGCTTTTAACTCGTCTAACGCAATATCCATCCAGAAATTCATGGTGTCGAGAACAACCAATTTAGGGCGATTAGGCAATTGCTCTAAAACGCGCATTTGAACCGCTGGCGTAAGATTACCCAGCATTACAAATTCTGGAGACTGATAGTGCTCTGGCAAAACAGGATCGAAATGCTCTAGAACGTTTAATTCGGTTACCAAGGTATCTCGGGTATTCATATCGTTGTGATATTTACCTGACCAGAAGAACGATTTCTCCCCTTCTTTAATTTGTAAACCATCGGTGTTTACTGCTTTCTGATTTAGCAAATTGATCATTTCTTTTGGGAAATCATCTCCTACTACAGAAACTAAATTGATGTTATCACCGAAGTAAGAACTGGCTAAAGAAATGTAAGTTCCGGCCCCACCTACAATTTTATCTGATTTTCCGAATGGCGTTTCTATAGCGTCAAATGCCACAGAACCAACGATTAATAAACTCATGCAAAAAATGTTTTGAAATATTTCTGCAAATATATTGGTATTTTTAGAGGATAGTCGTAATATTGTCGCCCGTTTACGGAAAACATCTTCCTCAGTAGCTCAGTTGGTTAGAGCATCTGACTGTTAATCAGAGGGTCGCTGGTTCGAGCCCAGCCTGAGGAGCCAACAAAAAAGCAGTTATCTTTCGGTAACTGCTTTTTTTATGCCCAAAATTTGGGGTTTCACGTGATTTTACTCTTTACCAAACCTTTCTCACAACTCTTTTTTAAAACTTTCTTCGTCTTTTCCATCGAATTACTCAGAAGGATGGATTTTAACCCAAACGATACACATCTAGTTTTTGGGATTTTTTTGTGAGAATATGCGTGTACAGTTGATTTTTTAATCTAAAGACGATTTCTCTTGGTTCAAGTTGGCAGCTTCTTTTAACGGCTATTTTGCCACGTGAAACCACTCTACATCTTTCTTGAAATTGGTTTTACAAGAAAAACGTTGAAAGCATCGATTTGAGCGGTAAGAAACCCTCCGCGCTTTATAGTTCTGTTTTTATAGCGCTAAAAGGCTTAAAATCGATTAAAAAGTGGGTTTTAAACGAAATCGCGTTCCTACCGAGAACTAACCGAGAACTTGCTCGAGAATCTCTTGAGATTTTAACTGGCCCAACTCTTCGATGTGAAGTGAATAAAATCGAATTATTTCTCTTAATAAAATTCTTCTTTGTTCTTGGTTGAGCTTTAACGAAGCGGTAGAATCGAAATCGTTTTGAAAAAAAGCACTCATGGTTTGCGCCAACACACCCGATACAAACCATTTGTGTGGCGGCAGCTGGTTAACAAATTCACCTTCTACAAAATCAAAATACTCACCGTTAAACTGTGTGGGTAGGAACCCTAAATAAAGGGTAAAGCGACTTAAAAACGCCAATGGGAAATTAGCGAAGTTTTTTTCTGCCAACTCGAGCCACAGGATGGCCTGATTGAGAAATAGAAACTGAGCCGGGTTGGCCACTTCTTCTTTAAGTGTTTTCTGTAATACCTCTGCGCAAAACAGCGCAATGGTGGTTTTGTAAATATTACTGCGAATAGAGTTTAAATGATGCGTGGGTTTACACTCTTTTACCGTAGCCATTTGGTGATTTTCTTTTTTATACACCACCAAATCTACCAACGAAAAAGGCTCAAACACATTGGTTTTCAGGCTCTTTTTTGATTTTCGAGCCCCTCGAACCATAGAAGCAAAAAGCCCAAACTCTTGAGAATACAGTTGCACAATAATGCTTGAATCTCCGTAATTAATTCTACGGAGCACAATGGCAGACGTTTTAAGAATCATTTAATTCAGCACCATTATCTTGGTGATGTTGGTTTCTGAACCTTCGCCATCAGCGCTAAACACTAAGTACACTCCGGTTTGAACGCGTTCACCATTCATATTTTTTGTGTTCCAAATTACTTGGCCTCCTTCTGCGTTAGATGTAAACACGAGATTTCCATTAATATCTGTAATTCTAACCGAAGAGTTTGTGGCTAGCCCTTTAATAGCTACTACTCCATCGTAGCCTCTTCTCACAGGATTTGGATAAGCGTAAACATCAGAAAAAGTAGGATCACCGCCTGTTGATGTGGTTCTAAATGCTTGCAAACCTTTATTGGTTCCTATTAAAATCTCACCTGTTTTATCATCGAAAGCAATATCGCGGATGGTGTTGCTAAATAAGGGAGAATTTGATTCTGTGAAGTGGTAAATCTGTTGTGTTCCGTCTGCGCTCATTAAAAACAACCCGCCTCCGCTGGTAGCCAGCCACTTTCTGTTAGCGCCATCGATGGCAATTCCGGTAACGGTTTCGGTTTCTAATAAGAACTGAATGTATCCATTTACATTTACTCTAATTCGCTGAGCATCAATATTCACCCCTTCTAAAAAAACAGCTCCAGGGTTGTAAAACACAGCAATACCAAGATTGGTTCCTATCCATACTTCTCCGTTTTGATCTACTTCTATGCTATAAATATCTGTAGTAGGTAAACCGCCATTTCCTGAAACACCCGTGAGCAAGCGGTACTCATCGTCTGTTGCATCTTCTGGAGTTCCGGCATCATTAAAGGCAATTACCCCTTTCCCTTTATTGGGTAGTATGAACCATTTAAACCCATTGTTATCAATAGCAATATCACCCGAGATGGTATTGGTTAATACATTTCCGAAACTGTAGGGCGTCCAATTTCCTTGTCGATCTAAACGCAACAAAGATTCTGAGTAACCCATATTGGTAAGCCACAAATTACCCTGCGCATCGTAGCGCATACCATCAACGCCAATTACGGCATCGCTCGGCTTTACCCTCAAGGGAGAATTCGCTGTATCGTAAACCTGAACAACTTCTCCGCCTTTAATTTCTACCATAGCGGGAGACAAACCTGCAGCAAAAACATGCGTAGGATCAAACGGATCGATTGCAATGGTGAGAAAATCGTACAGACCATCCATTTCTTCGAAAAGGAAGCCATTGTATGCTTCCCACGTTTCGTCTGGTTTTTTGTGATAAACACCGGTTTGATTAAATCGATTTTGATAGTTTTCTGAACGACTTCCTGCTGCCACCCAAACATGTCCGTTTTTGGTCTCAATACGGTGAACATCTGTAGCATACGGACTTGCTAAGTTGGCTATGTCGAAATCGAAAAGCTTTCTGTTTTTCACAAAACCATATTCTCGATCAGCTACCCAAAACCCTTCGTCTTGCGCTAGAATAACATCGCCCGGTTGAGCAGGAGAAGGTAAATTGTAATTATACACTTCGTAAACAATATCTAAACTACTGTTATACAGCTGGAAACCTCCATTTCCGACCACCAACAAAGAGTCGTCATAAGCACGAACTGAATGATTTTTACGGTTTTGAAACTCAGTAAAGAAGTTCCAAGAATTTCCCGTACGAATCATCAAGCTATCTGAGTTAAAAACCTCGCTTGGTATATTGGCTAACAAGCGCCCATTCCAGTACGTTAAAATATCAATTTCTTCATTCGGAAACGGAAATTGCTGATCAGAAACCCAAAAATTGTAGTCGTTGAGAGCGCTTGATTTATCAGCGTATTTCAAACCTTCGTCTGTGGCTGCAAAAATAGAATCTTGGTTTTGCGCAATGGCGGTTACATTTAGGTAGGAACCGCCTGCACCCATGTAAAAAGTTTCTTGAACTACTCTTTGTGTCATATCAATTTGAACGATACCAAAACCACACGCTAAATAAGCATAATCGCCATCTGAGATTACTCCATTGATTTTTTTATCGGCCACTAGTGATGCTCGTTTGATATCAGGAAAGTTTTCGACTTTACCGTTTTCGATAAAATCGATATTCCCGTTGTCGTAACCTACGATTACAGTATTGGTTCCTTCATGGTATCCAAGAGCTGAAACTCCGATATCAGATAACCCTTGAACTTTGCTAAGTCGAGAAGCGGTGTTATCTCGTTTATCAAATTCTACCAGCGAAAAATCTGACGCAGCATACACGTAATTTTTTGCTTCAACAATTTTATTCAAATTATTGTACGGCAAATAATCTCTCCACGAACCGACTTCAGTTGGTTGACTAAAAACGGTTCCTACAAAAAGTAAAAACGAAAAAACAGAAACTGTATGCTTCATGTGTTCAAATTTATTCTTACAACTTTTTTAGGCTCAAATTATTGCTTTTGATGAAAAAGACGCCAAACCGCTGTTTTTCAACCTATTAAAAACTCGTGAGATCTCCCGCTAACTATAGGTGTACTCCCAGAGAAAGCTAAAAACCGCTTAAATCGCCTTAAAATGGCTCAAAATTCGTTTCACGTGAAACTAACGCCCCAAATGAACCAACAAAATAGAAATATCAGCTGGTCGAATACCACTGATTCTAGAAGCCTGACCAAGCGTTGCTGGTTTAACTTGAGAAAGCTTTTCTCTCGTCTCAGCGCTTAATGCAGAAATTTTCTGATAATCAAAATCAGCATGCAGTTGAATATATTCTAAACGACTCATCTTATCGGCCATTTCTTTTTCCTTGGCAATATAACCTTCGTATTTCTGCTCAATTTCTACCTCTTCTAGTACTTCGTCTCTCAATACTCCTAACGACTCTGAAAATGCTCCCAATGAATCTATTTCGGATGCTAAGTCAATCAATCCTAATTGCGGACGACCTACCAACGAATTAATCTTGACCTTCTGATTTAGAACAGAAGTACCTTTATCTTCTAAAAAGGAATTAATCTCAGAAGGATCTACACTTTCTTTTTGAATAAAGCGCTGCGTGGACTCTAAGAACTCTCTCTTCTTTTCTACACGACTCATACGCTCTTGATCTACCAAACCCGCCTTGAATCCAAGTTCTGTTAAACGTAAATCAGCATTATCTTGACGCAAAAGAATACGGTATTCTGCCCTTGAAGTAAACATTCTATAAGGCTCTTTTGTGCCTTTAGTAATTAAGTCGTCAATTAAAACACCTATATATCCTTCATTTCGATTTAAAATAAACGGATCTTTCTCTAACACTTTCAACGCGGCATTGGCTCCTGCCATTAAGCCTTGAGAAGCCGCTTCTTCATATCCGGTTGTACCATTAATTTGACCCGCAAAATACAACCCAGCTATTAATTTTGTTTCTAATGTGTGCTTAATTTGAGTAGGCGGAAAATAATCGTATTCAATAGCATAACCTGGACGGAACATCTTGGCTTTTTCAAAACCTGGAATTTTACGCATGGCCGCATATTGAACTTCTTCTGGAAGAGAAGTTGAGAACCCATTCACATAAATCTCTACCGTATTCCAACCTTCCGGTTCTACGAAAATCTGGTGACGTTCTCGCTCTGCAAAACGATCAATTTTATCTTCTATACTCGGGCAATACCTCGGGCCAATACTTTGAATTCTTCCATTGAACATAGGACTTCGATCAAAACCCTCCCTTAGCAAATCGTGCACTTCTGGGTTGGTATACGAAATATGACAACTTCTTTGATTCTTTACTGGAGAAATAGAATCTAAAAACGAAAATTTACTTGGTTGCTCATCACCTGGTTGCTCTGTAAACTTGGAATAATCTAAACTTCGACCATCTACTCTTGGTGGAGTACCCGTTTTCATTCTACCCGCCTCAAAACCATACTCCACTAATTGCTCAGTTAAACCATAGGATGCTGATTCCCCTGCTCTACCACCTCCGAAATTTTTATCACCAATATGAATTAAACCATTCAAGAAAGTACCGCTCGTAATCACCACAGCTTTAGAACGAAATTCAATCCCCAAAGAGGTTTTTACACCCTTCACCACGTTGTTTTCTATGATCAATTCTTTAACCATTTCTTGCCAAAAGTCAAGATTTTTGGTTCCTTCTAAGGCCTCTCTCCAATACTGAGAAAACAACATTCTATCATTTTGCGTACGTGGAGACCACATCGCTGGCCCTTTACTTCTGTTCAGCATTCTGAATTGAATGGCCGATTTATCACTGATCCAACCAGAATACCCTCCTAAAGCATCCACTTCACGAAGAATCTGACCTTTTGCTACCCCACCCATGGCCGGGTTACAACTCATTTGCCCAACTCTACCTAGGTCCATCGTTACTAAAAGCGTAGACACGCCCAATCTAGCAGATGCTACCGCTGCCTCACAACCAGCATGACCACCACCCACTACAATTACATCGTATTCTCTTTCCATACCTTAAAGTTCCACGTGAAACATATTTTCATAAAGACTTAAAGCTTTATTCTCTTCTTCACGCATTAAATCCTTCTCTTCTTGCGTTTTATCTTTATAACCAAGCAAATGCAAAACACCGTGTGCAACTACCCTCAAATTCTCTTTCTGATTGCTTACTGAAAACAGTTTTGCGTTCTCTACCACTCTGTCCAAACTGATATGCAGATCTCCACTTATTAGGGTATCTACAACAAAGTCGTCTGTAATGATATCAGTAAGGGTATCGTGATTTAACCGCTCTACATTCATCTCGTGAAGTGTAGAATCATTATGCAAAACTATATTCAATTCACCAACTACAGAATCAAAACTTTCTATCAATTCTGTAAGCCAAGTAATCAGTTCTTCTTCTCCCAACCAATTATTGGGATGAGAATACTCATGTATTTCAATCATTAATCTGTAAAAACTCAGTTGTTTTATTGTGGTAATACTTTCTATACTCTGCAGGAGATAACTGAAGCTGCTCGAGCTCTTGTTCTTTTTGCTTTAAGTATTCTTCTAATCCTTTGTTATAAATATCTTTATTCGTTCCTTCTTTAGATTCGCGCTTTCGCTCTTTCTCGCGCTGACGTTCGGCATTTTCTGCTTCCAATAATTTTGAAAGAATTTGTTCTTGGCGTTTCATCAGTTCTGCATCGATTTCTTTGTTCAACAATTTTTCCTCAGCATCTTCCATCGCCTTCTTCAGTTCATTTAAGCCATTAGAACCACTACCTTCATTTAACGATTCTTGTAAGCTTTGAACCATTTCACGGATTTTAGCTTGCTCAGCCGCTAATTTTGCGAACTTCTCAGAGTTAGCACCCTTTTTACCCTTTCCGCCTTTGCCCCCTTTACCCGACTCTCCAGACTTACCCTCTTCAGCCATTTGTTGCTGCAATTTCTTGATCTCATCGGACACCTTCTTTTGCATACTCTTCATATCACCTGCACTCGGCTTTCCTTGACTTCCTGGATTCTGGCAAGCACCTTCCCCAAACTTCATCTGCGCCATTTGCTGCTGCAACTGTTCACTTAATTCATTCAGCATAACTGCTAAATTATTAATGTGAGTAATTGCTTGTTGGGTGCTTACTAAATTATCTCTTAATTTTCTTTCTTCCAGACTAGCTAGAGCCCTACTCTGCTCTTTTCGAATTCCCGATACTTCTTTCATAACTATCGGTTCTAATTGAACCAATCGTTTACTTAATGCCCTCAAACTATCTTCTACAATAGTAAAATCGTTGATAACGATAGATTGATTACGCTTCACATCATTCAACACAGGATCAGAGCGTTTAGCATCCTTTACCTTAAGTAATAAATCTTCTTGAGTGAAACTTAAGTAAATCAAGTTATCCAGTATTTGACGTAATGCTTTAATATCTTCTTGCTTCTGTGAGTTTTGGCTTGACATCATAGAAGCTTCTAATTTCTTTGCCAACTTCTTCATAGATTCAGAACTGCCCTTTTGAGAATCATTAGCTTTACTCTTCTTTCCTTTTGAAAGCTCGTCTTTAGACTGATTCATCTGATCAGAAACCTCCTTTTGTTCTTCTTCAGAACTATCTAAATCTAACGGCTTCTCCAGATCTTCATTCTTATCATAGGCATCTTCTAAATCTTTCTGAATATCTTCAAATTGATCTTCTATCTTTTCTTGATCTTCAACAGAATCAAAATCTTCTTTCGCTAAATCTTCCTGTTTCTTACTTAACTCTTCTAAACGATCTTGTAAGCCCTCAAAAGCCTTTTCTACTTGAAGTCTCTTCAAAAGTTCAATATTCCGATCTAATTGATCTTCAAACTCCTCTTTCGACAAAGAAAATTCTTCTAATTTCTCATCATCTAACTTATCTCTTTCGAGTTCATTCAGGAGCTTTTCTAATTCGTCCAGCTTTTTTTGTAACGTTTCATCCATCAACTTTTCTAATTGATTTTCCGACTCTTCCAACCGCTCACCTCTTTCAGTTTTTTTCTTGTTAAATTTACTTAGCTCTTTTCTTATAGATTCAACCGAATCTTTAAACTGTTCCAGTAGATTTTTCAAATCTTGTTGTTCACTCCAAGACAGCGATTCACCCGTTCTTCTTTTATTTAGTAACTTCTTTAGTAACTCTTCATCCTTGCTATTCTCTTTCTGAGCTTGCTCCAATTCATCCACCAAAGCATTTACCTCTTTTTCTTCTCTTTCCAGTTTTGAAGTTAACGACTCGGGTTGAAATGACCTTAAGGTCGTAAAACCTTGTTTATAGCCATTTACTTCATCATTATCTGTTACTACTACCTGCACTTCAATTTTCTCTCCTGTAGGAACCGATAATTCTTCTTTCCAAGTAACTCTGTTCGCTTGTGAACTCAACACTGTTTTATTCTTCCATACTTCAGACCCTTGAATTCTATAGCGAACCTGTATGTTTTGAATACCATAGTCATCTTTAGCCCAACCTTCTAATAACAGCTTTCCTTGGGCAGGAAACCAGTTTTCTTCATCAATAGAAACAACAGGAAATTCATCCTTTAAAACTTTAAATGAAATATCGGTCATTTCATCTAAATCATCAGAACTAATTCGTAGCTGTGTGAAAAAATCTTGTCTCAAATTAAAATCAGATGAATAACCATTCACTCGTTCGATAAAAGAAAGCCTATTCGCGGTATCCACTACAGACTTTATATTCTCCCCTTCTACAATTAACCGCAGTGTGCTTCCTTCTGGAATGGAAATATTTTCAAATTCTGTACTTGTAAAATCAGTGAGTTTTGTGTGATCCGGAACATCTACAAACACTTCTCTTTTAAAAATTGTCGGTGGCTGAAGCACAGAGTAGCGTTTATATCCAAAAGAGTATTCTAAATCATTTAATTGAAAGGCACTAGAAGATTTTAAGTTAGACAACTTCAATGAGAATTCATTTCCGCTACGTTTCATTCTCCAACGACTACCTTCATTCACTACGTATAGTTCTTCAGGAACGATTCCCGTAAATCGAACTTGGATAGAAAGGTCCTCACCCTTCCTAATTTCATAATCCTCCAGAACAGAATATTCAAATTGATAAGGATGCGCCTTTTCGAATACGGTGTTCACGGAAAATAAACGATGTGTTCCTTCAGAGATAAAAGAAGGCTGAAAACTGATACCAACAACAGAAATGCCCAATAAAATCGAAGAAAGAGTAAACCATCTTAACAAAGATTTTCTATCAAAAAGATCGCTTAAAGAGACGGAATCGACCAACTCATCTTTTGCTGATAAAGCCGCAATGGCCAACTCATCTTGTTGTGCTGAACGTATGAGTTGAATCCCATTTAACAGGCGATCTTCAACTCCAGGAAGCTTAGATCCAATTAAACGAGCTGCTTCCTCTCTAGAAATAGGGTTTAACTTTCCATTCTTTTTTAGAATGAAACGAAAAATCAAACGATAAAACTCTACACCTATTGCCAGTACACTAACAGACAATATTAACCATTTCAATGAGCTCGATAAATACAAGAAATATTCCAGTACAATTAGTGTAAAAAAAACAATCAACAGAAGAATCAACCATTGAGCAAAACCTTGTTTTATCTTATTCTGATAGAATTCAGTGATAAATGAATCTACAAGAGTTAAAACTTTTGAAGCATTTTTGTAACTATCTAACATATGGGCAACAAAATTCGTAAAAGAAACGTACCAAAACCAAGTAAATTATTATCGTTGTTATTATAACTTGCTCTTTAATAGAATAATATTCGCGCGCAAATGAAGAGAGTTGTTCTTTATACAATACTATTTACACTTCTATCTACATCTCTGTATTCGCAAAGAAGCAAAAGAAAACGTTCATTACGTGATTATTGGCCTTCTTATAAACATACTGCCACTTTAGCACTAGGTGGTACTTACTTTTACGGAGACTTACAAGGTGGACCATTTGAACGTGCACCAGTGCCTGATGGTTTAAAACCAGAAACCATACGTTATGCTATTTCGGGAACGTACAAATACAAAATTCACCCTAGAGTAAATTTACGTCTGTCTCTGTCGTATGCTCGTATCAGTGCTGCCGACAGCATTACTTCTGGAAAACAAGTGCGTAATTTATCTTTTCGCTCTCAAATAATAGAACTATCTCCGATGGTAGAGTTTTATGTAGTTCGTGAACGTTTTCCTACCAAAATGCGTTGGGGCCGTTGGGTAGCGAATAGAAAACCCACACGAGACTTCTCGTGGTATTTTGCAACAGGTGTAACAGGTCTCTATTTTAATCCTAAAGCGAAATATCAAAACGAATGGATTGAACTGCAACCATTAGGAACCGAAGGACAAGGACTCAACGGCACGGAAAAATACAATCGAGTAGCTATTGGTATACCTGCTATAATGGGCTTTCAGTACATGGTTAATCAAAAATGGAGTTTTGGTTTCGAAACTGGCATGCGCTGGGTTTTTACCGATTACTTAGACGATGTTAGCACCGATTATTACGACCCCGATGTCTTGAGAGCTGTAAACGGACCTGCATCTGCCGATTTATCGAACAGAAGTGATGGTAGATTTGAAACAGGCTCGGTTCGTGGTAACCCTAATCAAAAAGATTCTTATTTATTCGCTCAGATTACCATATCAAGAAAAATAAGACCTCCCCGTTAAACTTTTCGTTTACTAACAAGGCTTTCGTTATTTTTGCGCGCTCTAAAAAACAATAGAAATGAAAGATCGCGCTACACGAGTACGTTTCGCTCCCAGCCCTACAGGTCCTTTACATATGGGTGGTGTTAGAACCGCTTTGTATAACTTCCTTTACGCTAAGCATCATCAGGGTACTTTTATACTTCGTATTGAAGATACTGATCAGACTCGCTACGTTCAAGGCGCTGAACAATATATTATGGAAGCGCTTAAATGGTGTAACATTACGCCTGATGAGAGCCCCGAAAACCCTGGTAAATACGGCCCCTACCGTCAATCAGAAAGAAAAGATTTATATAGAAAATACGCTGATCAGCTTATAGAATCAGGTGATGCCTACTACGCATTCGATACTCCAGAAGAGTTAGAAGAAATGCGTGAACGCTTACGCAAAGCCAAAGTTGCTAGCCCGCAGTACAACGCAGTAACCCGCTCTACAATGAAAAACTCACTTACTTTATCAGAAGATGAAGTAAAGGAGAGAATTGCCCAAGGTGAACCTTATGTAATCCGTCTTAAAGTTCCACGTAACGAAGAAATTCGATTTCACGATGAAATTCGCGGATGGGTAGTCGTTCACTCTTCAAATATTGATGACAAAGTGATTTTTAAATCAGATGGAATGCCTACTTATCATCTCGCTAATATTGTTGATGACCATCTCATGGAAATTTCACATGTAATCCGCGGAGAAGAGTGGTTGCCTTCTGCCCCACTCCACGTTCTACTTTACCGCTTTTTAGGTTGGGAAGAAACGATGCCCAAATTTGCTCACTTACCCCTAATTCTAAAACCCGATGGAAACGGTAAACTCAGCAAGCGTGACGGTGACCGATTGGGCTTTCCCGTTTTCCCACTGCAATGGCAAGACCCTACGTCTAAAGAAATTTCATCAGGTTACCGCGAACAAGGGTATTTTCCAGAAGCATTTGTAAATATGCTTTCTTTTCTCGGTTGGAACCCAGGTACCAATCAAGAGGTGTTTTCCCTAGAAGAGTTAATTCAAGCATTCAGTTTAGAACGTGTTGGAAAAGCAGGGGCTAAATTTGATGCTGATAAAACCAAGTGGTTCAATCAACAATACTTACGTACTAAAGACAATTCTGAACTAGCAGAAAGATTGACTCCTTTGGCAGAAGCAAAAGGATATTCAGTTTCTCAAGACTTCCTAGAAAAGATTGCTCAACCTCTTAAAGAAAGAGC
Organism: Salibacteraceae bacterium; assembly: GCA_048267965.1. Lineage (GTDB taxonomy): Bacteria > Bacteroidota > Bacteroidia > Flavobacteriales_G > Salibacteraceae. The sequence continues at coordinate 209,240 of JBLWWK010000004.1, forward strand.
CACATTTATTGCTGAAATGCTTCAAGAAGGAGCGTACTTTTTTACGGCTCCTACAGAATATGACGAAAAAACGGTAGCTAAAAAGTGGAAAGGAAATACACCTACCTATCTCACTGAATTAAAAGAGGCTTTAGCCATCCTATCTGACTTTTCTGAAGAAAAAATTGAAGAAACTTTTAAAACCATTCTCGCTAAACATGAGATTGGTTTCGGACAATTAGGACCCGGTTTTAGACTCGCCATCACCGGTAAAGGAATGGGTCCTTCTTTATTCGAAATATGCGCTATTATAGGACAACAAGAAACAATTTCACGCATAGATACCGCGCTAGCAACTATTAAGAAATAATGGATACGTTAGAAATTAACGGTATTAGATGCTATGCATTTCATGGGTGCATCGATGTTGAAGCGAACGCTGGCGGCTATTTTTTAGTCGATATAGAAGTAAAAGGTAATTGGAGAAAAGCATCAGTAAGTGACGAACTTACTGATGCCATTGATTACGTTACACTTAGTAATATTGCGCTCGAAGAAATGAAAATTCGAGCAAAACTTATTGAGCGTGTGGCGTATAAGATTGCCGATAGAATACAGAAAGAATTTTTATTTATTGAAGGTGTAAAGGTCTCTATTACAAAAGAAAGAGCACCTATTGAAAAAGATGTAGCTTCAGTTACGGTAACAGTAAATGTCTAAAGCTTGTATTAGCTAGCATTTTTAATATCTTTGCAGGCCTTAAAAAGGTCTCGTGGCCGAGTGGCTAGGCTGGGCTCTGCAAAAGCTCCTACAGCGGTTCGAATCCGCTCGAGACCTCAAAAGCCTTTTCAATTATGAAAAGGCTTTTTTTGTGCCTTTAACTTTTCGTTAGGAAAATCTCATATTTCTACAAAGTATTTTTGCTGCATGGAAACAGCAACTATAACCTCGCTTGTTCAATCTTCTTTTGAAAACGGTATTTCTTACACCGAATATAGAGATCAAATAAGCCAATTAGTAAAAGAAGGTAAAACCTCTGGAACTAATCAATCTGAAGCTTTAGTAGATTATACCAAATTGAATGCTCAGCGAATGAACCGTTGGGATAAAAAAGTGGAACTCAACACAGAGTTATCTACCACGTTAGAACACGTGAAACAACCTCTCAAATTTTTGATTATTACTGAAGCTTGGTGTGGAGATGCCGCTCACAACATACCTACTCTAGCTAAAATGGCAGACGCTCAACCCAATATTGAATTAAAATTGGTGTATAGAGACGAGAATCTTGAACTTATGGATCAGTTCTTAACCAATGGTGGTAGAAGTATTCCAAAAGTAATTATCGCTAACGAAAATTTTGAAGTTCTAGACAGTTGGGGACCTCGCCCTGCTGATTGCCAACTACTCTACACCCGTTTAAAAGAAGAAAAAGCCGACTTTGAAACTCAAAAAATTGAACTTCAAAAGTGGTATAATAAAGATAAACAACAATCGCTTATGAATGAGTTTTGCGATTTACTTCAAGCTCATTTATAAGATCTCTATAAAAAGAAAAACCCCCGCCATAGCGAGGGTTTTTCCCCAATCAATCAATATAAACCAAATCAAGCTACCCCTAAGCTGCTTGATCAGCTCCTTTTGTGCTCTTCGAAAAGAAGAAAGCACCTAATCCTGTACCTAGTAAGGTAAGAATAAACATTATCAATGTTGTCATATCTGGCTGCATTCTCGATAACATCCCGTAATTGAACGGACCGATAGCAGTTATTAAAAAGATTATTATTCCGATTAACTTGTTCTTGTTCATTGTTTCAGGTTTTCGAACCTCGAAAGTAACTACAAACACAAATTAACACCAAGAAAATAGTGCACAAAATGATTTATATCAGCTTTGATGCCTTTTTTTATGGATGTAGCTTTGCTTCACAATTCTAAATATAATGATTGAATTTTCTGAATCAAATCTACTCAGCGTTATTGCACACTTTGTAGGTAACCAATCTAGAGAAGAAGGAGTAACCGTCTCTAACGAAACCATTCCCCTTTCTGAAGAGCTTACAGACGCTCTATACCGCTATTTTACCAAACCTTTTGAAAAACAAACTGAAGATTACCGTTTCCATAACGAAGTTGACTTGAATCAAAATGTGGTTTTTTCAACTGTTTCTCAGATTTTCGACCAACCCGAGCAAATAATTCCTCTTTCTGAGCAATTGTTGCATCATTTATATGAACAGTCTCTTCATCCGCATATTAAACCAGGTGAATTGTATGTGGCTTATTTCACCGATGTTATTCTTGAAGGCGAAATCACCGATGCCATCGGAATCTTTAAAAGTGAACAAAAAGACACGTTTCTACTTGTAAACGGTTCCTACCAAAATCTATCTCTAGAGCCAAAACGAGGCATAAATATTAAAAAATTAGATAAGGGTTGTTTAATTTTTAATACAGAAAAAGAACTCGGATATCGCTTATTATCAGTTGATAGCAACAATTACGATGCGCAATATTGGAAAGAAGATTTCTTGCAGATTAAACCAAATACCAACGAAGCCTATCAAACCAAGCAAGCAATTTCTTTGGTAAAAGAATTTACGCAAGATATTGTAGCGCAAATCGAAGACAAAAAAGAACAAGCCGTTTTGATGGATCGGGCTGTAAAATATTTCGAAGAAGAAGAGCATTTTAAAGCAGACGAATTCGAAGAAAAGGTATTGGTAAAGCCGGCTTACAAAGATGAATTTAAAGATTATCAGAAGGTGTTTTCTGAAAAAAACAACGTGGAACCCATCACCGAAGAGTTTGAAATTGCCAAACCAACGGTAAAAAAGGAAAAGAAAAAATTAGCCGGACTTATAAAACTAGACACCAATATTCAGATTAAGATGGATTTTAATAGCCCTGAATCTGCCGATAAGTTTATTGAGCGCGGCTACGATGAACATAAACAAATGCACTACTACACCATCTATTTTAACCATGAAAAGAACTAAACTCAACTAAATTAATCTCCAAAGACCAGATCAATGACAAAGCGTCAAATCATTATTCTGAGCGTGCTATCAACCATTATTGTAGGCATTGTTGGCTACTTATATACGAACCAGTCGAGTAGTTTTACTCAAAAACAGAGCACTGTGGTTCCTACCAAATTTTTGAAAACTCAAGTTGTTTCCAAAGATTCTCTACCCCTCACCATAGAAACATACGGCCGCGTTCTATCTGCCAGAAATGTAACCTTAAGTAGTGAAGTTCAAGGTGTTATTTCTGAAGGAACCGTACCTTTAAAATCGGGAGCTCGCTTCAAAAAAGGAGATGTTCTTTTCAAAATAGACAACAGACAAGCTAATTATTCGCTTCGATCGTTAAAAGCTAGCTTTCTCAATCTCGTGGCTTCTATTTTACCCGACCTCAACATCGATTATACCGATAGCTACCCTCGTTGGAAAGATTTTTTCGAAGCCATTGATGTGAATAAGCCCTTACCCGATTTGCCTGAAGTAAAGAGCATTAAAGAGAAAACCTTTCTGGCTACTAAAAATGTGCTCAGCGAGTATTACACCATAAAAAGCCAAGAAGAATTATTAAAGAAATATACGGTTCATGCCCCTTTTTCAGGAAGCATAGTTCAAGCGTTTACTGAAGAAGGAACTACAGTAAATGCTGGAGTTAATATCGCATCAATCATTAAAAACGATGCTTTAGAAGTTCAGGTGCCCATCGATGTGCAAAACGTGCATTTGGTAACCATTGGTAGCCAAGTAGCGCTGCAAAGCCAAGACGAACAAAACGCCTGGGAAGGAACCGTTTCTCGCATCGGACAATCCGTTAATTCAACTACACAATCTATCGATTTATTTGTAACCGTGAACTCTAAGTCACAAAAAGCACAACTGTTTAATGGAATGTTCTTAAATGCCACTATACATGCTGGTTACATCGCTAACTCTGTTGAATTACCCAGACGGGCTTTACAAACAGAAAACTCGGTTTACCTAATAAAAGATAGCACATTGGTTTCTACCAAAGTAAGCATCGATAAATCGAACCCAGAAACCTTTGTAACCAGAAGTTTACAAACTAATGACCGAGTTGTCATAGAACCCGTAACATCAACTAGCCTAAACCTTAAAGTAGCTCCATTAAAGTAAGCTAGATGAGAAAGATTATTGAATTTTTTGTAGAAAAACCGATTTGGGCCAATGCCATTATATTGGTAACCTTGGTGTTTGGTTCTATTTCTATTTACACCACAGACCGTTCTTTCTTTCCAGAATTAGAGCCTACCATAATTACCATTACTACGGCCTATCCGGGCGCTTCTCCGCTCGAAATGGAAGAAGGAGTCACCATAAAGGTTGAAGAAGCGCTAAAAGGCATTTCAGAAATAGAAGAACTTGAATCTACTTCTTCTGAAAACACTTCGGTAATTACCGTAAATGCTTACCAAGGCACCGATATGGACGAGCTTTTAGCTGAAGTGAAAAACGCGGTAGATGGTATTTCTTCTTGGCCTGTAGGAGCCGAGCAACCGGTAGTTTACAAAATGAAGGTCTCGCCCATGTCTGGCCGTGCGGCTTATGTACAATTAATTGGTCCTTCAGACCTATTTGAACTCAAGAAAATTGCCGAAGACATTGAAAGAGATTTCTTGAACTCTGGCGAAGTATCCGATATTAAAATTCAAGGTTACCCAGATGTAGAATACTCTATCGAAATAAAAGAAGACCAGCTGCTTAGGTATGGTTTAACCTTTAACGATATAGTTACTGCAGTTTCGGCCAATAACATTGATTTATCGGCAGGAACCATTAAAGCACAACAAGAAGAACTCATTATTCGATCGAGGTCAAAAGAGACCGATGCCATCAAAATGGAACAAATCGTGGTTCGTTCAGGCGAAAATGGTGAGTACATTACACTGGGTCAAGTAGCCGATGTGCATTTTCAATTTTCTGATGTTCCGAATGCTTCTTACCTCAACGGACAAAGAACGGTGATTTTTGATGTGAGTCGCAGATATGGAGAAGATCTAGGCGATATCTCGCACTATTTAGAAAGGTATGTTGCAGAATTTAACGAACGCAACCAAAACGCTGAGTTACTCATCACTTACCAATTTTTCGACCTCTTAAACCAACGCATCGATTTATTGCTCGATAACGGAATTATGGGATTGGCGCTCGTTTTAATTACACTCGGCCTTTTCTTGAACGTTCGGTTATCAGCTTGGGTGGCATTTGGTATTCCGTTTTCGTTTATGGGCTTGTTTATTATTGGCCAATTCTACGGAATGTCGATCAATATGATATCACTTTTCGGAATGATTCTCGTTATAGGTATTTTGGTAGATGACGGGATTGTAATTGCCGAAAACATCTTTTCGCATTTTGAAAAAGGCAAATCACCTCAGCGCGCTGCTATAGACGGAACAATGGAAGTTTTACCCTCGGTATTTACTTCTATTCTTACTACCATTATTGCGTTTTCTGTTCTGCTCTTTGTAGAAGGTATGGAACGCATGGCTGAAATGGCCTTTGTAGTTATGGCCTCTTTAGGATTCTCACTTATTGAAGCCTTTTTTGTACTTCCTTCTCATTTATCGAGCAAAAAAGTATTGAAAACCAATGTAATCGGAAACTTGCGTGAAAAAGTCAACGGCATCATCGTTTACATGCGAGATAAGATTTACAAAGAACTGCTCAATCTTTCTATTCGCTATTACCGAATTGCTGTAATTCTACCACTCATTTTCGTAGTGTTTGTAGGCTACTTACTTAGCAGTAAAGTGATTAATAACACGTTTTTTCCAAGTATACCGTTTGATGATTTTACAGTCGAAGTCGTGTTCCAACCGGGAGAAAGAGAAGAATATACAGAAGCTTTTTTGCGCGATTGTTTAGACAAAGTAAACGAGGTAAAAGCCGAATTAGAAGAAGAGTACCACCACGATTTAATTACCTATACTTCAATTAACGTAGGAACCACGCGTAACTTAGGCGAGTCGGGTTCACATGCCGGAAGCATCAACATTCAATTAGATTTAGAAGGATATGATATTTCTAGTTTCCAGATAGCGAATAGAGTATCCGCAAAAATTGGGGAAGTTCGAGAAGCTGATAAATTTATGGTAGGTGGTATTAACCGATGGGGAAAACCGGTAGAAATTGCTTTACAAGGCAACGATTACGAAGAGCTAAAAGAAGCCACCAATTATTTAAAACAGCAATTGGGCAACATGTCTATCTTAAAAGATGTACAAGACAATTCTTCTACCGGAAAACGTGAAATTCTGATAGAATTAAAGCCAAAAGCCTACATGTTAGGTTTTAACAAAAACACCATTTCTCAGCAAATACGCCAAGGATTTTACGGTCAAGAAGCACAACGTTTAATTGTAGGAACCGATGAAGCCCGAGTTTGGGTTCGCTACCCAGAAGAAGATCGCTCGAAAATGGGGCAACTCGATAATATGCGTATTAAAACTGCTCAAGGACAAGAAATTCCGTTGCACGAATTAGTTGACTATCGTATCGAAAGGGGAGAAACTGCTATCAAACATTTTAACGGAGAACGAGAAATTGTAGTCGATGCAGAATTATCCGATCCGTATGCATCGGCTCCTGCTGTTATTCAAGAAATACAAGCCAGTATTATACCTCATTTATTGTCTACTTACGATGGAGTAAACATTACTTATCGTGGGCAACAGAAAGATGCTAATAAGTCGATGTCGTCTATGCTATTACTACTAGGTGTGGCTCTTTTCTTAATGATTTTGGTGATTGCTCTCAACTTTGGTTCTACTGTTCAGGCGTTTATCATTTTTGCAGTAATCCCTGCCGGAATCTGTGGTTCTATTTTAGGACACGGTATTGTCGGTAAACCCGTATCTATTTTATCTGCTTGGGGAATGATTGCTCTCTTGGGAATTTTAGTAAACGATGCTGTAGTTTTTCTTGATAAATACAACCGCTTGTTAAAAGAAGGTTATGGAGTAAAAGAAGCCATTCACGAAGCTGGTTTGGCGCGTTTTAGACCCATTATACTTACTTCTATGACTACCGTTGCGGGCTTGTATCCGTTAATTCTTGAAAAGAGTTTTCAAGCACAGTTTTTGGTTCCGATGGCCGTCTCAGTAGCTTACGGTGTTCTTTTCGGAACCTATTTTATTCTTGTGTTCTTTCCTGCATTGGTATTGGCTTTTAACGATTTTAAAAGAGCCACAAAATGGTTAATAACCGGTAAAAAACCCACTAGGCTAGAAGTGGAAGCCGTAACACTTCAGCAAAATCATCTCGAACAATTAAAAGAAAGCGAATAGCACTTTTCAGCTCATGAAAAATAGTTTTTTACTACTGTTACTTTTCTTCCCTGTTGGTAAAGCAACAGCACAGCAAAGTATGTCTTTAGAGCAAGCCATTAGCATTGCTTTAGAAGAGAATTTCGATATCCGCATAGAGAGAAAACGAGGCGAAGAAGCCACTAATAACAACACTTGGGGAAATGCTGGTTTGTTTCCTCAATTGAGCCTTGTGGCAGGTCAGCAAAACAACTACAATGATCAAAACAACCCTGCTTCGTTTATCAATGGTAAATTCGAAACCCATTCGATCAACTATGGTGCACAAGCCAATTGGACTCTATTCAACGGTTTAAAGGTGTATGCCAATAAAAACCGCTTAGCCACTTTAGAAGAGCAGAGTAGGGGAAACACTACTTTGGTAATACAAAACTCTATACAGGCCGTTATTTTAGCATACGAGAAGGCAATTCTAGAGAAAGAAAAACTAAGCGTTTTAGAAGAGCTAAAAAACTTGTCGAAAGATCAATATTTCTACAACCTAGAAAAAGAAGCTTTGGGTAGTATCGGCTCTTACGATTTGCTACAAGTAAAGAATGCTTACCTCACCGATAGTGCTAATTACATTAACCAAGAAGTGCTTACTCGATCTGCACAGAGAAATTTAAACCTTGTATTGGGTCTTTCTTTCGATACTGCGTTTGTTTTAACCGATTCTTTAGTGGCGCCCGTTGCTACTTACCAATACTCAGCACTCGAGACTAAATTGTTAGAAAACAATCAGAATTTAAAAAATCAATACATCAACCAGCGCATTCGTAGTTACGATTATCAAATTGCCAGAAAGAGCATTTACCCTACCATAGATTTAACCAGTGGTATACAACAAACCGAAAACAGCATCACCTTCGAAACCGAAAACGGGAGCGAAGGAAACACAGGTAGCACTTTTAATTACTACGTAAATTTCTCATTGAACTTTAATGTCTACAACGGTGGTCAAACTCAACGCACCATCGATAATGCTAAAATTAACCAAGAAATAGAACTCTTAACTACCCAGCAATTAGAGCAAACCGTAAAAAACGAATTGAAAGTAGCGGTAGATAATTACAACACCCGTTTAAAGCTCTATGCTATTAACCAAGCCAACCAGAAAACCGCAGATTTAAACCTACGACTCAGTCGCGAAAAATTTAAGGCCGGTTCTATATCATCGTTCAATTTTAGAGATGTTCAAAACAGTTATTTGCAAATCTCTTCTACCACTTTAGAATCGATCTACAACCTTATAGAAAGCCATACAGAGCTTTTAAGACTTACAGGAGGAATTTTAAACAACGCAGAATAAACTGTTTTTCAGAAGTATTATAAAGACGTAGCTGGGAATTTTCCTATTTTTTTATTACATTAGAGAACAGATTCGGCTGTTAAACTTAAATTCTTTCTCTTATGGCAACGCATGTACTTCAAAAAACAGAAACTTTTTCCCTTTGGAAATTTGCAGTAGGGGGCGTAATCGCAGGAATTTTAGCCGGTATTGTAAATAACTTATTTATTGTACTGTTTCCTTTTATTACTCCTTATCAACCAACACCGGGCATTGATACGATGTCAGTTACCATCTTTTCTTTTCTTCCGGTTTTGGCAGCTTCTATCGTTTATTATGGTCTTTATTCCATGAATCCTTCTAAAGGAACCCGTAACTACATTCTTCTTGGAACTTTACTTTTACTAGCGAGCTTTTACGGTCCGCTTTATCCAGAAAGCATTTCGTCTTTCATAACCGCAATGGATATTGATTACACATTTGCCACCAACGAAGGCTTTGCGTATTTCTTAATTCCCATGCACGTTATAACAGCATTTATGGCTCTTATTATTGTTCCAAGATTTGTTACAGCAAGAGACAATAGTTAGTACGTTTCTATTTTACGGTTGAAAGAGGTTCTCTCCCTAGAGGCCTCTTTTTTTTATTTCTATCCATTGGCTAAACTCATTTCCTGAAGCATCCATTAAGGTGAGTAAATGGGTTCCTACAGAAGGCGATAGGGCCACCTGATGTATTTCTGTGGTAGTTGCTACCAAATTATCGTTTAAATGCCAGTATATCGTCTCATTTTCGTTTCTATGGCTGGCTTCAAAAACAATTTTCTCTTCTTCGCCTTCAAAATTGACAGGAACATACAATTCGCTGTTTTTCTTCGGATAAATTAACCGCATAGGAAACGTAAGTAGGTCTTGGCTACAATCTGCCCTAAAAGGAGGTAAACGCACATACTCTGGATGCTTCTTTTTGTAAAACCATTCCATAATGGGCGGCAACACAAACCAATGTTTTACTACACCGGTAGGATCACAATTGCGATTTACTCGATAATTTTGAGTTTCATCTACCAGAACCGTTGTGCAATAATCACATGGAACAGCTGGATGCGCCTGACGAGGAATCCATTCTTTTACTGTTTTTGCGCAATCTACCCCTTTAATGGCTCCGCTATGGGCGCACAATTCTGTTTCTACTAAATCATCGTAGGGGGTGGGCAACCATTTTGACTTTGGCAACCCATCAAAAATTCTGAAGAGTAGGGGAGCAGCTGCCTCAATTCCTGTTAAACCCGGCCTGCCTTCACCATTTGCGTTGCCCACCCAAACGGCCACTACATAATCTCCACTTACGCCTACTGCCCATGCATCACGGTAACCAAAACTGGTTCCGGTTTTCCATGCAATGTTTTCGCTATTTTCAAAATATTGCCACATTGATTCGTTAGTGGGGCGCACCACTTCGAGCATTGCCTCGAACATTTTATGCACGGATCCTACCGAGAAAACAGCAGGGAAAGATGAAGAATGGTGTTTTTCATCTATTACATAAATTTCGTGGGCCAATGTATCTTGAGGATACGCTTTTACCTGCAACGCCAACCTTCGGTAAATAGAGGCTAGATCCCACATGGTGGCTTCGCTACCTCCCAAAATAATCGATAAACCATAGTGATTAGCCGGTTGAGTGAGCGTTGAAATTCCCAACTGTTTTAATTGATGATGAAACTTTTCAGTGCCGTATTCTTTAAGTAACCGCACACTCGGCACATTTAACGAACGGGCTAACGCCTGATGGGCAGGAACCGCTCCTGAATACGATAAGTCATAGTTTTTTGGTGCATAACCACCGTAATTGGTTGGTATATCTGCTAACAACGAATAAGGGGTAATTACACCATCATCGAGTGCTGCCGCATAAAGAAAGGGCTTTAAAATACTTCCGGTGCTGCGCGGAGTATGCACCATATCGTTTAAGCTACCGTGTGTTTTCGAAGAAGAATTTACATTTCCGCAATAGCTCACTACCTTACCAGAATTTATATCTACCACCAACGCTGCCGCATTGTGAATTTGATTTCCTTTTAACTGTTGATGTCCTTCATTTAAAATGCGTTGTACCCGGTTTTGCCAACTGCGATTAAGAGTGGTTCTAAAGCGTTTTCCCTTGCCATTTTGTTTTTCTAAATGATTTAGCAAAGGAAGAGCTTGTTGAGGTAAAGCATGCGGTTTGCCGGGTAAGGGTTCTTGAATAGCCAACTGATAGGTTAGCGAATCAATGGTGTTTTCTTGGTATAAATAGGTTAATACACGATTTCGTTTTTCTTGGAGTCTCGTTGCGTTCTTCCCTGGAAAAATTAAACTGGGTGCGTTGGGCAATACCGCTAATGTTGCCGCTTCTGCCCAAGATAATTGATGAGGAGAACGATTGTAATACCTCCAAGCTGCCGCTTCTAAACCGACTACATTGCCACCAAAAGGTGCGTGGCTTGCATACAACGCTAAAATTTCTTCTTTCGAATAACGAAACTCTAAACGCGTAGCCGCCACTACTTCTAATAACTTCTCAAAAACAGTTCGAGAAGGATTTTCTCTCGACAAGCGAATGGTTTGCATAGTAAGCGTGCTGCCACCAGAAACCACCTTTTTTGCCTTGATATTTTGCCAAAAGGCCCGTGCAAATGAAGAAAGCCGAAAACCATAATGATCGTAAAACGTTCGGTCTTCAAAAGCGAGTAAACATTTTTTAAAAGTAGTAGGAACCGAATCTACCTCTGGAAAACGCCATTGACCATCTTCTGCAATTCTTGCCGCTAATAACCCACCGTTTGCATCTTCTAAAACGCTACTGGTTGGCTTTTGAAACAATTGGGTAGGAACTGAAAAATACCAAAACAGAAAACCGACTGTGAAAAGGCCTAAAAACCATCTTCTAACCGATTTTCTTCTTACAATCTGTGTTAATCTTGCTCTATAACTTCTACCCATTTCCCATTGGTTCTGGCGTTGATAGAACGATCGTACATGGCTTCTGCACTTACCACAGGTAAGTAATATTTACCCAAATACGTGGCGTTTAATTGTATTCTAAACACTTTAGTTTGGTAGCGTTTTAAGTCGAAATAAGTATACACTCTATCGTCTCTAATATCTTGATATTCTGGTACATCTTGCTGACTAATACCACCACCCGCTAACATTCGTGCATTGATAATTTCCCAACCCGATGGAAACAGTTGATTAATCATCATTTCTGTGTAGTTTCCTCTTCTCCCCGGATTGTTAACCTTCACCTCAGCAATAAAATCAGTTCCCTGCGGTAAACGGGTAGGATCCAATTCTTCTCCGTTCATGGTTAAATACCTCACCCTGAAATTCAAATTTTCTTGAGCAGCTACTCGTTGATCGGTTATTGGAATACCCGATTGCGTTAACCGAACAAACAACGGACTTTCACCTGTATTTTCAATTTCGAAGAGTGCACCGTTCGGCACTTCTTTTTCGATAGCAGAAAGGGTATAAATGGGTACTTCTGTACTTACTTTTTCTGATGCTAGAGGCCATTTGTAATTAAAATCGAGCGATTTAGTTTGATGATAACTTCCATAAAACTTAGCAATAGCCAACAAAGTATATCCTGTTGTTTGCGTGCTCATCCATTGGTTAGATTGTAAACGCTCTGCCAATACTTTTGCTAAGCCGATGGCCTCTTGATTTTCTTCTAATAAGACTAATGTTTCTAAAATTAAGGCTTCGTCTCGGGTGGTAGAACGGTAAGTTCTACCGGTTTCAGCATACTGTTGAGCGTGTTTCGGAAGTGATGCTACTAGTTGTTTAGCTGCATCTTTTTGTCCCGCCAAAACATAGGCAGAAGCCAATTTCCAAATAGCTTCTGGACTCATCGATCGGTTTTCTCTTAATCGATTCATGGCGCCTAATTCTGGTTGTTTTGCCAACGCAAGAGTAAACAATCTATACGCTTGAATAAGCTGCTCATCTCGTGAATTAATCTCAGAGATATTTCCCCAATCTCTCGCCAAACTCTGTTGGTAGCTTAACCAATTCGATTTAAGATTGAGCGGTAAAGAATACCCTTGCTTTTCGGCTTCTAAAAAGAAATGACCAGCATAGTTAGTTCCCCATTCGTTGGTAGATGAATTACCAGGCCAGTACGCAAAACCACCACTATTGGTTTGAAAAGACAATAAACGATTTAATCCGTTTTGTATGTTTTTCGTCAATTTCTCTTTCTGAAGAGTAGAAAGTTCGGTTAGCTGATTTAAAAACAACTGAGGGAACACAGCAGATACAGTTTGTTCAATGCATCCGTGCGGATAACGAATGAGGTAGTTTAATCGATTTTCTAAACCTAATGAAGGAAAATTAGAAACTTCGATAGCGGTAGAATTGGTTCCTACAATACCCATTTTACGCAGGGTTATTTTAGCCGACTTACCCGGTGCTATCATGGTATCGGTTACTTGAGAAATGTACGGATTAGGCGCTCGTACTTCTAATTCTATTTGATCGTGTGCTTTTTCACCTGCACCAGAGGCGGTTACCTTTACATGAGCTAATCCTATTTTCTCTTTAACTTTAAGCTTAAACGTAACTACTTTATCGGTTTTAGATGAAAATTTGACTTTTTGGTGATCGGTTCCTACAATTTCTAAGGCGTTGTTTACCTCAATTTTTACCTGAGCCGATTTTACTTTTTCTTCCATGGCAAAAACGTTTACAGGCACTTCTATAATTTCACCTGGAGAAAGAACGCGAGGTAAGGTAGCCAGCACCATCAGCGGATTGCGCACAGGAATTGTTTTATCGGTTTTTCCATAAGCTGCTCGATCTCCAGCTACCACCATGGCCCGAACAGAACCTACATAATTGGGAATTTCAATGGTGTGTTTATCGACTCCGCCCGTATAGGTAAACGGACCTAAAAAAGTGACCATTGGTTGAAAGCGATTGGCTTTGCGGTCTTTCTTTTTGCCGAGCGCACCATCGCCACCGATAGCCATTAATTTATCGATTTCGCCACCATAAGCGCCCATTACGTAATCGTACAAATCCCATGTTTTTACGCCTAAAGCTTCTCTCGCATAAAAATGTTGCCACGCATCAGGTGTAGCAAATCGGGTAAGATCGAGCAAACCTTCGTCTACAATGGCTAAGGTATACGTCATTTTACGACCCGATTTTTCTTTTATTCGAATGGTTGTTTTCGATTCAGGTCTAAACACTTCTTCGGTTTCAATTTCTGGAAATAGATGCGATTCAAGATTTTCTACTTGAAGTGGAATTACCCCATACATTCTAATGGGATGATCGTTTAAGGTAGTTTGATGAGGTTGCAATAAAGTGATGTGAACAAAGGCGTTGGGTGCCATTTCTTCGGTAGTTTCGAAACTAAATTGAGTTTCACCTTTTTCGGTTTCTACCCAAAATTTTTCTAAGACTTTGGTTCCATTTTCTATGCTTACCAGCGCTCTACCTTCGGCAGCAGACGGGAAGGTAACGGTTACATCTTGGTTAACATCGTATTTGTCTTTATCGGTAGAGAAACCCAGCATGGTAGCATTTTCACTCGATTGTCTATCACTTCTTGCCCAATATGGCCAATCTACGTACACTACTTTCCCAGAAGAATGTCCACTTTCGAGGTCTTTTACTCGAATTAAATACCTGCCCCATTCAGGTTGTTTAATTTCAAACGGGTAGGAACCCAATCCTGACTCGTTCGTAACTATAGTTTTTTGTTGAATGGGTACAATACTTTGTTGAGAAATGTAGTTACCGATGTTCGAATTTTCAGACTCCCACCACCATCTCCACTGAATTTTATACACTTCAATTTCGACCTTTCGATGGGGTGCTTTTTCACCTTTTTCTGTGAGTGTTTGTATGTCTATAACATGTTTATAATCTGTTAGTAACGTACCATTATTCAATGTTCCTTGTGGAACATTCAACCCCACATAAAATGGGTAGGGAGAATACTCAATTGAGTAGCGATCTACACTAAAATTACCCCCTGGTTCGAACACTTTTGTATCGAAATTGGCGCGTAATTTTCCGGGAGCATTTGTGGTTTTTATTTCAAGAGGTAAGGTAGCTTTTCCTTCATTATTCAATTGAGCATCGAAAATAGTTTTGGTTTGTGAAGCAAACTCTCGAGAAGGATCGCTAAACTGAAATTGACTAAATCCATCAAAAGTGGTAGAACCTTTAGAAAGGGTTACATCTACCTTTGCTTTTAAATCACCTGCTTTGGCACCATGCAGCCACTTGGCAGAAAGGGTTCCTTCAACAGAAGAATTCGAAGAAAAAATAGTCTCTCCATTAAAATCTATGTAGATTTTTAGTCGGTTGGGTTTTACCGTTTCAATGCGCAATGCTTTTCTGAATTTACGGTTTCCTACTTTTACCACTGCAGAATAATAACCGGTAAGTGCATCGGGTTCAGTAGCGGTTCTAAAATCGTAAAAACCATTGGTGTTTTCTATTGCCACCTTTCTATTAATCAGCTGATTTTTGGGATTGTATAATTCGAACTGAATAGGATGATTAGTAGGTAGCAACTGTTCTTTATCTTCTAAAATAAAGGTGAGGTAAAGTGAATCTCCTGGACGCCAAACACTTCTTTCTGCATACAAAAAGCCTTTTACGCCTTCTTCTACTTGGTTACCCGCAATATCGAATTTGCTCAAAGAAAGAGCGCCACCATCGTCTACTTTTAAATAGGCTTTTTGGTTGTTGTGAGAAGCTACTACTACATGCGGTTTCCGGCTTAAGGTTTGGGTTACCATTCCTTCTTTATCGGTAGATGCGGTACTAATTAATTGTTGTTGATAATCGAAAAACTGAATAGTGGCTCCTTCAATTGGTTCAGTAGAAACCAAGTTACTCGCTACCACATGCATAGTGCGATCACCACCCAGTTTGGCAATTAAGCCGATATCTGAGGCAATTACGTTTCGAGCAGTGATTGAATGACCATAATTTTGCGCATAATACGCTCGAGAACATGGGTTATCTCTTTCTCGCCAATTGTAATAATACTCTTCGTAGTCTGCTAAATCTGGTGCTCCGTCCCAATTGTTATCTGGTTGGGTAGCCAATTGATTTACATCACTTTGATCACTTTCGCCTTCACATTGGTACAAAGAATAAGCTCTCTTAAATCGAATTTCTACTCGGTAAATGGCACCTGGTTTTGTAGTTAAAATTTGACTTAAATCGAGATGAAAACGGTTCCAAGTATGTAAATCTGATTTTCCGAACTCTGCTAAATTGATGCGCTGATGCTTCACCACCCTTGCTACCCGGTGCAAACTATAATCGCCTTCTAATTGGTTGTCTTGTAAAAACTGCAATACATTGTTTTCGAAAATTCGTTTAACAACTACATCAACGTATTGTAAACTAACGGCTTCGAAAGGAATTATTAACCCGTTAGAGTTGGGTAAAATAACGCCATCACCTACCATTTTTACGGCAGGTTTGGTTTGGGCAAAACTTAAGTCTTTAGTGACCGATTGTTTTAATCGGCTATCATAAATGTTTTTAATGCCTTGTGATATGGTTAAGGTATTGGTTCCTACTAAACGTTTATTCGGATACACTTTTACCACATTTTTTTGGTGTACAAATTGAAGACTTTGAGCACCACGAATGGCAATTAACCCGTTGAGGTCTTGTTTCTTTAGCTGATCAGAAAAACGAATTTCGATGTGTTGGGTAGGAACCTGAACCACATCGATTTTAGAAACAACAAAATCGTTAATTGACGGAACTTCTACTAAAAATTCTTCTTCTCGATCTACATTAATAGCTTCACCGTTTATATGAATCGTGAACTGCGTGGCTTCTTTTTGTCGTTTTATATTTCTGAGTGTAAACTGGTATTCGGTATCTGAAAGAAAATTCCACGAAATGGTTAAATCTTCGGTAGCACCAGAAAGAGAAATGAGTTCAGTGATAGCTGTTGAATCTGCCTGATCTGCCGTTACAATTTTACCAGTATATATCTGTTTTTCAAGCTGATTATCTTCTTGCGGAGATAAGCCGACTGAGTAAAAACGAAAATCTTGTTGTAGTGTTTGAAATTGAAAGGTAAATGTGCGCAATTCTTCGGGTACTTGAACAACTTCACTCAGCTCAAAATCTACGGTATACAACGTATTTTCTTCTAATGCTTCTGAGGGCCTAAATTCTATGGTTTGTTCATTGATAAGAAAAGCGGTTCCTTCTACAGAAGGACTAAAATCGAACAAGTTTTTATCGATTTCGCCTTGGTTGTTTGCAAGGTTTGCCGCATTGGCTAATTTGATTTGAATTACATCGTGCTTTGAGATTACGCCCGAAGTATAACCAGTAATGTAAGCACCAAAAGCCGGATTAATTTCTATGCGCTGTGGTGCCTCAGAGCAACCAGTGGCCAGTGCGAAAAAAAATACGAGCGTATAGACGATAAATCGAGAAGATAATAGTGATTTCATAAGGGCAAGTTCAAATCAAGCTCTAAAGGTAGAACGAATAAAGCGCTCTATACTGCCGTAGAAAAAAAACGATGAAGGGGATTACACTCTACTCGCTGAAATTGAGCAATGAGCGCGCAAATAAAATTTTGTCTTTCCAGTAATACTCCCAAGAAGAATTGTCGCCATCAATGCTAACACCGGTAGAAACGCAATGAATCACTTTGGTAGAATCGGGTTCTTTCTCGAACAAAATTCCTGCATGTGAAACATTGAACGAATCACCATTTCGGCTACCAAAAAACAGTAAATCTCCGGGTTGTGCTTCTTCAAATGTTTTTTCGATTCCCTGGTTCCAAGTTGCTTGAAGATGCGCATTGTGAGGTAGCTCAATACCTACCGATTTATAAACGTATTGCGTAAAACCACTACAATCGAAACCATTGGTATCTACACCTGCCCATTTATACGGAGTTCCTTCTAAATCAAGAGCAACAGAAAGTAGTGCTCTTCTCAAACTATCAACACCCTTTGCAATGGCATTGTTAGCTTCATCTACTATCTCTTGCTCTTTTGATTTCTGCCAATTCAGAAATACATGCAAAGTATCTTTATAAACTTGTGAATACGCTGTTGAAATCTGTATTAAATCCGTTTCGTTGCATTGTTCTGCCCACGTGTTTAGCGCTAAATCAATCTCTAGAGCCAGAATTTCTAATTCTTCACTTGGATAATTTTTTGCTTTTCGGTAGGAACGCAATACCTTTTTCCAGTGCGTTATATCATTTTTCGATTGAGCTCGATTAAAATCTTGTAAAACAATGTAATAGTGCGCAATTGATTGAGCCTTTTCTTTTCGAATGTACTTTTCAGCTTTTTCGATGCACTTGGCCTGATCGGTTTGCCACAATTGGTGCAATTTATTCTCTAACCGCGTTTGACTCGCTGCCCAATTACTCAAGAAAAAACAAGAAATTAGAAGGAGCCAATTTTTCACAATTTTAGAATAATAAACTGATTAATAATTCAAAACAAAATAATAAACTAAAATAAGTTCAATTTATTATTTATAACCAAATATTATTTCAATTTTAATCAGAAGATGGTTTTATCTTTTTTCCATCTAGTTTACGGTCCACATTGTCTTTGTAAGTAATGGTAAGAATGAGCAAACCGTTTTCATCGAACCGTTTCCATTCCCCTTGGCGAAGGCCCATTTCGTATTTTCCTTCGAGCATTTTTTTACCGTTTTCGTGGTACCAGGTATGTTTACCGTGTTCGTAACCTTCTATAAATTCGCCTTCGAAAGCTATTTCATCGGTAAGTATGTGAGTATGAATCCATTCACCATGACGAAGACCTTCTATAAAAGAACCTTCTTCACGGTAATCGCCTGTTTGAAAAAACCATTCACCATCTTCTAATCCATCAAAAAATTGGCCTTTCAACACTACTTGAGCAGCTGTATCGTATTCTACAATATCGCCATCTTCTTTTCCTTTTCTAAAGTTTTCGATGCGATGAATTTCACCGTTCTGAAAATACCAAACCCATTCACCGTGTTGTAAACCGCCTTCTCTGTATTTGCCTTTTTGCTCTAATTTTCCGTTTCTAAAGTAGAATTTCCACCCTTTAAAACGTTCACCATCTAGGTATTCACCTTCAGCGCGCAAACTCCCGTCAGAATAATACTCTTTCCAGTAACCTTGGCGAACTCCAGCCTCATCGATTAAACCTTCGCCTAATAAAACTCCATTTCTATAGGCTTGAGAATTAATTAGTTCTCCATTCTGGTTGTATTCTTTCCAAATACCGTGAGCTTTACCGTTCAAGAACTTTTTTTCTAAACGAACGGTAGCATCGGGGTGAAATTCTTTTCGAATTTCGATGTTACTCAATTCTATCGGATCTTTAATTTGCTTGCCGTTCTCGTATTTGTAGGTAGCTATGAGTTCTCCTTTTCGGTCGTATTCACGGAAATAACCATTCTTTAAGCCTTTTAGGTATCGTCCTTCGAGTCTTTTAGCCATTGTGCCATCATCGAAGCGTAAATCATCGTAAAACTCAATCCAAAGACCACTTTTCTTGCCTTTTATATCGAAACGATTAATCACTTCTTCTCGATCGATAAATCCTTTTTCAAATTCGATAATTGAAATTACGCGGCCATCTTCGGCATATTGGTAACCGGTTCCTTCTAATTTATCTGCTAAATAAGGTCGTTCATAATGAATGTGTTGCGAACCTGGATAGTATTCTAGCTGAATACCCTCTTTTTTATCTTTCGCATAAGGCGTTTTGGTAAGTAGAAAACCTTCTTCGTTGTATTTTTTAGTAATACCGTGGCGCAAGTTGCTGTCGTATTCTATTTCGGTAATGAGAATACCATCTTCTCGGTAAAACTTCCAGAGGCTATCGAGTTGGGTAGCTTTTCTGTAGCCAATTGATTTCAACTTACCGTTGGGATAGTAGTTTTTCCATAATCCATCTGGCTGACCGTTTAAGAAGTTTCCTTCGCTTGACTTTACGCCATTCTCGAAATAGAAAACATTATATCCATTTAGGTTTACAGAATCTTGAGCATGTAAATTGGATCCTACCGAGAGGCAAAATAGCAAGAGGGCGAAAACGGTTTTCAACATATTCTCTTCTTTATATATCAAACAAAAAATTTTTAAAATCTCTATTTGTTATTATTAGGCTGTTAGTAATGTGTATACAAAGTTGCTAAAAAGCTTGATTTTTTGGTTTTTCATTAGTTATTCACAATCGGTTAACAGCGTTGTAAATGTAAACGCTTGATTTTGAATAGTAGTTTGATTTATTAACAGAAGTTTATCTAAATATGAACAGAATAAGTTCTGTTTGTTTTGGTTTTGATAAGGGTTAGTGAATTGTAAACAACTCGTCTAAAAATACTGTTCTAAAAATTCTTGATTCTCGATATTTATTCGAATTCGATATTCTGTCGATATATCCAAGATAAAGATATTGGGAATTACTAACAGTTATTAACAACACTGTTAACACGTTTTAAAACAATGTAGATTTGCCTCAAAATTATCTGTTATGAAGTTAGCGATAGCAAGTGATCATGCCGGTTTTTCACTAAAAGAAGAGATTAAGGCGCACTTAGCAGCCAAAGGTTATGAGTTAAAAGATGTAGGAACCGATTCTGAAGAAAGTACAGATTACCCAGATTATGCTCACCCAGCTGCAGAGGCTGTTGAATCGGGAGAAGTAGATTTAGGTATTATTATGTGTGGAAGCGGAAATGGAATTAATATTACTGCTAATAAACACCAAGGTGTGCGTTCTGCATTGTGTTGGTTACCAGAAATTGCAGCGTTAGCTCGCCAACACAACAATGCTAATATTTGTGCATTACCTGCTCGTTTTATTTCTGTAGACGAAGCAAAAGCAATTGTAGATGCTTATTTAGATGCAGAGTTTGAAGGTGGCAGACACGAAAGACGAGTAAACAAGATTGCGTGTAGCTAATTAAATTTTTGGTAGAGCCAGTACGCTAAAAGCACAAAAGAAACTACCAAAAAGCCAAACGCAACAAAAAATAAGCGGGCAAACGTTACACCCGCAGCAGCAAGGGCAATTAAACCTATTATTAAATAGATTTTGTTGCCCTTTTTATTTTCTGGTTGAAAGCCGTTTTGCATCTGATAGAGAATCATGAGTTATTATTCTTCTTCGATTCGTTTTTTCAACTCGAGTGGTTTCGAATTTTTTCGTAATCGAATGTTGAGTACTTCTACTAATAAAGAGAAGAATACTGCAAAATAGATATATCCTTTCGGAATTTCAGCATGCAATGATTCTGCAAACAGCGTAAAGCCAATTAAAATTAGAAAAGAGAGCGCTAACATCTGTAAAGTGGGATGTTTACTAATAAACGAACTGATTTTACCAGCAAAAATCATCATGATTACCAAGGCAATTACCACCGCAATAATCATAATAAGTACATCTTCTGCTAAACCTACAGCTGTTAATATAGAATCGAAACTAAAGATGATATCGAGCAAAATAATTTGAGTAATTACCCCAGAAAAAGAAGTGGCCTTGGGTTGGTTTTGTTCTCCGTGTTCACCTTCAAGTTTATGATGAATTTCTACTGTACTCTTAAAAATTAAGAACAATCCGCCAACGGCTAAAATAAGGTCTCTTCCACTTACAGCGTGTTCAAAAACTTCGAACAAGGGTTGCGTAAAACCAATTATGTAAGAGATACCTAACAAGAGTGCTATTCGAAAACCAAGCGCCAAAATCAATCCTAAATTTCGAGCCTTACTTTGCTTCTCTTTAGGCAGTTTATTCGATACAATCGAAATAAAAATAATGTTGTCTACACCCAGTACAATTTCTAAGAAAGTGAGGGTTAACAGCGCGATCCAAGCTTCAGAATGCAGAAAAATTTCCATGTTAGTTCAACAGATTGCTTCTTCCAAAATTAGAAAGAAAACAACGACTTTTCAGCAACGTTTCTTTTTCTATTCTTTGGTTTAATTTCACTAGAAACAATCAAAAGAATGAATCTCCTCTCTTTTGATTGTTACCATTTAAACGCGGCTGCCCTCCTTCTAAAAAGAAGCAAAAAAAGTGAGCGTTAAGAAATGAGACAAGCACCTACTTACAATTCAACTTTCTTTAATGTTTACAAAAGGTTAGAATTAGCAGCGAACTTGTATTTTTGATTGTAAACAACTCTTGATATGCGTTTAGAAAAGGTGAATTTTATCCAAACCAATAGTTGGAAAGACCTTCAAGCTCATTTTTCTTCTATCCACGATATTCACATGAAACAGTGGTTTCGTGAAAATCCCAATCGTTTTGAAGAATTGAGTGTAAAATGGGGAGAATTTCTTTTCGATTTTTCTAAACATCGCGTAACACCACACACTTTTTCTTTACTCGAAAAACTAGCTGTAGAATGCGGTTTACCAGCTGCCATCGAAGCACAGTTTACAGGAGAAAAAATCAACGAAACCGAAAAAAGAGCTGTTTTACACACCGCCTTAAGAAACCGATCGAATACTCCTGTTTTTGTAGAAGGAACCGATATAATGCCCAATGTAAATAAGGTATTAGATCAGATGAAACGGTTTACCGAACAAATACTCTCAGGAGAATGGAAAGGCTTCTCAGGAAAACCCATCACGGATGTGGTAAACATAGGAATAGGCGGCTCAGATTTAGGTCCGGTAATGGTAACCGAAGCATTAAAGCATTACAAAACGCATCTTACGGTTCATTTTGTGAGCAATGTAGACGGAACGCACATTGCCGAAGTTTTGAAAAAAATCAATCCTGAAACTACTCTTTTTATTATTGCATCTAAAACATTTACAACTCAAGAAACCATGACGAATGCGCATTCAGCGCGAGATTGGTTCCTACAGTTTGCTAACGGAAAAGAAGATATTGCCCAACAGTTTGTTGCTTTATCTACCAACCAGCAAGGGGTGCAAGAATTTGGAATCGACACTAAAAACATGTTTGCCTTTTGGGATTGGGTAGGCGGAAGATACTCGTTGTGGTCGGCCATTGGTTTATCTATTTCGCTTGCCATCGGTTTCGAAAATTTTGAGCAACTTTTAGAAGGAGCCCATGCTGCCGACAACCATTTTAGGGAAGAAAAAGAAAAGAGTATACCCGCTAAAATGGCTCTTTTAGGAATTTGGTACAACAACCTTTTCGAGGCAGAAACGCATGCTTTGTTGCCTTACGATCAATATTTACATCGTTTTGCGGCCTATTTTCAGCAAGGCGACATGGAAAGTAACGGTAAATCGGTAGATCGCAACCAGAAAAAGGTAAATTACTCAACCGGATCAATAGTTTGGGGCGAACCAGGCACCAACGGTCAACATGCATTTTACCAGTTAATTCATCAGGGCACAAAATTAATTCCTTGCGATTTTATTGCACCAGCGCAATCGTTAAATCCACTTGGAGATCACCACGTAAAATTGCTTTCTAATTTCTTTGCGCAAACCGAAGCGTTAATGAACGGAAAAACCGAAGAAGCCGTCAAAAAAGAACTTTCAGAAAGTGGAAAAACCGAAGCAGAAATAGAAGACTTACTTCCGTTTAAGGTATTCGAAGGCAACCGCCCATCCACTTCTATATTATTGAAGCGAATCACCCCGCACACATTAGGTTCGTTAGTAGCGTTTTATGAGCACAAAATATTTGTACAAGGCGTAATTTGGAATATTTATTCTTACGATCAATGGGGCGTAGAACTCGGTAAACAACTTGCTAAGAGTATATTACCAGAATTGGTAGGAACCGATCCCGTACATTCTCACGATTCTTCTACCAATGGTTTAATTAACCAGTTTTTAGATTGGAAATAAGTGAATTTCTTCTTTCTTCATCTTTCACGAAGAATCCAACCCAGAATCCTTAAAAACTGAATTCGTTGTCAAAACGAATACCTGAATCATAAGGCAGTGTAGGTAACCCAAAAGAAAAATTTTACCACTTTTTTTGAGGAGAAAAAAAGTTCCAAAAAACTCCTTGTGCTTTTGGAGGTGATTTTTTTCCGCTACGCTTCAAAAACCATGTTATTTGCTCCACCTACGTGCTTTGATTTTTTGAACAAAAATCGCAACTGCGGTGGCAAAAACATCTATCACTGCCAAAAGTCACAGCATCCGATTTTCAATCGAATTTTGATTTGAGCACTTTTTGTTTCTCTAAAGCTAAATTGAATGTTTTTCATCCTTTTCAGAGAATCTAACTCAGAATCCGTAAAAACCTGAATTCGTTCTCAAAACGAATACCTGAATCATAAGGCAGTGTAGGCAGCCCAAAACGTTAAGAAATCGCGAAGCCTTGGAGCGATTTTAGTTTTGGTGCTGCCGGTGCGTAGCAACACCTTTTTATGATTCTTGAACTTTTGTTTCTTTTGGTTCAAGCCAAAAGAAATTAAAAACAAATTCTTCGCTTTTTCCACCGCACTAGCTGGCTCAACAACTTCCCAAGTTGTTGCCCTGCTCCACCTACGTGCTTTGATTTTTTCCAAAAATCGCAACTACGGTGGCAAAAACATCTATCACTGACAAAAGTCACAGCATTCGATTTCCAATCGAATTTTGATTTGAGCACCTTACGTTTTTCAACAATCAGATTAAATAATTTTCATTCTTTTCAAAGAATCTAACATAGAATCCGTAAAAACCCTATCAAGTCGTTAGACTTGAACTTTTTGGCATCGGATGGTTTTGGTAGAAATACCAGAGAGCGCAGCGTAACCGAACACGCTGTTTGAGCTCAGGCATCGGCTT
>JBLWWK010000005.1:0-147784 GCA_048267965.1 Salibacteraceae bacterium
CTACTTCAGGTTCAATCGAAGATGGTCTACTAACTTTAACTTTGAGCGAATAATGAAGAGAATGCTTGATCCTATTGTAATCAAATACAGCGACTTACTAAAGCTTTGCGCTCTAAGCGTATAATCCTATGAATTTATTCAGTCGGTAAATCCAATAGTTATTGTGGACGAGCCACAAAATATGGAAACCGAAAAACGTACTTCGGCTATTGGAAACCTAAATGGTCTTTGCACACTTCGCTATTCGGCAACCCACAGAAATCAATACAACCTCACTTACAGTTTAAATCCTGTAAAAGCCTATGATTTAGGCTTGGTTAAACAAATTGAAGTAGATTCCATTGTTGAAGAAAATGCATACAATGATGCTTTTGTGCAAGTAGATTCCATTAAAACTACTAAAACAAAAGTTACTGCTAAGGTTTCAATTAATGTAAATGACAAAGGAGGTGTTAAAAAGAAATCGGTTTCGGTAAAATACGGGGATGATTTGTATAAGCTTTCTAATGAAAGGGAAATCTATAAAGATGGATATGTAATTGATTTTATTGATGCCTCAGACCAATCAATTACACTTGCTAATGGGCAAATGTTATATGTAGGTGAAAGTCAAGGTGGATTGAATGATGAAGTGATGAAGTTTCAAATTCGTAAAACGGTTGAAGAACATTTAAAGAAAGAAAAACGCCTAAACAAATTAGGAATAAAAGTGCTTTCGCTTTTCTTCATTGACAAGGTTGCTAATTACAGACATTACGATTCAGCAGGAAATCCGCACAGAGGAAAATTTGCAGAATGGTTCGAAGAAATCTACCAGGAATACATTTCAAAACCAGCATTTAAGGAATTAGACAGGTTTCCAGTTAATGAAGTACATAATGGTTATTTCTCACAAGACAAAAAAGGAAAATTCAAAGACACTTCGGGCGAAACAAAAGCAGATGATGACACTTACAGTCTGATAATGAGAGACAAAGAAACGTTGTTGGATATTGACAACTCGCTTCGTTTTATATTTTCACATTCTGCACTTCGAGAAGGTTGGGACAATCCTAATGTGTTTCAGATTTGTACGTTGAACGAGACGAAATCAGACATAAAAAAACGTCAAGAAATAGGAAGAGGTTTACGATTAGCAGTTAAGAAAACAGATGACGGAAAATTGGAAAGAACCTACGACCAAAACATAAACCGCTTGACAGTTATCGCCAATGAATCGTATGATGACTTTGCGAAAACTTTACAAAAAGAGATTGAAGACGATTGTGGTGTTGAGTTTAAAGGCAGAATTAAAAACAAACGAGAACGAACAGCAATCAAATACCGTAAAGGATTTGAAGCCGACCCTAAATTCTTGGAGATATGGGAAAACTTGAAAAAGAAAACCACTTATCGAGTTGACTATAAAACAGACGAGTTAATCACTTTCGCTTCAAAAGCAGTTAAAGGTTTACCAGAGATTAAAGCACCTTCTATTCGTTCTACGAAAGTCAATATTAATATGACAGACGAAGGAGTTGAAACAATGTATGCAGGAGATAAAGTAGAATCTTATGACAGCTACTCTTGGAAAATTCCAGACGTTTTAGGCTATATCCAAAGTAAAACAGAATTGACACGTTCGACCATTCAAGAGATATTAAGTAAATCAGACAGAATTGGAGATATTTTAATCAATCCACAACTGTTTTTGGACTTAACAACCCAAGCAATAAAACGGACTTTGTACGACTTAATGATTGACGGAATCAAATACCAAAAAATTGGCGGAGCAGAATATGAAATGGCACTTTTTAAAGCTCAGGAATTAGAAGTTTATCTAAACGACTTTTCATTTAAAGTAAAAGACGCTTCCAAAACCATTTATGAAGAGTTTGTGCCTTTAGATTCAGGAGTTGAAAGCAAGTTTGCAAAGGACTGTGAATCGAGCGACCAAATTAAGTTCTATTTTAAACTCCCGAATTGGTTTAAAATTCCAACTCCAATAGGAAATTACAATCCTGATTGGGCTTTGGTATTTGAAGATGATAAAAAAATCTACTTTGTTGCAGAAACTAAGGACACAGGAACACCTATTGTAGATGTGAAAAAATTAAGCTCAGATGAACAATTAAAAATAAAATGCGGAAAAGCACACTTTAATGAATTTGATGAAATGGAATATAAAGTAGTTAATAAAGTTGGACAACTGATTGAATAAGCCAACGCAATGTTCAAGCACATTGCAATCCTCGTTTCTGCGGTTGCAAAGAGCTTTCACGCCAACGCTAACGGACTGAAAAGAAAAAAAGCCAGCGTACAACATTGTGTATAAATCATTGGTCAGTAAGTGGTTAAATTGAAAATGAGTACATTAAACAAACATATCAACGGATGGAAAGTGAAGTGCTTTGAAATGCCCAACGCTTCATGCACGAGACCGTTCTATAGACCAGCCTCCAGAGCTGTTTAATTCGAAAACGTGTTGACTTTTTGCGAGTAAAATAGCGGTGATGCAGTTAATCGAGAAGATTAAACTTGCTATGCGTGTTCTTAAGCCGATTAAAATAAAGAGGGGAGCAACTATTTCGCCTAGGTAAACCCCATAGCCGAGCAGGCCGGGGAGTCCGTTGTTGATGAGGAGTTGCTGGATAAAGTCAATCCCGTTGAATAGTTTGTTAACTCCATAGAAAAGCATGGGAAAGCCGATCGAAACTCTGGTAAGTGCTAAGCCTAGATTTACATTTTTTTTCATGATTTAGATTTTATGTTGTGTGAAAAGAAAATTCCTACGTTAAAGAGTGTTCGGGAGGTGTTATTAAATTGATCGTAATTGGCTCCAAGGCCATAAGTGGATTGCTTCTGGTTAATGCCAACCCTAACTTGTTGAATACCCCGATCTAATTGATGGTTAGCGGTGTTGAAAATGATGAGAAGAGAGTAATAAGCTTTTAGCTGGTTTTTTATCAGGTGACTATATCTGAATGATAAAGATTGCTCAAGGGTGAAGGTGTTTTGAAGAGTGGTTCCTACAGAATAACCGGTAAAGAAATTGTTTTTGATGTAGAGGTATTGAAGGCTGGTGGTGGCAAATTTTCCAGGATTTTTAACGCCAACGGCTAGGTTCAAAAACAATCGTTTTGTTAAGGCATACGACCCTGTATTACGGATGAAAAAAATGGTGTTTTTATCGCTGTTAAACTCCGAATCTGTATAGGTAAGGTTGTTGAAAGAAAACTTCGAATTGATTTTATAATCAATAATGTGGAGGTAGGCCGTTGATCGATGACCAATCAGAATTTGTGGTGAATAACTGATCGATTGGGCAGAGGCTAACCAGGCGTTGCTTACAATTAATGTTGTGATGAAAAAACGAAATAGCATTTCCTTTATCTTTTGTTGTAGACAAAGGTGAAGCGTGCACGCCTAAAGAAAATTAAGGTATCTTAAGAACGCTTTTTGGTAGCGTTTTTTCTTATGGTGCTTAAGTGTTCAGGGGTAATACCTAAGTAAGATGCAATCATGTATTGAGGTATTTGCTGTTCCATTTCTCGATACTTCGAAACAAAGTCGTAATAAAGCTCTTCAGCAGATTGACTCATCGAATTGATGGTGCGTTCTTGGAGAGCCACATAACCCGATTGCGTTTTAATTCTAAAAAACCTATCCATCATGGGGATTTCATCAAACAAGTTATTCAGTTGATCTCGATGAATTTGAAGCACAACACTTTCGGTAATAGCCTGGATAAAAAAAGTAGCAGGCTGTTGAGTTAGGAAAGCGTATAAGTCGTTCATCCACCAGCCGCTAATGCCAAATTGTAAAATGTGTTCTTTTCCCGTTTCGTCTAGGTTGAATAATTTGAGACAGCCTTCAGATATAAAGCGCATGTGATTTGAAGGTTCGTCTTTTCGAAGTAGAAATTCTTTTTTCTTCAACGCTTTTCGATTAAATGCGCTTTCGATAAGCTGTACTTCTCTGTTGTTTAAAGGAACAACTTCTTGCATGTTATTGAGTAGTGCATCGTACATAATCGAACTTAGATAAGCCTGTTTTTAGGGTGCTTTCAGCAAAGAAATTTACTTCTTTTTCGGTAGAAATAATCAAAAACATGGGTTTCTCCTTTTTTAACGGTAGGAACCGCTTTCCGTTTTTTATGAAACTAAAAAATCCTGATACAGCTCAATTCTTGTTGAGTTGTATCAGGATTTGAAATTGGGTTCCTACAGAAAAAGAAACGGAAGTTGAAAACGAAAATTAATCGTAGCCGTAAACTTTTCCTTTGTCAACTGCTGGTATGCCTTCTTTCATCCAGAAAGGCATTGGTTCTCCTTTTAAATAGTGGTTAAAGAAGCCGTACATGCGCTTGCTTAAATCGATTCGGTTGGCTGTTTTCATTAAGTTGTGTTGGTCGCCATTGTAATTGAGCATCCAAACGGGTTTGTTGAGTCTTCTTAATCCTACAAAAAGCTCAATACCTTGATACCACGGAACTGCGCCATCGTTGTCGTTGTGCATTATGAGTAAAGGAGTGTTTGTGTTAGGAGCATGATAAATAGGGCTGTTGTCTCTGTAATTGTTCCAAGAATTCCATAAATCGCCACCGATTCTGCTTTGGGTTTGCTCGTACTGAAACTGACGACTCAAGCCGGATCCCCAACGGATTCCCCCGTATGCGCTAATCATGTTAGATACTGGTGCACCAGCCATTCCGGCAGCAAAAAGATCGGTTTGTGTTACCAAGTAAGCTACTTGATATCCACCCCAACTTTGGCCTTGAATGGCCATTTTCTCTCCATCAATAAAAGGGAGTTGAGCAAGAGATTCTGCACCTGAAACAATGGCGTTGTAAGCGTCTTGCCCCGGTTGACCAGTGGTGTAGTTGATGTCTGGGACAAAAACAATGTATCCGTTACTGTTGTAGAATGGGATGCTGATGGTGCTAGGTGATGGCCTAAACATGCGCGGATTGTGCTGTGTGTTAAAATCTTTCTCGTAGAAATAAACCATCAACGGATAAACTTTTGTGCTGTCGAAATTTTCAGGATAGAACAGTAGTCCTTTTTGATTTCCTTGCTCATTTGTCCAGTAATATTTCTCGTTGGTACCCCAAAGTTTTGCGTCTCTTTGTTTTTGAAAATCAGAAACTTGATGAGTTGAGGTGTTTTCGATAAGTTCAGTGCCTAAATCGAAAGTGCGTAAATCGGGGTATTGTACATAGGTAGATTGTTTGAAGATAAAACGATTGGCGTTTTCAGCTTTTCTAAAAGAGTAAAAACTAGCATCGTCTTTAAGAAGAGTGGTGTTTTTTTTGCCATTTACAGCCAGTAAAGCCATTTGATTGGTGGCGTAATTAAAACTACTGAATAATAAAGTGGTGTCCAGGTTGATGTAGTTTTCGTCTGGCGAAAAATTCAGCAAAGAATAGTGAGTGTTGGGTTCTTGAATGGCTTGTGTTAAGAGTTGAGCAGGTTCGTTCCCCGAATAATCGATGCTGTAAATGCTAAATCGGGTAGTAAGAATGGCTTTACCGTTTTTGGTGAAACCATCAATGCCATAGGCGAAACTTTTTGCTGGAACATCGTTTTCAGGATTGGTTAGAACAGCTCCTTGCGCTCTTAATTCTTGAGTTAAATTAATTACCGAATCGGTGCTAAGATTTTTCGAAAACCAATCGTTCTTATTGGCATCGTACCAAATAAAATAATCGCCATTTGGGGTAAGTGTGCGGTTGTGGCCGTGAGCTGCCAATAGCAGATTTAAATCACCATTGGTAATATCTAATCGGTACCAATCTCTTTTCCATGGATAGCTCCAAGAGTACTCAACTCTAAACGGATTAGGGTTCGAAACCAAAGCATATCGGGCGTTTCCGTTAAGCGGAAGTTGAGATAGCTCAAGGCTGTCGTTTTCAATTTGAACAAGTTGTTGGTTGTTGATGTGGTAAACAAAGCGGTACGTTTTTTTCTCGTCTCTTTTCTTTTGTAGCAGCTGTCTGGGTTGCAAATCAAGGTCTTGATAGTTCCAAACATCTAAGCGAGGCTTTTCTGCGGTAAGTAGAGAATCTTCTTCGTCTTCGGTAGGAACCGTATTTGCTCCGAAGAATAATCGCGTTCCGTCTTTAGAAAACGAAAGAGATTTGTATTCACTGGGAGACCAATTTTCGGGCATGCCTTCAGTAAGAGTGTCTGCAACTATGTTGCTTGCATTATTAGCATACAGGTAAAGCGAGTAAACTTTGGTGTCGGTTGTGTCTGCTGAAGCTAAAAACGACCATTTTTCCCCTTTTTCATCACTTGTGATAGATTTAGCATTTCCTGCTTGATAAAAAAGAGTGTCGGTAGACTGAGAGCTGTAATTGTAAACAAAAACACCCGTGCTGTCTTTGTCTTTTCCTACGGTGGTAATAAAACCCAATTGGTTGTTGTAGTCGCTAAATATGTAATCGCTTACAACACCATGGTAAACCGTTTCACCAGTTTCTGGCTGCAGTGAAACTAAGTGGAAAGTTGTTTTACTAGCTTTTGGGGTAGGAACCGATTTTACCTCTTTTTGCTTTTTGAAAATCTTTTGAAACAGTGAGGGTTCTTCTGGCGCGGGGTTTTCTTCTTGAGGAGTATACTTGCTTAACCCGATGGCCATCCAGCTACTGTTTTCTTCGCCTTTTTTAAAGCTTTTATAATGAGTAAAGTAGTAAGAAGTGTCTTGGTTATAAGGTTGAACCAGTAAAGTGTCTACAGGGTGTTTTTTCTTAGGAACCTTTTTAAGTGTAAGGCTTTTAATGGTGTCGTACGGAACATGAACTTTGGCAATGAAATACCGATTTTCTCCATCGAGGGCCAGCAGTTGTGTTCGAGTTAAAGTATCGCTAGTGTTATTTTCTGGCTGATAAATCACCAAATCTTGATCACCGAATGTAAGGGGTTTAATTTGATATAGAATGTGGGTTCCTTCAGAAGAAATACCGTATCTACCTAGGTTTTTCCAGGTGTTGTAATCTTCGAAGGTGAGGGATGTTTTTTCTTGAGAAAAACTAAATAAGCTAAGAAAGAGTAGGGTTATAGTAGAGATAGTTTTTAAAAAAGACATATCGATTATTTTAAATAACGCTCTTGAAGAATGTTGTTGTGGTGAAGTGCGTGGCCGGTAATGATGTATCCGCAAGCTCTGGTACTTAATGGTTTATCGCTAGCGTTTCCCATTTGGGTTAAATCTTCTGGTGTAAAACTGTCGAACAAAGAAATAGAGCTTAGGCGCACAGTGTAGAATTCGTCTATTAAGTGTTCGAAATTTCTGTGGGTAGCAGGGTTTTTATCGGCATACAAGTTTTCGTCAAAACCAGAAAGAGTGGCTCCTTCTCGGGCAATTCTTAGTGCGCGGTAAGCAAAAATTCTTTCGGTGTCTATGTTGTGTGCTAGCATTTGTTTAATGGTCCATTTGCCCTCTGCATAAGCGTGATTATGCAATTTTTTAGGAATGGATTTGTAAAGGTCTATGCATGTGTCGAGTGTTTCGTCTAATCCGTCTATTAGCTCGTATGGAGAAGCTAAGTCTATATAGCATTGATAAAAAGGGGAGTATTCGTTGTTGTTGAGCATAAAAACAAGTTTGAAAAGCTAAATATAGGCAATAAAAAAAGCGTTACTCTTGAGGAATAACGCTTTTCTTAGATAAACAAATAAACTAGTTACCAGCTGTTAGATCGCGCTTGTCGATTTTCCAAAGGTTATAGGTTTCTAGCTTGTTGTTTTTATAAACAACTTCGTACATCGTTTTTTGGTCTTGGTCGTAAGCGTACCACTTACCTTCTTTTACATCTTGATTGTAAAAGCCTACCATCTGGACATCTCCATGAGCATCATATTGTGTCCATTTTCCGTCTGCTTTATTGTTGACAAAGCAGCCTTCTTCTCTTAATACTCCACGATCGTCATGGCGTTCAACGCAAAGTTTATCTCCGTCTTTCGTGTATGTATCGTTCATCTGCGCAAAGCTTACTGTACTCAATAAGCTAATCACTACTACTATCCAATACTTCATCATCTTAATAATTTGATAAATACAAATATACATAAAATAAATGAAAAGGAAACATAAGCGTAACATGGTAAGCTTGTTGATTCGCGTTGAATTGACTAAAGCGTTATAGAACAGGTAGTTGCAATGTAAACTCAGTGTTAACATTTAAATTGATTGTGTTACGCGATCTACAATTGCCTAAAAATACCTTTGTAAAATGATGGATTGGATGGAACTCGGGTATTGGGGAATGTTTTTAGCTGCTTTCTTGGCAGCTACCATTTTACCCTTCAGTTCTGATGTTTTGCTTAGCGCCATGTTGCTTGGCGATTTCGACAGCTTAACACTTTGGGCATTTGCAAGTGTGGGCAATTGGCTAGGAGGTATGCTTTCTTACGGAATGGGCTATTTAGGTAAGTGGGAATGGATTGAAAAATATTTGAAAGTTTCTGCCAGCAAGGTTGAGCGCTTTAAAGTATATGCGGAAAAGTACGGTAGCTATTTTGCCTTAATTACTTGGTTACCTATCGTGGGTGATCCAATGGCTATTGCGTTAGGTTTCGTAAAGACGAGAGTGGTTCCTACCGCTTTCTGGATGTTGGTAGGCAAAAGCTTGCGCTACGCTGTTATTATTTGGCTAACGCATTACGGAATTGATTGGTGGAAAAGTTAACAAGCCTTAATCTAAAATGGGACTCAGTAAACTAATTGCCTTGCTTATGCCTGTAACATTCGGGAAAACCAAAGTGAGTTTGTCTCCTTTTTGCTTGAGCTCGCAACGCTGCATATTGTGTTTTACGTGCTCTAGTACTAGGTTAAAAGCCGGACTTTGAAAGTAAGCCGATGCTTGATCGGGAATAAAATACCCAATTAGTTTTCCGCGTTTGAGCACAATTTTTTCAAACCCGATATCTTTTCCTAACCACTTTAGGCGCATAGAGTTGATTAATCGGTAAGCCTGGTCGGGTAAGGGGCCAAAACGATCGATGAGTTGAGCTTCGAACGATTTTAAATCTTCGTCTTTTTCTAAACTAGACAATTGTTTGTACAGCGCTAATCGTTCTGTAACGTTATTAATATACGTGTCTGGAAACATGATTTCTAGATCTGTCTCGAGCTGACAATCTGAAATAAACTCGACTTTTTCGTCTTTAAAAAGCTCTTTAAACTCGTTTTGCTTTAACTCTTGAATGGCTTCGTCTAGAATTTTCTGATACATTTCTAAGCCAATATCTGCCATAAAGCCAGACTGCTCACCGCCCAATAGATTTCCTGCACCACGAATGTCTAAATCTCGCATAGCAATGTTAATTCCACTACCGAGGTCACTAAACTGAGTAATGGCTTGCAGACGCTTGCGTGCATCGGTAGATAAACTGCTCATCGGAGGAGCCAACAAGTAACAAAACGCTTTACGGTTAGAACGACCCACTCGTCCTCTCATTTGGTGTAAATCACTAAGACCAAAGTTTTGTGCTTGGTTAATGATTATGGTGTTTGCATTTGGGATGTCGAGACCAGATTCAATAATAGTGGTGGCAATCAGCACATCGTATTCACCTTCGATAAAACGCATCATACGATCTTCTAAATCTTTCCCTTCTAGTTGACCATGAGCGGTAATTACTCGAACACCTGGGCAAATACGCTGAATCATTCCCGCAACTTCCATAATGTTCTGAACGCGGTTGTGAACAAAAAACACCTGTCCATCACGTTGAACTTCATACGCAATAGCATCTCGAATTACCTCTTCACCAAAGGCATGCAATTCGGTTTGAACGGGCTGTCGGTTTGGTGGTGGTGTTTTAATAATGCTTAAATCTCGTGCATTCATTAACGAGAATTGAAGCGTTCTCGGGATAGGCGTTGCCGTTAAAGTAAGCGTATCAACATTTACTTTCATAGTTTTGAGCTTGTCTTTGGTAGAAACACCAAATTTTTGCTCTTCATCTATAATAAGTAAACCTAAATCGTTGAATTGGACATCTTTACCAATTAAACGATGGGTTCCTATGATAATATCGACTTTACCTTCTTTTAGCTGAGCCAGCGTTTCTTTTACCTTCTTGGGCGATTTAAAACGATTAATATAATCGACTGTAACTGGAAAATCTGCGTAACGTTTTTTAAACGATTTATAATGCTGCAAAGTAAGAATAGTGGTAGGAGCCAATACCGCCACTTGTTTGCCATCACAAGCTGCTTTGAAAGCTGCTCGCATAGCAATTTCTGTTTTTCCGAAACCAACATCTCCACAAACTAAGCGATCCATCGGATACGACTTCTCCATGTCTTGTTTTACTTCAGCCGTTGTTTTTTCTTGGTCTGGAGTGTCTTCGTACATAAAACTTGCTTCGAGCTCGTTTTGCAAATAATTATCTGGCGAGTAAGCAAAACCGTGTTGTGCTTTACGTTTAGCGTATAGCTTAATCAAGTCGAAAGCAATTTCTTTTACTTTTTTCTTGGTTTTGTTTTTGAGCTTTTTCCAACTTCCCGAACCAATTTTATCCATTTTGGGTTCGGTTCCTTCTTTACCCGTATATTTTGAAATTCGGTGAAGAGAATGGATGCTAACAAACAACACATCGTTGTCTTTGTAAATTAGCTGAATAGCTTCTTGTTCTTTGCCGTTAACATCGATTTTTTTGAGGCCAGAAAATCTGCCGATTCCGTGGTCTACGTGTACCACATAATCTCCTTTTTGAAGATCGGTGAGTTCTTTTAAGGTGATTTGCTGTTGTTTATCGGCAAAGCCTTCTTTTAACCTAAAGCGGTGAAAACGCTCAAATATTTGGTGATCGGTATAGCAAGCCAACTTTAATTCGTGGTCTACAAACCCTTCATGCAAAGAAAAGTGGATGGGTGTAAAGTGTTTTTCCCTCTCTAAATCTTCGAATACGTTGTGTAAACGCTCAATTTGCTTGGGAGAGGTAGCTACAATTACGTTGTCGATTCCATTTTTTGCGTTTTCGGTGAGGTTTTCGCTAAGGAGTTCGAAATTGCGGTTGAAATTGGGCTGAGGAATTTGGCTAAACGAAATTTTTGTAGAATTTCTATAAAACGTGTTCATGCCAAACTCAATCGAATGGAAGGCTTCTAGTTCTTCTTCAAATTTTTCTCTGTGAATATAAAGCTCTTCAGGTGGTAACCTTTTTATGGTAGAGTCTAATTGATTAAAGGCGGTGGTGGCTTTCTCAAATTCTTTCTCGAGTCGATCACCGGTAAATCGAATGTCTTTCACCCATAAGGTGGTGCTAGGCGGAATAAAATTGAGAAAAGATTCTCGTTGTTCTTGTAACAACTTCGATTGTACATTGGGTACAATGGTTACCTTCTTAAACGATTTTAGAGAAAGCTGTTCGGCTGGGTCGAAATCTCTAATTGAATCAATTTCGTCTCCGAAAAACTCTACTCTAAAAGGCATGTCGTGGGCAAAAGAGTAAATGTCTACAATACCACCTCTAATGCTAAATTCTCCGGGTTGAGTTACAAAATCTACGCGCTCAAACTGGTATTCGAAAAGCAGTTCATTAATAAACTCTAAAGAGAGTTCCATTCCTTGTTTTAACTCAAGGGTGTTTTGCTTGAGGTGTTTTCTGGTAACTACTTTTTCGGCAAGAGCTTCTGCGTAGCTAACAATTATACTATGGCTTTTGCGCTGGGTAATGGCATCGAGCACTTCTGCTCGTTGTAAAACATTGGCGTTATCTGTTTTCTCAATTTTATACGGGTAACGAGCAGAAGAAGGGAAAAATAATACGTTTTTTTTGCCTAAAGCACTTTCTAAATCGTTGTGCAAATAAGCAGCCTCTTCTTTATCGTTAAGAACAATTAAGTGAGCATGAGTAGTTTGTTGAATTACCGAAGCTACAATTAGCGAAGTGGCAGAACCCACCGAGCCATTTATTTTTAGCTGGGCACCTTTCGTTTTTAACAACGATAAGATTTCTTGAACTTTAGAACTCGTCTGAAACTTTTGGGTTAATTGCTCTTTAGTCATTCTTTTTGCAAAATCTGAGAGAAGAACAAAAGTAATAAGCGCAACGCTTACAACGTGTATTTCTCTATGGAATGGTATTTCTGCTGACCGCAGAAGAATTAGACAAACGCAGTGTAAAGCAGATTGTTTATGCGATAGGCCATTCTGTACCAAACGAAAAAAGCCGAAACTCATTCATTCCGGCTTTTTCTATCTTCTAAGTAGTTATTTTTTTAAAAAATCCATGGCTTTTTCTACCATGGTTTGCGATCCTACAAAAAGAGGAACACGTTGGTGAAGCTCGGTAGGTTCTATTTCTAAAACTCTCTGATGGCCGTTGGTAGCAATGCCACCAGCTTGTTCTGCTAGCATAGCAATTGGGTTGCACTCGTATAACAAACGCAGTTTACCGTTAGGTGCTTTAGTAGTAGACGGATAAATGTAAATTCCACCTTTTAGCAAGTTTCTGTGAAAATCTGCCACTAAAGAACCAATGTAGCGAGCGCTGTATGGTTTTTTATCTTCATCGCTTTGGCAATAGGTGATGTATTCTTTTACACCTGGCTCAAATTGTGCTGCATTGCCTTCGTTAATTGAATAGATTTTACCCTCTTTTGGTGTCTGCATTTTTGGGTGTGAAAGGTAATAAGTACCTAAAGAGGGGTCTAAAGTAAAACCGTTAACTCCATTGCCCGTAGTGTAAACCAACATGGTAGAAGAACCATAAATTACATAGCCAGCAGCCACTTGCTCGGTTCCTTTTTGCAAGAAATCTTTCATGCTTACTTTCTCACCTGGAGCTGTTACTCTTCGGTAAATAGAGAAAATGGTTCCTATAGAAACGTTTACATCAATGTTAGAAGAACCATCTAACGGATCAATCATTACAACGTATTTTCCCGGATGGGGTTCTTCTGAGCTAAATTCAACAAAATCGTCTTGCTCTTCGCTAGCCATACCGCAAACTTCACCCTGAGCACGCAAAGCGGCCATAAAAACATCATCGGCATAAACATCGAGTTTTTGTTGTTGCTCGCCTTGTACGTTTTCGGTTCCTACAGCACCCGTAATATCTACCAACCCGGCTTTGTTTACCTCGCGGTTTACCACTTTTGAGGCTAAAACAATTGAACTAAGTAGACGGCTTAATTCTCCAGTGGCGAACGGGAAATCGGATTGTCTATCGATTATAAATTCTTCTAGTGTGATGAGTTTGCTCATGTGTTGAATTTCTTTTAACAGCAAATATCGCATTTTCGTTTTCTAATAATATACTTTGGCTTTATGAGCGTATTAATTCGAGAAGGAAAAAGAGAAGATGTAGCCGATTTGCTGCGTTTAATTAACGAGTTGGCAGAGTATGAAAAAGCCTTACACGAAGTAGAAATTACCGAAGAACAGCTGCTGAAAGATGGTTTTGGCGAAAATCCAATTTATCACTTAATTGTAGCCGAATTAGACCAAAAAGTGGTAGGAATTGCCCTCTATTACTACAAATACAGCACTTGGAAAGGCAGATGCCTCTACCTCGAAGATTTTGTGGTAGACGAAGCTTTTAGAAAGCACGGCATTGGTTCAAAATTGTTTAAAGCAGTAAGAGAAGTTGCCAAAAAAGAACAAGTAAAACGCATGGAGTGGCAAGTGCTCGAGTGGAACGAACCGGCCATTAATTTCTATAAAAAAGAAGCTGCAGAGTTAGATGCAGAATGGCTCAATGGGCGGTTGTATTATCAACAATTGCAAGAGGGTAAATAATATCGGTAGGAACCCGATTGTAAGCGAATTGAGTTTTTCAAGTTTCTATCTGTGTTGCTCTTTTTCTCGATGAAATATGTGCTTAGGATGAAAAAGAACCAAATTGAGCTAAAATTTTATCGGCTAAATACGTGCTTAACTTCACAAACGATTCGTGTGTCCAGCCGGCAACATGCGGAGAAAGAATTACATTTTCTTGGGCAATAAGTTGCTGAAATTCTTCAGGAAGATGCTCTTTGTCTAAATCCATAAAAGAAACGCTTTCAAACTCTAAAACATCTAAACCTGCAGCTATTACTTTGCCCGTTTGTAAAGCAGCAACCAAGTTGGCTGTGTTTACATTTTTACCGCGCCCTGTATTAATCAGGTAAAATGGTTTTTCGAATTTTTCGATAAAGGAAGTGTTGCAGTAGTGCTTGGTTTCTTCTGTTTGCGGAAGATGAAGACTTACCACATCGGCCGTTTTTTGCAGTTCTTCTAACGTTACTTCTTGTGCAAAAGAATCGGTAAAATCGGTTTTGTATTTATCGTGCGCAATTACTCGGCAACCAAAACCAGAAAGTCGTTGAGCAAAAGCTTTTCCCATAACACCGTAGCCGATAATGCCCACCGTTTTGGTGAAAATTTCGGTGCCTCTGTTTTTTTCGCGGTTCCATTCGCCACGAGTCACTTCTTGATGTCCGCGAACAAGGTGATTGGTAAGGCTCAATAGCAAACCCATTGCATGCTCAGCCACCGCATCGCGGTTGCCTTCTGGAGAATTAAAAACGTGAATATTTCGTTGTTCGGCTGCCTTTAAGTCGATGTTTTCTAAACCGCTACCAGAGCGAGCAATAAATTGTAAGGCAGGAGCCCGTTTGATCACTTCTTCTGTAATTTTGAATTTACTTCGAATTACCACGCCTTGTGCCTTTTGTAGTTCTTGATTAATTTGTAGCGAAGAGAAATCGGTTCCTTCTATACAAGTATAACCAGCAGCAGTTAAGCGCTCTTGCAACAAAGGGTGCACAGAATCAATAAATAGTACGCGCATTAGAAATAAGTGTAAACGAATTGGCCAATCATGAAATAGATGAACAATCCGATAATGTCGTTTAAAGTAGTAATAAATGGGCCGGTTGCCAGTGCTGGGTCGATGCGGTATTTATCTAATACCAGCGGAACAAATGTGCCCAACAAGGCAGCAACAATAATTACTGTAAACAAAGCGATGGCCACAGAGGTACCTAAATGGTAATCACCGTAAAAAATGTAACTGGCAATAAAAGACAAGAGGCTTAACACCGAGCCGTTAACGGTTGCCACTAGAAATTCTTTGCTGAGTTTATTAAAAATACCACCTAATTCTAACGAATTGTTGGCTAAACCTTGTACAATAATGGCCGAAGATTGAACTCCGATATTCCCCGCCATTGCTGTAATAAGCGGAATAAAAAAGGCCATAGCCGGAATGAGCGAAATAGATTCTTCGTAAACGCCAATTACAGCCGCACTGGCCATGCCGCCCACCATGCCAATTAATAACCACGGCAAGCGAGCTTTGGTTAATTGCCAAACATTATCTGATTGATCTACATCGCTCGAAATACCCGATGCTAGTTGGTAATCTTTTTCAGCCTCTTCTTTAATTACATCTACCACATCATCGATGGTGATTTTACCCACCAATCGGTTTAGCTCGTCTACAACTGGTAAAACTACCAAGTCGTATTTTTCCATAATTAAAGCAACCTCTTCGTCTTCGGTGTAGGTTTTTACACTTCTTACTTTAGGATTGTAAATGTTAGAAATGCTGCCTTGCGTGCTTGCCAGCAATAGTTTCTTTAAAGGCAGTAAGCCAATTAGTTTCTGGTTATCGTCTACTACATAAACAGAATACACCTGATCCATTTGTTCGGCTTGTCTACGCATTTCTTTTACGCAGCGCATCACCGACCAATTTTCGTTTACCCAAATCAGCTCTTTACCCATAAGAGCTCCAGCGGTTCCTTCTTGATAATTGAGAAGGTCTACAATATCGCTGGCTTGGTTAACATCATCGAGATTAGAAATTACTTCTTCTCGTTTATCTTCTGGTAATTCGGCAACAATATCGGCTGCATCATCAGAATCGAGGTGTTCGATGTACTGATGAGCAATTTCTCGGGGCGTGAGAATTTCTAGAAATTTTTCTCTAACATCTTCTTCGAGTTCGATGAGTACATCAGAAGCACGATCGCCCGGTAAATATTGACAGAGTAATTGACCTTTTTCAATGTCGATTTCGTCTAATATTTCGGCAATATCGGCCGCGTGCAAATCACCAACCAGCTCAATCATCTTGTGCTCGTCTGTTGCATCAATGGCTACTTCTAACCGCTCTAGAAATTCTTTGGTAAGTTCAAAATTCATATTGGCTACCTCGATATTTCAAAAGTACTATTCTTTCGAAGAGTTTAACGAGTAGGTGAAAAAGCTTAAAACAATGAAAATATTAGCTTTTGGCTTGGTTTTCTATCCATTGGGTAAGCAGAATAAATTCTTGGGTGGTTAATTGCTCTGGACGTTGTGAAAAGATAGAATTTTCGAATATTGATTTGTCGGTAACTAAACTTTTTAGGCTATTTCGAAGTGTTTTTCTGCGTTGATTAAAAGCAGTTTTTACCACGGTTTTAAAAAGTTTTTCGTCACACTCGAGTTTCAAGGTTTGGTTTCTTACCATCCTGATTACTCCGCTTTTTACCTTCGGTGGCGGTATAAACACGTTTTCGTCTACCGTGAAAAGGTACTCAATAGAGTAGAAGGCTTGCAGTAAAACGCTTAAGATTCCGTATTCTTTAGAGCCTGGGCCTGAGGCAACTCGTTTGGCTACTTCTCGCTGAAACATCCCTACCAATTCAGGAACTTGATCTCGATCTTCGTATACTTTAAATAGAATTTGGGAAGAGATGTTGTAAGGGAAGTTTCCGGCAATAGCGATTGGTTCGTTGGTTATTTCACTCAGTGGAAATTTTAAAAAATCGGTCGAATGGATCCTACCGTGAAGAGCGTGAAAATGAATGTTGAGGTAAGCCACCGATTCAGTATCTAACTCAATTACCGAGGTAGTGAATTCTTCTCTTTGAAGTAAGAATTGGGTGAGCACACCGGTACCAGGGCCAATTTCGAGTACTTGCTTAAAGCCGTTGCCTGAAACGGCATTGGCTATTCTTTCAGCCACCGAAAGGTCTTTTAAAAAGTGCTGACCAAGGTGTTTTTTTGGTTTTACTTTCACAATTATTCGCTTTGGTCTACTACTTCTAGTAAGCTGCGAAAGGCAACAAATTGGTCTTTAAACTTCTCGGTGTGTTCTTGTTGCAATGCGGGAGCATGATTGCTTTGGTACCCTTGCAAAATTTCTAGGCTATCGCATAAATACTGAATAGAATAGTTGGTGCCGTCTGGGTCTTCCATGAGTAGTTTAGCAAACTTGTACTCTTTGAAACATCCTGTAGCCATTACATCACCAATGTGTTGGTTTTTCATGTAATTTAACCATTCTGACTCTACTTTCTTATCTATTTTAACAGTTACGCTGTAAATAATCATTGCTCTATTTTTCTAATTGATTGCATCGCCTCTGAGAATTCTAAACTCTTTTCGGGCTTCTGAAAGAAATACACTTCCGGGGTATTGAAGCAACAGTATTTCGTAGTATTCCATTGCTTTTTCTTTGCTGTTGAGGTAGTTGGCGTAAAGTTGACCTAAATAGTAGTGGGCTTCGTCTCCTAAAATATCGTCTGCATACAATTCTATAATATTCTCTAGTGCAAGGGCTGCCAGTTGGTATTCTTTGGTTTGAAGGTGAATTTTGTATTTCATGTAGAAAATATCGTCAGAAAGAGAATGCCCAGGATATTCGGTTTGGATTGAGTCTAATAGAATTAGCGATTCATTGTAACGCTGCTGGGCAAAGTATAAATCT
Source organism: Salibacteraceae bacterium (assembly GCA_048267965.1). Classification (GTDB taxonomy): domain Bacteria; phylum Bacteroidota; class Bacteroidia; order Flavobacteriales_G; family Salibacteraceae. Next base: position 17,679 of record JBLWWK010000005.1, read on the forward strand.
GCTCGGGCAAACATTTGCATGGGAACAAAAGTGGTGTCGATGGTACTGTTATCGGTAATGAGCAATGAGATATACATGGCATCATTGGCAATTAACTTAGAGGTAGAGCCTTTTAGAACATCGAGCTGTGCTTTTGCCCAGTCGAAATCTCCCGTGTAATAACCAATTTTACCATACTTAAATTTAGCGGTTTCGCCCAACTCATCGTACTTAAACATTTTTTCTGCTTGGCCATAAAGAAGAGCAGCTTCCCAAATTTCGTTATTCATTAAATAATAGTCGCCTTGGTCGATTTTAGCCAAGGCCTTAGCTCTATCTGCTAATCGGGGAATAGCCAATAATTCATCGAGTAGAGCGATGGCTTCGTCTAATTTTTGCAGATGAAGGGCGGTAATCTCTGCTAATTCTCTTAAACTGCGTTGGGTGAGGTGAGTGTACCCTTCTTGAGATAAATAAGCTTGGTATTCGTTAGCTAGATTTTGCCAATCTTCTTGGGTAGATAGCTTTTTACTGGCCAGCTGTTGGTAGCTGGTATTTAACCGAAGCACTTGAGCAATGTAGTAGTTGGTGTGTTGCCCTCCTTTTTTGGCTACGGTTTCGAAACACTTTTTGGCGAGTTCGAATTCTTGGTTGTTGATGTAAAGTTTCCCTAATTCTATGAGTCTTTCCCCATTTTCTTTTTGGCGCGCATCGAGTGCTTTTGTTTGAATAAAAGCTCCGTAAAAATCTTTTTGTTGTAGGTTGAGCCAAATAAGCATTTCGCTAAAAACAAGGCTATTGGGATCTTTCTGAATCCGTTTTAGAAGGCCTTCTTTTAGCGCAGTTATATTTTCACCAGGTTCTTCAAAATCGAAATTTCGGTTGAGTGAATTCTGAATTGAGCGAACGTAGCTAGGGTTAGAATCAATGAGTTCTAAATAAAGCTCGACCATACGGTCGTATTGTCCCATTTGGCCATAAAGCTCTGCCAATTCGAAATTAAAAACATTGGCTCCTTGAATTAGCTCTTTGCCTTTTTCATACGCTTTTAGCGCGTAATTATTCTCACCGATTTGTACGAATTTTCTAGCCAATGAAATAACTGAACCAGGGTTAGATTCGAGTTCCTTCAGTGCTTTTTCGTATTCTTTTTGAGCCTCTTTGTGTAGGTTTTGTGCGGCATATAACTGACCCAAATCTACTAAAAGGATGGTTTGAGAAGAATTTCGTCTTATTCGTTTTTTGAGCAGTTTTTCAGCTTCGTCAAATTTGCTTTGAGCGCGGTAAGAATCGAACAATCGTTCGAAATAAAATTGAGTAGGTGATTCGTTAAAAAGCTTCTCGTAATACAGTTCTGCTTTATCAAATTCGCCATTGATGTAATATTCATTGGCTAATTGATCGCTAGAAACTTGGGTCCAAGCGAGCTGGGAGCAAAGAGTAAAACTGAGTATTACGAGAAGCAGTCTAGTCATTGGCTATTAACGGATTCCGTTTTTATTCATTTCTTGAAGAAGAGAATCAATACGAGGGTATAAATCATCGTAATTAGAAATGTAGCGAGCTTGCGCTGCTGGCCATTCGTTAGTAGCATTTTTGATTTCGTTTGCTATTTTGGCCTCTTTTTCAATGTAAAAATTGACAGAATCTGCAGGGATAAGCTGATTCGAAAGATCGGCTTTTAGATGGTTGAGTTGCGTTTTGCTGTTTTGCAGCTCTTCGTTGGTTTTACGAACGCGATTCATCAACTTTTGCATGTTTCTGTAAGTAGACTTGTAAAAGCCTAACATAGAGGCCAAATCTTTGGATAGAGTGTCTCTGTAGTTTTTCTGAATATAGCTTAATTGCTCTGAGGCGTTAGAGCTTAACTCCGTTAAATTCTCGAAATTGATAGAGTCAATTTTTGCTTGAGCAACAGACAATTCTGACTCAAGAGTTTCAACTTGTTCAATTTCTTTAGAAAAAGGGTTGTTGCTGCAAGCTGCAAAAAGAACTACAGTAAAAGCGAGTAAGAAGGTTTTTATATTCATGGTTTTTCGATTAAATCAAACCCGGTGTACTTGGCTAGAGCTGCAGGAATTTTAATTCCTTCTTCGGTTTGATTGTTTTCTAATAAAGCGGCTAATATTCTTGGAAAAGCAAGAGCGCTACCGTTTAAGGTGTGAGCCAATTCTGTTTTTCCTTCGCTGTTTTTGAATCTACACTTTAGGCGATTGGCTTGAAAACTCTCAAAGTTAGAAATGCTACTTACCTCTAACCAGCGGTTTTGAGCAGCAGAGTATACTTCTAAATCATAAGTGAGAGCAGAAGTAAAGCCTAAATCTCCACCACATAAACGAGCAACGCGATAAGGAAGTTCTAGTTTTTCTAATAAACTTCTTACGTAGTTCACCATTTCTTGTAATACTTCGTAAGACTTTTCGGGATGTACAACTTGTACAATTTCCACTTTATCGAATTGGTGAAGTCGATTTAAACCCCTTACATCTTTTCCGTAAGATCCCGCTTCTCTTCTAAAACAAGGTGTGTAGCCACAGTGTTTTTTAGGAAATTCGTCTTCTTTTAAAATAACATCGCGGTAGATGTTGGTAATGGGAACTTCTGCAGTTGGAATGAGGTATAAATGATCTACTTCTGTATGATACATTTGCCCTTCTTTATCGGGTAACTGTCCGGTTCCTACACCTGTAGCTTCGTTAATTAACAGGGGAGGTTGCGTTTCTTCGTAGCCATTTTCTGTAGCATGATCTAAGAAGAAATTGGTCATAGCTCGTTGCAAACGAGCGCCTTTTCCACGGTAAACAGGAAATCCAGCTCCTGTGATTTTTACGCCTAGTTCAAAATCGATAAGGTTGTAATCGTGGGCAAGTTCCCAATGGGGTTGTGCTTTATCGTGAAGGGTAGGCACGGTTCCTACTTCTTCAATAATTTCGTTTTCTTGATCAGATTTACCGGTAGGAACCAAGGGATTCGGTACATTGGGAATTTCATATAGAATGCCCTGAACCTTTTGTTCTGCTTGGGTAAGTTCTTCTTGAAGGGATTTGTTAGCCTCTTTTAACTCTTGTGTTTTAGCTTTTAACTCGTTGGCTACTTCTTGCTTACCTTCTTTAAAAAGTTGCCCAATTTCTTTGGCTAATTTTTTAGATTCAGATAAGTTACTATCTAGCGTTTGTTGAGTAGTTCTTCTGGTTTGATCGGCTTGTAAAAGCTCGTCTATAAGAGTTGAAGCATCGAAGTTACGCACCTTCAATCTTTCAATAACTTCTGCTTTATTTTCTCTAATGTAGTTAAGCTGTAACATTTGTTTTTAAGAGTTTTAGAGGGCTAAAATTAATAACTAATCGTTGAATAAGAGTAGAGGATAGAGTAGAACCGAGTAAGAACAAAAAAATCCCGAGAGTAATCTCCCGGGATTTGAAAAATGTTGAATAAAAATCCTGTTCAATTAAGCCTCGATAGGGTCAACTGAAATGTAGGACTTATCACCTTTTTTACGATCGAAACGTACAACGCCATCTACCAAAGAAAAAATTGTATGGTCTTTTCCCATACCTACGTTTTCACCTGGGTGATGTTTTGTTCCACGTTGACGAACGATAATGTTACCAGCTTTTGCAGCTTGGCCACCGAATATTTTAACCCCAAGTCGTTTACTGTGCGACTCGCGACCGTTTTTCGAACTTCCGACACCTTTTTTATGAGCCATGGTATTCTAAAATTTTTGGGTTATTTACTTTCTTCTTTTTTGTCTGCTTCTGCTTTAGGAGCCGCTTTTTTAGCTGGTGCCTTTTTTTCTGCAGTTGCTTTAGTTGCTGCTTTCTTAGCTGGAGCTTTTTTCTCAGCTGGCTTTTCTGCAGCTTCTTCTTTCTTAGCAGCTGGTTTAGCAGCCGCTTTTTTAGCTCCACCTTTTTCGGCAATTTTTTCAATAACGATAGACGTTAAATATTGTCTATGGCCATTTTTTACTTTGTAACCTTTTCTTCTTTTCTTCTTGAAAACGGTTACTTTATCACCTTTAAGATGCTCTACTACCTTAGCGGTAACAGATGCGCCTTCGATAACTGGGGCGCCAACGTTCACTTTTCCGTTGTTGTCGATTAAAAGAACTTTGTCGAAGCTTACTGATTCGCCTTCTTTGTTCTCTAATCGATGCACGAATAGTTGTTGGTCTTGCGCAACTTTAAATTGCTGCCCTGCTATTTCTACAATCGCGTACATTGATTTCTAATTAATTCGTTTATTAACAATTGAATTGTTCAAAAGGAGCGCAAAAATAGACAAATATTTGCTTGTGGCAAATCATTTTGAAAATCTTCTTCTTCTGTTAATCAGTGAAATACCAATCAAAATAAAGGCAACAAAAGATGCTTGCATAAAATTAAATGATTCTCCGTCTAAAACTCCCCACATAATGGCAAAAATCGGTATGAGATAGGTTACGCTCGAAGCAAACAAGGCGCTTGTCTCTTTAATCATCATGTTAAACAATAAAACAGCAAGTGCGGTTCCTACTACGCCCAAAATCAGTATGTAGCCTAAACTGGCCCATCCTTCTGGGTGTTGCGTTAAATGGGTAGTGAAATCGGTGAAGCCAAATAAATAGATGCCAGCAATGGGTCCTACTACGTAAAAAGAAAGGGCGGTTACAGATAACGAAGGAACCTCTTGCAAATACTTTTTAATGATGTTTACATTTAAACCGTAGCTCGCTGCAGCAACAATAGGCATTAACACGTAAAGGGTAAACGAATCGAAAGTGGGGCGGTTTCCGGAGAAATAAATGAGTCCGGCAGCGCCTACAAACCCCAAAGAAACACCTACAATGCTGATGGTTTGAAAAGCTTGCTTAAAAATTAAACGCGCAAAGATTAAGGTGAATAGCGGAGTGAGAGAGTTTAAAATTCCTGAAAGTGAGCTATTGATTTCTGTAATTGATTTCACAAAAAGAAAATAAGGGAAAACACTTCCGAAAAAACCAACGGCCAATAAGGGCAAGCCTTTGTTGCTCACTACTTCTTTTACATTTTTAAAGGTAAAAGGCAGAAAAGTGATGAAAACAACGAAAATTCGTAATGCGGCAATTTCGTCTGGTTTAAAACTAACCAAGCCTCGCTTCATTAGAATAAAAGAACTTCCCCAAACAAAGGCTAATAGAATGAGGGTAATCCATTGGTTGAGGGGTTTTGAATAGTCGATTGATTTGATCATGATTGAAAATTGGCTGCAAAGATGCATTTAACATTTTTATACATCTTATATAATAGACAGGCGAAATGTGAGTTTATAGAAACATTAACTTAGCCTTCTTTATTAGGTAGCCTAAATTTATTTTATGAACAAACTAACCCAACAACAAAAGTGGCTGGCTTTTGGTGTTATCATTGCCATTATTGCTGTGTTTTTTTGGTGGAGCAAAGAAGATGGTCAACAGCATATTTACACAAGCGTAAAAAAGGGTGATCTTTCGATAATTGTTAACTCTACGGGTGAATTAAACGCAGAAAACAGCGAAAAAATTCTCGGGCCTCGCGGTATGCGTAGTGCTGGTGTGTGGAATGTAAAAATTACCGATTTGGTAGCGGAAGGAACCTACGTTGAACAAGGCGATTACATTGCAACATTAGACCGAACCGAACTGGCCAATAAATTAAAAGAAATTGGTGCCGAACTCGATAAAATTCAATCGGAGTTTAAAGCAGCTCGTTTAGATACAGCTCTTACTTTGCGTGAAGCACGTGATAATTTAATCAACCTAAAATACGCTCTTGAAGAGAAAGAACTGATTTTATCGCAATCGAAATACGAGCCGCCAGCCACCATCCGTCAAGCAGAAATCGACTTAGAAAAAGCCAGTCGCGGGTTTGACCAAGCCCAAGAAAACTACAAGATTAAGCAAGACCAGGCCGAAGCAAAGGTTTCTCAAGTGGCGGCTACTTTGTTGCAAACTCAGTTGAAATATGACGAAAGCCTAAAAACCATTGAAGAGTTTACTATTAAGGCTCCTAAGTCGGGTATGTTGGTATATCATCGAGATTGGGACGGAAGAAAAATTCAGGTAGGATCACAAATTTCAGCTTGGAATCCGGTAGTGGCTACCTTACCAGATTTATCAACCATGGTTTCTCAAACGTACATCAACGAAATAGACATTTCTAAGATTAAAGTAGGTCAAGTGGTAGACATTAAAGTAGATGCTTTTCCTGATTTGAGCTATTCAGGAAAAATCACTACTGTGGCCAACGTGGGGGAGCAGTTGCCCAATTCTGAAGCAAAAGTTTTTGAGGTAAATATTCTACTCGATAAAACAGATACCATTCTTCGTCCGGCTATGACAACCAGTAACGAAATAGCCATTCAAGATTTTGAGGATGTTTCGTTTCTTCCTATTGAAGCCGTATTGAAGTCAGACTCTATCGCTTATGTAAATGTTAAATCAGGGTTGAGTTGGGTTCCTACCGAAGTAAAAACAGGAGCAGCTAACGAGCATTACATTATTATTGAGGCAGGTGTTGAAGAAGGAGAAGAAGTGCTGCTAAGCCGACCAGAAACAGAAGAAGATTTTGAGATAAAACGCTTATTATGATCGATTTTCAAGAATTTATTTCTCGAAACGGTCATAATTTTAAAACGGCTTTTCAAGCTGTTTTGTCGAATAGAACCAGAAGTATGCTCACTGCACTCGGAATTATCTTTGGTGTGGCAGCAGTGATTTCTATGATGGCCGTTGGTAAAGGAGCTGAGCAAGAAGTGCTCGAACAAATAAAATTGGTAGGAGTAAACAATATTGTGATTACTCCTCAAAACCCAGTTTCGAAGGTAGATGCAGGCAATTCACAAAAAGGGAATGCTAAATATTCTCCCGGTTTGTCGATTTCAGATGCAGAAGCCATTGCCGAAGGTTTATCTACGGTTTCTGCTGTGAGCCCGCAAACGAGTGATGAGGTAGCTGCCATTGCCAACGGAAAACGCGCCAATACCACTATACACGGAGTTGATCAGAGTTATTTCTCGGTGTATAATGTGAAACTTAGAGCAGGGAAAGGGTTTTCTCAGCAGCAAATCGAAAATCACACTCCTGTATGTATTATTGGTAGCGGTCTTGAAAAGAGGTTGTTTCCTTACGGTAACTCCATTGGGCAAAGGGTTAAGTGTGGTGTAATTTGGTATACCGTAATCGATGTAATTGTTTCTGACGATGAAGTGTCTGACGAGCTCGAAAGCATGGGCGTTAACAGTATGCGAGAAGAAGTCTTTGTGCCCATTCAAACATTATTGCTGCGTTACAAAAATAAAGGCTTGATAACCGAACGCTTAATCAATTCGGGATACAGCGAAGACGAAGACGAAAATCCGAATAACGCTGAAAAAGAAGATCATCATCAATTGAGTCAATTGGTGGTTCAGGTAAACAACACCGAAGAGTTGAAATCTACCGTTGAAGTAATTCATCGAAAAATGCTTCGCTTGCACAATGGAGTAGAAGATTTTAAAATCACCGTTCCTGAATTGCTGTTAAAGCAGCAGCAGAAAACCAAAAACATTTTCAATTTGGTGTTAGGAGCCATTGCCGGCATTTCGTTGATTGTTGGCGGAATTGGAATTATGAACATCATGTTGGCTTCTGTAATGGAAAGAATTAAAGAAATTGGGTTGCGCTTAGCGGTAGGAGCCCGAAAACTAGATATCCAAATTCAGTTCATGTTCGAAGCCCTCATTATTAGTGTAAGTGGTGGTTTGTTTGGTGTAATGTTAGGCGTTGGATTAGCCTATGTAATTAGCACTTTTTTCGAAATTCAAACCATTGTATCTATTTGGTCGGTATTGGTTTCTTTCGGTGTTTCTGCAGCGGTAGGTGTAGTGTTTGGCTATTTTCCAGCCAAAAAGGCAGCAGCGAAAGATCCTGTAAACTCTCTTCGCTATGAATAAAAAAACTACCCTTTTACTCAGCTTTATTGTAGTGCTCATCACCCCGCAATGGCTAAAATCACAATCGAACGATACATTGGCCATCACCCTTGAGCAGGCTGTAAATATGGCTCAAGAGCAATCGTTACAAAGCCATGCCGCCAAGAATAGGTTTATTAACGGGTTTTACAGCAACAAGTCGTTTTGGCGCTCTTTCTATCCAGAGATTTCTGCAGAAGGAACCCTTCCCGACCTGAACAGAAGCCTCAGTAGAATTACACAAAACGATGGAACCGATGTGTTTATCGAAAGAAGCCAAGCGGTATCGAATTTAGACATCAATTTACAGCAAAAAATTGCGCTAACTGGTGGAACTATCTCTGTTTCTAGTGGTCTCGATCGAATCGATTTATTTGGCGGTAATAACTCAACTAGCTATCTATCTCGTCCAGTAGGTATCTCTCTCGTGCAGCCGATTTTTGGTTTTAACAGCATGATTTGGGATATCAAACTAAGAAAGGTTCAAGAAGAGCAATTTGAAAAACGTTACGATGAAGACTTAGAAGAAGTAGCTAGGCTAGCCAGTGAAAATTATTTTGGGCTTTTACAAGCGAAAATGATGCTAAAGATGGCAAAGCAGAATAAGGCTTACAACGATACCATTTTTCGTATTTCAGAAGGTAGATACTCTATGGGTAAAATAGCCGAAAACGAACTGCTGCAAATCGAATTGGCTTTGTTGAATTCAGATATGGCTTTGCGTCAGGCAGATTTGCAATACACCATTGCAGAACTTCGTCTTAAAAATTACTTAGGCATAACGGGCAATATCCATCTTAAAGTAGAAATTGAAGAAGAAGTTCCTCCAATAAATATCGATTTAGAAAAAGCCATTGAAATGGCTATTCAATACAACTCTAGTCAAATTCAGTGGGAAGCCAACCAACTAGGGGCTGAACGAGATGTGGCTAATGCCAAAGCAGGCCAACGGCCCAACATCGATTTGTTTGCCAATTATGGCTTGTCGAGAAGTGCGGCAGATTTAGACGAAGTGTACCAAGATCCGCAAGATCAGCAACTTCTTAGAGTTGGGTTTCGGGTTCCTATCGTGAATTGGGGAAGAGCCAAAGCAGATTATCAGGCTGCCTTAGCTCAACAAGAAGTAACCAATGCGAACTTCCAAATTTCGTTGCTTCAATTTCAGCAAGAAGTGCTTTCGCAAGTGAAAAACTTCGAATTAAAATACAAAGAAATAGAGCTAGCGATAAGGGCAGATGAAGTGGCAGCCAAGCGCTTTTTTGTGACTCAACAGCGATTTAAAATTGGTAAAATCGGTATGACGGATCTCAATATTGCTACCCGTGAAAAAGACGATGCTAGAAGAAGCTACATCAATGCGTTGCAATCGTTTTGGAACAGTTACTACGAACTTAGAAAACTCACCCATTACGATTTCGAACAACAGCAAATAATACAGCACAGCACGCCCGAAGTGCGTTAATGGAGCGCTTTCACCGATTATCAAAAAGTCGAAAGCAAAAGAGGTCGAATCCCTTACTTTTGAAACAAATGGAAAACGTAATAGACATTGAAGATATAAAGCGTGAGTTTTTAGTAGGATCCGTTTTGGTAAAAGCCTTAAAATCGGTTTCACTAGAAATACAACGCGGTGAATACGTAGCGCTCATGGGGCCCTCTGGTTCTGGAAAATCTACGTTGATGAATATTCTGGGCTGCCTAGATACAGCAACCTCAGGAAAATACGTGCTCAATGGCACCGATGTACAATCGCTTAACGATGATCAGCTAGCTGAAATCAGAAACAAAGAAATTGGTTTCGTTTTTCAAACGTTTAACCTTTTGCCTCGATACTCGGCCCTAGAAAATGTGGCGTTGCCGTTAATTTATGCTGGGGTTCCTAAAAAAGAAAGAGAAGCGAGAGCTGCTGAAGTACTCAAAATGGTCAACTTAGAAGATAGAATGGATCATAAACCTAACGAGCTTTCAGGTGGGCAACGTCAGCGTGTGGCAGTGGGTAGAGCATTGGTCAATAACCCGTCTATTATCTTAGCAGATGAACCTACAGGAAACCTAGACACGAAAACCTCTCACGAGATTATGGATTTGTTTCAAGAAATTCACGATAAAGGAAATACCGTAATCTTAGTAACCCACGAAGAAGACATTGCAGAAAAAGCCAAAAGAATAATTCGCTTGCGAGATGGATTAATCGAATCAGACCGATTAAATAGCGAATTGTAGTAAACAATTTGCCACAAGAATAGTATACTTACCATTCGAATAGCAATTGAAACAATGAAAGTTTATACAAAAACAGGCGATAAAGGGAAAACATCTTTATTAGGCGGAACCCGTGTGCCCAAATACAATTCACGCATCGAAGCCTACGGAACTACCGATGAATTACTTTCTTACGTAGGGTTTCTGAGAGATCAAAACGGTATTAATCCATCTACTCACGAGATTCTAGTAGAAATTCAAGATAGATTATTTACCCTTGGTTCAAGCTTAGCTACCGACCCAGAAAAAAGTCCGAAAACAAAAATTCCTGATCTAAAACCAGAAGATGTAGATCTTCTCGAAAAAGAAATGGATCAAATGAACACAACATTACCTGAAATGCGTTCGTTTGTTTTACCAGGTGGTCATTCTACTGTTTCGGCAGCACACATCTGCAGAGTAGTATGCCGAAGAGCAGAAAGAAGAGTGCTTGCACTAAGCGAAGAAAGTGAAGTTCCAGAAATAATTGCGGTATATCTCAACCGCCTTAGCGACTACTTCTTTGTGCTATCGCGCTATTTAACCCAAGAGTTAAACGGTATTGAAACTCCTTGGAAACCTAGAGTTTAACCTTAATAGAAGAGCAATTTGCAAAGGGGTTGCAAGTGAACAATAAAAAATTACTTTTGCGTTCTCGTAACCCATCCATAAAGACAGAGGCATATGTATTGGACATTAGAATTAGCTTCATACCTTGAAGACGCTCCATGGCCGGCAAGTAAAGACGAATTAATCGACTTCGCATTGCGTACCGGAGCCCCACTAGAAGTGGTTGAAAATTTACAAGATATTGAGGATGACGGTGAAATCTTCGAAACCATCGAAGATATTTGGCCAGATTATCCAACCAAAGAAGATTTCTTCTTCAACGAAGACGAATATTAACTATTCGTTACCATAAAAAATCTATAAAAGTCGTTTCATTCGAAACGGCTTTTTTTGTTTCTAGACCATCAATCTACCCATGGGTGGCTCTAATTGGCAGGCTCTTTTGGCAACCAACTCAACAAGGCGGCAAAGTCAAAATAAAAAGGTGCACATTTCGGTAGGAACCATTCAAAATTCTATTGGGTACGTTCCAGTTAATCCGCTATTTTTGTGAGCCCTTTTCAATTCGTTGTCTGCCAATCTGCCAGTATTTTGCAGAGGGTATGGTAATTGAAAAGAAAAAAAGACTTTGAAACTTAGATTATGCTAGATATTATCACCAAGGCTGTAGAGAAAATTCTCGGTAACAAAAGCGACCGCGACATTAAATCTATTGTGCCCATCGTAGAGAAAGCTAATGCCGAATTTGAAAAAATAAAAGGCCTTTCTCACGACCAACTGCGCCAAAAAACAGCAGATTTTAAAGAAAAGCTGAACAACGCAGTCACCGAAGAGAGAAAGCAAATAGAAGCCATTAAAGAGCAAATCGAATCAACTGCCAATATGGATGTAGTTGAGAAAGAAAAACTCTACGGTGATATAGATCGCATTGAAGAAACCATTACAGAAAAATTAGAAACGGTTTTAACCGATATTCTACCAGAAGCTTTTGCGGTAGTAAAAGAAACTGCAAAACGCTTTTCTGAAAATTCAACTCTTACGGTTACCGCTTCTGATATGGATAGAGATTTAGCTAGCCAGCGTAACTCTATTCAAATTTCTGGCAACGAAGCTATTTGGGATAACTCTTGGACCGCAGCAGGTGGTGAAGTAACCTGGGATATGGTTCATTACGATGTGCAGCTTATTGGTGGTATTGTGTTGCATCAAGGTAAAATTGCCGAAATGCAAACCGGTGAAGGTAAAACCTTAGTAGCTACCTTACCTGTATACCTTAACGCACTCACCGGGCGCGGTGTTCACCTTGTTACTGTGAACGATTACCTAGCCAGACGAGATTCTGAATGGATGGGGCCGTTATTCGAGTTTCACGGTTTAACGGTAGATTGTATCGATAAACACCGACCCAATTCTAACGAAAGAAGAAAAGCATACAACGCAGATATTACCTACGGAACCAACAACGAATTTGGTTTTGATTACTTGAGAGACAATATGGCAAGCGCACCAGAAGATTTGGTGCAGCGTAAACACAACTATGCAATTGTCGATGAGGTAGATTCTGTATTAATCGATGATGCACGTACTCCTTTGATTATTTCGGGTCCTACCCCAAGAGGAGACGAGCAAATGTTCGATGGCTTAAAGCCAAAAGTAGAGCGCCTTGTTAACGAGCAGCGTAAGTTAGTTACTAAGTACTTAACTTCTGCTAGAAAGAAAATTAAAGAAGGCGAAAACAACAAAGACCTCATGAAAGAAGGTCAACTTGAATTGTTTAGAGCCTACCGCGGTTTGCCGAAAAACAAAGCGCTTATCAAGTTTTTGTCTGAGCCAGGAATGCGCCAGATATTGCAAAAAACTGAAAATTATTACCTGCAAGACCAAGGTAAAGAAATGCCAACGGTAGATAAAGAGTTGTACTTCGTGATTGAAGAAAAAATGAACTCGATTGATCTTACCGAGAAAGGGCTCGATCTTATTACTTCTTCAACAGAAGACAAAGATTTCTTCATCTTACCGGATATTTCAACCGAGCTAACAGCTATCGATAAAAGTTCCGCTTCAGACGATCAAAAACTGGCGCAGAAAGAACAGTTGATGAGTGAGTACGGAGTGAAAACAGAACGGGTTCATACCGTAGATAAACTACTCAAGGCATACTGTATGTTCGAGAAAGACGTAGAGTATGTGGTAATGGACAACAAGGTGAAAATTGTAGACGAGCAAACAGGTCGTATCATGGATGGTAGACGCTATTCTGACGGTTTGCACCAAGCCATTGAAGCCAAAGAAAATGTGAAAATTGAGGCGGCTACTCAAACCTACGCTACCATTACATTGCAGAATTATTTCCGCATGTACAACAAGCTAGCAGGTATGACGGGTACTGCAGAAACTGAAGCAGGCGAATTCTGGGAAATCTACAAATTAGATGTGGTAGTTATACCTACCAACCGCCCAATTCAGCGAGACGACATGCAAGATTTAGTCTACAAAACGGCTCGTGAGAAATACAATGCCGTAATAGACGAAATCGAAAAATTAAGAAATGCGGGCCGTCCTGTTTTGGTAGGAACCACTTCTGTAGAAGTTTCTGAGCTTTTAAGCAGAATGTTGAAAATGCGCCAAATCGGTCATCAAGTATTAAATGCAAAACTGCACCAAAAAGAAGCCGAAGTAGTAGCCGAAGCAGGGAAAGCAGGAACCGTAACCATTGCCACCAACATGGCGGGTAGGGGAACCGATATTAAACTTTCTGCAGAAGTGAAAAACGCAGGTGGTTTGGCCATTATTGGTACAGAAAGACACGAATCTAGACGAGTAGACAGACAGTTAAGAGGTCGTTCTGGTCGTCAAGGAGACCCCGGAAGCTCGGTTTTCTTTGTGTCGCTAGAAGATAACCTGATGAGGTTATTTGGCTCTGACAGAATTGCTCGTTTAATGGATAGAATGGGTCATGATGAGGGTGAAGTAATTCAGCACTCAATGATTACAAAATCAATTGAAAGAGCCCAGAAGAAAGTAGAAGAAAATAACTTCGGTATTCGTAAGAACTTGCTAGAATACGATGATGTAATGAACCAACAACGTGAGGTGATTTACAAGCGTAGAAAGCACGCACTGTACGGTGAGCGTCTTAAATTAGATATTGCCAACTCTTTCTACGATTTATCTGAAGCATTGGTAAGCGATTACCAACAAACAAAAGATTTCGAAGGCTTCAAGCTCGATTTAATCAGCGCGTTGCACATCGATTCTCCAGTAGACGAAACTACCTTCTTAAAAGAAAATGCAGCTACTGTGGCAGAGAAGGTATACGAATCGGCTTATAAGCATTACGTAGAAAGAATGAACATGGTGAAGCAAATAGCTTTCCCTGTTATTAAAAGCGTTCACGAAGACGATACCAATTCATTTACCAACATTGTAGTTCCGTTTACAGATACAAGAAAATCTATTCAAGTTGTTGCCAACTTAGAAAGAGCGTATAATACAGAAGGAACCGAATTAATCGATGCCTTAGAACGCAACGTTTTAATGGCAATGATTGATCAAAACTGGAAAGAGCACTTGCGTGAAATGGACGATTTAAGACAATCGGTTCAAAATGCACGTTTCGAGCAGAAAGATCCGTTGTTGATTTACAAGTTCGAATCGTTTGAGTTGTTTAAGAAGATGCTCGAGAAAGTAAGTAGAGAATCGATTTCGTTCTTGATGAAAGCAGGTTTACCACAAGAAAGCCCTAACGCAGTACAAGAAGCAAAACCGGCTCCTAAAGCCAATAAGCCCAAGTTGCAAACAAGAAAAGATGAGTTGCCATCGCAGGCTACTGGCGGTCAAGAATATCACGATCCTTCTCAAAACAAACCGGTAGAGAAAAAACAGCCAGTTGTAGTTGAGAAGAGAATTGGTAGAAACGATAAAGTAAATATCGTTAATGTAACTACAGGCGAAAAGAAAGAACTGAAATTCAAACAGGCTGAAGCTATGATTTTAAGCGGTCAGTGGCGAATTGAAGAATAAACTGAAGAGCTTATTCAAGCTTAAAAGCCCCTCTAATTAGAGGGGCTTTTTTAGTATTGGTTATCTATAAGCTATAACGTTGAGCTGGATTATCTGCTCAAAAGAGTGCTGAATTTTCTTTTGAAATGAGTACGGTTCCTACTACACTTAAATTGAGAATAATAGATGATGCGAAGGGGAAATTAAGTCATATCATAACCAGAAAGAAAACGAACTTGCTGTTTCATTTCTTCTTTCGCCTCTTCGGGAAAATTGCTCGAATAGTTTACCAAAATATTTGCGGGCGTTACTTTTTGCACGCGTGCAATGGGACCCAGTTTTTTAGAATTGAGCAGAAATTGACTAATAGGGTCTTCTAAATCTAACCACATCATGGCAATGTTTACGCCTTTGATAGAAAGCAAACCATTAAAAAACGGAATTAATGCGTCTTCGTAATTCTTGCTCACATACAAGTGGTCTAAACAAATAAAATAGAGGTTGTCTGGGTTAAACCAATTTCGAATGCCTGGGAGATAAGAAAGTGTTTTTAGCATCATATTCTTGGTTTTCGACCCAAAAGATTTCACTTCCCACAAACAGCTGTGAACTTGTGCTGCAACAATTTTTTCACCTTTAACAGAAAGGGTGTAATAATTATTATCGCGAAATAAATCGTGAAAATCGACCAAAGAATAGCTTTTGTAATAATCGGCTAAAACCGATCTGAATTCGGGTCGGTCTTCAATGGGTAACTTCGAAATGTTGTTGACGCGCGTGGGGTTAGAACGACTAAATGTAACTGTGGCAAATTTACCCAACACCTCAAATCCAAAAGCTTCGCTCATATTCATAGAGCGCAGGTTTTCATCGTCTATGTAAGCGTAGTAAACGAAAGGCAGCTGATGATTCTCACCATGATTGTAGTCGGCTTGGTAAATTCCCCGATGAAAAATGCTGCGAATCATTGTTTTTAAAGGGCTTTTACCTTTAAAAGAAACACGGTGATTACCGCTCGATCTTAAACCAGCACTAAACGCAAAATACCGAATGTAATAAGCGTTTACCTTACCCTGAGAAGTAGAAATTTCTCGCTGAGAAAAAGTAATATTCCCCCAAATTTTACCGTTGCGATAAATACTTAAGAAGTAAGGATTTTTCAAATGTTTTACGCGTTCTCGAGTATTTTTGTGGGCATACTGAACGCCTCTTGTACCGAGTGTTGTGTTTTCTAATAACTCAAGAACTTCTTGTGTTACTTGCTTGTTTAATACAACTTTAAAACTCTTACTATCAACAAGGGTTTTTGCCATGGATTGGGTTTAGTCAGCTAAAAGTAAAAAATCAGCGAATCGAAATTAGTCATTGGTCATCTTTTATGAAATTTTAAGACGAAATTCGTTTAAAAAAATTGAGCTATTCTAGCAGTTGGGCGTTCACTCAGCTCAATGTTTAGTTTCTTTATTGAAACTAAAAAATAGCTTTGCACAAACTTTTTTAGGATGCAACAATATCATCAATTGCTCAACCACATTCTCGAAAACGGAACACAAAAAGGCGACCGTACCGGGGTAGGAACCGTTTCTTGCTTCGGTTATCAAATGCGCTTTAACCTTCAAGAAGGTTTTCCGCTTGTAACCACTAAAAAAGTACATCTAAAATCAATTATTCATGAATTGCTTTGGTTCGTAAAAGGCGACACCAATATTCGTTATCTCTGCCAAAACGGAGTAGGCATCTGGAATGATTGGCCTTTTCAGCGTTATTTAATAGAGAATAAGTTAGACCAGAAATACCCTAAATATTCTACTGAATGGCGAGAAGAAATGAAACGCTTTGTAGAAAAGGTAAAACAAGACGAAGCATTTGCTCAGCAATGGGGAGAATTGGGTCCTGTATACGGTAAACAATGGCGAGATTTTAACGGTTTCGATCAGTTAAAATGGGTAGTAGATGAAATTAAGCGAAATCCAGATTCTAGAAGGCTAATCGTTTCAGCTTGGAATGCTTCTGAAATAGAAGAAATGGCCAAAGCGGGCCTGCCACCTTGCCATACCATGTTTCAGTTTTATGTAAAAAATGGCGAATTAAGCTGTCAATTGTATCAGCGCAGTGCAGATACCTTTTTAGGAGTTCCGTTTAACATTGCCTCTTACGCTTTGTTAACCATGATGGTGGCGCAAGCTACTGGTTTACAACCCGGAGATTTTGTGCACACTTTTGGCGATGTTCATTTGTATAGCAACCACATCGAACAAGCTCAATTGCAACTTTCAAGAGAAATTAGGCCGTTACCGACCTTAAAAATCAATCCGGATAAAACGGATTTATTTAGCTTCGAATTCGAAGATTTTGAATTAGAAAACTACGATCCGTGGCCAGCTATAAAAGCTTCTGTTGCGGTTTAAATAGAGTTGATAAGATACAAATATGAGCACAAAACCTGTTGTTTCTCTTATTGTGGCCGTTGCTGAAAATCGAGTAATTGGTAAAGACAACGACCTAATTTGGTATTTGCCCAAAGACCTCAAGTATTTTAAAGACACTACTGCTGAGCATACCGTAATTATGGGACGTAGAAATTACCATTCTATTCCCGAAAAATACCGTCCGTTGCCCAACCGAGATAACGTGGTGGTTACCCATCAAGAAGGGTTCGAAGCGCCAGATTGCAAGGTGGTTAACAGTGTTGAAGAAGCGCTCGATTATGCTCGTTCGCAAAACGACTCAGAGCCATTTATTATCGGTGGTGGGCAAATTTACCAATACGCCTTAGACCAAGATTTGGTAGACAGAATGTATATTACCGAAGTGCATCATTCTTTCGAGGGCGATACGTATTTTCCAGAAGTAGATACCACAAAATGGGAGTTGGTTTCTAGTGAAGATGTGGCGCCAGACCACAGGCATAAATACGCCTTTAGTTTTAATGTTTGGGAGAAGAAAAAGAAGTAATAGATAAATTCCTCTTGTTTTGATTTTTACTGTAGGAACCCAATTTCGGTTCCTACCGTGAATGGAAATAGCTTTGATACAAGAAGTTTTGTAATTTGCCTTTCCAAACCAGAAGAGATGAGAAATTTTATTTGGGCGATTGTTATTCTTTCGATGGGAGCGTTAGTAGTGGGCTGCTCAGACTCTGATCGAGATGAAGATAACACCACGCTGGCCTCTGCAGATAATTCTTTTGCAGAGCATTTTTACAACGATATTTTTAAAGTAGTACACCGCGTAATAGTGCACGATACGTTGCTGTACGGAGCAGATACCACGCTGCCTTTCGAAAGCTGTATAGATACTATTTACAAGGTTCCGAATTGGAATTCTTATCCGCTGCAATTGGTGATCGATTACGGAAAAGATTCAGTAATCTGTCCGGATGGGAGAATGCGTTTTGGGAAGCTCAATGTTACGCTGAATGGACCTTACGGAGTTTCTGGAACTTCCATGGAAATTGAACCCGATAGCTTTACCATTAACGAATACCGCGTTGAAGGGTTGATTAATATTGCGTTTGAAAACTCTACTGGAGATTATGCGCCTTTTATGAGAAAAGTAACCAATGGGCGAATTACCGATGAAGACATTGGCTATTACAAGAAAGATGTTTTCTATGAGTCAGATCAACGCGTAGATTTAATCAACGTGAGCGACACGGCCAATGGGGTAGCAGATGTTTTCTGGGTTACGGGTACTTCCACTGGTAGAAACTCGAGAGGAGCGTATTTCGATGCCCAAATTGTAACTCCCATTCAGTTTCAGCTCGATTGTTTGTATGAATCGTTAGGAACGTATAATCTTCAAGTAAACAACTTATCGCCACGTTTTGTAGAGTTGGGCGGTTGTGACCAAGATATTCTTGTGAAAATTAACGGAGGTGACCATTATGTAACGCTTCCGCGTTAGGTGAAACTTACCGCAAAATTTTAGCATAAAAAAAACCGATTCATTCGAATCGGTTTTTTTGTGTTTTATAGTCAGCAAAAACTTATGAGGCTACCTTTAATCGGTTAATGCCTGATTTGTTGATGCGTTCTGCAGCATATTCTTGAGTAACTAAGAATTTCTTTTCTGCTTTTTTACTAGAAGGAATGTCGTACATTAAATCGAGCATAATGGCTTCGCAGATAGAGCGTAAACCTCTAGCGCCTAATTTAAATTCGATGGCTTTGCTTACAATAAACTCAATGGTTTCTGGAGCAAATTCTAATTCAACGTTTTCCATCTTAAACAGCTTTTGGTATTGTTTTACCAAGGCGTTTTTGGGTTCCGTCAAAATTCTCTTAAGCGCATCTGCATCTAACTCGTTTAAGTAAGTGAGCACTGGAAAACGACCAATCAACTCTGGAATTAACCCGAACGATTTTAAATCTTGTGGCAATACATATTGCAACATGTTTTCAGAGTCTACTTTTTCTTTAGCACCAGAGCTATAACCAACAGATTGAGTGTTTAGTCTTTTAGAGATTACTCGTTCAATACCATCGAAAGCACCACCACAAACAAAGAGAATGTTTTTGGTGTCGATTTCAACTAGTTTTTGTTCTGGGTGTTTTCTTCCACCTTGTGGTGGCACTCCAACAACAGAACCTTCAAGTAACTTTAACAAAGCTTGTTGTACACCTTCTCCAGAAACATCACGTGTAATGGAAGGATTATCACCTTTTCGAGCGATTTTATCAATTTCATCGATGAAAACGATACCTCTTTCTGCTGCAGCGGCATCGTAGTTAGCTGCTTGTAGCAAACGAGAAAGAATGGCTTCAACATCTTCGCCTACGTAACCCGCTTCTGTTAAAACAGTAGCATCAGCAATACAAAAAGGAACGTTGAGAATTTTAGCAATCGTTTTAGCGATAAGGGTTTTACCTGTACCGGTTTTACCCACCATTACTACATTAGATTTTTCAATTTCAACATCGTCTGCTTCTACCTGCTGGGTTAAGCGTTTAAAGTGATTATAAACCGAAACAGAAAGCACTTTTTTAGCTTGGTCTTGGCCAATAATGTGCTGATCTAAATGCTGTTTTATTTGATTGGGCTTAAGCAAGTTTAAGTCTTGCATAAGCTCGCTGTTAGATTGAGCTTCTAGCTCTTCATCTACAATGCGGTTAGCTTGAGTAGCGCAAGAATCGCAGATGTGGCCAGTAATACCGCCAATCATAAGATTCACTTCGCTTTTCTTTTTACCGCAGAAAGAACAAGTAATTTCTTCGTTTTCTTTCATGTATTTATAAACTACAAAACACGCACTAAGGCGTGTTTTGGTTTTTTAATAAGGATGCTAACTTTATTTTGCTGCTTTAGAGTTGGCCAATACTTCGTCAATCATTCCGTATTCGTTGGCCTCTTCTGCAGACATCCAGTAATCACGATCAGAATCTTTCTGAATTTGATCGAATGTTTTACCAGTGTGGTTGGCTAAAATCTTGTATAACTCATCGCGCACACGAGTAGTTTCTTTCAAAGCAATTTCCATATCAGAAACTTGTCCTTGTGTACCACTCATAGGTTGGTGAATCATGATTCTAGCATGCTTCAAGCTTGAGCGTTTTCCTTCGGCTCCAGCTGCTAAGAGAACAGCTCCCATAGAAGCTGCTAAACCCGTACAAATAGTAGCAACATCAGGAGAGATAAAATGCATGGTGTCGTAAATTCCTAAACCAGCATAAACCGACCCACCTGGGCTATTGATGTACAGGTAAATATCCTTTTTTGCGTCAGCACTTTGTAAAAACAAAAGCTGTGCTTGGATAATATTAGCTACCTGATCATTTACAGGTGTTCCCATAAAAATAATACGATCCATCATCAAGCGAGAGAAAACGTCCATTGCTTGAACGTTCATCTGGCGCTCTTCAAGAATATACGGAGTAAGAGAAGACTCGAAGTAGTTGTCTACATGCATACCTCCGATACCACGATCTTTGACAGCGTATTTCCTAAACTCTTTAAAATCACTCATAAATTATCCAAATAAATTAGTCAAATTGTTCAGGATACCTTTTTTAGCAGGTTCTCCTGTAGCCAATTTAACAAAATCATCGAAGCTAACTTCTTTCTTTTTAAGTTTAAACTTCTCTTTAAACAATGTTAACAGCTTTTGGTTGTAAAGCTGATCGTAGATATTGCGCATGTCTTCTTCGTTCTGAAGTGCTTTTCTTGCAGATTCTTCAACAATGCTGTCGTCAATATCCATTTGTCCGTATTGAGCAAACTGATTTCTAACAAGGCCTTTGGTATATTCTAACACCTCTTCTGGCTTTACTTCAAGGCTGTTTTCTTTGATAATCTGATTGGTGATCAATTGCCAACGAAGTTGTTTAGCGTAATCATCGTATTCAGCTTCGATTTGCTCGTCTGTGATTGGGTTTTCGTTGGATTCTTTGATCCAAGTCTTTAAGAAAGCATCAGGCAATTCAAGTTTTAGTTTTTTGATAAACTCTTCTTGAACATTACGCATTAAAAGTTGGTCGCTATCGCGCTCGAACATTGTGTCTAACTGCTCTTTAATTTTAGCAGCAAACTCTTCTTTCGACTTTACTTCACCTTCACCGTACAGCTTATCGAAAAGCTCTTGGTTAATTTCTGCAGGCTTCATTCTGAAGATCTGAGTAACGGTGAATTGGAATTTCGTTTTGTTGTCGATTAACTCGTGAACCTTAGCGTGGTCTACATTAAGCATTTTGCCCATGTCTTCATGACCTTTGCTAATTTTCTCTGGTTCAACCGTGAAAACTTGCTCTTTTTCGGCTCCTACCAACATTTTCTTTACTTCTTCGTCTTCTAGAAATTCTAAAGAAACAGTAGAAGTATTGGTAATTCCGTCTTCTTTGATGGCGCCAGTTTCGTCTAGCTCTTTCAACTCACCCTGAAGCATATCGTTATCTTCAGCTTTGTCTACTTGCTCAACGTTTCCGTAGCGTTTCGCTAAATCGTTTTGGTATTTTTCGTTTAGCTCTTCGTCTACCTTAATTACATGGTAAGTAAATTTGTCTTTATCGCTTACGTTTACTTCGAAAGAAGGAGCCAGTCCTAAATCGTAAGTAAATTCCATTTCTGGATACTTGTTAGCGTCAAATTCTACATTGCTATCACGTTGTGGCAATGGTTGGCCAAGAACTTCAAGCTTATTTTCTTCAATATGCTTAGATAATTGCTCTTGTAAGATTTTATTTACTTCTTCAGCAATTGCTGATTTACCGTACATTTTCTTGATCATTCCCATGGGAACCATCCCTGGGCGGAAGCCTTGCATTTTAGCATTCTTCTTGTAATTTTTGAGAAGCTTCTCTACTTTATCCTTGTAATCATCTGTTGAAAGTTTGATGCTTACCACTGCATTCAAATCGTCTTTCTTCTCTTGTTTTACTTCCATTTAACCGTTGATTTTCAAAAGTTTTGCTTTCAATTTTGGGAGCGCAAAAGTAGGCTTTTATTTTAAAGTATAAGAATGTTAAAAGTACGGTGAAAGGCAATGAGTTACACATCTAAATAAATTCTGAATTAATTTTGTGAAATGACGAAGCGCGAGATCCTTAAAAAGTATTACCCTCAATTAATTGAAGAAGAATTAATCAATGAAATTGAGAAGGTGAGTTTTCTTAAAACGATTGCTGCTAACGAGCCTTTAATAGATGCAGGTCAATACATAAAAACCATACCCTTAGTATACGAAGGCAAGATCAAAATCTTTCGAGAAGATGAAGACGGAAATGAGCTTTTCTTGTATTATCTCTATCCAGGTGAACCCTGCGCGCTTTCTTTGGTTTGTAGCACTGCTGACCGAAAAAGTCAAATACGGGCAATGACCATCGAAGAAACAAAAATCTTGGCACTTCCAGTTGATAGTATGAATGCTTTCATGGCAAAATATCCCTCTTGGTATCGATTTGTAATTAGCACTTATAGCGCTAGAATGGAAGAAATGTTGCATACGATAGATAGCATTGCTTTTCATAAAATGGACGAGCGCTTGCTTACTTATTTAGATAAAGCTGTTCAAGCCAATGGTAGCCGTTTTATAAAAGGTACTCATCAAGAAATCGCCTACGAATTGAATACTTCTCGAGAAGTAATTTCTCGCTTGCTGAAGCAGTTAGAAAAACGTGGACTGATTAAGTTGTCTCGCAACTTGATAGAGGTGGTTCATTAACACAAACCTTTCATACATATGATTTTCTATATGTAACATTTGTTACTGTAGGCCCTTTGGGCGCCATGTACTTTTGTATTCGTAATTTAAACTCATAAAAACAACGAACTACAATTACACATGGAAACATTAGAAATACTTGGATACGCAGCAGCTTCTTTAATCGGTATCTTGCTAGGGCTTATTGGCGGGGGAGGCTCAATCTTAACCGTTCCGGTATTGGTCTATTTAATCGGCTTAGATGCCGTTTCGTCTACCGCTTACTCCCTTTTTATAGTAGGTTTAAGCAGCTTAATAGGCTCGTTTAACTACATGAAAAAGCAGTTGGTAAGTTTTAAGACTGCAATCATTTTCGGAATTCCTTCGTTAACGGCTGTATTCTTAACTCGAAAGTACTTGGTTCCTGCATTACCAGAAGAGTTCTTTACCATTGGCGATTTTGTTTTTACCAAAAACATTGGAATCATGGTGCTCTTTGCTGTGCTTATGATAGCGGCATCGGTATCTATGATTCGGGGTAGAAAAGAAAAAGAAGACGAAGCCAAGGAGCAAACGTTTAATTACCCGCTTATTTTAATCGAAGGAGCCGTAGTTGGCTTATTAACCGGGCTGGTAGGAGCCGGTGGTGGATTCTTGATCATTCCTGCTTTAGTGGTGTTGTCTAAACTTCCGATGAAGATGGCGGTAGGAACATCGCTACTCATCATAGCCGTAAAATCATTGGTAGGCTTTACTGGAGATATTTCTAATATGGAAGTAGATTGGGTATTTCTCTCGATTTTCTCAGCCATCTCAGTAGTCGGAATATTTATAGGAGGATACCTCAGTAACTTTATATCAGGAGCTAAATTAAAACCGGCTTTTGGGTGGTTTGTACTCGTGATGGGAGTGTACATCTTAGGAAAAGAAATTTTCTTTTAACAACGGAATAATTGAATTAAAACAACAAACAAATACAGAGAATTATGAAAGTAGAACAAATTTATACAGGGTGTTTAGCAGAGGCAGCTTATTACATAGAATCTAACGGAGAAGCTGTAATTATTGATCCGCTTCGCGAAACCAAACCGTACATAGATAGAGCGGCCGAAAATGGAGCTAAAATCAAATATGTATTAGAAACTCATTTTCATGCTGATTTTGTTTCAGGGCACATAGATTTAGCGAAGAAAACAGGAGCTACCATTGTATTTGGTCCGAATGCAAAACCCAATTACGATGCGCATGTTGCTACAGACAACGAAGTGTTAGAAGTAGGCGATGTAAAAATAAAAGTACTTCACACGCCCGGGCATACCATGGAGTCTACCACATTCTTATTAATTGATGAGGAAGGTAAAAACCACGGGATTTTCACAGGCGACACGTTGTTTATTGGTGATGTTGGGAGACCAGATTTAGCCGTGAAGACAGATCTAACACGCGAAGATTTAGCAGCACACTTGTTCGATTCGTTACACAACAAAATTATGCCGCTCGAAAACGATGTAATTGTTTATCCGGGGCACGGAGCAGGTTCGGCTTGTGGTAAAAACATGAGTAAAGAAACCACCGATACATTAGGCCATCAGAAAGAGGTGAACTATGCATTGCAACCGATGAGCAAGGAAGATTTTGTGAAAGAAGTAACGAAAGGTTTAATGCCACCACCCCAGTATTTTCCCAAAAATGCTGTAATGAATAAAATGGGTTACGAAAGTTTCGATTCTATATTAGAGCAGGGTAGTAAAGCGCTTTCACCTTCTATTTTCGAAGAAGTAGTAAATGCTCACGGTGCACTTATGTTAGACGTGAGAAGTGGTGAAGAATTTGCGAAATCACATGTGCCCAATTCAATTTTTGTTGGCTTAGATGGCAGTTTCGCTACTTGGGTAGGAACCTTAATTGAAGACTTACAACAAGCAATAGTGGTAATTGCACCCGAAGGCAGAGAAGAAGAAGCGGTTACTCGTTTAGCAAGAGTGGGGTACGACAATACCATCGGTTACTTAGAAGGTGGCGTAGCCGCGTGGAAAGCTGCGGGTAAAGAAGTAGATTCTATTGATAGTATTTCTGTAGAAGAATTCGAATCTCGACAAAATCAGGGAACGGTTCCTACCGTTGTAGATGTACGTAAACAATCTGAATACGACTCTCAGCACCTTGAAGCCAACAACGTGAAGAACATTCCCCTAGATTGGATCAATACAAGCATGGAGCAATTCGAAAAAGAAAAAGATATGTATCTGCATTGTGCGGGCGGATATCGCTCACTAATTTCTGCTTCTATTTTAAAATCAAGAGGTTATCATAATGTGGTAAACATCGAAGGTGGTTTCGATGCTATAAAAGAGGGCTCACTGAAAACAACAGAGTACGTTTGTCCGTCTACCATGTTGTAATCTCATAATAAAAAACGAAACCAATGTTCGAAAACATTAACGCAGTGGCTTTTCAAAAAGAAGTGGAAGCCAATTCTGAAGCAGTATTAATAGATGTAAGAACAGCCGATGAATTTGAGTCTGGGCACCTGCCCAATGCCATCAACCTTAATGTAACATCTCACGATTTTATAGAGAAGGTAGAGCAATTAGATAAATCGAAAACTTACCTCGTTTACTGCCGAAGTGGAGCAAGAAGCTTTAATGCTTGCAATCTAATGTACAACGCTGGTATTGAAAATGTAACCAATCTTCAAGGAGGCATTATAGCCTGGCAGGGTGAGGTTGTAGTTTAAGCCAGCCCAATTTTACAAATAACAACTTTAGATAAGTGGTAGGATTCTTTAGTAGGTAGGCTAACTCAACAATGTGGATAACACAAGAAAAGCAAAGAGTTAGCTTGCCTCTAAAGAATGTTATTTTCTTACGTTTTTGATTATGAGAGTATTAATACCAACCAATTTCTCTCCTTATGCTGACTTTGCCCTAAGCTTAGCAGCAAAAATGGCAGAGAAAATGCCCATAGAGTGGCATGTGATTCATGTTGAGAAAGCACCAGACGATAGCATGATAGATGAAGAGCGCGTTGTTTCTAAAGCTTGCGCTGATGCCGGTTCTATTGAACTTTCTCAGAAAGTAGAAGAACTAAAAAAATGGTCGAGTATATTGCCCGGAACCGTAGTGAACTATGTGGCGGCTGGCGATGTGCTTAATCAAATACAAACGTACATCCGAAAATTCTCTATTGATTTTGTGATCATGGGAACTCCGGGCGTTTTCGGTGCTAAGAATTTTTTGAAAGGCTCTAGTGCAGAGAAAATAATGCGTATTGCAGGCGTTCCGGTGTTGAGCGTGAAGTGTGACCGTTCAGATTTAAATTTCAAACGCATCATTTTAGCTAACGATTTTAAAGATCCAAGGCAAGAAAATTTAGCAGTGCTCAAAGCTATTCAGGCCGTGTATAACTCAGAAATCCATTTGCTGAATGTGATTACGAAAAAGAGTTTTCAAACTACGCGAGAGCTGAAAAAAAACATGCAAGAATTTGCAGCACTCAATGCGCTCGAAAACGTAAAATTTCACACTTATGCAGATATCTCTGTAGAAGAAGGAGTGGCTCACTTTGCAGATGATGAAGGCATCGATTTAATCACCATAGGAAATCACGGCTATACAGGACTTCAGTTTTTGCTAAAAGGCGGAACTTCAGAAGGTATAGTCAATCATCTATACAAACCCGTTTTATCATTTAAAATTTAAGGGTAAAAACCAATCAATCTTGAGTTAAACATGAATTTTATTGAAATTATTCAACAACCTTGGCCGTGGTATGTAGTAGGCCCTATTATCGCCACTGTAATGTTTTTACTGCTGTGGTTTGGTCGCGAATTTGGTATGTCGGCATCGTTAAGAACCATGTGTGCAGCAGGTGGTGGTGGTAAAGTTTCTGACTTTTTTCAGTTCGACTGGAAATCTCAAAAATGGAACCTCGTTTTTGCTTTCGGAGCCATACTTGGCGGAACGTTCTCTACCTATTTTCTAGAACCCGATACTTCGGTAGATTTAGCCAGCAATACAGTAATGGCTTTACAAGATTTGGGAATTGAAAATCCAGGAGAAACGTATTTGCCAACCGAAATTTTTGGCAACAACGCACTTACCGTAGGGGGTATCGCCTTTCTGTTTATTGGCGGTATTTTAATCGGTTTCGGAGCCCGCTATGCAGGCGGTTGTACTTCTGGTCATGCCATTTCGGGCCTCAGTAATTTGCAACTGCCCTCGTTAATTGCAGTAATTGGCTTTTTTATTGGCGGGTTAGCCATGACGTATTTTATCCTGCCGTACATCTTGCCTTTTTAAGTAGAAAAATGAAACGCAAACTCCTTTTCGTCATCGTCTCTATTTTATCGGTAGGAACCGCTTTTACTCAAGAAGAAAAGCACCACGATCATGTGGAAAAATCTACCGGGGCAAAACACGATGGCCACGAACCGCAAGAGATTCACACCATTAAAGAGTTGTTTTCAAAAGGACATATCGGAGGTGATGTTCGCTACTTTTTTATGAATACCTATCATATTCCGCAAGATGAGTATTACTACGCCAACGCTATTGGCGGAAGGTTAAATTACCATACAGCAGAGTTTAAAGGGTTTCATATAGGTTTGGCAGGCTTGTTTGTTTACGATGTAGGCTCTTCTGAATATCCTGATCATGGCGAAGAACTGTTGTCGGTTTATGAAAGAGAACTCTTCGATTTAACCCATCCGCACAATACCAACGATTTAGATAGAATGGAAGAATTGTTTATTCAATACCGATACAAAAACTCGTTTGTGAAATACGGTAAAATGGATATCAATACTCCATTGATGAATCCGCGAGACACACGAATGAAACCCTACGTATTTAGAGGTTTTTGGGGTGAATTTAATCAAGTGAATAACCTGCGTTTAAATGTAGGTTGGTTCGATGGAGCTTCGCCTCGTTCTTCTACTCACTGGTTTTCGATGAGCGATGCCATCGATTTGTATAATCGTGGAGTAAGTGCAGATTCGGTTCCTACCGCTGAGTTACCTCGTCACAAAACCAATGGAATGGCTGTTTTGGGTGCATCTTACCAGTTCAATAAAAACGTAACGGGGCAGGTTTGGTGGTATCACCTTAATCAAATAAAAAACACCATTTGGTATCAAGTAGATGTGAAACAGCCCATTTTTAATGAATTTAATCTTGTAGGTGGCGCTATTTATTCGCATCAAACAGCTGTTACGGGCAAAGATGAATTGCATTACTACGATATTGAACATTCTACAGATGTGTACAGTGGAAAATTAGGGTTGTCTAATCAGAGATGGGAGTTTTTTGTTAGTTATACCGAAATTGGTAAATCGGGCAGATTTGTGTTTCCGTTAGAGTTTGGCAGAGCTAAGCTGTACACGTTAATATCGCGCATCGATCAAGAAGGCTTTGGCGATATGCAAACGGGTGTAATGGCGCTGCGTTTTACCCCGCAAAAAAAATGGAAAGGTTTCGAGGCGTTTTTGGCAGCAGGGAGAGTGAATGCACCTTCGATTTCAAATGCTAGCATGAACAAGTATCAAATTCCATCTTACAACCATTTTGTAGCCGATTTAGGTTATAAATTTCACAACCTGTTCGATGGTTTAGATATCCATGCTTTGTATGCTTTTAAAGATGCTAAGAGTTTGAAAACAGGTGATTATTCGCCCGAAGAAACCGCTTATTTTCAATATCACAACTTTAGTTTAATCGCTAATATTTACTTCTAATAGAATAACTATGAATCGTCAATTAAATATAAAACAAAGAGAAACTACCGCTAAAAAAGGAAGCTTTGGGAGCTTACTTAAATTTGGGTTGGTAGGGGTGCTTTTTGGTATTGCTTTATCGAAAGGTCAAGTAGTTTCTTGGTACCGCATTTACGAAATGTTTCGTTTCGATTCTTTTCACATGTACGGCATTATTGGCTCTGCCGTAGTGTTAGGTATGCTCATTGTGTTTTTTATAAAACGCACGCAACTTACCGATATTGAAGGTAATGCCATTCGGTTTAATCCGAAAAACCAAAGTGTAGCGCGGTACTTAATCGGAGGAACCATTTTTGGTTTAGGTTGGGCCATGACGGGTGCTTGCCCAGGGCCTATGTACATCTTATTAGGAAAAGGGTTTATGGTAATCGGAATCACCATTGTGGGTGCTTTAGTGGGCACGCTTCTTTACGGAGTTTTGCGCAACAAATTGCCGCATTAAACAGAAAGAATAGGTTTTATTGTTTTTAGCATCAAAGCAGAATCGTTGGGTTTTGTTTTGATGCTTTTTTGTAATTTCTCAGTGCGATATGCTACAATCTGAGAAACTCAATAATGTATTAGCCATCGTATGGTTGGTGAGCGGTTCCTACTACGGTTATATTGGCTATGTTCATACCTGGTGGCACTTTGGTTTGTACGTTTTTGTGCCCGCTATTTTATTGTTTTCTGCTCTTATTTCTGCTGTAATCAGCTTAAAAGATAGAAATGCTGCTCTTTGGTTTCGGTGGTTTTCTTCTATTAGCACATTGGTGTTTTTAGCATTAATTATTGCGCACCATATCACCGAATATAAACCCACTGTAAAAGTATTTGTAGCTTCAGATTTTGAAGGAACCGTAACGCTTTTACCGGGAAAAGTTTACCAGACTTCTTACCACGCCACCGAAAGGGGCATTGTGTATTTTAACGCCCAAGAAGAGGTGCATTTAGAGATTTACCACGGAGATCGAGAAATAACCAATGTGCTCAACGAGGCAGGTTATAGCCAGTTGAGGTATTTCGAAAACGATAGCAATTGGCAATACCAATTAGTTGTGCAGTGTTTCGAAATCACAAAAGATAGAGTGTACCCCACCAGCCCGTGGAATCAAAAACACGCTAAATGCATTCAAATGGAAGATTTTGAGCAAATGGTGGCTCAAAAAATCATTGATCGATCAAAAGTGTGTGTTACCAAACTCGAACGTAAAGGGTTAGCCTTTTACCCGATTAAAGGCCAGTGCTTTTAGTAACCAATCTGGAAGCGGTTTTTCTACCGGTCTCTTCTTCAAGTCTAAGAACCAACCCAGTTTTTTTACCACTGGCATTCTGTGGGTTTCTACAAATTCGATGAGCGTTCCGTCAGGGTCTTCAATGTAGCTAAACCTACCAGCGGCCTCGCCCATATCGAAACTATTGGCGCTGTCTACGGTAAAATCAAAGCCTTTCGATGCACAGATTTGTTGTAGATCGTCCATCTTTTTAATGTCGTAACACAAATGGATAAATCCCAAATCTCCCCAAAAACGGTTTTCGAAGATTTTTTTAGGAACGCGATCTAACACTTGAACTAGCTCTATTTCAGAAGGACCAAATAAACGACTAAAACTACCCACGCGGGCTTTGCTATGGCGAAGTAAAACTCTACGAAATTTTGAGTGACCACCCGGCAGTGCAGCCAAATCTTCGAAAACACCAGTTTCGTCATACACCACGGTGTCGTAACCTAACACATCGCGGTAAAGATCGAGTGAGCGCTCAATGTTGGTGCTGCCTAAAATTGCCCCAAAAGCACCGCCAGTAGAGCTTTTAAGTTTCGATTTAAACCAAACATTTGAGTTTACTACTTGAAAAATGTTTCCGTACGGGTCTTTCACAAAAAAGTGATGCGCACCAGCCGGGTCTTTTGCCAAGCCGCCAAGCACCTCTACTTTAGGGTCGGCAGAAAGTTTATTAAAAGTAGCTTCAACGTTGTGCGATTTAATTTTACCTCCGTAAATACCTAAATCACCTAACTGAATGTTAAAGTCTGCTGGTTGTGGAGTGCGGCCCACGTATTGCCAGATTTCGAAACCACCACCACCATGAATGTTCAAGGCGTAAATAGCATGTCTGCTTCTGGGCTGCCCGCCTGTATACGGAAGCATTAATTCAGCAGTAGACTCATCGTCAAAAATCGGAATATCCATTCCGAAAGCATTTCGATACCAATCAAACGCCTCTCTCACATTGCTTACACCTATGCCAATTTGTTGAATACCACTAATTAATGCTGCCATATCAATTTATACAAGTCGTTTAAACGGCCAATAATACTAAAAAACGGCCATTAAAAGATTAAGAGTTTTTGACGAGACCTGCACGTTTTAGCAAGGCTTCGTTAGAAGGTTCTTTGCCTCTGAATTTTTTGTACAAATCCATAGGGTGTTCTCTACCGCCAGCCGAAAGAATGTGCTCTTCAAATTGCTGAGCAACCTCTTGGTTAAAAATGCCTTTTTCTTGAAAATATTCAAACGCATCAGCATCTAAAACCTCAGCCCATTTGTAGCTGTAATACCCCGCAGAATATCCACCTTGAAAAATGTGGCTAAACTGGCAACTCATATTGGTTCCTTCTACAGTAGGCATTGTTTCGGTAGGAGCCATAGCCGTTTTTTCGAAGAGCGCTACATCAGATACCGATTTTCCGTTCTCTCCGTGCCAAGCCATGTCTAGTAAGCCAAAGCTCACCTGACGAAGTGTTTGGTAACCTTCTTGAAAATTGGCTGCTTTTTTAATGCGCTCAACCAAATCAGCCGGAATTTTTTCACCTGTCTCGTAATGAGTGGCAAATAAGTCAAGAGCTTCTTTTTCGTAACACCAGTTTTCTAATATTTGCGAAGGGAGTTCAACAAAATCCCAATACACACTAGGGCCCGTTAAACTCGGGTACTTTCCTTGCGCTAAAATACCGTGTAATGCATGACCAAATTCGTGAAACAAGGTGGTTACTTCATTAAAAGTAAGTAATGAGGGTGCTTTCGAAGTAGGTTTAGAAAAATTGCAAACAATAGAAACATGTGGTCTTTCTTCTTGTCCGTTTTTCACTTTTTGACCTCTGAATTGAGTCATCCAAGCACCGTTTCTCTTTCCAGCTCTTGGGAAAAAATCGGCATAGAAAACCGCTAGGTGTTGGCCGTTTCGGCCTAATACTTCGTAAGTAACCACTTCATCGTGGTATTTCGGAATGTCTTGGTTTTGAATAAACGCTAAACCGTACAATTGATGAGCTACTTTAAAAACGCCATCTACCACATTTTCTAGCTTGAAATAAGGTTTTAGCACTTCGTCATCAATTTGGTAACGCTCTTTCTTCAACTGCTCACTGTAAAAACTGAAATCCCAACGTTGCAGATGGTCGATACCGTCTTTTTCTCGAGCAAAAGCAGTAACTTCTTCAATGTCTTGCTCAGCAAAATGCTTGGCTTTTACGAGAAGGTCGTTTAAGAAAGAATTCACCTTTTCAGGAGATTCAGCCATTCTTTCTTCTAAAATAAAATCAGCATGGTTTTTATAACCTAACAGTTGAGCTCGTTGATAACGCAATTGCGCAATTTCAGTAACGATAGTTCGGTTGTCGTTTTCGTCTTCGTGAAACGCTTTAGAACCAAAAGCCATAAACATTTTTTCTCTCAGTTCACGGTTTTTGGCGTACATCATAAACGGGATGTAGCTCGGGTACTGAAGCGTAAAAACCCAACCGGTTTTGTTTTTTTCTTGAGCCGTTTCTGCTGCACCATCGATAATGCTAGCAGGCAAACCTTCTAGCTCTTTTTCATCGGTTAAATGCAATTCGAAAGCATTGGTGTCTGCCAAAACATGCTCTCCAAATTGCAGCGATAATTTCGATAGTTTTTGATCTATTTCACGTAATTCTTGCTTTTTTTCATCAGAAAGTTGTGCGCCATTTCGGGTAAATGCTTTCCAGGTTTTGGTAAGTAACATTTTGTCTTCGGCAGATGTAAGCTGATCAAGCACATTTTTGTAAACGGTGTCAATGCGCTCGAAAAGAGCAGAATCAAGGGTGATGTCGTTCTGATAAGCACTCAATAACGGAGAAAGCTGTTGAGCTATTTTTTGAATTTCATCATTGGTTTCTGCAGAATTTAAATTGAAAAATATTTCCGCGATCCTACCTACATATTCACCCGCAAACTCGAGGGCCACTACCGTATTTTCAAAAGTAGGATCCGATTCTGATTGCTTGATGGCTTCAATTTCTTCTTTAGCGATTTCTATGGCTTTTTCCATGCCGGGCAAAAAGTGCTCTGGCTTAATTAAATGGAACGGAACCGTATTAAAAGGGGTGGTAAACTCTTGTAAGAGAGGGTTGTTCATATCGTGCATTTTGAAAAGTGAAATGTGTTGAGGTGTAAGCGCAGTTTACGCACTGTTTCAACGTTGTGTTTTTCATAAATGTTTAGCGTGTGTGATGTTTGTCACACCCTGAAATTCTAGGCGAAAGTAAATTAGCATAATCAAAAATCAAATGTTATTGTGTTATGGGAAATCTGAAGCATTCAATAGTAATTATTGGCGGTGGAACAGCCGGGATTACGGTAGCAGCTCAACTACTCAAAAAGAAAAAAGGCTTAGATATAGCCATTATTGAGCCTTCAGAAAAGCATTACTATCAACCAGCATGGACGTTAGTGGCTGCTGGCACCTTCAATTACCAAGATACGGTTCGCTCAGAAGCCAGTGTTATGCCCAAAGAAGTTACCTGGATTAAAGAATATGCTGCTCAGTTAGACCCAGACAATAATCGTGTAGTTACACGTGAAGGAACCGTAATTGAATACAGCTATCTTGTAGTAGCTCCGGGAATTAAAATCGACTTGAGTTTAATCGATGGGCTAGAAGAAGCTATGCAAACCGATAGCGTAGTAAGTACCTACATAAATCCGGAAAAAACGTGGGAGGTTATTCGCAATTTTAAAGGTGGAATTGCCTTATTTACCCAGCCGGCTACTCCTATTAAATGTGGTGGAGCGCCACAGAAAATTATGTATTTGGCAGAAGAAGCTTTTGTTAAACAAGGTGTTCGAGATAAGGTAGATGTAGTTTTTGCTACTCCGGGTTCGGTGATTTTTGGCGTTCCTGCCTTTGCTGATACACTCACTCAAGTCTTAAATAGGAAGAGAATCATTGTGAAATTCTTTCACAAATTAGTGAGAATTGATGCCGCTCAGAAAATAGCTTACTACGAAATTACCGCAGTAGACGATAGTCAATGTGTTACCATCAACGATGAGCAAAACAAGTTTAGAGGCGAAATAATTGGTTCTACCACGGTGGCCTATCACTACGATTTGTTGCACTTAGCGCCTCCTCAAACCGCCCCCGATTTTGTTAAAGTGAGTAAACTGGCTCATCAAGAAGGCCCTAGTAAAGGATGGTTAAACGTAGATATTAACTCGTTGCAAAATCCCGATTATCCTAATGTGTTTGCACTCGGAGATTCGGCTGCTTTGCCCACAGCAAAAACGGGAGCAGCTGTTAGAAAACAAGCGCCTGTGGTAGTGCATAATTTGTTGTTGCTGTTAGAAGGTAAATCGGCTACGGATAATGGTTACAAAGGTTATTCGTCTTGCCCTTTAGTAACGGGTTATGGTAAAATGGTATTGGCAGAATTTGGGTACAACAACCAACCTATGCCCGACCCAATCATTTCAAAATTGGTAGATGTTACCAAAGAAAATTGGAGCATGTGGATTTTAAAAAAATATGGCTTGCCTTATCTCTATTGGAATTTAATGCTGAAAGGCAAAGCATAACCATAAAGTCAGGGTGGTCGAGGTCGGTAAGTTGCACAACTTTGCCGGCCTTTTTTGTTTCAAAAAGGGGGAAAAGATGCCATTGTATTCAATAGATGTAGTTGGTATCGGTAGGAACGCGATTTCATTTCTACCAAAAATAAAAGTGGTGGTGAAGTAAGTGGCGGGGTATAGATTGTTGTGAGGATGCAGAAAGTAATTACCTTCTTACAGACTGGCTGTTAATTACATCTACAGGTTGTTGATTGTTGTCAATTTCCCAAAGTACGGCCACAAAATATACATTGTCTGTGTTTACTGAATCTCCTACAGAAACCTGATAGTTGGTACTAATGGTATCGGTAGTGTACGCAATGGGGTCTCCAAAAACTTTTCCGTTAGCCGCGCTTCTAAAAACATGGTTGTGAATATAATCTTCTACCAAATTCGGGTTCCTACTGTAATCAAACTGCGGAGAAACAATGTTGCTTTCAATCGTGTAAAGCGCCAATGCAGTAGGTGTGTTTTCTAAATTAGTAGATAGTACCGTTTTTACGTTGAGCGAAAAGGTGTTTTCATTTTGCATGCCCGACATAGCAATTTGAGCTTCGGCCATTTCGGTAGTTTGTTGAGTAGATTGATTTTCCCAACTGGTAATTTGAGTTCCGAAGCCTTGCGCGTTTAAGAAAAAGGTGGGCGTTCCTATTACAGGGTAATGATCAAACACATCAATACTTTCTTTGGTATGCAACGGATCGGCTAAATTGTAGTGAAAAGAAGCTCCGTTGATATTTTCTTGATTTTCGAGTTGAGAATCAAAGGTAGGATGTCCAAATTGTCCGCATGCCCCACACGTGTGGCGAGTGATGATGCCCACAAAAGGTTTTTTTTGAGTTTCAAAATCGGCAGAAAACTGAGGCGTGTTGTCAACCTGACTTTTCGAAGTACTGGGTAAGCCATCTTCTTCTTTTTTGCAGCTAGCAAAGGCTGCCACCATCGCTAACATCAACACTGAATAACGTAGATTCATAATTTTTAGATTTTCAATACTAACGGCATTAAACCTTTTGAGGTTTCGTGTATCTTACTGTAAACCAAAATTTAACAAAAAATGAAAACTTTTAAATGGATATTGGCTTCTCTTCTGCTAACAGTAAGCATTTCGGCAAGTGCGCAGCGTCAAGAAAAAGATCCAGCTAAAATGGCTGAAAAACGCACCGAAAGAATGGCTGAACAATTAAAGCTTACAGAAGAGCAAAAAGAAAAGGTGCTCACAATTCACCTAGAAACGGCCAAAAAGATGGAAAACATTAATAATGAGCAACTCACTCAAGAAGAACGTAGAACAAAAATGCACGCTTTACGTGAAGAGAGTCGTTCAAGTATAGCAGCCGTTCTTACAGAAGAACAAAAGGCTAAAATGAAAGAAATGAAAGGCGATAAGAAGGGTAGAAGAAATCATCGCTAAGGGTTTAATTTGTTTAGGTGAGGTGTTTATAAAAGGCTGTTCTAACTTTGGTTAGGCAGCCTTTTTTGTGAATTGCATACAGAGAAAAAAAACTTTCAAGCTGTCTGTTAATCAGTATATTTGAATAACAAACACACGAATTATGAAAGTATTTTACAAATCACTGTTCTTTTCCGTTTTTATTTTTAGCACCCTTCTAGGGTTTTCGCAAGTTTTGCCAGATAGTTTTCGCTATGAGTGGAACTTGGCGGGAATTAGAGATACCTCTACCACTGCTTTTACTGTAATCGATGTAACAAACTCTGGTTTAATTGGAGATGGTGTTACAGTAAACGATGCAGCTTTATCGCAGCTTTTACAAACGGTTCCTACCAATGGAGCAAGACTGCTTTTTCCGGCTGGAGAATACCGTTTTGAAGAGAAAATTGTGTTGCCATCGAATGTGGTTTTACAAGGCGAAGGCCATAGAGAAACCCGATTTTTGATGGAATTAACCGCTAACGATCATGGAATTGTAATTAGTGGCGGTCCTACCAGCACAATAGACACGCTAAATGCTCCGGTGCAACGAGACGATAATTCTATTGTTGTGCGCGATGGAAGTTTATTCCAAGCGGGCGATTGGGTGAAAATCACTAAAAACGATATTGCGCTTGTTACTTCGGCTTGGGCCAATAGAACAGTAGGGCAAATTGTACAAGTTGTTAGCGTTGCTGGTAATACACTTAATCTTGGCTCAGATATGCGCTTAGATTATGGATTAAACGAAGAGGTGGCCATTCAAAAATTGAATCCTGCAGAAAATGTGGGTATTGAGTGTATTTCTATCAAAAGAATAGATGATCCTTCAGGCTTAAGGGCTAACATTTACTTTGGCTATGCGGTAAATAGCTGGGTAAATGGTGTGCAATCTGATAGTTGTAATTATGCGCACGTTTGGGCTTCTAATTCTTCTAACTTGGCCATTACCAGTAGTTACTTTCACCATGCCCATAATTATGGTTCGGGAGGAAAAGCAAGAGGAGTTGCTTTAATGTATACCACCAACGAAGTGCTTGTTGAAAACAATGTTTTTGATAGTTTAAGACATTCTGTTTTCTTAGAAGCAGGTGTTAACTGTAATGTGGTAGCTTATAATTATTCATTGAATCCTTATTGGGACGAGCCAGCACCAGCACCAGCAGATGCAGCGGGCGAGCTAGTATTAGAAGGTAATTGGGCGTATGCCAACTTGTTTGAAGGCAATATTGTGAGAAATATTGTTGTGTCGAATGGTCATGGAGCCAACGGGCCGCACAATGTTTTTTTTAGAAATAGAGGAGAAGGATTCGGCATTTTTGTGAGTGATGAAACTTCACCAAATCAAGCATTTGTTGGTAATGAAGTTACCAATACAACTGAGCCTTACACTACTTATAATCTATACATTCAGGGCACCGGACACTTTCGCCATGCGAATAACGATGAGGGGGTAATTAAACCGGCAGGAACCGAAAATCTTCCAGAGCAATCTTATTACTATTCTTCGATGCCTTCATTTCTCTCTACAGATACATATGCAAGCATTGGATACCCGAATAATTTAGGGGAAGGAACCATTCCTGCAAGGTTGCGAAGAGACGATGCAGGAGTAGAGTACGCGGCTTATTGCGGAAATTCTTTTTCAACATCTGTAGAAAATGAGGCGGCAGAAGAGAATTTAATTAGCGTATTTCCGAATCCAACCAGCGGAACTGTTTTTATTAGCTCGAACATAGAGTTAAAAGAAATGACTGTATTTTCAATAACAGGTAAAAAAGTATTTCAATCAGGTAATTTTAAGGGTAATACATCGGTAAATTTGGAAAAAATCCCAGCTGGAGTTTACTTTATTCAATTGTTAGATGCTCAAAATGTGGTAATTACTAAAAAGTTGATTATTCGTAAGTAACAAATTTTAACGAATAATTAGGAAACTTGATTACTTTTGGGGCAAACTAAACCTTGAAAACCATGAGAATATTTACTCTAGCGGTAATGGTATTTTGCTTTACCCTTACTGGATTTTCCCAAGAAGAAGAATCGGTGGCTGTTGCAGAAGAAACAGCAGTAAAAAAACCGAAGAAAGATCCTTTCGAGAACTACGAAAGGAGACATGCTATAGCACTCAACTTTGGAGCTATAGGAGGTGGGTTAGAATATGCTCACAACTTGAACAGACACTTTAATGTTCGAGGGCGTTTTACCTATTTCAACCTGAGTGATGTAGAATTGTCTATTGAATTATCGGGCGAAACAATGACCGGTAAAATTGGTTCAGATATTTTTATTGCCGATGCATTAATAGAATATCTACCCTTCAAAAGAGCCGGATTTAAGCTGGTGGGTGGTCTATCTTACCTAATTAATTACGAAGCGAGATTATCTGCACAGTATGATGGAGAACTATCTTACGGAGACATAACCATCACTTCTGAAGATGTTGGCCGCATGGATGCAGCTGTCGATTGGTCTGGTTTTGCACCTTACCTAGGCCTTGGTTACGGTAGAGCCGTACCAAAAAGAAGATTCGGCTTTGGTATTGAGTTGGGTACGCACTACGCGCAATCGCCAAAAATCGATTTAAGAGCAACGGGTTCAATTAGCGAAACAGCCAACCAAAAAGATCAACTCGAAGAAGACTTACAAGGCTACCGCTGGCTACCTTTTGCTCAATTCAGATTAACTTACAAACTATAATCACAAACAATAATCCAATGAAGAACAAACTAATCTTATTAATGAGCCTAGTGGTACTTGTATTCGCACAATGTGACCCACTAGACGAAAACGACTACTCCCTAGTATACGATACTTCGTTTATTAAGTATACAGCTATGGTGAGATTCATCGATGCTGCAGATCCGAACGAACCTATCGATAATATAGAACTCACCATTGGTGGTAGAGATGCTGATTTTATTGTTGAATCAGGTGGGTCGAAAAAATTCACCATCGTTAATGGAGGTATCTCTTTAGCGCTAGACCCAAGAAGAACGGTTACTGAAGGCGATCCTGTTAGTTTCCGTCTTAAGGTAAAAGCAGATGGTTATTTGCCTATTAATGAAAATGTATTCTTTCAAGAAGGTGAAGAGCAGCAGATTATCGAATTATACATGATTAACACTGAAAACACTCCAAGTGGGGTTGCCAACGAAATTTCAGTGATGAGCATCGATAACGGTGTTTCTAATTCGCCAATATCGGTTAACTTAACTCCAGGTGTTGGTAAAGTAGTAGGAGCCGAATTAACCATTCCTACAGGTACCGAGTTCAGAGATGTAAATGGAAATAAAATTTCAGGAAGTGAAATTGAAGTAAGTATGACCCACTTTGATCCTAACGGAGACATTAGTGTGAACAGCTTTCCTGGAGGTTTTACTCCTGACACTATTTTGAACGAAAATGGTGAGCCAGAAGATGGATTCTTTAACACCGCAGGTTTTGCTAGTATCGATATGTCTATCGGAGGTACTGAAGTAAGACAGTTTAGCCAACCTATTCAAGTTTCTATG
The DNA here is from genome assembly GCA_048267965.1 of Salibacteraceae bacterium. Classification (GTDB taxonomy): domain Bacteria; phylum Bacteroidota; class Bacteroidia; order Flavobacteriales_G; family Salibacteraceae. The sequence continues at coordinate 57,103 of JBLWWK010000005.1, forward strand.
GGTGTAGATCCAAATACAAGAAACTTAGATGGAGCCACAGTTCAGCTTGGTGACGAGATTCCTATTTGGAGTTACGAAGTAGAGACCGGCCAGTGGAAATACGAAAGAACTGGAACCGTTGTAGACGATGGTAATGGTGGTATGAAAATGGATTTCGAAACCGATCACTTGTCTTGGTATAACATCGATTACTACGGCAGAAGATGTAACTGGTACCAAAGAGCAAGAGTGCGTATTAACATGCCCGGCTTTAATGGTTACAGCAATGGCCAATGGATGTATGGTGAGTTAGTATTTGCAAGCAATAACCAGCCTGTTTCTTATTATGCAAGCCGTACTTATAGATTGTACGATAACGCAACACTCAACTTTATGAATGCTCCTAATGCAACCGTTAAGTTTAGAGTGTATAGCGGTACTTCTCGTTACAATAAAGGTAACTTGATTGCTGAGTCGGCTGCATTTAACGCCTGTTCAGGTATTGGTCAAGTGAATGTAAATGTGACTCCTCCAACGCAAATTACTTTTGATGTAGTAGGTAAATGCCCGAACGAAGGTGGCATCACTTTTAGACCTAATTTCTACGTGTATTACAAAGAAAAATCAGCGCCTTACTACAGCTGGTTAACTTACTTGTATAGAGGTAGAGGTTCAACTAAAAAATTAGAGTTGAATAAAGAATACGACTTTATGGTTTGGTACAACAGAGAATTAATTTACTTCTCTGGAACCATTGATAAGCTTGTTTACGATGATATTATCGAGTTAAGCGAAGCTGATTGCGAACTGATTGGCAGGTAAGCGCTAAAAACTAAAATTACAATCAGAAAAAGGGTAGAAATTAATTTCTACCCTTTTTTTATGTTCCTAAGTTGTGAAATAGAAGTTGAAGATGGTATTCTGCCTCTAAGATAAAGCATGGTGCCAAAAGCTAAGTAAGTAGAAGAAAATCGCAAATCAAAAGGTCAGGAGTCGATCTTTTGATATAATTCTAGCGAAAAAGGTTGAAGAAAAAGTATTTACGGATGAGTAGAAATAAAAAAAGCCGAGATAAATCTCAGCTTTTCTTGTACGGGTGGAGGGAGTCGAACCCACACGCCTCGCGGCACTAGATCCTAAGTCTAGCGTGTCTACCAATTCCACCACACCCGCGGTTCATTAAGAATTGGGCGGCAAAGATAGTTCGAATATTGAATATCACAAGTATTTTCTACAAGATGTATTAAATTAGGTGATCTTATTGAATAAATTTGCCAAAACCCTGATTCGAATGATAAAAATAGATCCGAAAGAAGTTGCTACCGCAAAACTGCATGGTTATTTATTAGGAGCCGTTGCACCAAGGCCTATTGCCTTTGCAAGTACTATCGATGCGGATGGAAATCCCAACTTAAGTCCTTTTTCGTTTTTCAACGTTTTTAGCGCCAATCCACCAATTGCTATTTTTTCACCGGCTAGAAGAGTTAGAAATAACACAACCAAACATACCTTAGAAAATGCAAAGGCTACCAAAGAGGTAGTTATCAATATTGTAAATTACGATATTGTAGAACAAATGTCGCTTTCTAGTACAGAGTATCCTGATGGGGTCAATGAGTTTGTAAAGGCGGGGTTAACTCCGGTTCCTTCAGAAACCATTCAACCATTTAGAGTAAAAGAATCTCCCGTTCAATTAGAATGTGAAGTGCGCGAGGTGATTGAGTTGGGCAGCGAAGGGGGTGCCGGAAACTTAATAGTGTGCGAAATTAAGATGGTGCACATTAATGAGGCGGTTTTAGACCAAGACGGAAAAATTGACCCGCGCAAAATCGATCTAGTAGCGCGCATGGGAGGTAACTGGTATTGCCGAGCTAACGGTGATGCGCTTTTCGAAATTGCAAAGCCTTTAAGCACACTGGGAATAGGCGTTGATGCTATCCCTACTGATATTCGAAACAGCACCATTTTAACAGGTAATAACTTAGGTCAGTTAGGGAATGTAGAAGCATTGCCAGATGAAACCGATGTTAACGAGTATAAATTGACAGAATTAGCCGAATTGTTCGTGGATTTTGAAGATAAACCCAACGAGCTTGAGGTGGAATTGCATAAGATTGCAAAACAGAAATTGGAACAAGGGGAAGTAATGAATGCGTGGAGAACCTTGTTAAGTTTTAACGATCAATAAAGAGTTTATGAACGTAGAAATTACGGGTAAGATTAAAGAAATTTTTGACGAACAAACCTTCAACAGTGGATTTAAGAAGAAAGAGTTTGTGGTAACTACCCAAGAACAATATCCTCAAGATTTAAAGTTGGAGTTGGTGCAAGACAAAACTGATTTGCTAAATGGTTTAGACAAAGGCGATGAAGTAAAAGCACAAGTAAACCTAAGAGGAAACGAATATCAAGGAAGGTATTTTGTTAATCTTCAAGCATGGAGAGTAGAAAAAGTTACTAGTGAACCACAACCGGGAAATACACCTCCACCGAACATGGCAGCACCCCCAACTAATACAGCGCCAATGCCATCTGCTGAGCCAGAATTTGGTTCTGACGATGGAGATGATGATTTACCCTTCTAATTCGTAGTTTTCGATTTACATCTGTGAGAATAACCCATTTTATTGTCAAGTTTTATAAGGCTTTTATGCCTTCACCATTAGCGCTCGCTATATTGTTATCAATAGTTGTAGGCGGTTTGGCGTTAATTTTTGGCAACTTCTCTACAGAAAACCGAATTAGCGAACTATATACTTATTGGACGAGCGGCTTGTGGAACAACGGGCTGCTCGTTTTTGCTGTACAAATGATGCTCATGCTTGTCTTGGGCCATGTAATTGCGCTTAGTAAACCTTTCGAAAAGCTGATTCATTTTTTTGTTCAACACGGTAAGAACACATCTTCAGCTGCTGCTTTGGTGGCGTTATCAACAGTTGCGGTGGGTTTCTTTAACTGGGGGTTAGGCCTAATTTTCGGAGCTATTTTAAGCCGAAAGATGGGCGAGCATGCCATCAGAAATCACATACCAATCAATTATCCTCTGGTGGGGGCAGCGGGCTATACTGCTCTTATGGTTTTTCATGGTGGTTTTTCAGGTAGTTCCCTGGCAAAAGTGGCAGAAGAAGGTCATTTGCAATCACTCGGTGGCGCTAATGCGTGGGCTACCTCACTGCCCAAGGTGCTTAGTTTTAGCGAGACCGTTTTTTCTCCCATGAACATAACTGTAAGTCTCGCGTTGTTGTTGCTCGTTCCTTTGTTCTTCTTTTTTATGGGTAAACGGGTTCCTACACATCCCTTTCAGCTGAAAACGAAAGTGGTAGAAAATAAATTAATGAGGGTAGAAGGAGCCGAACGCTTAGATCATTCAAAGTTCTTTGGCCTTTGTTTAGGCTTATTAATTCTAGTAGGCATTTTTTACACAATGTTTACACAAACCGGATTTTTCGGTTTTTTTAATCCTAACAACATCAATTTGCTGTTACTTTCACTGGCACTTATTGCTCATGCTCGTTTGAGTAACTTCGGAAACGCAGTTTCTGATGCCATGAGCAGTGCGGCAGGTATTTTAATTCAATTTCCACTGTATTTCGGTGTAATGGGTATTATGAAAGAAGCGGGCTTAGCGAGTCAATTGAGTTACTTTTTCGTGAGTATTTCCAACGAATTAACTTTTCCTTTGTTCACGTTTTTATCGGCCGGAATCATCAATATTTTTGTGCCGAGTGGCGGTGGGCAATGGGCCATTCAAGGGCCAATTATTGTAGAGGCATCCAGCACGCTCAATGTTCCTCTGGCTAAAAGTATCTTGGCTATGGCCTATGGTGATCAACTTACTAATATGCTGCAGCCTTTTTGGGCTCTACCTTTGTTGGGTATTACTGAGTTAAAAGCCAAAGAGATTTTGCCGTACACCTTGCTCTTAATGTTGTTGGGTGTTGTCATTTTTGTGAGTGCTCTACTTCTTTTCTAAATTCCATTTTTTGGTAGGAACCACTTGACTTAATACTATGGTAATTACTTGGTAGAATGGATAGATAATCAATAAGAATGGAACCCAAGCATGAAGCGAATTATCTTTAAAAAACGATTGCCCTTTAAAATAGACGAGTAGATCAGAAATCCATTTTAGCATCAAAATGATTAAAATCTGATGAAAATTCATCGAGAAAAGACCTATAATAAAGACCAGATTAGCAGAGAAAATTAGAAGTCCTAATAATCGGGGGTAGATACTAGTAAGGTGTTTCATTTTTCCTCCCCATCTCATTTTTTGATAAAGAAATTCACGAAGTGTTGAGGTTCCTTCCACCTTAACAATGGCAGCAGGTTGATTCCAGTATTGAGTAGGGTAGCGAGCCTTTTCAAACTTTTGCAATAAGAACATATCGTCACCAGATGGAATGTGCTCATTACCTAAAAAACCATTTACAGATGAGAATTCTTCTTTTTGATAAATCAAATGCGCTCCACTTGCACTCAAAGGTTTTTTCCAAAATAAACTGCCCGATGCTAATGTTTGAATACTTAATTGCTCGAGTCTATCTAATGCATTAATAAATGAAGGCTCAGATTGGATATAAACGGGGCCTACAATCATTTTTGTAGAAGGTAAATGGATGAGTAGCTGCCAATAATTTTTAGGTAGTTGAGCGTCAGCATCGAGGGTAATGATGGTAGAATAAGAGGCCTTTTCAATAGCTGTTGTTATGGCAGCTTTCTTTCCATATCCGTTATTGAAGTATTGAGCGGAATTGGGTAAAATTTGCGCAATCAATTGATTAGTTTGATCGACAGAATGATCGTTGATAAATAGAAATTCAATATTTGCATCGTTGTGAGCATTTTCTGCAATAGAATGCAACAAAACGGGTATTCGTTCAGCTTCGTTTTTAAATGGAATAACCACAGTGAAGCCATCTTTTTTTTGTGAACTTGTTTTGGTCAATGTTCTAAAAGCGCCCCAAGAAATTACAAACGTCACCAAGAGATAGATAACTAAGATTGCAAAGATCACTATCATATTGCTCTGCGTTTTTGTGTGAGTAAGAGAATTTGACCAATCAATGCAGGAACTATGATGTTAATGAGCCAAATTGCTAAAGAAGCCAACAAAACGGCCAATTCTTGGTGGGTGGCAACGCCTAGAACTTGCAAGGCCACAACTTCTCGTATTCCGAATTCTGCCATTGTAAACGAAGGAATTACGGTAGTGATTAGATAAGTGAGGGCTACTCCTGCGTACAAATCGATAAGGGGCATTTCAATTCCGAAGAAAAGTAAGAGAAGTACAAATTGCGAAGTAAATACGAAATATCGCATCATGCTGAAATATAGAACCTTACTTAACGTGGTTAATCTTAAATAGCTAACTACCGATAACGTCCTTTTAGTTTTTGCCCACCATTTAGAATTCATTTTCATGATGGTCACTATTTTTTTAGGATGTAGATAAAAAAAGAGAATAACGGTTCCTACAGCTACACTTGTTGCTACCAATGCTTGAAAAGTGAGTGCTGAAAATGTGTTGCGAGTATAGAAGAAAAGACTGACGGTTCCTACCAATACGGAGATTAGGAGTTGTGCTATGTTGCTCCAAACGCTCAGTATTGAAGCTCTTTTTCGATTCTGTGAAGAAAGGTACATTACGCGAGCAACGAAACTACCAGCACGGTTTGGAGTGAATAAACTGAGTGTTGTGCTCACGTAAATAGCTTGGGTGGCACGTAGAAAAGAGATAGTCTCTATGGGTCGTATAATTGTTCGCCATTTTTGAGTTTCGATCATCCAATTGATAGGCATTAATGAGGTAGAAGCAATCAGTAGGAACCAATTTTTACTTTGCCGAGCGTTCCATAAATTTTGCCATAATGCATCTATATTGGCATTTTCTCCCACCTTATAATAAAGAAAATAGAGTACAGCAAGAAGTGAAACACCCCGAAAGAGACGGTGAATTACTTGTTGATTATGCTGATAGAGGTGTTTTATTTTCATTATTTTGCTCTGTGGCTAAAAGTAAGAAAATAGAGCAGGAAAGAGTGATTTTAGGGATTGACCCAGGTACATCTATCATGGGTTACGGAATTATCAAAGTTGTTGGTTCGCGCTTAGAACTGGTCGATTTAGGAACTATTAAAATGACCAAACTTTCTAATCACGCACAAAAATTGAAAGCCATTTTCGAAGGAACCTTAGACTTGATAGACACGCATCATCCAGATGAATTGGCCATTGAAGCTCCTTTTTTCGGTAAGAATGTTCAGTCGATGTTGAAATTAGGTAGAGCGCAAGGAGTGGCCATTGCAGCCGCGGTTTACCGTGATTTACCGATGGTAGAATACAGTCCACGAAAAATTAAACAATCAATTACAGGTAAAGGGGCCAGTTCGAAAGAGCAAGTGGCAGCGTTGTTGAAATCAATTTTGAAAATAAAAGAGCTGCCCAACCAACTGGATGCTACAGATGGTTTAGCAGCTGCTGTTTGTCATTATTTTCAAACAAGTAAAGGTGTTGGAACTGAAAAGAAGTCGTATTCGGGTTGGGATGCTTATGTAAAAGCTAATCCTGGGAAAACTACTCGGTAATGTTTTTTCGAATATCTTCCGCTAGAGCTTGAAATTCTTCTGGAGTGAATTTCAATTTTGGTTTAGAAAAATCGATATCTAAAGCACCTTTGAGTGGTATTAGATGAATGTGGGCATGAGGTACTTCTAAACCTACAACAGCTTGCCCAATTCGCTCACAAGGCACCACTTTTTCTATCGCCCTAGCAATCTTTTTAGCAAAGACTTGCAAGTTAGCAAGCGTTTTATCTTCTAAATCGAACAAGTAATCTACTTCTTGCTTTGGAATCACAAGTACGTGACCTTGAGCAATTGGAAAGATGTCTAAAAATGCAAGAAACTCTTCTGTCTCAGCAATTTTATAAGCGGGGATTTCACCTTGTACGATTTTAGTAAAGATACTTGCCATGGCTATTGAGTTTAACGAGTAATTTCGATTACTTCAAATTCCATCACACCACGGGGTACTTTGATTTCAGCAATATCGCCTACTTTTTTACCGAGTAAACCCTTTCCGATAGGTGAATCTACTGATATTTTTCCAGTTTTTAAATCAGCTTCGCTTTCAGCCACTAGGGTGTAAAGCATTTCTTTTTTAGTACTCACGTTTTTAATACGAACCTTAGAAAGAATAAAAACTTTACTGTTATTCATCTGAGATTCATCAATAACACGGGCGTTACTCAAAAGACCTTTGATTTTCGCAATTTTAGCTTCTAGCAAGCCTTGAGCTTCTTTAGCTGCATCATATTCTGCGTTTTCAGAAAGATCTCCTTTATCGCGAGCTTCAGCTATCTGTTGCGAAATTTTTGGTCGCTCAACAGTTTCTAATTGTCTTAGTTCTGCTTTGAGTTTATCTAATCCTTCCTGGGTGTAATATGTTACTTGACTCATGGATTTCAATATTTGAAAAATGGTACGTGTATAAGAAAGAAAATCCCGCTCTAGAGCGGGATTTTGCAAAATTATATGTTTTTTATAATTACAAGTTGATTCGAATCCCGAACGTGTGTGTACCACTAAAAGGGTTGGTATCTCGGTACGAATAATCAAAGTCGATGGTAGAACCATTTTCGTTAATGGGCATGGCTACAGTTAAACCTGCAGTTGGACCCGTATAGGCTGTGGTTCTTTCGTTAGAATCGAAAACATCTTCTTCGTAAACTAAACCAGCTCTGAACATAAACATTTCTTTGAATGCATATTCTCCACCAATCATAATCTGATCTTTACCAAAAGAGTTAGCAAGGAAATTACCAGCACCAGTAATTCTGTGCATGGCTTCTAATTCTTTACCTTCTTCATCTGATTTCTCACCAATATAGTAATCGTAAGCAACACCAATACTTAGTGACGATGGTAATTCGAAAGGCTCTGTTCTTTGTTCTAAGGTAAATTCTTTTTCATCTAAAAGTAATTTAGTTGAAAAACCATCACCATTAAAACTCATTTGAGGTCCTACGTTACGCAACGCAATCGCAAACTTAATGTTGTCTTTTGGACCAGTAACGTAACGTATACCAGCATCAAAAGCAACACCACGAGTAGTTGCATCTGTAATATTTTCTGAAACAGCTTTTACTGTGATACCACCATAAATACTGTTAGAGAATTCTTTTGCATAAGATAGGTTGATGTTCAAATATTGCGGTGAGTAAGTACCAACACCAGCTTCAGGTAGATCGGTGGTAGTGATGTCAATTTCACCAAAGTTCATTGACATAATATTTAAGCCTAATACCCCAGTTTCCCCAACACGTTGAGCAAGACCGAATGCATTAATGGCTACATCTGATCCTGAAAGCCATCTCGTGTGAGCGAAGGTAACTTCAGTTTTTCTAGTAAACGCTAAACCGGCTACGTTTAGGTTTACAGATTCTAATCCTATAATAGAAGCAGTATTTGCACTTGCAAAACCTGAACTTCTGGCCCAAGGATTAATTTGTAATTGTGAAGCTCCAGACTGACCAACTCGATCTTCGTTTCCGGCATATGAGGTAGAAGTTGCAACTGTTAGCAGAGCCATAATGGCTCCGCTAATGATTGCTTTATCTAGATTCATCTTCATAGTGAATTGTTTCTTTTGTTAGCTGCTTAAGTAATATAATTCTCTCTTATGATTTAGAACGAGTCAAGATCAATTGGTCGAAGAACTCCGAACCATTTCAATACTTTCTCTCCAACTCCCGGCACATCAACGTGGATTAAATACATTCCACTAGCAATTGGAATTCTAGCTTGGTTCTTTAAATCCCAATCAATTGATGTAATACTAGGATCGTCTTTAGAGAATTGACGAATTAGCGTTCCGTTCATTGTATAAATCTTAATATCACATCGCTGTGGAAGATTTATGATTTTAACTACGTTATCTAACTTATCAGACTCATATTGAGAGTAAGCATAGTATGGGTTAGGAACCACATAGATATCGTCTAATGCAGATTCTGCTACGCTTTTCACGTTGGTTTCTGCTGCAAGAGCATCTAGGTTAAACTCATACATTGGCAAACCTCCGTTAGCTGTAGCTGATACTAGACCGATTGTATCGGTAGCAGTTGTAGCTGTGAAGGTAGTAACGCCTGCAACTCCTTGGAATCTTTCATTTCTATTGTAAAGAACACCATTGTAGTCAATAGGTCCAGCGTTAACAATATAAGTTTCTCCAGCTTGAATAGTTCCTGCAGGATTGGCTGTACCTGCTGGGTTTAATACTTCTCCAGTTGGATAAGCTTCGTATTGAACGTTAGTACGCAATTTCACTTTAACATCAGTTGACAATAGTGTACTGTTGTTTTCAAGTAGTGGGAAACCTGTCCACATCGCAGATCTCCATACGCTATAATAGCTAGAAACATCACCTGCAGATAATTTCGCTTGCATAAATGCACCAAAGTCGTAGCTAGGCATTCTGTATTCAGAGCTGTTATAGTCTAATGGGAAGTTATGTTGGTTCTCTTCAACAATGTTATTTCTGAATACAAAGATGAAGTGTTTACCACCGAAACGTGCGTTACCTAACCCAATACCTTGATACATTGTAGAAGTCGGGTTCCATTGCATATCCGCTCCGTTTTCTGCAACCATCCATGAATCTTCACCAAAAGCCATGTTTAATCGCTCTCCAGTCATAAGATCAACAGCATATCCTGGGAACCAACCCATTCCGGTAGCAGCGATAAAGTTTGGATCATTTGGATCGTCAGAAGCTGTTCCGCCACCTGTAGTATCCGCTGGGTTTCCATCTTTATCTACCGAAGGAGCCGCTCTCAATGCACCTTTTTGAACATTTCCTTGTGAGTTTACAGGGTCATCGTGCATTTCAATAACGGGTACTCGAGTCCATTTAGACTTATCACTAGTTAGAACAATATCCACATCTCTCAACAAGTTAAGCATGTATCCACGATTTGTTGAAGTCGTTGGAAGCGCTCTGTAAATATTGGTGATAGTAGCAGGGTTACCATTAGGTGCTGTAGTACTTAACGGTCCGTGTATATTCCAAGTTGTCATTCTAGAAGGAGCCCAAGTTCCACCAAGAATAGATTCATAAACTTGATCTTGATCCAGTGCCAGTTCTTGAATAGTTGACCCTTGTGGAGGGTCTGCAACTACATCGTAATCCCAATATGCTTCTTGGTTTTCTTCAGCGTTAACACCTGAGCGTATCCAGTTTTGGTAGTTGTTTCCATCAGCGTTAGCTACACCAGATAACCATCTATTAGCAGGATCAGCAAATTCAATTTCTGCTCCAATGAAGCCAAGCTGATCAGTTGTATTATCACCAGATACTGTTGGCTGAGAAACTATAACTGAAATACCTAATTCAGGAACTAATACTTCACTTTCTAACGAAATGGTAGCAGTAGAAGTAATAGTGTCGTTAAGTTGATCTCCGTATAAGATCCAATAAGCATTCGATAAATTATTTGCGGTTGCAGAAGTTGAATCCTTTAAAGCAATGGTATAGTTACCAGCTTTTACGTTAAGCGGATCGTACACTTTCACTTCAATAGGACCTGCACCAATTTCATACACTGGATTTGCCACTCTGTGATCATTGTTAGCAAAGATTTCTTCGATGCTTTCTTCCTTCATTTCAATGAAGTTTCCACCGTTACCAATACCTTCAAGACGAGTAATTTCAACACCGTCTCCGTAATTAGCGTTCAGAATAGTTCCACCATTCTTTGGAGAAGAACTATGAGGAATAGCACTGTATACTCTAATAGCGCCTGTAACTCCTTTACGACTACCGATATAAGGCTCAGTTTGTCCGTCTAAGAAACCATCAACCTGCTTGTATTCTTTGTACTGGTTGTAGGCGTATGCAATAGCCATGTAGTAATATGTCTTGTGGTTAACAAGCTTGTTATCACCTTCAGCAAATGCATCTTGAGTAATACGGAAAGTTTTTAAAATACCTTCGTTAGCAGCCTCTTCAACACGTGGTTCAGGAACGTTAGCTCCTAAATCTGGATCTAAGCGGAAGTTCGTTAAAGTAGTAACACTATCACGAATATCACACTGAGCTACTAAACGCGCTTTATCGATATCAAAAAGTTCACCTGCAGAAACAGAGTTGTCTTTCAATTGGAAAATTTGATATCCTTGGAATCTGTATGAAGCGTAAGCATCTTGTTCAGCCGGAGATAAGCTATCTGGCGGAATGTTAAATGGATCGCGCTCAACATAAGATTCGTTAAAGTTATTTGAGTTCGGTAAGTTACTTATTGTTAAAATAAGCTCTTTGTCTAATTCAATAACATCTACTTCAGGAGCTTCAGGTCCATTAAGAATTTGGAAACAGTTATCAAATAACGCCTGAGTTTTATCATCTGCCGTCTTTAAGGTTTCTACTGATTGGTTCGCACCACCAGAGGTAGCTTGAGACCAAACAACACCGACTGTAATGTTATTGACAGCACCAGGAGCCAATGTAAAAGGTCCTGCTGATTGAACGAATCTTCTATCGAAAGGAACGTTACCAGCTGTTACCTCAGTCCATGAAGGTTGAGGAACACCACCTGTACCCCATCCAACGGGATCAGAATCACCAGGGAACATGTAATCTGCTATAACGTTAGGATCTGTGTCAGGGCTACCTACGTGACCAGTTCCACCGTATCTCATCGGAGTATTATCTCTCCAGATACTTCTTAAGTAGTTATAATACTGAACAGCGTTCTGAGGATCAGCTCTAGGTCCACTTTGCGTGTTGTTGTGGTATAAGAATGCACGCATACCTAATCTTTCGTTATCTGGTATACCATCACCGTAACCTACTCCTAAGCCTTTGTAAGGAATACCATTACCGTTAGCTGCAGTATTGTAATCAAGAATATCAGAGTTATTTTGAGGTCCAGGGTTATCAAGACCATCGTTATCTTGGTAAGGTCCTTGGAAGAAATCAACACCAATAGCTGGAGGTTGGTTACCATAACCTAAAGAACCACCATTATCTTCATCGTCTTCATCACCATTGTAGCAGTAACCAAGACCACGTCTAACATCACAACCTACGTAGTCATCTTGTGGGTTACCTAAATCAGCATCCACCCAAAATCCGAAATATGTTTCTTCTAGCGTAAAAGAAGAACGGTTTACGATTTCGTAGTTGTAAAATGTCATGTTGTTCACTTCATCGTTGGTAGCAAAACCAAAGGCTTGAGCTCTTATTTCCATACCAATTGGATCACCACCTGATTCAGTGTGAATGTTTCCTTTATCGTTAAATACCCACCAAAGGTTTTTATCTCCATAGATATCAACGATTCGCTGACCACAATCTGGGTTACCACTTAATTCGTAACGTGGATAATCACCAGCATTAGGATCGTAGTTACCATCACCATCTCTATCAAAGAAAGGCGCTAAGTAGTAATCTTCGTTGTAAGGAGCGAAGTTTCTACCGTGAGCAGGCCAGTTGATAATGCTTTGAGGCACTTGATAATTAGGAAAGTTATCTTGCTGATTAGTTGTTCCATTTTCTTGGTCAGAAAGACCCGCTTCATACCAAGCAACAAATTCAGCAACTTCATCTCTTGTAGTCGTAAAATGCTCATCCCAATCTAAACACGTAGCTGGATCAATCTCAGCTGTGTTAGTACTTAAGGGACCCGTCCAGAAATCATTACCTTGACTTCTGAATCGCTGAGCAGCAACTTTTAACTGACCAGAAACATCTTCTCCACCTAACCATAGAGATCCGGCAAATAACGCATCTCTACCACTTCCTGCTGGAATTTCATATTGTGGTTGACCAACGAGATCCCACCACATATCACCACCTGTCTGAATGAGTGCACGTGTGTTATTGATGTCAAGCTCGGTAGCAGTAGTAGGAGGGGCACAGTTAGCAGCTGTACCGTTACTCGATGAGCTTTTCGAACGCTTGTTCGATGCTCGCTCCCCCTCGAGTATTCTCGCCTCAGCAGTGGTGAATACACCGCTTAAGACAAAACTAAAAAGTAAGATCAGACCCTTTTTCATAATATATCTCTCTTTTCTTTCTTTAATTCAGTTACTTAAAAGTTTACCAAGACACCTAAGCGAGTCCTTCTTGGTAAGTTATAGTTAAATGGACTATTCACACTCATTCCATATAGCTCTCTAAATGCTTGCTCGTCTCTTTGTGAAATAATATCCTGTTGGAAAGTTGCATCTGTTAAGTAACCATCGTCATCTGGGTTACCTGTTGCACGATAAACGTTAATGATATTCTGTACGTTCAATACGTTTAGTACCTGTGCGTAAACATTAATCATTAATGGCTTCTTGTTATCACCTTTGCCTACTTTAACTTCAAAATCACGATCGATTCTTAAGTCAAGTCTGTATTGCCAAGGTAGACGTGAACCGTTGATAGAACCATCTAAGATAGATGCACCTACTGGTGAAATAAATCCTTCACCGGTTACAGCTCTCTGTGCAGAGTAAGGCTCACCTGAACCTGCAGTAATCTGTAAGTTAGCCCCTGTACTTGCTAAGATTTGCTTTCCGAATAAGATAGGACCGTTGTAATCTTTTCCAGCACCGTAACGATAATCAACTGTAGCTACGATGGTGTGTCTTTGATCGTAGTTAAGAGGTGTAGTATTTCTTAAGTTTTGACGACCCGCTCTAACTAGGTTAACTCCTGATGTAGTGTTAGAACCAGTACCGTCAGCAAACTGTAACGTATAAGATGCTTTCATCCATAAGTTACCCGTTCTTCTCAAATCGTAAGAAACAGTTAAACCTTTTACCGTACCAAAATCGATATTACCATACGTTTGGTAAGTTCTTGGATATGCCTGTTGATAACCAATAACCTGAACTTGGTTACGCATCTCACGGTAGAATGTCTCTAATTTAATAGATGAACTATTCGTTAGTTTTTGTTGGAACCCAACTGCGTAATCGATAGTTTGCTCAGGTTGAAGTGCTGGGTTATTTAAGATACTACTTGATGGAATTTGATCCAAGAAGAAGTAGTTTAACATATTAAGTCGGTTACCAGTGGTTGGTCTTTTAGTTAATACATCATAGTGAGCAAAGAACAACGCTTCGTCAGATATTGGGAAAGAGAAGGCAATACGTGGCATAAAGTTAGTCTCAGGAGAGTAATCTTCGAAAGAAGACGAATTCAAATCTGAAGATTGCGTATTCTCTTTATCAACTAATAATGGAGCGATTCCACTAGCACCTCTTAAAGTGGCTGGATCATCAATTTCGATACCATCGGCATTGTACCAAATATCTCCATCACGATAACCTGTAATTCTAGTTGGGTTGGCAACATTGTCTGTATAAACTACAAAGTCGCTTCCGATATTTCCTGGGTGAGAACCTCCTTCAGCTAGTTCTCTAGCTTCTTGCTCGCCAGCTTTCACTGTAGGGAATAATACATAAGGATCTCTCAATACTGATTGGTTCGCATCGTAACGATCAACACGCAAACCTACGTTGAATACTAAGTCATCAAAGGCAAACTTATCTTGGATAAAACCAGCAGTATAAATAGGACGGAAAGCTCCAATCGGGCGAGTAAAGTTTCCGTATTCATCTCTTTCATTAAAGAAATCATCAACTGTTGGGTTACCTGTTACTACATTACCCCATGCATCGTATCCAAAGTAAGAAACGAGGTTGTTACCACTGTTAAGAAGTTCATCAGCACTGAAGAACTCTAAGTCCATAACGTCAGGGCCGTAGCTGTTGAAATCAATCCAATCGGTTCCGTCTGTATCATAACCCAATCTTTTTCTTAGGTTGTAATCGAAGAAACTTTGAGATTCGTTTTCGTTGTATGGGTTGTACGTACCTGGTGACGCGTTCAATCTTTCGTAGCTAATATATGGATTAGTCTCACCAGCGCGGTATTCGAAAGTTTCGTTAAACTCATTTAAGTTCTGAATGTGAGAGTTGGTTCTTAAACGACCAATTTCCCAAAGACCAACTGGAGATAATGAGTACGATCTATCTACACGTTGTTCATATTCGAAACCGATACTAATCGCATGATCTTTAATATCTGCAGAACCCATGGCAGAAACACGGAATTGGTTAGTTTGACTTTTTTGGTAGCTGTTCCAAGGTGCAGCGTGACTAGTCCAAATACCATATACATCTGGTGGTAAATCACCGTTGTACAAACCACCATTACCTCTAATGTTGTTTACCCTTCTTAAGAAGAAGTTTCTTTCATCATCACTAGAAGCTAAGTTCTGATCATAAATTGGGTTTCCATTCTCATCAAAACCTTCCCAACCGTAAAGATTGTAGTAAGAAGCTGTATAGTTAGCCATTTCTGGGTTTACAGAACCTGGTGTGAATCCGATCAAAGTATCTTCAAACGTTTGTTGAACGTAAGCAGAACCCGTCCAAGCGATCGTATCTTTATCAAAACCCCATTGAGTACCATTGTAAAGCATAGCCACTGTATCCCCTGGGTTTTCAGGATCAATTAGCGCATAGTCTCTATCTTGGTAAGCTTGGAATTTACCTACATAACCATAGTTCCAGAAGTTGTCTTGGTGTCTTTCGTCCCATCTTCTAAAATTTGTTTGGTTAAAATCTGCCTGTACGGTATAGTATGCGTTAGAAATGATACTAGAGCTCTTCTCTTCTTCAGATGGGTTTCTAGAACCGAATCTTTGAGTGAAACGACCAAAAACACGCCAAGTGTTGTTGCGTGTCTCAGGGTGAGCGTCATAGTTCAATAATGAGTTTGAAAAGGCAAAGTTGTTTTCGTTAGATAGTTGGTAAGTACCACCAAAAGTCAAGTTGGTGTTTTTACCAGTATTGAAATCTAATTTACCTGTAATGTTAAAAGAGTTAGAAGCATCGTTTTGACGAGTTCTTACCTTCTCATAAGAATCTAGACGTAAAAATTCAGTTTCCTGGAAAGCACCAGTTCCAGTAGTGGCGAAACGAAGAGGATTAGCTCTTACCTCGTCTAATACGTCATCTTTAATTTTCCAGTATCCAATATGTGAAGGACGTTGATCTTGAACAGAAGTGAAGTTACCTGATAAGAAGAAACCTAATAATGGTTCAGTCTTGTTACCAGCAGAATCTTTTTTCATGATTAATGGACCAGCAACAGAAGCCTCAACAAGATTGTATCCATAAGGATCAAGACCTCTTACATCGTCACCAATTTTGAAACCTGAAGAAACGAACTCAACAGATCCGAAATAAACACTTGAAGGGCCACGAGTAGTAATCGAGATTACCCCACCAGTGATATCACCGTATTGTGCAGGAACCCCACCAACCATTACGTTAACCTCTTCAATGGCAGCTTGCGGAAGGTTAGAAGAACCACGTACTTTAATACCATCGATAAAGTAGTAGTTAGCATCTGAACGCGCACCACGAATGTTTAATCCTCCAGAACCATCGTCTTTCGAGTATACACCCCCTACTGTTTGAGCGATACCTGCAGCACTACGAGTAGGCATACGAAGTATATCTTCTTTAGTAACTGTTTGACCTGAAGTGGTGTTATCTTTAGAGATAAGTGGCACTTTGTAGTCCACAACCACAAATTCGTTAAGTTGCTCAATACTTGAACCCATCTTAACGTCTAGGAACGAAATTTTATTCGCGTTTACCACAACACCGTTAATTTGAACTGGTTTGTAACCAGTAAAAGAAGCTTTAACGGTGTA
The DNA here is from genome assembly GCA_048267965.1 of Salibacteraceae bacterium. Taxonomy (GTDB): domain Bacteria; phylum Bacteroidota; class Bacteroidia; order Flavobacteriales_G; family Salibacteraceae. The sequence continues at coordinate 73,805 of JBLWWK010000005.1, forward strand.
GCTTCCAGGGTCGAGTGGCTTAATAAAGTACTTACCATCAAAATCGGTTGCGCCACCGGTGACTTGAACACCATTGCGCTCAACCACAACGTTTACGAAGGGTAATGGCTCCCCAGTTTCCTTGTCAATTACCTTTCCTTTAAGTCCAGCTTGACCGGTTTGTGCAAATGCTCCAACTCCGAAAACAAGGATAGCCAGTACTGTTGAGAGTAGATTTCTTAACATATTTTAAGATTTATAAAAAGTGCTTGAATGTAGTAATAGCAAAGTGCTTAAAAAGGCCCGTAAAGATATGTAAATACGTTTCGGAATTGCAAATTTAATGCAATGTTACCGCAAGTTTACTGTATTATACCGTTTACAGGTAGTTCTACTCTTGGATGCAGTTGAATTTGTTTTTCCATATTTCAATCACAAATTATTACTGAATTCAAACTTCTTCGAATGTGAGAATATTAACAATGCTTAACAAGACGTAGTTAAATTATGGTAGTTATAAATTAACTAACGGTCGTTTTATTCATTTAATGATTTCGTGTATCACAAGTATTCGTCAATAAAATCTTGTTTTCTTCTTCTTGATACAGGAATGGTAGATTGATCTTTCATAATTACATAGCCGCCATCTGATTTTAAATATTCTTTTACTTGCCTCACATTTATGAGGTGTGAACGATGTATACGGAAAAAACCTTTGGAGGTTAACAATTCATCGTAATATTTTATGTTTTTGCTAGAACAAATGGTCTCTTTATTCTGTAAGTGCACAAATGTGTAGCCTTCATCTGCTTCACATCGAATAATGTCTGCATAATCTACAAAAATCATAGACTCGGTGGTGGGTATAATCAACTTCTCAGGAACTTTAGATGTTTTTAGCATTTGCAACATGTAGTCAAGTTGCTCTTTACTAACTGCTTTTTGCAATTGTTGTTCAACTTTGCGAATAGCCGTATCTAAATCGTCTAGATCGATCGGTTTTAATAAATAGTCTAAGGCACTGTACTTAAAAGCGCGAATAGCATATTCATCGTGAGCAGTAATAAAGATGAGCTGAAAGTCAAACGATGGAAAATGGTCTAACAATTCAAATCCCGTTTCTCCATCCATCTCTATGTCTAAGAAAACGATGTCTAATTTCTCTGCTGCAATTACTTGAACCGCTTCTTTTATGGTTCCTACAGAAGCCACAATCTCTATACTTGGATGGTCTTCTTTAAGCAAATTGCTAAGGTTTTGCCTTGCTTTTGCTTCATCATCTACGATTAGGCATTTCATGGGCCGTATTTTTTTCGTTAACAATAGGGATGGTTATGGTCACACGCGTACCAAAAGGTTTTTGCCCTTGGTACACATCTTCAAATTGAATGCTGAGTTCGTCTTTAAACTTGGCTTGTAGAGCAGAAATTCTGCCTTGAGTAATTCCCATGGCGGCCGATTGATGCAGTTTTTGCTTTTTCTGCTGAAGAGCCTGAGCGGCTTTTCGACCAATACCGTTGTCTTCAATAACGCAAACCAGCAAATCGGGTTGGGATGATGAAATGTTAACGGTTATTTTCCCTTGGCGCTCAAGTTTAGAAAAGCCATGGTTAATCGAATTCTCTACAAAGGGTTGAATCATCAATGGAGGAATGGGCGCTTCTTCCATCTTTTTATCCAAATTGAGTTGTAAATCGAACACAAATTTATTCTCAAACCGCACTTGTTCTAGCTCTATGTATAAATGTAAAGCTTCGATATCTTGCTTAAGCGGAACGTAGGGTGTTTTACTATTGTCGAGAATTAGGCGCATAAGTTTGGCAAACTTGGTTAGATAGCGGTTTGCTTGTTTTTTCTCGTTGTTATTGATGTAAAACTGTATGCTGTTGAGCGAATTAAAAATAAAGTGCGGATTCATTTGAGAACGCAGTGCTTGAAGCTTCAGATTATCGAGGTCTCTTTCTAAAGCAGCTTTTCTTTTTAGGTTAATTATGCGCAAGCGGTAAACAGCTACCAAAATCGAAACAAAAAGGACTATTAAGGCAGCAATAAACCAAGGCTCTTTATAATAAGGCGTTGCAATAGAGAAGTGAAAAGTGGTAGGAACCCGATTCCATGTTCCGTTGGCATTGCTACTTTTTACTTCAAAAACATAATCACCTGGGTTGAGATTGCTGAAAGAGGCTACGCTTTCTGCTATGGGAGGAGACCAATTATTGTCGTAGCCATTTAACCGATATTGATACCGCACTTTTTTAGGATTACTCAAGCAAATTCCTTTAAAAGAAAACGAAATTCGATTCTCTAGGTGTGAAAGCTGAGATCCTGCTGCTAATGCAGTATCATTATAAAAGAGGTTGATTCCAGTAAGAAAAGTTTTGTTTTCTACATCTTGGTGTGTGGCATAATCACCTAAATACTGCACCAAGCCATTTACGGTTCCGAACCATAAAGAGCCATCTTTGTCTGCCCAAGCTCCGTGGGTGTTGCATTCTACGCCTATAAAACCATCGGCAAGCGAGTAGCCCGTAACCAGCGAAGTAGAATCGAATGGTTGATTTTGTAAGTCAATTTTATTGATGCCTTGATTGGTTCCTACCCATAATTGTTGGTTATAATCTGCCAATAAAGAATAGGTGAGGGGCGAGTTTAGGCCGTTGGTGACATTGATTTGTTGAAGGTTTTCGGTAGCTAAATTGTAGTGGAAAACCCCTTGAAAAGTGGCAATCCATAAATCGGTAGGTGAGGTGGCTACTAAATCGAGAGCACTTTCGATATGCACATTCCACTCTTGGTTTAAGTTGGTGAGGGTAGAATCTGTGTTGAATCTAAAGAGACCACCTTCATACGTTCCAATCCATAAATTTTGCTGGGCATCTTTCCATAACGACCAAATTTCACCTTGCTCGGGCAAGTCTAAAGAAAGCGTAGTAAGCTCATTGTTTTTAACGACCGAAATAGTGTTTTTATGTGCAAAATAGGTGTAGAAATGGGTAGAATCATGGAAAATGTCGTTTACTGGTTTTCTACCTATTTTTCGTGAAATAGAGCTAGAAATAAGTCCATTTTTGGCCAAACTATACAAAGAAAGCCCTTTATTGGTGCCAATGTAAACCACAGAATCTATCTCAGTAATAGGTCCAATATGGTTCGATTTTAAACCATGGTATTGGTCGTAAACAGTAAACGATTCGTTCTGATATTTGAAAACACCTTTGTTTCTAGAGCCAATCCAAAGTTGGTTTTTGCTATCCCTAAAAATGCCGTAGATAAAATTGGCCAATAAGCCATCTTTAAATGTGTAATTGAGAAAACGTTGAGAGTTGAGTTTATAAATTCCGTTGTAAGTAGCTACCCAAATATTGCTTTCTCGATCTTTAAAAAGTTGGATAATATCGTTGCTATTAAACTCTTCGTCAACAAAAAACACTTTAAAATTTTTGCCATTGTAGCGAGCCAAACCGTTAGCCGTTCCAATCCACAGCATGCCGTTTAAATCGGTAACTATTGAGCGAATAGCGTTAGAAGGTAAACCGTTAAAAACAGAGAAAAACTCGGTGTTGTTGCCATGTTTTTTAATGAGTCCTTTAGAGCAAGCCATCCACAGCGTGTCTTTAACAATGTGAATATCGTTAATGGTGGCCGTCATAATTGTATCAGTAACGGTAGGAACGCGATTTTCAATTTTTATAGAAAGCAACCCTTTGTTGGTGCCCACCAACACTTCTTGATTCACTACTTCCATACAGCGAATGGAATGATGAGAAAGTACCTTTTGGGCTTGGTAGGTATCGTGTTGTTGAGAAATAATGTAGAGGGAAGAATCGGTTCCTACCAAGAGAGTAGAATCGAACGATTGAAGAGCGGTTATTTTAATGTTTTTAGGGAAATTATCGATAGAAAGAGAAGAAATTTGATTTCCTTTTATTTCGGCTAAGCCTTTTGTGGTTCCTACCCAGAGTGTTTGCTGAAACGATTTTTCAAGAACGGTAACGCGGTTGCTGGGCAAGCCGTTGGCCTGAGTAAAGTTGTTGAATTGAATACCATCGAACTGACTCAAACCACCGTAACCTCCGAGCCACAGATAACCTAGAGAATCTTGATTAATGCAATAAGTATGTATAAAAGGAAGGCCTTCTTCTACAGAAAAACGCTGAAAATGATGAGATTGGGCATTAACGATGTTGCTAAGTAACAACCCGAAAATGAGCCAGCTAAAGAATTTTTTAACCGATTGTGGCACGCATTTATTTTAAGTGTTTAACTAATACTTTGGGCGATTCATGATGGCGTCATAAATAACCGCTTTTCTTAAGTTAAATTCACTTTTAGCATCTTGCTGGTTGCTTAAATCACTACCGTAAATTGGGCTGTTGGCTGAGATTTCTTTGTTTAAAAGCTCTTTTTCTTCTTGCGATAATTTCTGTTTTTGTTGCTTTTTGAGCTCGCTTAAACTGGGTTGATGAATTGGCTGGTCATCATAAAATTCGTCTGTATCTTCTTCTTGGTCGTAATAAGCATCGGAAGACTCGTTGTATTGAGAAGCCGTATTTTGGGCTCTTTTTGTGGTTTCCGTCTCCCCATTGATAGAGCGTAAAAATTGCTCGATGTCATCGTCTATTGAAGTGCTTCTAGAAGAGGAAGTAGGAGTTGATTGACGGGGTTGTGTTTTGTTTTTTTTCGAATTCGATTTTTTCACCACCGAATAAACAATACCGGCAATTACAAACAAGAAATAGATGATGTCTCCTATATCCATAATTTAAAAAATTCTTCGCCAGAAAGGTAAGCGTTTATTTTCTCTGTTACGCTTTGCTTTTTTAGCTGAGCGTTTCATTCTTTTTCTGGTTTTTCGAGATTGGTTTTTAATGTGTTTTTCTCGAAGTTTTTCTGTTATTTCGGCTTCTTCGTTACTCTGTTTCTCTTTCAGCTTAGCAGCATTTTTCTGCTTGGCTTCTGGTGAGCCTCCTTTAATTTGTGCTTGGCTAGTTGTTGGTATTAATAAACAACCCAATGCTACAAAGAACGAGTAGAGAAATACCTTCAAAAATTTCGTTCTTAAATCGAAAGATACATTCTTACCTTTGTAAAATGAAGGCAATAAAGCTTTTTTCTTTGATTTTACTACTTGTTGCATTTACCAAATGTAAAAAAGATGATGACAACAAGGTTCCTTTAACGCCTGTAAATATTACAGTTAACGTTAATCAACCTGCTTATTTTAACCTGCAAACAGTAGGGGGTTGGGAGTATTTAAATGGTGGTTCTCGGGGTTTGTTGGTTTACCGGTACAGTTCAGATGAATTTAGAGCCTACGATCGACACAGCCCTTATAATTACGAAGCAGGGTGTAGGGTAATGGTAGACGCTACCAATATTTTTGCTGTAGACACATGCAGTGGTTCTCGATTTTTACTCATTGATGGCAGCGTAGAAAGAGGTCCTGCTGGGCAGCCACTAAGAAGTTATCAAACAGCGTTTAATGGATCTATTTTACAGATCTATAACTAACAAAAAAGCCAGGCATATCGATACCTGGCTTTTTTATCTTTATCAATAAATTGACGATTAATAACGGTAATAATCTGGCTTGAATGGGCCTTCTACTGTTACACCAATGTATTCTGCTTGCTCTTGGCTTAACTCTTCAAGTTCAACCCCGATTTTAGCTAAGTGCAATTGAGCCACTTTCTCGTCTAAATGCTTAGGGAGTGTATAAACTTCGTTTTTGTAGCTTTCACTGTTTTTCCAAAGTTCAATTTGTGCTAACGTTTGGTTAGTGAAAGAGTTAGACATTACAAAAGATGGGTGACCAGTAGCACAACCTAAGTTCACTAATCTACCTTGTGCAAGTAAAATAATGTCTTTACCATCTACCGTGTATTTATCTACTTGTGGCTTGATTTCGATTTTAGAATCTCCATGATTTTTTTCAAGGTAAGCAACATCAATTTCGTTATCGAAGTGGCCAATGTTACAAACGATTACCTTGTCTTTCATTAATTTGAAATGCTCACCCGTAACAATGTCTTTGTTTCCAGTTGCGGTAACCACAATATCAACTCGGTCTAAAACAGAAGCTAATTTTTTCACTTCGAAACCATCCATAGCCGCTTGAAGCGCACAAATTGGATCAATTTCAGTAACCACCACTCTACAGCCAGCACCACGAAGAGAAGCTGCTGTACCTTTACCAACATCACCATAACCAGCAACTACAGCCGTTTTACCAGCCATCATAACATCAGTAGCTCTTCTAATAGCATCTACTGCAGATTCTTTACAACCGTATTTGTTATCGAATTTCGATTTGGTAACCGAATCGTTAACGTTAATTGCGGGCATTGGTAAAGTACCTTTTTTCTGGCGCTCGTATAAACGGTGAACACCGGTAGTTGTTTCTTCAGATAAACCTTTAATAGCAGGAACCAATTCTGGATAACGATCTAAAACCATATTGGTTAAGTCGCCACCGTCATCAAGAATCATGTTTAATGGTTGGCCATCTTTAAATGCGTGAAGCGTTTGCTCGATGCACCAATCAAATTCTTCTTCGTTCATGCCTTTCCAAGCAAAAACAGGAACTCCAGCAGCAGCAATGGCAGCAGCAGCATGGTCTTGCGTAGAGAAAATGTTGCAAGAAGACCAAGTAACGTCTGCACCTAATTCAACTAACGTTTCAATAAGTACAGCTGTTTGAATTGTCATGTGTAAGCAACCTGCAATACGCGCACCTTTTAAAGGTTTCTCTGCACTGTACTCTTCACGAAGAGCCATTAGACCTGGCATTTCAGCTTCTGCCAATTCAATTTCTCTTCTGCCGTATTCGGCTAACGAAATATCTTTTACTTTGTAATTTAATGTTGATTCCATACCTGTTATTAAATTCAGAATTCTTGTTTTACCTACTCAATGCAAAGGTAGCAATTATCAATCGCAGATGAATTTCACTTCTTATAGAGAACTAACCAACGGATCGTACCTTTTTCTACAAAAGCTAAACACAGCAAGTGAAGAACTGTTGTTAAAGGTTCAATTAGAGCCTGAAGAATTAGAAAAAGTTAACAGTTTTAAGCTAGAAACGCGCAAACGCCAATACCTTGAAGCGCGTAGAATTGTACAAGGCCATTTTGATGTAAACGAGCGGATTGTCTACACTGCAGAAGGAAAACCCATTTTGCAAAACAGTAAGTGGGCGATTTCACTTAGCCATAGCGGTGATTATTTAGCGGTGATACTTGCAGAGAAATTTGAAGTAGGAATCGATTTACAGAAGTTCACCTCGAAAATGCCGAGAATAACCCAGCGGTTTATTCACGAAAAAGAGTGGGCCTACATCAACAAAGAACAAGAAATGGATTATTGCCACTATCTGTGGTGTGCAAAAGAAGCGCTTTTTAAATGGGTAGAAGAAAGCGGAATTCACTTTAAAGAAAACCTTCGAGTCGATTCTTTCGTATTGTCTAATAAAGGTCAAATGAAAGCACATATCTTTTTGGAAAACAAAAACTATAGCTTGACGCTTGCCTACGAAAAACTAGATAACTATTACTTGGTTTACACCTTTTATAGCTAATATTGCTGCATGATTCTGGCTTCAATTGAACAAACTAAACAAGCACAGAAGAAAAGACTAGCCGTTTTAATCGACCCCGACAATCAAACACCAGAATCGCTGGTGCAATTTGTTCAAAAGGCCGAGAAATGTGGCGCCAGTTATTTCTTCGTAGGGGGCAGCCTGATGATTTCAAGCGAGATGGAAAAATCGATTTTGGCCATTAAATCGGCCACTTCGAAACCTGTGATTCTTTTCCCAGGAAGCCCGCTTCAAATCAACGACAAGGCCGATGCCTTGTTATTATTATCCCTCATCAGTGGTAGAAATCCAGAAATGCTCATTGGGCATCATGTAGTTGCGGCTCCTGCCTTAAAGAGGGCCCAGTTAGAAATTTTACCAACTGGCTACATTTTAGTAGATGGTGGTAAACAAACTACCGCTTCTTTCATGAGCGGAACTACACCTATACCCGCAGATAAACCAGATATTGCTATTGCTACTGCTTTGGCAGGTGAAATGCTCGGTTTGCGCGTAATCTATATGGACGCAGGAAGTGGTGCTCAAGCCAGAGTTAGCGATGCAATGATTAGAAAAGTGGCTTCTACTATTCAAATTCCGCTCATTGTTGGCGGAGGATTAAGAACAGCAGAAGACGTTAAAAATTGTTTCGATAGTGGGGCAGATGTTGCCGTGGTAGGGAATGCCTTAGAAACCAATCCCGAATTGTTACATCAATTGGAACCTTTGCTTAAATAGCCTTTTCTCTATTTTTTTCTAACCAAGCCACCGTTTTTTCTACGCCCGTTTTAAATGGCGTTGCTTCGTATCTAAGGTCGTTTTTGGCTTTACTAATATCTGTGCCCCAATCGTGCAAATACTTCTTGGCAAATGTAGGCAGTATAATTGGTTCTACCTTAAAAAGATCGGCCACTAACTTGATAGAGTGAGCAGCTAACATCATTAAAGGGATGGGGGTAGGAACCATTTTTCGCTTTATTTGAGCTACCGAACCAATGGTGTTAAACATCTCTAAGTACGATAAATTTTCACCGCCCAAAATGTAATTCTCTCCATTTTTTCCGCGTTGCATGGCTAAGATGTGGCCATTGATAATATCTTCGATAAACACATAGTTACCCATCTTTTTACCATCTCCTGGCATAAAGCGAAAGCCATTGTAAACATAGTTGTTGATTACTTTGGTAACGGCATTGCTCACGCTGATTACTCCTGGGCCATAAACACGGGTAGGACTTACAAACACTACTTCAATTTGATTTTGGTAGGTTTTGGCTAGCTCTAACGCTTGAAACTTGGTTCTTTCGTATTCGGTGAAATGCGGAAGAGGTTGGTCTATTTCTTCTGTAATTAAAGCATCGCTGTGTTGGGGGCCAAAAGTTCCGGCAGTAGAAGTAATTACAATGCGTTTTACTCCGTTGGCAATGGCTGCTTCAATAACGTTCTTGGTTCCTTCTACATTAATTTTGTAAAAGGTAGACATGTCTTTGTTCCACACTTTGGCATAAGCGGCTAAATGGTAAACTTCGTCTACTTGCTCAAAATACTTTTCGAACGATTCTCGCTGAGTAATATCACCATGAAAAAGCTCACAGTCAGGGATGTCAGATAATTCTTTTACAATCGATTTACCTGTATGAACCATTGCTTTAATGTGCACGCTCTCTTCGTTAGCGGCTATTTTTTTCGCAAGCTGCCCTCCTAAAAAGCCACCTGCTCCTGTAATCAGGACTGTCTTCATTTACTTTTTAATTGATTAGAAGTCTTGGTTTGGTAGCGATTATTGATTTACCCAAATACGAACAAGGTTCAAGCAAAAAAGCAAACAGGTAAGCAATAAAAACGCTTTTGGAAGTTTCGCCCTGCGAAAAAACAAAAAGAAAATGGAAATGAGGCTAAACGATGCAAATACTCGCATAAATGACCAATCGTCTTCCCAAATCTTGTGCGTAAAAAATAGTGAAACTACCAACCAAAATAGAGAAGAGAAACCGAGCCAAATTGTTTTCGATTGGTAAGGAGATTGGGTCAATTCTTTGAGAACACAAAACCCTAGAAAGAAAATCCAGATTACCGATAAGTGCCAAATAATGGCTTCTGGCCAACCTACCCAGCCCGATAAATCTGTGGTTTTAAGCCAACCTTGATACAGTCCTTGAAACGGAGTAGATGAGAAGTTTTCACCACCATTAAAAAACGTAGGGGATAAAAGCGATTTCTTCACAAAAAACTTCCATACTAAAAAGAAGAAAAGTGGATATCCGCTGAAAATTAAATCGTTAAGCCACGATTTAAAATGGGTGGTTTTACGCGTTCCTTCCCATAAAATAAGAAAAGATAAAGGGGCGAAAAGCAAAAGAGATGTTTCTTTGGTAAGCACTGTAATAGTGGCAAAAAGCGCATACAATCCCATTTTTCGTTGAACACCAAAATAGAGGGCTGTGATTAAAAATGCACTCTCTACAACTTCGCTTAAATTGCGGGAAAGAGCAAAAAGTAAACCCGAAAATAGTAGCGGAAAGAGTGCGTAGAAATCGGGTAAATTGAACGTTCTCAACAGCTTTCGTCCAATAAAAACAATCCAGAAAAGTGCTGCCATATTAACTAAAATCATGAGCAGCGGAATGGCCTCAACCTGACCAAAAGAAAGTGCCCAAACTAAGAGCGGATAAACAATGCGTTGCTTTCTGTAATTGGGTGAATCTACGTGAATGCCGTATTCGTCTTGGCGTATACTCCACGGATTTATAGCGTATCGGTAAAAGTATTGTCCATCGTAACCTTGATGATCGAACAAATAAATGGAAGAATCGGGAAGTTGGTCTTTGTTTATGTTTTCGGCTCCGGCTAAAATAAAATAAGAAGGCTCAAAATTATGCAGTGCTAAACGACCAAAAACCATGAAAAAGATAGAAAGTGCCGCTATCCACAAAATAGAGTTGTTGAGTCGGTGAAGTACCGAAAATCGAAGTTTAATCATGCGAAACCGAAATTAGAGAGCCCAACGGGCATTGGCCAATCGAATAATCTAAGCCTAAAGTAGCTAATTCTGTGGTTATTTTATCTTCTGAATCGTTTAAATCACTCACCCAAAACACCTGTTTTATTTGATGTTTAGCCAACCATTTTATAACCGATTTTCGTGCTTTTTCGTTGCCCCAATAATACCTAAAACCAAAAGATTGGGTGGTGTATTCAACGGTTCCAGAGCGCAATTCTGACCATACAACGCCTTGGGTAAAGCAAGCGCGATATTGTTCGGTTTGGTTTTCTGGTTGGGCCATGGGTTCGTACCGAAAAAAGAAAAATAGTGCCACCAGTAGGAACCCAATTTGCCATTGAGAATGAAACTTTCGATTTCCGATTAATTCACTGATTTTATGGATGATTAACCCTCCAAAAAATAAAGCAGGCGCATAAGGATAATAGTAGATAGTTACATCGTGAAACAAGTAAAAAGTTAAATAAACGGTGAAACTCAAAGCCGCTACTTTCCATGTTTTTCGATCGTTTTTGAAAGAAAGTAAGGTGAAAATAATTAGAAGAAAAACACCAGAAAACGTCCAAATGGGTTCCTTCAAAAAATAAAAAGTAAGGTGTTCTGGTAATGCAGAAAAACCACTAAAAGCAGTATCAATTTTTGAATAGGTACTGCTGAAGAAATGGCCTAAAAGATGGTTTTGGTAGATGAAGACAGGCAACAGGCTGAGCAGTAAAGTAACTGTTTGTGCAGCAAACGTTTTAACCGATCGAAAAGTAAAAGAACCTTCAAAGAGAAAACTAAGCAACCAAAACATTCCGATAAATGGCGCGTTGGCGGGTCTAAAGAGCAATGCCAGAAAGGCAAAAGATGTTGCCAACCATCGTTGGTTTTTAAAGCAAACTCCTGCAGCTACCAATAAACCAAAAGTTGGAGCGATGCTGTTAATACGCGTCAGCTCGATTTGGGTAGCCGGCCAAAAAGCAAAGACAAGCAAAGCCATCAAAATCAAGAATTGCTCGTGAATTTTTCGAAAAAGAACCCATCCTAAAAAAGCGAAAACAAAGAAACTCGGCAAGAGCGCAATAAGCGGAAAAAACAATTGGCGATACGCTTTTGGAAAGAGGCTGAGGTACCAAGAAGTAAATGGCGGATATTGATTGATTACTTTTTCTGTTTCTGCATGCCAATGGTGAGCATGGGGGGCAATAAGCCATGCGTAATCGTTGTATTGAAAGCCTTCAGATTCTAGGTGCCGAACCAGGTCAACTCTAAAATCGGCAGTAGGTTTTAGCGTGTTATTACTGAATGTTTTAGCCAATTGCAGATAGCCAAATTCATCGCAGCCTTCGGGTAATTCGGTATGGAAATCATCGAAGCGCCATTGGTGATAAAAGGCCACAGAAAGCAGGGCCAAAAGCCAAAAAGTATTTCTTGTTACATGCTGCAAAACCAGGTATTCAGAAGACCAAGATACCAATGAAAAATTACAGCATACCAAATAGAATTAGAACGATAGGTTAATAACCCTAAATAAATACCCCCAACGGCAGCTCCCCAAGTTTCTCCTTCTGGTTTTCCGATGTGCATCAAGGTGGTGAGCAACGTTTGTAGCATTATGGCCATAAATGCTCCGTATTGCTTTTTCATACCAAAACCAATATAGCCTCTAAAAAAGAATTCCCAACCCAAATAATGGGGCAAATAGGTGATAGCCCAATATACAAAATACAAGGCGCTAGAAGTGGCTAGTTGTAGTGGGAACTCGTTAGCGTAAAACAAGCGGTGTTGCTCGTTTAATGAAGAGTTGTACACCAAGAAGGGCATTACCACAAAAGCGATCGCTGTAGCGGTTAAGCCGAATTTCCAATCGCCTATGCCTAAGCCAAAAGTAGAAAGCGAATCTTTTAATCCTTTTTTAATTAAAACGATAGGAATGATGAAAAAAAGCACCAAAGAACTTAGATGGTGCCAAGCCCATTTTGCCCACTTCAACAATTCTACGTCTGTGTAATGCTCGCCAAAATGCTTTACAAAGAAAGACTGGTCTCCTTCATAGATTTTGATGGTCATAAGCAAAACGATAGAGATCCATATTATGGCTTCTTTTCTGTGGGTACGAATAGGGTCGAAAAACGAGCTAGCAAAAACGGCTTTCATGCCGCAAATATCAACCTTCTTTAGGAAGATTAATATAGAAAGTAGTGCCTTTTCCGAGCTCACTGGTTACCGAAATAGAACCGTTGTTCTTCTCAATAAACTCACGGGTTAAAATTAAACCGAGCCCGGTTCCTACCTCACCAGCTGTACCCGTTGTGCTCCTGTTTTTACTGATTTCGAATAAGGTAGAGATTTTGTCTTCTTCGATGCCCACACCAGAATCTTTTATAATAATCGTGGTTTGTGAAGGAGTAACATTGCTCGAAATAAGAATTTCTCCATTTTCTTCGGTGAATTTTATCGCATTAGAAATCAGGTTTCTAAATACTGTTTTCATCGTTCGGAGGTCAACATAGGCCTTGTGCTCTTTTTTTACATCGAGCTGAATTGTAATGTTCTTTTTGTTGGCCGCTTCTTGCAGAATTTCTATCGGGTTTACCAACAAACTATCTGCGCTGTGTAGGGCGGGTTCTAACTGAATTTGGCCTTGTTGAGATCGAGACCAAGTGAGCAAATCTTCTAATAGCGCATGTGCCACGTACAACGATCGAGAAACCACATTTAAATCGGCTTTTATCTCGTCTTTTTCAGTTTCATCGATGTCTTCGATAATAAAATCGAGGGCATTTTTTGTGCTGTTTACTGGGCCTCTTAAATCGTGAGAAATGATGCTAAAAAATTTGTCTTTTACTTCGTTTGCAGATTGTAATTCAACCGTTCTTTGCTCTACTTTTTGTTCAAGAGTAGCATTGGCAGCGGCTAATTTTTCTTTTAATCGGGCATTCATTAAGAAGGTTTGATTAAAATTAACTGCCAATATGTAAGATTGAATAAGCATAAAAATAAAGAAGCCCAATCCTGCTAGCTGCAATCCTGAAATAATGTTGACGCTTACTAGAATATCGTGAACAATAAAACTACTGAGAGCAATAATTCCGAAAGTAAATAACCAAGACCCGCTTCGTTTCTTCCTAATAGCTTTTATTAAAACTACAATGAAATAGAGAATGGCTCCTACCGTAAAAATCTGATACGGATTTACTAGGTACGAAAAGTAAAGTGGCGACAAGATTAAAGTGGCCAAAGAAAATAAGCCCGAAACAGCTACAATAGCCATCAATATTTTTCGGTTCATTTCTCTTGGGAAAATGGCGTTTAAAAACAGGCCTAGAACACCTACTGCCATAAAAAAGGTGAGAATTTCTAATCGAATAATCATGTGCCACTCAATAAAACTGAGATAGCCAATAATGTATTCGCCTGTACTTGCAACACGCACTCCCGTTAGAATTGAGCCAATAGCATAGTACAAATTGGCTCTGTCACTTCTGCGAATCAAGAAAATTCCAAAGTGGTATAATCCGATAATAAAGAAACCACCAATTAAAAAATAAGAGAAGAAAAGTTCGCGTTCGTGGTTCTTTCTCAATACCTCTTCAGGGCCAATTGAAAGAGGTTTCCAAAAGCCACCTTTAGCATAGTCAAAGTTGGCCGTTTGCACAATTATATCTACCACGTGGGTATCTACATATACATCGAAAACTTGAGGTTTAAATCCTGGAATGGTTTGGGCATCGGTTGTGCCGGGTTTGCCAGAATGCGCCACTTCTTTCTCGTTCACAAAAATGGCAGAAGAAGTACCCGCTGTTAACGATTTAAAGGTGAATCTGCGGGTTTCTTTGGGTAAAATAACTTGTATGCGATACGTTGCATAGCCTAAACCCGGAAGTGGCTTTTCAGATGAAAAAATCTCTTTTCCGTTCCAAGTGCCAGGCACTTTTAGGTAGGCCGCTGTAGGAACCGCTTTTCGGTTTTTTGGATGAAAATCTGAGTACGTTAAAAGTTGATTCCAATAAAACTCCCAATCTCCTTTTAGGTTGATTTTACCATCGGTTTCAAAATCCCAGTCAGTTAGGTCTATTTTCCCATTTTTCACAATGGGAATATCTTCTTGACTTATTGCGTTAAAAGTTAGGCCAGTAAAGACAATGAGTAAAAAAAGTAGTTTTTTCAAGTTGGTTTGTTCTTACTCACAAAATATAAAAAAAAGCGGAGTCAACTCCGCTTTTTTAGTCTATAAAGAGCTGAGATGTTTACTGAATAACACGGTTAATTAGCTCGTCATCTGCAATTTCTGAAAGGGTTACTTTTAAATTGGGAGTTCTAGCCATTTCGCGCTCAATTGCAAATTTGGCTTCTTTATTTCGCGCCCAACTTCTTCTGGCAATTCCGTTGTTAACATCCCAGAAAAGCATGTCTTTTAAGTTTTTATCGGCTTTCTCAGATCCGTCTAATAACATTCCGAAACCACCGTTAATTACTTCTCCCCAGCCAACGCCACCACCATTGTGTAACGAAATCCAAGTAGCGCCTCTAAAAGAATCGCCTACAAAGTTTTGCACCGCCATATCGGCTGTAAACTGAGATCCATCGTAGATATTGCTGGTTTCACGGTAAGGAGAATCGGTTCCTGAAACATCGTGGTGATCTCTCCCTAAAACTACCGGGCCAATTTTTCCTTCTTTAATGGCATTGTTAAAAGCTTCGGCAATCTTTGCTCGTCCTTCGGCATCTGCATATAGTATACGAGCTTGTGATCCTACCACCAACTTATTTTGGCGTGCACCTTCAATCCAGCGAATGTTATCTTCCATTTGTTGCTGAATTTCGGTAGGAGCCGTAGCCTTTATTTCGCGCATTACTTCAAGGGCAAGCTGATCGGTGAAATCTAAATCTTCTGCTTTTCCAGAAGCGCACACCCAACGGAATGGACCAAAACCATAATCGAAACACATGGGTCCTAAAATATCTTGCACATAAGACGGATATTTAAAATGCTCGCCATCGGCTTGCATAATATCGGCTTTTGCTCTCGAAGCTTCCAGTAAAAATGCATTTCCGTAATCGAAGAAATACATGCCGTTTTGGGTCAATTTATTGACCGCAGCAACATGTCGTTTTAGCGTTTCTTGAACCTTTTGTTTGAATTCTTCGGGGTTTTCAGCCATCATTTCGTTCGATTGCTCAAGCGAAAGTCCAACCGGATAATAACCACCTGCCCAAGGGTTGTGTAGAGACGTTTGATCAGAACCTAAATCTACTTTAATACCTCTTTCTACAAGGCGTTCCCACAAATCTACAATGTTACCAATGTAAGCTATCGAACTGGCTTTTTTACTTGTTTGAAACTCAAGCGCCATATCGATGGCCGCATCTGCAGAATCGGTAATTTCATCTACCCAACCTTGCTCGTGGCGTTTGTGAGCCGCTTTAGGATTAATTTCAGCAGAAATACTCACTAAACCAGCGATGTTAGCCGCTTTGGGCTGCGCACCACTCATGCCACCTAAACCAGCTGTAATAAATAATTGCAACTTGTTGGGATCTGCATCTTTGCGCATGCGGGCCGCGTTCATAACCGTAATGGTAGTTCCATGTACAATTCCTTGTGGGCCAATGTACATGTAAGAACCAGCCGTCATCTGCCCATATTGCGTAACGCCCAAAGCATTAAACTTTTCCCAATCGTCTGGCTGGCTGTAATTCGGAATCATCATTCCGTTTGTTACCACTACTCTTGGCGCATCGATTCTACTCGGAAACAAACCCATTGGATGGCCGCTGTACATCACCAATGTTTGCTCGTCTGTCATCTCAGAAAGGTATTTCATGGTTAGGCGATATTGCGCCCAATTTTGAAATACCGCACCATTTCCGCCATAAGTAATTAACTCGTGCGGATGTTGAGCCACTGCTGGGTCTAAGTTGTTTTGAATCATCAGCATAATGGCCGCAGCTTGCTTCGATTTTGCAGGATATTCTTCAATAGAACGCGCATACATTTCGTAATCGGGTCGAAAACGAAACATGTAAATTCTACCGTATAGTTTTAGCTCTTCAGCAAATTCTGGGGCTAACTCTTCGTGCTGCTCAGCAGGGAAATAGCGCAACGCGTTTTTAAGCGCTAGTTGCTTCTCTTTTGTAGAGAGAATGTCTTTTCTTTTTGGCGCATGATTAGCAGTAAGGTCATACTCTTTTTTTGCCGGAAGTTCACTCGGAATTCCTTCTTGAATTTGCTCTTGAAAACTCAACATAGCATTCAAATTATTTGCGTTTGGTTTGTTTTTTCTTTTTAAACCCAAAAGGGCAATGTTTGCAACCACTTTGGCAACAATAACCGCGTTTTAGGTGGTATTTTTCTGTAAATACAATGTAGCCCTCTTCAGAGTAATAAAAATCTTCGGGCTCTAATTTTGGTCGTTCAAATAAACTCATTTCAGAAATTACCGTAAGTCGCAAAAGTCGCAATTTTCGGCTACTTTACCGAAACGTTAAACTAACTGCTTTTACACAAAAAAGTTTAGCTTTTTTTCGGTAGGAACCCGATTTCAACTCTATCCCAAACCTAACTTTTAATTTTGAACCATGAATTGGGTAGAGAAGTCAGTAAAAATAGACCAGATACACGAAACACTTTTTGAAGAAAAGCAGGTGAAAGTTCATCTTTTGCGTGAAGATTTGCTGCACAAAGAAATCTCTGGAAATAAGTGGAGGAAGTTGAAATACAATGTGTTAAAAGCGCAACAGAAAAAATGCGATGCTTTATTGACTTTTGGTGGGGCGTTTAGTAATCACATTGCGGCTACGGCAGCAGCCGGAAAAGAGATGGGAATTAAAACCATTGGCATTATCCGCGGACAAGAAGCTGATTTATCTAATTCTACTTTGCATTTTGCCGCTCAATGCGGAATGGAAATAGTGCGGGTAACCAGAGAAGAATACAATCGAAAAGCAGAAACGGCCTATCAACATGCTTTACGAGCGCAGT
Organism: Salibacteraceae bacterium; assembly: GCA_048267965.1. Classification (GTDB taxonomy): domain Bacteria; phylum Bacteroidota; class Bacteroidia; order Flavobacteriales_G; family Salibacteraceae. Next base: position 91,328 of record JBLWWK010000005.1, read on the forward strand.
TTGGCAATATTTGGATAGTACCAGAAGGTGGTGCTAACTACGAGGGTATTAATGGCTGTACAGAAATACTCACTCCCGAACACGCTAACTATTCGGTAATTGCTACAGCTTGCGGAACCGGAAGTACCATGGCAGGCATTTCTTTGAGTTTGAAAGAGCACCAACGCGCCATTGGTTTTTCGGCTTTAAAAGCAAAAGGCTACATGCAAAACGAAGTTAAGAAGCACTTGAATTGGTTTTTGATGGACGAAGAGTTAGCAGACGAATACTTAGAAAGCATCTCTTTTCAAGAATCGTATCATTTTGGTGGTTTTGGTAAAATAAACGATGAATTAGTAGCGTTTATCCAGCATTTTTGGAAAAAACACAGCATTGAACTCGATGGGCTTTACACTGGAAAAATGCTTTTTGGGATTTACGATTTAATCAAAAACGATTTTTTTCATCCTGGAGAGAATATTCTGGTGGTTCATACCGGAGGTTTACAAGGCAATGCAGGGCTAGAGAAAAGGTATGGCGTTAAGTTTCATTAACAAAAGAGTGTTTACTTCCCGTTTAAAGCACGTGTGTAACAAGCGGTATTCGAATTATTTTTGACGTTTAAATTGAAAAGTTATGCGATTTGTTGCTTCTCTTTCTTTCTTATTACTATCGTTTTTCAGTTTTGCGCAAGAGCTTACGAGAGCCCAGTACATCGAGAAATACAAAGACATTGCGATTTCTAACATGCGCAATTATAAAATACCAGCAAGTATTACGCTGGCGCAAGGCTGCTTAGAAAGTAGAAATGGCAATAGTGAACTATCGGCTCGTTCGAATAACCACTTTGGTATTAAATGCCATTCAAGCTGGAAGGGAAAGAAAACGTATCACGATGATGATAAAAAAGGCGAATGTTTTCGGGTTTACGATAACCCAGAAGAAAGCTTCGCTGATCATTCTCAGTTTCTTCAAAAACCGCGCTATGCAAAGTGTTTCGAGCTAGATATAATGGATTACAAAAGCTGGGCAAGAGAATTAAAAAGAGCAGGCTACGCTACCAATCCGAAATATCCTGATTTGTTGATTAAAATCATTGAACACAATGATTTAACGAAATACGACAAAATAGCGATGGGCAAAGGGATTAAAGAGAAATCACCGGTAGAAAAAAAATCGGTTCCTACCGAAAGCGACCAAGAACAAGAAGATTTCGAGATTGATATGTATAACAGTCTTGAAGTGCAAAAATCTGAGAATAATATAAAGTATGTGGTGGCTACTGGCGGACAAACGGCTGAGGAAATTGCTGTGATGTTTGATATGGGGATTTGGCAAATTAGAAACTACAACGATTTAGATAGAAATGTGCGTTTTGAAGGTGGAGAAATTGTGTATTTGCAGCCTAAGCGCAGAAAGGCCAAAGAAGAGTTTTACGTAGTAGAATCAGATACTGAAACAATTGCATCGGTATCGCAAAAGTTTGGAATTAAAGAGTATTCGCTTCGTTGGAAAAACCGCTTAGAAAAAGGGGCGGAGCTTAAAAAGGGCACCCAGTTGTACCTGAGAAAAAGAAAGCCCAAAGAAGAGTAAATACGGTTTCTTCTTTCGGGAGAATTGAGTTGAATTCTCTTTTTTAATGAAGCTAGTCAGTTCATTTACTTCGGTTTTAGCAAACTATATCTTTACCGTAAAACTAGCCGTTAAACCCACGCTAAATTGTCGAGGAAGTTGTGCCACTCCGAAAATAGCACGAGAGTGTTGCCCTTGCGTTTCGAGCACGTTTACAAACAAATCAGAAGCTCCGTTTACTATGATGGGAGCATCGTCCCAAGAGTCTGTTGAGCGGTAATAGGCATCGATGTGGTTAAGACCAACAACGTTTTCGAAACCTACTTTGTGCTCGATTTGAGAAAGAACATTTAGGGCGCAAATTTCAAACGCTTTTGTGCCATGTTCGGTGGTGAGTTCTTTGCCCAATTTACCTTGAAAAAGGTATTTCTCATCTAAAATCGGAAATTGAATAGCTACATAGGCAATATTTTCACGAATATTCACCGAAACGTAACTGCCGCCTGGTTTTGTAGGGGCGGGCAATTCTAACCCCAGTTTTTGTAATTTCTCTTTTAAGATCATTAAGTTTTCTATTTACTCTAGGGTGTATACGTAAACAAAACCACCCTTTCCGCAAACTACTAGCTCGTACAAATTGTCTTTGTTAATATCGGCTATCGAGAAAGGCGATTTGCCAAACATGGGGAAATTTTTACTCAAGTTTCCTTTCTTGTCGTACAAGTAAATTTCGTCTTTGGTGGCAGAGCTGACTCCAATTCGGGTAGAGTTCGAAAAACTGTAAATATGAGGTCCTGCCGTTATGGTAGAGTCTAATTTAACTTTAAAGAGAGCCGATTTTTCGGTGTTGTATACTTCGAGTTGTTGTTGGTCTACAAAAATGTAGTCCATAATAGCATCGTTGTCGATATCGGCAAAAGCAAATTGATGATTAGGCGAAAACGGGTGAAAACTCATGCTTTCTGAATCGCCATCGAAATAGAGGCTAATTACATTTCCGTTGGCATCTGTGCCTAGCAATTTTGTTTGCTGTATAGTACGACCCATTTCTATGTAGAAATCGCTGTTGGGGCGAATAGCAAATGGCTTTTTCAATTCTAAACGAACACGACCTCTTCGGTCTAAAGCAAAGGCTTTGCCTTGGTTATCTACCACAACAATGTAGTCTTTCTTGTTTAAAACAAAGTAGTGAATGGGGTGAGTAATGGGGTGGTTTTTGCGTTCAAATTTCCAGCCTTTTACTTCTTTTCCTTTCTTGTCGAAATTGTAGATTAAGCCATTTTCGGCAGGAACCAAAAAACGATAGTCTTTGCTATTGTTGTAGTCTAAAATTTTCAATGGAGCCGATGCCGATCTTGGAAACTGAATAGGAAAACCTGAAACATCTCTCCCCAAACGATCGATAATGTATAAACGATTGGCGGTGTTAAAAACCAACTGAAGTTTATCGTTTTTAAAAATGTCAATTTGCTCAATATCGCTAACAATGGGTTCTTCTAATTGGCGTTTCCACAAGATTTTACCCGTAGTGCTAATCAGGTAAATGGTGTTTTCGGTGTCTTGAACAAAAATCTCTGATGCTTGCGTATAATGGTTCTTTACAATGGCTGGTTTAAAGTGGGCATCTGCGTTAAGTGCCACTTCCCAGAGAGAAGAGAATTCTTTCTTGTAAACAGGATTGTGCTTTAAAAAGAAATTGTGGTAAAACAGGTTGTCTTCTTCACGAGAGATCTGAGCAGAAAAAGCTTCAAACTTTCTGTACAAATCGAGGTGTTGGTCAATTTCTTGCGTTAATCGTTGGTTGGTAAAGCGCTCGTACATATAAACCGAACGGGCAATATTGCTGTAAAGAAAGATGTTCGATTTTTGGGAAAGATTCTCGCTGTAAGCAATAAAATTTTCATCTTTTGCTAAGGTTCTTTCCGATAAATAGCTGTTTATAATGCTTTTAATGGCATCTGGTGAGTTACCAAAAACATAGTAGTTTTCAATTTCTGTGAAATAGTTTTCTTGAACAGAAGAGAAGAACGTACCAAAGATTTCACCAAATAAGTTAGGAATTGGCAATTGACGAATAGCGAAGCCTTTGTGGCGAGAAGAATCGATTTCTAACGAATCGATGAGAGAAAGCTGGCTAAAAACCTCGTTGAGCTTGCGTTCGGCATTTTCTCTGTTGTTGGTTTTTAAAATAAGGTAGCTTTCTTCTTTAATTTCAGAGGTGAGCGGCTCAACCACAGCTAAAGCCACTTCGTTTTCAATCCAACTAAAAAGGTGGTTTTCTATTCGAATGTTAAATTGCTCGTTAATCGACTGAATGTTTTTCTGGTAGTTGGCCAAGCCTTCTTCGGTGGCTAAAAAACGCTGGTAGTTTTCCATAAGGCCTTTAAAGTTGCTCATACCGAAATGCAGAAAAGCTGCGGTATTGCTCGGCAACACTTTAATCACATCGTGGTGTTCTGCTTTTTGATCTGCGAAAGCATTGATAAAACTAAAAACAGAATCGTTAGAGTAGGTAAACCCGTTCAGCGAAATAGAATTAGGCTTAATGCTCACATCTAATTCACTCCAAGAAGAGAAAATGCTTAGTTGCTGTATAACTTTGTGAAACGGAGATTTTACCAATCGATTTAACAACCGCGGAAACTCTTTGTAATTCACAAAAATATTGGCATCAGCAAATTTGCCTTTGGTGGCCCAAACTTCTTGAAAATCTTCGTTTTGTAACACTGAAGGAGCCGTGTTTAAATGGTTGATGCTTTCTTCTAAAATTTCTTTGTGGGTACTCATTAAGAGCAATTCTTGATGAAAAGCATAGCTGAAATCAGAAGTAGAGAAAAGTGTAGCATTTTGAAACTCTTCTTCTTGAAACCCTTTAGAAGAGAGTTGATTAAAAAACTGATCAAACTGGCTTTCTTTAATCTTTTCGCCTGTTTTTACTGAAAAAAGAAAGCCTAATTGGTTTTCTTTATTGAGGTGGAAACTCAACCAAAAAGGGTTATTGGTTAATAGTTTTTGCAAATCGGGTTCCTTCTGAAGGGCAGAATCTACAGAAGAAAAAAGCGTGTCTAAATGCTGAGCGCTGTGGGTAGACATAAATTCTTCCCAAATAATATTGGTTTCAGAAATCTTTCTCCAAGTGGCTTGGGCATTGTTGCTTTTCAGTAATAGCGTAGAAGAATGCGGTATAGCATCTATGGCCTGAATTTCGGCTCCGGTGTTTTTCGGTAAAATCTTGTAGGCCACAACCAGCAAGGCCAAGAGCCCCAAAAGAAAGGCAGAAATAATAAGAATTCTTTGTTTAGACATAGCTTGGGTTTGCTTTATAAGGGTTGATTGGGTAGAGGTTGTTTATTGAATTAACTCTACATTGAGTTGAATGGTTTCGTACGGCCAATCTCTGCTGTCGGTTTCGAGGTTAGAAAGTTTACGAGCTACATCCATTCCGCTGATTACTTTTCCAAAAACGGTGTGCTGGCCGTCTAAATGCGGTGTGCCGCCAACGGTAGAGTATACTTCCATTTGGCGTTCGGTGAAAGTCATTTGGTACTCTCTTTCAATGGCCGTGAGTTTCGATTTTTTGTGTTTTTCACCAATTACAATGTAAAATTCGAAAGAAGATGATTTTTTCTCTTCGTTGTTTTTGTATTCTCTGGCCATGGCAACAGCGCCAAATTCGTGAATGTGCTGTGGAACAATTTCGTTAGGAATACGATATGTGCCAATCTCTTTTTTAACATCTTGAAAAGCAAAATCGTCTGAGTCTCCGCCTTGAATCACAAAGTTTTCGGTAACGCGGTAAAACTGTGTGTTTTTGAAAAAATCTTGTTTAGTTAGGTAAATAAAGTTGGCCCTGTGCAGCGGTGTATCTTTGTAAAGTAGAATATCGATGTTACCGTATTTGGTTTTAATGCGCACCTTGTTTTCGGTGTTTTCTTTTCCATATTGAGAAAGAAAAGACGAAACATTTTCGTTGTTAATTTTTGGGTATTTTCTCTTCTTTTCCACCTTTTTTGGCGTTTTCGCTGCTTTTTGAGTCGAAATCTTTTTCTCTTTTTTAGCTTCTTTTTCGGTAGATTGGTCGGTTTCGATGCTTTTAGAAGAGTTTGATTCAGAGCAAGAAACGGTTCCTACAGAAAGAGAAACAAGGCAAAAAAAGAAGAGGATTCTGTTTTTCATAGTAGCAAACATAATGAGCAAAAAATAACCAATTAAATTGATTTTTGGTGGGTTATTTTAACAGGGTGAAAGATTGGCGGTGAATCGATGTGGCGCCCAATTTGGCAATCGCTTCTCGGTGTTTTTTGGTGGGGTAACCTTTGTTGCTTTCCCAGCCGTAACCCGGAAATTTCTGGGCAGCTTTTACCATAAATTCGTCTCGATACGTTTTGGCTAAGATAGAAGCGGCCGCTATCGAAGCCATTTTTCCATCGCCTTTAATAATGCACTCGTGAGGTATGTTTTTGGGGTGCGGTAGGAACCGATTTCCATCAATAAGTAAAAATTCGGGCTCAACAGTGAGTTGATTTACCGCTTTGTGCATGGCTAGAAAAGAAGCCTGCAAAATGTTGATTTTATCAATTTCTTGATGATCTACAAATGCCACAGCATAGGCAAGAGCTTGTTGTTCTATTTCTTCTCGCAGCAGGTTTCTGTTGCGTTCGGTAATTTTCTTAGAGTCGTTGAGTAAGGGCAGGTGAAATTGAGCAGGAAGAATTACAGCGGCCGCCACAACGGGTCCAGCCAAGCAACCTCTGCCAGCCTCGTCACAACCGGCTTCGATTCGGTTTTTTTGTAAATAAGGTTTTAAACTCAAGGTTGATGCACTTTTAAGATACTGTTCCAAACGTTTTTAGCGGTTCGATCCCACGAGAATATAGACGCGCGTTCAATACCTTTGGTTCTTAATTCTTTTTGTAAAGCAGGCGATTGGTGTAGCGATAGCATAGCTTCGGCAATAGATTCTTCATCGTACGGGTTAACCAATAAAGCAGCATCGCCAGCTACTTCTGGCATAGAAGAAAGGTTAGAGCAAATTACCGGAACCCCCGATTTCATACCTTCTACTACGGGTATTCCAAAGCCTTCGTAAAAAGAAACATACACCAACGCCAATGATGCGGCTACTACCTTGGCTAGTTCATCTAAATCTAACCTACCTGTGAATATCACTTCGTCTTTAAACTGCATGTTTTGGTAGGTTTGCTCGTGTTTCGAAGACCACCATTTTTTCTCTCCCACAATTACCAAGCGGTGAGGAGTTTCTGTTTTTTTTCGAAACGCTTCGTAAGCTTTTAAAAGAAATTCGATGTTTTTTCGAGGTTGCAAGGCGCCTACATAAACAAAATAGGGGATGCCGCGCGTATAGTGCCAACGTACATTTTTGGCTTCTTCAATTGGTATCGGTTGGTATTCGTTGGCAACGCCATTATAAGCAACATCAACTTTAGCAGCATCAATATGGTATTGCTCTTCAATTTCTTTTTTAGAAAATTCTGAAACCGTGATAATTCGCTCGGCTTTTTGGGCAAATTTGGGGAAGAAATAGCGGAGGTAAATGCGGGCTCCTACCGGTAAAAATTGAGGAAAAAACTCGAAGTTGATGTCGTGAATAACAGCAATTTGTTTTTTCTTAGAAAGTAGGCTCAAATAACCGTCTGGAGATAGAAAAACGTCTGGTTGATGTTTCTTAAGTGCTCTACGAACGCTAACCTCGAACCAGAGTATAAAGAGAATAGGATGGCGAGCTTGAGGAGCCAAAACAATGGGTGTTACATTGTCGGCAAAAATGAATGAAGGGTCGAATTTTCGATCAAAAAAGAAGATAAATTCGTGCTGAGGATTATTTTTTACAATTCTTTCAAGAACCTCTTTGGTGAACCAACCAATTCCTTCGAGCTTGTTTTTAATTAAGAGCCTTGTGTTTACAGCTATTTTCACGAAATTTTTCTTTGCGCGAAGGTAGCCTTTTAACAGAATTTCTCTTTCAGGATAAAGATAAATTTATATTTGCCCATCTTGAAAACGAGAATAAAATATTGGCTTCAGAAAATCTTCGGATTTGAACGTTATTTACTGCTCTTTGCGCGGTTTAAAATCAAGACGTTACATTTCGATAAAAAAGAGGGAGATTTCTTCTTTTTCTTGCATTTATTGCCCCTAGAAGGAACCATTTTAGACATTGGAGCCAACATCGGAATAATGGCGTACCACCTAGCCGATAAGCGACCCAACGCCAAGGTTTTTGCGTTTGAACCCATTCCTCAAAATTTCGATGTTTTAACACAAATTAAAGAAGAAAATCAACTAAAAAACATTACCCTATCACCGCTAGCATTGGGTGACCATCCCGGTAAAATTGAAATGATTTTGCCCGTTGTAGATGAAGTGAAAATGCAAGGCTTAAGCCATGTAAAACACGAATCGATTACCGTTTTTAACGAAGGCGAGATAATAGAAGTTGAGGTTACTACGTTAGATGATTTTTTTACGGTAGGAACCGAACCTGTTACCGGAATTAAAATTGACGTTGAAAATTTTGAATACTTTGTTTTAAAAGGAGGTGAACAGCTCTTGAAGCGAGACCATCCTATAGTGTATGCAGAGTTGTGGGAAAATGAAAATCGACAGCAAGTATTCGATTTAATGATTGATTTAGGGTACACTATTTATGTGGTAGAGAAGTTTAAAATTGTGCCTTGGAACGATAGAATCGAGAATAAGCAGAATTTTATTTTTCATTTCGGTGAATCGTTAAGTGGGGTAACCGCTAAGGATTTAGCTTTACGCCACAAAGCCATTTAATATTAATGCTACTTTTGACAATCTTCTAATAGAATTATGGGCATGAATCAAGAAAACCAACCAAACACAGAGTTTGATTCTTCTAACTTTCTCATTTTTTTACTTCGTTGGCGTAAACCTTTAATCATTATTTCAATGGCAGCTGCAATTGTGTCTGCGGTTGTTTCTTTAATGATTGATGAGAAGTTTTTGTCTACTTCAATTTTCTTTCCTGCGAACAACAAATCGCTATCAAAGGCAGTACTAACCGAAGATGCTCAAGCGAAAAACGATATCTCATCTTTTGGTGAAGAAGAAGAAGCCGAAGCCATGTTGCAAATTTTGCAATCAGATAAAATCAAGTGGCAAATTTGGGGCAAGTACGATTTAATGAATCATTACGGAATCGACCCTAACGAAAAGGAGGCTCAAACCAAATTAGGTGAAACGTGGGAAGACAATGTCTCTTTTAAACGTACCGAGTTTAACTCGATTCGAATTGATGTATTAGATAAAGACAAGCAAATAGCAGCAGATATTGCCAATGATATAGCAGCGTATGCAGATTCTACCAAGAATGCCATGCTTCGCGATCGGGCACAAGATGCTTTGAAAGTAATCGAAAACGAGTACAAAAGTTTAGAGAGTTATATGCAGCAGTTAGACGATTCGCTTACGATTATTCGTCAAAAAGGGGTGCATGAATACGATGAGCAAATCGGAATGATTACCGGTGTTTACTACGAGGCTATTGCTAGAAACAACACCAGCGCTGTTAAGCAGCTAGGCGCGCAGTTAGATACATTGGCAAAGTATGGCTCTGCCTACAAATCGATGACCGAAAACTTAGAGTTTCTTCGTGAACGTTTAATCCTACTTCGAGGTAAATACGATGAAACCAAAGTAGATGCTAACCAAACAGGTACTTGGAAATTTATTGTAAACCGTGCGGTTCCTGCCGAGAAAAAAGCCTACCCCATTCGTTGGTTAATAGTGGTGGTGAGCACGGTGGCAACTTTCTTAATGACTATTCTGATCATTATTGGAGTTGAGAACTACAAAAAGTATGTAGATAAAATCTAATGGCAGAATTGAGTCATAAAAAGCTTAATTCAAACCTCATTTACACCCTAAGCATTGGTTTTGTGCTGTTGGTAGGGTTGTTTGTTTATCTCGAGGTATTTTGGTTATTAGCCTTGCCAGCGGCTTTGTTGATTATGGGTTTAGCCCTTTTTCGCCTCGATATTCTGGTTCTTCTGATTACTTTTTGTGCTCCGTTGTCGGTAAATATTGACGATTTACAAGGCGGTTTCGGTTTAGCCCTGCCAACAGACCCGTTAATGTTCGGGGCAACCTTGGTGTTTTTGGTTCGCACTTTTTACGATTTGCGCTACGATAGCCGCATTTTGCGCCATCCGATTACCATTGCCATTCTTATTAACCTTGTCTGGATTTTACTTTCGGCTATTACCAGTGATTTACCAGAGGTTTCGTTCAAGTTTTTCTTAGCGCGCATTTGGTACATCATTCCGTTTTACTTCGTGATGACCCAAATGATGAAGTACCCCGATAAGGTGAGTAAATATTTCTGGCTTTACATTGTACCTATGGCGGGTGTAATAGTTTATACGATTGTTCGCCATGCGTCAAGAGGCTTCGGAGACGAGCCAGCGCATTGGGTAATGCAACCGTTTTTTAAAGACCATACGAGTTACGGAGCCATTTTAGCCATGTATATTCCGGTGATTGCTACTTATACCGTATACAAATGGGATATTAACTCTCGTGTACTCGTGGGCTTTTTTCTCACCATTTTCTTGGTGGGGGTAGTAATGAGTTATACTAGAGCGGCTTGGGTAAGTTTGGTAGGAGCCCTTGGGTTAATGACCTTAATTATTTTCAGAATTCGATGGTGGATAGTAGGCTTGGCAGGTCTTGCATTGTTAATTGGTTTTTTCACCTTTCAGACCGAAATCATGCACAAATTGGAGAAAAATCGTCAAGATTCTTCAAGCGATTTGGCAGAGCATGTAGAGTCCATTTCAAACGTGGCCACCGATGCGTCTAACTTAGAACGATTGAACCGTTGGAACGCTGCTTTCGCCATGTTTTTTGAGAGTCCGGTGATGGGGAAGGGACCAGGAACGTATTCTTTCTTATATGCTCCTTATCAAAGAAGTAGAGATTTAACTATTATTTCGACCAATTTTGGTGACGGTGGGAACGCGCACAGCGAATACTTTGGCCCTCTTGCAGAGCAAGGTGTAATGGGTTTAGTCACCTTTCTTCTGATTGTGTTTTTTATTTATTACAGAGGTATTCCGCTCTATTACCAATTAGCAGATCCTGATCAGAAAAAAATTGTGATGGCGGTTCTGTTGGGATTAACCACTTACCTTATTCACGGTATGCTCAATAACTTTTTAGATATCGACAAGGTAAATGTGGCTTTCTGGGGATTTGTGGCGATTATTACATCGTTTGATGTTTATGCGAAGAAGAATCTACCAGAGCCTAAAGGGAAAGTTTAGTGTAAAAAAAAGAGGAATTTCTTCCTCTCTTTGTTAATTATCATCTTTTAATCGTTGCATTACCGTTGGCAGCCTTCGAATAGAAGCCAACTGTTTCCAGTATTGACGAGCTTCTTGAGCCGGTACCCCGAAATACGATTTATCACCTTCTAACGATTTAGAAACACAAGCACAAGCAAGGATTACGGCTCTATCGCCAATGGTTACTCCGCTGGTTACACCCACTCGTCCCCACATGGTAACGTCATTACCAACTACAGTGCAACCGGCAATTCCCGTGTGAGCAGCCAATAAGCAATTTTCGCCCACTACTGTATCGTGGCCAATATGGCAGAGGTTATCGAGTTTCGTATTTTTCTTCACCAAGGTAGTAGCACTTACACCGCGGTCTATCGTGGTTCCTGCACCTAATTCTACATGGTCTTCGAGTTTTACATCACCACCAGAAAGTAGTTTTTCGAAACCCGTTTCGCGCTTTTTGTAATAGAAGGCTTCACTGCCCACTACCACATTTGAGTGTAAAATTACGTTGTCACCGATGGTGCAATTGTAGTTAATTACGGTTCCTGCATGAATAAGACAGTTTTTACCAATCTTTACATTAGGACCAATAAACACATTGGGTTGAATTACCGTATTTTCACCAATTACAGCCGTTGGGTCAATAGATGCATCGCTAGCAATAAACGGACTAAAATGCTGGGTTAATCGGTTAAAATCGGTAAAAGGTTCATCAGAAATGAGCAAAGCTTTTCCTTCTGGACAATCTACCTTTTTGTTGATTAACACGATGCTAGCCGCAGACTCTAGCGCTTTGCTGTAGTATTTGGGGTGATCAACAAAAACGATGTCGCCCGGTTCAACTACGTGAATTTCGTTTTGACCAAGTACAGGAAAATCAGCATCACCAACAAATTCACAACTAAGAATATCGGCAATTGCTTTAAGCGTTTGAGGCTGGGCGTATTTCATATAACCAAAGGTGTTTTAAATCTATTTTTTAACGCGTTCCATGTAAGAGCGGTTGCGGGTGTCTATTTTAACAACATCGCCTTCGTTACAGAATAAAGGTACACGAACTTCAGCACCCGTTTCTACGGTGGCTGGTTTTAAGGTGTTGGTAGCTGTATCGCCTTTAAGGCCTGGCTCGGTATAGGTAATTTCAAGCTCAACATGGGCAGGCATATCTACCGTTAATGGTCTTTCTTCATCTGCGTGAAAAAGGATGTCTACCATAGCGCCTTCTTTCAATAAATCGTTGTTGTCGATTAAATCTCCAGATAAAAAGGTTTGCTCATAATTTTCGGTATTCATAAAATGAAAACCACTTTCATCGTTGTATAAGTATTGGTAGTTTCTGTTTTCTACACGAACTTCTTCAATTTTAGCACCTGAAGGGAAAGTGTTTTCTAGCACTTTGCCAGTAGTTAAGCTTCTCAACTTTGTTCTTACAAAAGCAGCTCCTTTACCCGGTTTTACGTGAAGGAACTCTTTTATTTGAAAAATATCGTGGTTGAAGTTGATGCACAATCCGTTGCGGATATCTGAAGTACTAGCCATGATAGTTATTTATTTTTTGGGAATTAAAAGTTCAAAAATAAGTTATTTAAAATCTTCGATATTGATTTGTTGATCACAGAACTGGTATTCAGCTTCTTGTTGATTAGAACAAACCATAATAAGTCGGTTAGAGCCGTATTGTCTAATCATTTCTTGGTACCAAGCAATGGCTTTTTTATCGAGGTTAGAAGTAGGTTCATCGAGCAAAAGCATCGGTGTTTTTGATAAAATAGCGAGTCCTAATTTTAAGCGTTGCTTCATGCCTGAACTAAATGTTCTTACCGGCTGATTCAGTGCTTTTTTGAGGTAGAGTAACTCGGCCATTTCTTGAACAGAAAACGGCTCAACAGGATTTTTAAATTGAAAATGAAATTCGAGCGTCTCTTTCATGGTGAGTTGCTCGTAAATTTCGAGGTAAGGTGTGGTAATGGATACGTGTTTAAATACGTCTGTTCGAGCTATTGGGGTGTTTTCAACAGAAAATTCAATGGTTCCTTCAGTAGGAGCCAAAAGACCAGAAATTATTTGAATAAAGGTAGATTTTCCGCTTCCGTTAGAACCTGAGATTACATAATTGGAAGTAGAACGAATGGATAAGTCGATTTTTCGAAAAATCCATTCTTTATTGTATTTCTTGCCTAAATTGTTGAGAGAAATCTCCATTAATTAGGCCCTTTAATCACACCGTTTTTCGAATTGCGAATAAAGTCTAGAATTTGCTTTTTGTGCGGAGAATCAGGGTAATCTGCTTCGGCTTGAGCCATGCCTTTAGAAATAGTTTTGTTGTGAATGTAAATGGTTCTGTAAATACTTTCTATTTCTTTAATTACGTCTTCTTCCCAACCGCGTCTTCTTAAGCCAATGGCATTTACACCTGTGTATGTAAGCGGTTCTCTAGCGCATTTAGTAAAAGGCGGCACGTTTTTACGAATAAGTGAGCCAGCAGCAATAAAGCAGTGCCCTCCAATTCTTAAAAATTGCTGAGCACCTGAAAGTCCTTCGATAATAGCAAAGTCTTCTATATCCATGTGGCCAGCGAGTGCGGTTCCTACAGCAACAATTACGTTATTACCGATAAACACATCGTGTGCTATATGCACGTAGGCCATAATTAAGCAATTAGAACCGATGCGAGTTTCCATGCGATCGGCTGTGCCTTTGTTCACCGTAGCACACTCTCTAATTTCGGTATTGTCACCAATTACGGTAAGGGTTTCTTCTCCTTTGTATTTTAAGTCTTGCGGTGTGTTCGAGATGACTGCGCCAGAATGGATCTTGCAATTTTTACCAATGCGAGCTCCATTCATTATAACAGCGTTAGGACCAACCCAAGTTCCATCGCCAATTTCTACGTCTTCATAAACCGTAGCAAACGGTTCAATGGTTACGTTTTTTCCAATTTTGGCGTTAGGGTGTATGTTGGCAACAGCTTGATTTGACATAAATTTCGATTAACTTTTTTTCTTGGCAATTTGTGCCAATAATTCTCCTTCGCACACTAACTGATCTCCCACGTAGGCCATACCTTTCATGTGGGCAATGCCTCGTCTAATAGGGCTTAGAAGTTGCAATTTAAGCGCTAGTGTATCTCCTGGAACTACTTTTTGCTTGAATTTGACGTTGTCAATTTTCATAAAGTAAGTAGCGTATTCTGTTGGGTCGTCTACGTGCGCTAAAATTAAGAAACCGCCTGTTTGTGCCATGGCTTCAACAATAAGAACACCAGGCATAATAGGTTCTTCAGGGAAATGTCCGTTGAAGATTTCTTCGTTTCGGGTTACGTTTTTCACCCCAATTACGTAATCGTCTTTTACCAGCTCAACAATTTTGTCTACCAATAACATTGGGTAGCGATGAGGTAAAATTCGGGTAATTTCGTTGATATCGAATAGTGGTTCTTTATCTAAATCGAATTTAGGTGGCTGTTTTTTCTGCTTTTGAATTTGAGCACGTAAAACGCGAGCAAATTCTATGTTGGTTGCGTGCCCTGGACGAGCGGCTAAAATGTGCGCTTTAATAGGAACCCCGACTAAGGCTAAGTCACCTACAATATCTAGCAGTTTGTGACGAGCTGGCTCGTTCTCGTAATGTAATTCTAAGTTGTTTAAGATACCGATGCCTACTTCTTTCAACATATCTTTCGATTTGTTAAAAGTAGAAGCAAGGCGTTCTTTTTCTTCTTCAGATAAAGAGGTATCTACCATTACAATTGCATTATCTACGTCTCCACCTTTAATTAATCCTGCATTTACTAATTGCATTAATTCACGTAGGAACACGAAAGTTCTACACGGTGCAATTTCTTTTTCGAATTCACCTAAATGATACATCGAAGCATGCTGTGTGCCTAAAACAGGAGAGTTGTAATCTACCATTACAGTTACGCGATGCTCAGTATCAGGGACAGCTAAAATTTCAGCTTGTTTTTCTTCGTTCTCGTATTTGAGGTTTTCTTTTAAGTAAAAGTACTCACGAAGTGCAGACTGTTCTTTTCTACCAGCTTCAATAATGGCTTCAACAAATGGTTTAGCACTACCATCTAGAATAGGAATTTCAGGTCCGTCTAGTTGAATAAGTGCGTTATCTACTTCCATTCCGTAAAGAGCGGCTAATACGTGCTCTGTAGTGTGTACTTCTGCCTTATTTTGCATAAGGGTAGTACCACGTTGTGTAGTAGTTACATTATCGATATCGGCTTTGATTTTAGGTTCGCCATCGATGTCGATACGTTGAAACACATACCCATGATTTTCTGGAGCGGGCTGTATAGTTAATGTCGTTGTTTTACCAGTATGTAACCCTACACCTTTTACAACAATAGGGTTCTTGAGGGTATGTTGCTTATCTGCCATTAGACTCGTTATTAGGCTGTTGATTGCGTAGTTCTTTTAATTCTTTTTTAAGCTCGTTAATCTCGTTGCTAAGCTTGGGTAATTTTCTAAAGAAAACGTAAGATCGTTGGAAATCGCCAATAGGCATGGCGGGATTTCCTTGGTACACGCCATTCTCTTCTTTTAAATCTCGTGGAATACCTGTTTTGGCTGCAATTTTAACACCATTTGCAATACGTTGGTGACCAGCAAAACCAACTTGACCGCCAATCATACAATTTTTACCGATGTAGGTGGAGCCAGCTACTCCTGATTGCGAGGCAATTACGGTGTTTTGATCAATTTCTACGTTATGACCAATTTGAATGAGATTATCGAGTTTAACACCCTTTCGAATAATGGTGCTTCCTACGGTTGCTCGGTCGATGGTGGTGTTGGCGCCCACTTCTACGTGGTCTTCTAATATTACGTTGCCGATATGAATCAGCTTAGTGAAGTTGTTTTCTGAATTGGGTTGAAATCCGAATCCGTCACCGCCAATTACGGCTCCAGATTGAATGATACAGTGGTTTCCTACGAGGGTTTCTTCGTTAATGGTAACTCTACTGTGAAAGATGCAATCGGTTCCTACCGTTACGCGATCTCCAATGTACGATTGAGTTTCGATTTGGCAGTTATTGCCCACTTTGGCATTGTGACCAATGTAAGCTAATGCGCCAATGTATACGTTTTCTCCAATTTCTGCAGATTCTTCGATTACTGCTGTAGGGTGAATGCCTTGCTTAGCGCTTGATTTAAACTGCTTGTAGGCTTCGAGTAGCTTGCCAAAACTCATGCGGGCATCTTCTACTCGAATTAAGGTAACATGGTTTGGGATTTCTTTTTCGGCTTCGAAGGTGTTGTTGACAATTACTACCGAAGCTTGGGTAGAGTATAGATGATGGGTGTAATCTGGATTGTATAAGAATGAAACCGATTGTGGTATACCTTCATCAATTTTACTGAGAGTGTTTACTTTACAATCAGGGTTTCCTTCTAAGGTTCCCTCTAAGATTTCTGAAAGCTGAGACGCTGAAAATTCCATATTAAAATACAAGTAGTCGTTTTGAATCCGAACTAACGGCCAAAAATAAGTCTACTCTTTTGTATCTAAAGAGTGTAATGTGTTTTTTTTCAACAGAATCTCTTGAAAAGCTACTTTAATTGTGGGTAACAAAGAAAATATTTACTTACTGGCTTCGACAAAGCAGTGATGTTAATTAAGTCGGCATCGTCTTTTAGATCTTTTAAATCTCCGTTTTTATAAAGAATTTTAATGCCATCCATTTTTTCTGAATAAGCGCTGTTAGTTACTTCGCTGCTAAACACAAAATAGCTAACTTCATTTTCGGTTAAACCTAGCTGCTGTGCTACTTTCTCTTGGGTGGTGTGAATGGTGTCTGGAGAAAAAGGTTCGTTCTGAAGTTGAATTTTTAACAAGTTTCGGTTCACCATTCGTTGGCATAGTTGCGACAAAATATGATCGGGGTGAGCTGCCCAAACTTTGATAGAGCCCATGATGTCGTAATCATCAAGTAAGGCGAAGGTCTTGAGTAAATCGGGCTGAGCAATAAAGTCTTCTTTGGTGATGGTGTGGTATAAAAACTCGCTAAATGCATCTGAAGCGAATAATTCAACATCTTGGTGAGCCAATTCTTTAGCGCGAGAAAGAATTTTGGTAAGTAGGAACTCGGCAGACAACACAGTTTTATGCAGGTACACTTGCCAATACATTAGTCTACGTGCTACCAAGAATTTTTCGATAGAATAAATACCTTTTCGTTCAACGGCTAATTCACCATTTACAACGTTGAGCATTTTGATGATGCGTTCGGATCCTACTACGCCTTCTGAAACGCCTGTGAAAAAGCTATCTCTTTTAAGGTAATCGAGCCGATCCATGTCGAGCTGGCTGCTCACCAACTGGTGCAAGAAGGGTTTTTTATAAACATTGTTAAAAATGGCAATAGATGTGGTGAGCGCTCCGTTGAATTCTTTGTTGAGCGCCTGCATAAAAAGATCAGAAAGATCTTCATGAGAAACGCCCTTTACAATACTGTGCTCTAACGTGTGAGAGTAAGGCCCGTGACCGATGTCGTGCAGCAAAATTGCTAAAATGGTTCCTTCGGCTTCTTCGTGAGTTATTTCAACACCTTTAGATTGAAGCACTTGAATGGCACGCGTCATTAAATGCATGGCACCCAGCGTATGCTGAAACCGGGTGTGATTGGCGCCACTATACACCAAATTGGTTAAGCCTAATTGAGTAATTCTTCTTAAACGTTGAAAAAAGGGATGTTCGATAATATCGAAAACCAATTCGAACGGAATGGTAACGAAACCGTAAATGGGATCGTTAAAGATTTTTCGTTTGCTGGAGTATTCGAGATTCAAAGGCTTTGCTCAATTATTTTTATCAATTTTGAAGCTAAGATAGAGAAGGTAATAGTACCTATACATTTAACTCTGCAAAATTAAGATTTCCATGAATATTACGATTCTTTGGGCCGATGACGAAATAGACTTACTAAAGCCTCATATCTTGTTTTTAGAAGAGAAAGGGTATGCTGTAAAAACGGCTAATAATGGTGATGATGCACTCGATATTCTCGAAGAGGGTAACATCGATATTGTGTTCTTAGACGAAAACATGCCCGGTTTGTCTGGACTAGAAACATTGGCTCAAATTAAGGCGCGCAATTCTTCGGTTCCTGTAATTATGATTACCAAAAGCGAAGAAGAGTCGATTATGGAAGATGCAATTGGGAGCAAAATTGCGGATTACTTGATTAAACCTGTAAATCCGAAACAGATTCTACTTTCGGTAAAGAAAAACCTAGACGAAAAAAGATTGGTTTCTGAAAAAACCACATCGAAATACCAGCAAGAGTTTCGAGAAATCGGAATGCGATTAGGAGATCGTTTAGATGCCGAAGAATGGCAAGAATTGTATAAAAAGATGGTTTATTGGGAAATCGAGTTAGAGAGCAGCAAAGACGCCAGCATGCTCGAAATTCTCGAAATGCAAAAATCTGAAGCCAATAAGCATTTCTCAGATTTTGTTGAATCTAACTATCTCGATTGGTTAGAAGGAACCGATGCTCCTACGTTATCGCACACCCTGTTTAAGAGAAGAATTGCTCCTGAAATTAAATCGGGAGAACCTCTTTTTTTAATGGTGATCGATAACCTCAGATTAGATCAATGGAATACCATAAAACCAGAGCTAGAACAATACTTTAGGGTAGATCAAGAAGATACCTATTTGAGTATTTTGCCCACGGCCACCCATTATGCGCGTAACGCCCTTTTTAGTGGTCTGTTGCCGAGTGAAATGGCAAAGTTGCATCCAGATTTGTGGAAAAACGAAGAAGACGAAGGTGGTAAAAACCTTTTTGAAAAAGAGTTTTTAGAAGCCCAATTAAAGCGATTAGGATTCGATATTAGATTCTCTTACAATAAGGTGACCAACCTAAAGTTTGGTAAAAAATTAGCCGATAACTTTTCTAACCTCTTAACCAACGATTTAAACGTTGTAGTTTACAACTTTGTAGATATGCTTTCTCATGCCCGTACCGATATGGAAGTAATTCGAGAATTGGCAGACGATAACTCGGCCTACCGATCGTTAACCTCTTCGTGGTTCGAGCATTCTCCATTGTTAGACATGATGAGGCAAATTGCCGAAAACAAAGCAAGAATGATAATTACTACCGACCACGGTACCATTCAAGTTTCGAATCCTTCTAAAGTGGTAGGTGATAAAAATACCAATACCAATCTGAGGTATAAACAAGGCAAAAACTTGAACTACAACAAAAAAGAAGTCTTCGATATTTCGAGGCCAGAAGAGGCGCATTTGCCTAAATCGAATATCTCGTCTCGTTACATATTTGCCAAAGAAAACAGCTTTTTTGCGTATCCGAATAACTACAATTACTACGTGAATTACTACAAAAACACCTTTCAGCATGGAGGTATTTCATTAGAAGAAATGATTATTCCTTTTGTTTCGCTAAAAGCAAAATAATGCAGTGGAGAGTACATTCCCTTGATGAGTTGCCTCAAGTGGCCAGCGCTATAATTCAAGAATTAGAGAAAGAGAAAGTAATAAGTTTTAAGGGGCAAATGGGAGCCGGCAAAACCACGTTGGTTGCAGAAATTTGCAAACAGCTAGAGGTGCAAGACTCCATAAGTAGCCCAACTTACTCTTTAGTGAATGA
Organism: Salibacteraceae bacterium; assembly: GCA_048267965.1. Taxonomy (GTDB): domain Bacteria; phylum Bacteroidota; class Bacteroidia; order Flavobacteriales_G; family Salibacteraceae. Next base: position 110,843 of record JBLWWK010000005.1, read on the forward strand.
GTATAACAGCCCCACGGTAGGAACCGTTTTTCACTTCGATTTTTACCGCTTAAACTCAGAAGAAGAAGCTCTTGATTTTGGAGTAGAAGAATATCTTTACAGCCCGTCTATTTGTTTATTAGAATGGGCCGAAAAAATTGAAAGTTTGCTCCCAGTTCACTATCTTGAAGTGGAAATTGAGCAAGAAAAAGATATTCGTGTTTTTAAACTTAAGCATGTATGACCCCAACGAAAGAAACTCTTAAAAACCTTTCACAAGAAGCAGCAAGGCAGCCCAAAGAACAAATGCTTAAAATAGCTGATGACGAACGCAAGTTGTACATCGGTATACCCAAAGAGCAGTCTTTTCAAGAAAATCGAGTGGCTTTAGTACCAGAGGCAGTTAATTTGTTGGTGAACAACGGTCATGATGTTTGGGTAGAAATGAATGCAGGGAAAGCTGCTAATTTTTCAGACAGAGAATACAGCGAAGCAGGTGCTCGCATTGTTGAAGACACAGAAGAAATCTACAAGGCGAATGTAATTATGAAGGTAGAGCCACCTTCGCTCAAAGAAATTAGCAGGATGCAGCGGAAACAAACGCTTATATCTGCCTTACAATTAAGCATTCAACCCGAAGATTTTCTCAAAGAATTAATCAAAAAAAAGGTAACCGCCATTGCCTGGGATTACATAATGGATAACGAAGGCAATTATCCAGTAGTAAGTGCCATGGGCGAAATCGCTGGAAATACCTCTGTTTTATTAGCTGCAGAATACCTGAGCAATTACAACCAAGGGGTAGGAGCCATGCTGGGCGGAATTTCAGGTGTAAAACCAACTGAGGTAATTATTATAGGAGCGGGCAGCGTTGGCGAATACGCAACACGAGCAGCATTAGGCTTAGGTGCATCAGTAAAGGTGTTTGATAACAGCACGTATAAATTGCGCAGGTTGCAAAACAGTTTGGGAACACGTGTTTTTACATCTACCATACAACCCAAAGTGCTATCGAACGCACTTAAAACAGCAGATGTAGCTATTGGTGCCGTGCGCGCTCCACATGGCAGAACACCTTGCATGGTTACAGAAGAAATGGTGGCGATGATGAAACCAGGTTCTGTAATTGTAGATGTAAGCATAGACCAAGGTGGTTGTTTCGAAACATCAGAAGTAACCAATCATGATTTTCCTACTTTTAAAAAGCATGGAGTAATCCATTATTGCGTTCCTAATATAGCTTCTCGTGTTTCTCGTACGGCTTCTTACGCAATCAGTAATATCTTTACGCCCATTTTATTGCAAATGGGAGAAGAAGGTGGTTTAGAAAACCTACTCAAAAAGAGAATGGGACTTCGAAATGGAGCGTATCTCTATCACGGAATTCTAACCAACGAGTTTTTAGGTAAATCGTACGATTTGCCTTACAAAGACCTCAACCTTTTGATGTCAGCATTATAATTCACATTCAATTTTTATGTGGCGAAGAATTAGAATTTACCTCATAGGGGTAGGCTTAGGCTGTATTTTGGCATGGGCATTATTGATTAGAGATAGAAGTGACAATACTTTTAATTTCTGGTTGCCAGAAGAAAGAATTTTGACAGAATTACGAGAAGATTCCACTTTTACGTTCGAGGGGAAGCAGAAATGCTTGTACGAATGCTATGGCTTCAATTCGATCGATTGGGAATATTTTGTGAAAAACGCAGATGTAGACTTTTCGAAAAGTACACCGCGAGAAACACCCAAAATGTATTTCCTTACCGCAGAAATTGAAAACAAAGGCACGTTAAATCTTGAAGTGATTTTTGAAGACTCTGCAAAATGGGTTCGTACCGTTACAGCTGATAAAAAGAGTGAATTAGATTGCCATTGTGAATAATTTCGAAGCAATACATAGCGAAACTCATCAAGTTTTTATCGGTGAAGTGCTGGGTGAATTGCAATCGTTTTTACAAGAGAATTACAAGCAATCGTTGATTGTGGTTTTGGTAGACGAAAACACTTCTCAGCATTGTTTGCCTTTGCTTGAAGAAAAGGTGTTGAGCAGTTTTTCTGAAGTCGAAATTATTGAGATTGAACCCGGAGAGCAATACAAACAAATTGAAACTTGCTTTCAGCTGTGGAACTCACTGGTAGATGTACATGCCGATAGAAATAGCGTTTTGCTCAACTTAGGCGGTGGCGTAATTGGCGATATGGGCGGTTTTGTAGCTTCTACTTTTTTACGCGGAATAGATTTTATTCAAATTCCTACTTCATTACTCGCCATGGTAGATGCATCGGTAGGTGGTAAATTAGGGGTAGACTTAGGAGCCTTAAAAAATCACGTAGGCTTATTCCAGCACCCGAAAGCCGTGTTTGTGAATCCTGTTTTCTTGCATACGCTCCCACCAGAGCAATTGAGAAGCGGATTGGCCGAAATGATTAAGCACGGGCTAATTGCTAATCCCGATCATTACGTTGATCTGCAATCGATTATAGAGACCAAAGGAGAATTAGAGACCTCACATATTGTAGAGAGTATCTCTATAAAAAATCAAATAGTTCAGCAAGATTTTAAAGAAGCTGGTGAACGCAAGAAATTAAACTTTGGTCATACCGTAGGGCACGCCATCGAAAGTTGGTTTCTAGAACAAGAAAAACCCATATTACATGGTGAAGCGGTAGCGGCAGGTATGGTGATTGAAGGGTTGTTAAGTTTTGACAAAGGTTGGAGTCAAAACAACCAAAAATCATTAGAAAACATGATTTTAGCCGTTTTCGGTAAAATTAACATAACCACCGAACAGATAGAACCCCTCATTGCCTACATGAGACACGATAAAAAGAACCAAAATCAAAATATTAATTTTACTCTTCTAAAAGCGATGGGTAGCGCCCAAGTTAACTGCCACGTAGACGAGAGTCAAATTAGAAAAAGCCTGAAATACTACATAGAATTATGAGCAATATTTACTTGAAAAAAGAGCCCGCTATTATAGAAGGAGCCGTTCGTTTGCCAGGAAGTAAAAGCTTAACTAATCGAGCGTTAATTATTGAAGCAATAGCTAATCAAGGAAGTTTTGTTCAAAACAAATCGAAAGCGCAAGACAGTGTTCTAATGGAGCAATTGCTCGGTTCGCAAGATGCTAAGTTAGATTGCGAAATGGCCGGAACCACACTTCGTTTTTTAATGGCTCATTTTGCTGCCAAAGCCGGAAAAGAAGTGATTTTAACCGGAAGTGATCGCCTCAAAGTAAGACCTGTTAAAGCATTGGTAGAAGCCTTAAAAGACTTGGGTGCAGAAATCGAATATGCTGGCAATCCGGGGTTTCCTCCCGTAAAAATTATGGGGCAAGCATTAGAAGGAGGGCGCGTAAAAATTTCAGGCAGAATTAGCAGTCAGTTTATTTCGGCATTGGCTATGGTGGCTCCCAACTTCAAAAAAGGACTGATTATCGATATCGATGGCGACTTAGTTTCTGCTCCGTACCTGCACATGACGGTAGATTTAATGAAGTACTTCGGTGCCGATATTGAGTTTACCGGCCAGCAACTTATCATTAAGAACAAAATCTACATCATGAAGCCGTATCGTGTAGAGCCCGATTGGAGTGCAGCTTCGTATTGGTATGCATTTATGGCCTTGAGTTCAGAAGGATCCGTTCGACTTAACAGTTTAAAACTCGAGTCAAGTCAAGGAGATTCCATCTGTGCAGAGCTTTTCAAAGATTTTGGAGTGAAATCTTCAGCCACCAAAACAGGCGTTGTAATTGAAAAAGATGCATCGATCGAAAAATCGGCAGATGTTGAAATGGATTTAGTCAACTATCCAGATTTGGCTCCTACCGTTGCCGTAGTTTTAGCCGCTAAGAAAAAACGAGCTAAACTAACAGGTTTACAAACGCTTCAGCTAAAAGAAACCGAACGGTTAACTGCGCTAAAAACCGAATTAGAGAAATTCAATGTTTCGGTGAAAATTGAAGACAGAAAAACATTAATAATCGATGCTTCTAACTTCGAAGCGAAAGAAGATGTTTTAATCGAAACGTATAACGATCACCGCATGGCAATGGCTTTTGCACCGCTCGTAATGGTTAATAATTCGATTAAAATTGCCGATAAAGACGTGGTAAAAAAATCGTACCCTAACTTCTGGGACGAACTAAATAAGTTATCAGGCATTAGTTTGAAGTAGTCTCTTCAAAACCAATCGGAACTAAATGAATTAAATTCGTTTTTCGGGCAATTGGTACAAAACTCCAATTGCCCTTAAATTTCGAGCAATTCATATCGATTCGATACCTGAAAATTCTATGTTCAAAAATTATTTGCGTAGGCTGAGCAATAAGCACAGCGCCCGCTCTGCTCATTTCATATTCCGTTTTGAGCAACTTTATACTGTTCCACTCAATCCCTTTTTCAATTCCTTCTTTAATTATTCTAATAAAATCTCGCTCTAGTGCGTAGCCCATATTAAATCCCAAACTATTCGATAATTCGGCTAAAACCGTAGAGTCATTGGTGTAAGTAAATCTAAATTCAGCAACATCTTGCTTTTTTAGCGCCTTAATAAATTGCTTCGAAATATCATTAATCGATTCAAGGGTGGGCTGGCTTTTTCCATTGTAGGAACCAATTACCAACAAAAAGGAGAAGATGTATTTAAAATAGACAGATTGCATTCAGAGAGCAAGATAAAAAAATGCCTTTTTGAAATGAGAAAATTTCTAGAAGCGAAAACGCAATTGTAAACGTAAATCGGTGCGATGCGGTTCATTAATCGTCTCTAAACCGGTGCCAATGGTTTCACGGTCTGTATAGTAAGTTCTAGAAGCTCTCACCCAAAAATCGAGGTGTTTAGAAACATCGAATTTTATCATAGCAAACGTGCGTAAACCTCTGCCAGAGTATGCAGGCACATTAAAGAAGTACAACACATCGTTTTCGTAAGCATAAATTCTTGCATCGTAAGTGTCGGTATCAAACATGGCAAATCTGCCAACAAAAGTGAGCCAGCCTTCGGGTCGGTGAATCTGAACGTCTTGGTAAATCAGCAAACCATTCGAACGCTCACTGTTTTCAAGTTTATAACTGGTAAATTCTAAGCGATTTTTTAATCGAACCGAAGAAGAAACTCGATAATCTAAATGCAAACGATACCAACTTTGGTCTTCTTTTTCTATGCGCTGCATAGTTTGATTTTCTAGTTGGCTATTTCTTTTTTGTGTTTCGTTTCGGTAGCGAATGTAACCTTCTACTTTTCGGTTGGGACGCCAATTTGCTTGAAGAAAAACATCGCCCCCTTCGGAGGGAGAATCCACTAAAAACCTCAACCACTCGAATCGGTAGCGATCAATATATCCTTTTAGCGTTAAGGTAGAGCTCACTTTTGCGGTAGCACCTACATACATTCCGCGCTCATTTTGATTTCGGCTCGATTCGCTAAAAGCCCCACTATAAAGCGCTTGATAATCTTTTCCGAAATTTCGATTAAAAACAGTGAGATGAAACCGAGAATGTAGCGCAGCATTTACACCTGCAACATACGCTTGACCGCCATTTTCGCTTTGAGCCACTTCACCAAAAAAGTGGAAAATATTCCAATTAGCATTAAAATTTACGCCCAAGTTGAGGTTTTCTTCGCTGTTAAAATCAAACTGGTTGTACAATCGCAAGTTTCTGTTGGCTTCGGTGTCGTAGATACTTTTTACAGCTGTGGCTCCTACCTCGAAATGCTCTAGTTGAAAGCTTAAATGACCGCCAAAAACGGTTTCTTGCACCGATTGTTTGTCTTCAATTTCACTGTTGGTTCGGTGCAGGCCTGTTTGCTGCAAAGAGGTAAAAGCAATTTCTTCTCTACCTAGAGAATCGGTAGAGCTTACAAGATTGGCGTCTATCTTTTTCTGCGAGAAGAAGCCTGTAATTTCAAAATCACCGAGCTGAGCAGTAGCAGCACTTCCTCTTAAGAACAAGTTTTCGTTAACCGAAGTATAAGGCCTTAATTTTCTTCCATATCGCTGAATGTTTTGTACATCGGCAGATTTACCGAAGGTAAGCCCAGACCAAAAAGTGAGTCCTTGTCCAAATTGAGCTTGGTAATCGCCAACAGCCAGTTGCTTGAGTGTTCCTTTGCCTTCGTAAAATAAGTGAGCCGAATAATAATCAAATCCTTGGTTGTTAGAACCCTTAAAAAATTCTTCACCAGCATCTTTTTCAGCCGTTACGCCTAGGCTAAGATTTTGTCTAAACTGATATCGATAGCGTAAATAAGCGCTATAAGGTTCGCCTTGATATTGGTTAGAAGTACTAGAAGATTCACCGTTATTGGCGTATCCTTTTTTCTCTTCGAAAATGTAGTATGAACGCATGAAAATGTCATGATTTCCATATTTCAGCGCATTTTTGAGTTTAAAACGCTCTAATTCTTTGGTGCTTGTTTCAACAAAGGGAAGAATGTTCTGAATAGTTTCCATATCCATTCCATTTACGTTTCTGATTTCGTAAATCGATTGAAAAGCGCCCATCTGAATACGATAAGAAATAAGTGAATTGATTTGGTATTCGCTGAGTAAACCCAATTCGCGCAAGTCTTCGCTATTGGCGGCATTCAAGTTTAAGGGATGGTCGAAATAATAAGCCAATACATCGAAAAGCGTTGTGTAGTCGAGGTCATCATTTTCGGCATTTTCTGCCAAAAGTTCGATACGTTTTTCAATTACCTCGTTTTTATCAACTTTTCGTTGCTGTGCAAAAGCGGTTCCTGCCGTTAATAATAGAGCCGTAACTGTGAGTATGTGAAATAGATTTCTCACGGCTAAAATTTATACGATAATCCTACTTGTGGCGTGTAGCCAAGCACTTCGTGGTAGGTGGTGGCAATATCTATACTTAGGCCTTTTAGGTTGAGGCCAAAACCGAACGAATTTCTAAATGGGTTGGTAGAGAGGCCTGCTCGCAAATGAATGAGCTCGATTACCTGGTATTCTACGGCTAATTTTACGTGTGCAGGCTGGTCTACGTCTTTCTCAATCTCAGCAAAGGCGAGAACTTTTTCAGAAAAATCGTATTGCAATCCTGCGCGCATAATGGTAGGCAGGCGTTCGTTGTCATAATCGTCTAATTCGGTGGTGGTAGGGTTAAAAACCTGAGCGCCTACTTTTAATTTGTCAGTTATGTTGGCTTGAATACCAATTTCTGCTGAGATTAATTCGCGGCTTCCATATTCGCTGCGCTGAAAACGAACCGTCATGTAATTAAGCTGAACCCCAACGGCAAAATTATCACCAAATTTACGGGCATAGCCTAAGGCGTATTTAGATTCGTTATAAGCCGAAAAGCCAAACTGTTGAACGCTAACGCCAAACGTTCCGCCTTTGGTAGGAACCGCTAACACGGCTCCGCGCAAGGCCATTTCACTTAAGTTAAATCGATTTTCGTAGTAAGCACCTACTGCTAGTTTTTGTTTTAAAAAGGCCAGCCCTGCTTGGTTGTTGTGTAAACTCCAAACATCTCGAAGGGTAACAGAAGCGTGCCCTAATGCGGCTGATCTGCCACCTAAATGTGGATTGCCGATGCCAGCAAAAACGGGCAGTTGAGCCAAAAGAAGCAACGCAAGAAGTATCTTTTTCACAATGTGTAAAATTCAGCGTGTATAAAAACTGTTTTTCCGTCTCTTGTGTTGCGAGAAGTTTCTCAATAGGGGTTTACGCAACGTAGGTCTCTCAAATTTAAGATAATTTGTTTGTTATCTCATTTCGTTGTCGAGCTCTTCTTGTTGTTTGTTCACTTTTTCTTGTAGAGTGAGCTTATATTCTTTTAGCCTTTGTAGTAAAGTGGGCTCACTGCAACCAATAATTTGGGCGGCTAAAATTCCTGCGTTTTTGGCTCCGTCTAAAGCAACGGTGGCTACGGGAACACCAGAAGGCATTTGAAGAATCGAAAGCACAGAATCCCATCCGTCTATCGAATTTCTCGACTTTACGGGCACACCAATAACAGGGAGGGGAGTTAAAGAGGCGGTCATGCCTGGCAAATGCGCAGCCCCGCCTGCTCCAGCAATAATCACTTTTACACCGCGCTGATCTGCCTGCTCTGCATAGTCTACCATTTTTTGGGGAGTTCTGTGAGCAGAAACAATGTTTACTTCGTAGTCTACCTTTAGTTCTTTAAGAACATCGATGGCTTCTTGCATAATTGGGAGGTCAGATTTACTCCCCATGATAATTCCTACCATTTGTGTAAAGATTTTATGAATTTAAGCAGAAACTACTTTGAGTGTTTCTTTTACTTTATTGGCTATTTCTATGGCTTTTTTAAGCTGGGAATGGGTAACGGTTACGTGGCCCATTTTACGGTACGGTTTAGTGGTTTTTTTACCGTATAAATGAATGTAAACACCTGGCCAGCTCATTACTTCTTCGAGGTTTTGATAAACAGCCTCACCGGTGTGGTCTTTTTCGCCTAATAGATTCACCATTACAGAAGGCAAAATGTTGCTAGTGTCTCCAAGAGGCAAGTTCATAATGGCTCTCAGGTGTTGTGCATACTGAGAAGTAACATTGGCTTCTATGCTCTGGTGACCGCTGTTGTGTGGTCTTGGTGCAATTTCGTTTACGAGCACTTCATTGTCTTGAGTAACAAACATTTCAATGGCTAAAATGCCTACAATACCAATGCTGTCTGCAACTGTTTTGGCTAGGCTTTGCGCTTTTTCTTCAATTTCTGGAGAAATGTTTCCTGGAGAAAATAAGAATTCAACCAAGTTTGCTTCTGGGCTAAAACTCATCTCTACGGTTGGGAATGCGGTAATTTCTCCTTTCGCGTTCCTACCAACAATTACAGAGATTTCTGTTTTAAAATCAACAAAAGATTCGAGCACAGAAGGTGCATCAAAAGCATTTTCTAAATCTTTTTCGCCACGCACGGGGGTTACTCCTTTACCATCGTAACCGCCTTTTCTGAGCTTCTGCATGTAGGAACCCGATTTCAAATAAGCCGAAATTTCTTCTTTCGAATCAATTAAATGAAAAGGAGCCGTTGGGATATTATTGTCTTGATAAAAACTTTTTTGAAGCCCTTTGTCTTGAATAATGCGCAAAACATGCGGTTGAGGATAAACCATTACCCCGTTTGCTTCGAGGGTTTCGAGAGCATCTACATTAACGTGTTCAATTTCTATGGTAACAACATCTTTGTTTTTTCCAAAAGCGACTACCGTATCGTAATCGTTGAGGTTACCCACCGTAAATTCTGTAGCAATATCTTTACAAGGCGCATTGGGGTCGGGATCTAAAATATCGATAGAAACATTTAAATTAATGGCTTCTTGAATAAACATTCTGCCTAACTGACCACCACCGAGAATACCTAACTTAAAATCTTGACCGTAAAAATGCTTGTTCATGGCCGCAAATATAGCAGATTGACCAGCATATTTTGTTCAGAGAGGCTCTACTTAGGTATCACATTATGATTAAGTTGTAAATTTGAACGCTCAAAAGTGAAAAAAGCATTGTATGGTTGAATTCTGGGGGAAACAATTTGAGCCATTTATCTCACACACCGAATTACTTGAAAGAGCGCGTGTTCTTGGGCAAAAAATAACCGAAGACTTTTCTGATGAGCCGCCAATTATTTTGTCGGTATTAAATGGTGCCTTTATGTTTACCTCAGATTTGGTAAAACACATCGACTTGCCTAGTGAAGTGCATTTCTTGCGCTATAAATCTTACGAGGGCATGCAATCGGGAGGTGAGGTGGCCAACCTTTCTGGGATGCCAAAAGAACTCAGCGGAAAAAAAGTAATTGTAGTCGAAGATATTGTAGATACAGGCAGAACACTACAGCAAATAAAAAAAGATTTAGCAACGGTAGGAGCCAAATCTGTGCATATTTGCACATTACTGCATAAACCAGAGGCTACCACTTTTGATGTACATTTGGATTACGTAGGATTTGAAATTCCGGATAAATTCGTTTTAGGCTACGGTCTTGATTTTGACGGTTTAGGAAGAAATCTTAAAGATTTATATCAAGCAAAAGATCATTAAAACATGTTGAATTTAGTATTGTTCGGCCCTCCAGGTGCCGGTAAAGGAACCCAATCTGAAAGGCTAACTGAAAAATATGGGTTAATTCACCTTTCTACAGGCGATATATTTAGAGCGAATATTAAAGGTGAAACCGAATTAGGTAAGCTTGCAAAAAGTTTTATCGATAAAGGCGATTTGGTTCCTGATGAAGTTACCATCAGCATGCTAGAATCTGAAGTAGACAAGCACCAAGATGCTAACGGGTTTATCTTCGATGGTTTTCCGAGAACTACAGCACAAGCAGAAGCATTAGATAAATTCTTGGCTTCTAAAAACGAAGCTATTACCTTAATGTTGGCACTAGAAGTACACGATGATGAGCTTAAGAAACGCCTTCTCGAAAGAGGTAAAGTAAGCGGCAGAAGCGATGATCAAAATCCTGAGATTATCGAAAACCGTATTAAAGAATACAACAAGAAAACCGCCCCACTTAAAGATTTTTATCAGCAACAAGATAAATTCAAATCCATCGATGGAATTGGAACCATAGACGATATCTCGAATCGTTTATACCAAGCCATTGGTTAATATTTATTAGATTTAATCTAACAAGCCTCCGTAAAAGGGGGCTTTTGTTTTCAGTATGAGTAAGAACCGAAAAGTACAGCAATCTAACTTTGTAGATTACGTTAAAATCCTTTGTCGATCTGGTAATGGAGGGGCAGGTTCTGCTCATTTACGCAGAGAAAAGTTTGTTCCAAAAGGAGGGCCAGACGGAGGTGATGGAGGCCGTGGTGGTCACATTATCTTAAGAGGTAACCAACAAATGTGGACCTTACTTCACCTCAAATACCGCAAGCACATTAATGCTGGGCACGGTGAAAATGGAGGTAAGCAAACTTCTCATGGTAAAAATGGTGAAGACATTATCTTAGACGTTCCATTAGGAACCGTTGCTAAAGATGCTGAAACGGGTAAAGTGATTTTCGAAATCACCGATCACGGTCAAGAAACGGTATTGCTGGGCGGTGGTAGAGGTGGTTTGGGAAACAACCATTTTAAATCTCCCACCAACCAAACACCTCGTTATGCACAACCGGGCGAAGAAGGGGGCGAAGAATGGAAAATTCTAGAACTCAAAATCTTAGCCGATGTAGGTTTAGTAGGTTTCCCCAATGCGGGTAAAAGCACCTTGCTTTCTGCTGTTTCTGCAGCAAAACCAGAAATTGCCAACTACGCATTTACCACCATGACTCCGAATTTGGGAATTGTAAGCTACCGTGACGACCGTTCGTTTGTTATGGCAGATATTCCAGGAATTATCGAAGGTGCCGCAGAAGGGAAAGGAATTGGCCTGCGCTTTTTACGCCACATAGAGAGAAACTCAGTGTTGCTTTTTATGGTTCCGTGTGATACCGATAGCATTCAAAAAGAATACGATATTCTGCTAAACGAGCTAAAAAAATACAATCCAGAAATTCTCGATAAACAACGTTTGTTGGCCATTACTAAATCAGATTTCTTAGACGATGAGCTTAAAGAAGCACTTCAGCCAGAAATACCAGATGTGCCGCACGTTTTTATCTCTTCAGTAGTAGGAACCGGAATTCAAGAACTAAAAGATCTTATCTGGAAAACACTCCAAGAGCCTGCTCATGATTGATTCACTCATTCAGTTTGATCAAGAATTATTTCTCACCCTTAACGGAATGCACAATGCATTTTTCGATAGGGTGATGTTTTGGGTTTCAGATACCTTAATCTGGGTTCCATTTTATGCATTCTTGATTTACCGAGTGGTAAAAATGCACAATGCACGAATTTTAATGGTATTGGTTCCTACCATTGCCTTACTCATTTTGTGTGCAGACCAAAGCAGTGTGCAGTGGTTTAAAGAAGTGTTTCTACGTCCGCGCCCTTGTCACGAACCTGCGTTAGAAGGCTTGGTTCATACCGTGAATAATAAATGCGGAGGGGCTTTTGGCTTTGTTTCTAGCCATGCTACCAACTCGTTTGCTGTGGCCGTTTTTGTACTATTGATTTATAAAGAAGTTGGGTGGACGGCAGGTTTACTTTTGTGGGCAGCCTTGGTAAGCTACAGCCGCGTTTATTTAGGTGTTCACTACCCTGGCGATATTTTGGGAGGAGCTATTTTAGGTTCTCTTTGGGGCGGAATTTGGTATTTAATTTTTCATCAGTTGCGCCAAAAAGCAGCTCATTTTTTACGTTTAGAAAAAGAATAATGCAATTAGTAGCCGTTTTTATAGGAGGAGGTTTGGGCAGCTTGTGCCGTTTCTTACTATCAAAATGGATGCTTAATCAATTTACCGGAAATTTACCGGTAGGAACCATTCTCTCTAACGTATTGGCATGCACAATAATGGGGGTGGTGCTTTACTTTTACAAAGGGAAAGTGGATGCCCAGTGGATTAGACCACTGGTTTTAATCGGATTTTGCGGAGGCTTTTCAACTTTTTCAACTTTTAGCCTAGAAACCGTCTATTTGATGAAACAACAGCTTTTTGGTTTTGCGGCTATCAATGTTGTATTGAGCGTGGCAAGCTGTTTAATCCTTTTGTGGTTTCTTACACAAAAAGTGACGTTATAATTCCTTGTGTGTTCTACAATTGAGGGGAGTTTACCGTTTCTTGACTTTCTTCTCTAATTATTTCGATTTCTAACCCTTCTCTTCGGGCCGTTTCTTCTAGTTGGTTTAAAAACGAAAGAATATCGGGGTCGGTTTGAACCACATTTATCGTGTTAATTCTCACCGCCAGAGTGTCAGAATTTTTTTCAATGCAACTGGCTAAATACGCTTTGTGCAAGAAATTAAGAGGTTGCAGTAATCGAATTTCTAAGGTTCTGTTTTCCTGTTTTTTTTCAATGCTTTTCTTGATGGGCCAAGGCTGGGCAAGAAGTAAGGCCACTAAAAACCCAACAGCTATACCTTGTAATAGACCAAAAAGTAAGATACAGACGAAAGTGGTTATAAACGGATAAAAACTTTTCTTCCCTTTTTTGTATTGCGCCTTAAGTAAGCGCGGATGGGTAAGCTTAAAACCTACAACAAACAAAATAGCAGCCAACGCAGAGAGAGGAATCAAGTTCAAATAGCGAGGAATAAAAATAGCCGAAAAAAGCAATAAAAAACCATGAAAAACGGCACTCAACTTGGTTCTGGCACCCGCCTCAACGTTTACCGAACTTCTAACAATTACGGCTGTTATGGGGATTCCGCCAATTAATCCAGACAGAAAATTACCTAATCCTTGAGCTTTTAACTCTCTCGAAGTGGGAGATATTCTTCTATACGGATCGATTTGGTCTCCGGCTTCTATGCTCAATAAGGTTTCTATGCTGGCAACTAAAGTGATAATAATGGCTACACCGTACACTTCTAAATTTGTGAAGGCAGAAACGTCTGGAAATGTGAATTGAGATAGAAATTCTGAAAAATCATTCGAGACAGGCATGTCTACCAAGTGGTTCTCGCTGAGATACAACGAAGTGAAAAACGTTTTAAATACTTGATTTACAATTACTGAAGCTAGCACAGCAAATAAAGAAGCCGGTAAATAACGCAACCATCCTTTCTTTTTTATCGGTAGGAACTCGAACCCTAAAATAATGGAAAGAGACAAAATGCAGATGATTACGGCTCCTACCGTGATCGATTCTATTAATTGAAAAAAGGTGCTAAAATCAATACCCGTAGTTCGGTTAAACAAAGAATGTGTTTCGAAAAACTCTTCGGGAAGGCCAAGCGCATACCCAATTTGATTAAGAATTAACGTTACGCCAATGGCCGCCAACATACCTTTGATGGTAGAGTATGGGAAATAATAGCCGAGTTTTCCCGCTCTTAAAAAACCGAGTGCTAGCTGAAAAACGCCTGCTAAAAGTACTGCCACTAAAAAAGATTCGAAACTTCCTAAATCGTTAATGGCAGAGGCAACAATAAATGTGAGTCCGGCTGCAGGGCCGCTTACCGATATGTGAGAGCCGCTTGCAGAGCCTACAACAATACCGCCTAAAATGCCAGCAATGAGCCCTGCAAATGGTGAAGCACCAGAGGCTAAGGCAATTCCCAAACACAGAGGTAAGGCAACTAAAAATACTACAATGGAGGCAGGTACGTCTTTTTGGAGGTACGAGGTGAGTTTCATATACGCGCTTGCAATGAGCCGTGAAGGTACAACAGAAAGAAGTGAAACTTAAAAAAGTTTACATAATCTAAACAATAGTAATACTATCATGTTTGATGAAGTAACTATTTTTGTAGTAACAGTTGATTTACAAGTAGGTAGCGGATGATTCAAATACGCGTAAGCGAAAAAATATATTGTAAAGACCCAGAGAGTACGGCACTCGGCAAGAGAATAGTGCAAGAAAGTATTACACTTTTAGCCGAGTTGGGGTTTGAAGAGTTTACCTTTAAAAAACTCTCTGATCGAATAAATTCTACCGAAGCATCGGTTTATCGATATTTTGATAACAAACATCGCTTATTAACCTACTTAATTTCTTGGTACTGGAATTGGGTAGAATATCAGATTAACTTACGAACCTACAGTGTAGAAGATCCTCGCCAAAAATTAAAAATCTGTATTGCCTTATTCACAAGGCCACTCACCCTCGATATGGATTTTGAGCATATTAATGAAAAAGCACTGCACCATATTGTTTTAACCGAAAGCGCAAAGTCGTACTTTAGAAAAGGAGTAGATGAAGATAATAAGCATGGGTTATTTTCAAGCTATAAGCGGGTAACCAGCTTAGTGAGCGAATTGGTGCGGGAGTTAAATCCAAGTTATAAATACCCAGAAGCCCTGATTTCTACGTTAATTGAAGGCGCGCATCAACAATGCTTTTTTGCCATCCACTTACCCTCTCTTACAAACGTTCAAGAAAAAACAAATAGTACCGAAGAGTTTTTTACCGAATTGATACTAAAAACCATAGAAGTAGACTAAATGGACTTTTTTTACTTAGAAAAAAACGAAAACTTAACAGGGAAGCCTCTCGCCAGATTTTTCCGGCTATTGGCTAACGATAAGAAAGATATATGGTATGTGTATATCTACGCCATTTTTAACGGATTGGTGAACTTAACACTGCCGTTAGGAATTCAAGCCATTATCGGATTAATCATGGGAGGTATGGTAAGTACTTCTTGGGTGGTTCTCATTATTGTAGTGATTTTGGGGGTGGCTATTGCCGGTGGTTTGCAAATAATGCAGCTGTATATAACAGAGATTTTGCAGCAACGAATTTTTACTCGATCAGCGTTTGAGTTTGCTTACAGAATTCCCCGTTTCAAAATGGAGAGTTTGAGCAAGTATTATGCTCCAGAATTGATGAACCGTTTTTTCGATACGCTCAATGTTCAAAAAGGGCTGTCGAAAATTCTTATCGATTTTTCTAGCTCACTACTTCAAATTATTTTCGGACTGGTATTACTGGCTTTTTACCATCCTTTCTTCGTTTTCTTCGGAATTATTCTGCTTTTGATGCTTTTTGCCATTTTTCGTTTTAGTGGCCCAAGAGGTTTAAAAGAAAGTATCACAGAATCTAAATACAAATATGCCATTGCCGAATGGCTAGAAGAAATGGCTCGCACCATGGGTACGTTTAAGCTGGCAGGAAAAACCGATTTACCGCTTCAAAAAACCGATGGTTTAGTTTCTAAGTATTTGATTGCCCGTAAAAGACACTTTAAAGTCTTGGTGTTTCAATACGCAAACGTGGTAGGTTTTAAAACCATGGTTACTGCTGGGTTGCTTATACTGGGATCATTGCTTGTAATTGAAAGAGAAATTAATCTTGGCCAATTCGTAGCTGCAGAAATTATCATCTTAATTGTAATCAACTCCGTAGAGAAACTCATCTTAAGCATGGAAACCATCTATGATGTGCTTACCGGGATGGAAAAACTAGGCGATGTAACTGATTTGCCTATAGAAGATGACGAAGGCATTAGTTTCGAAGAAATTGATACAGGCAAAGGAATCGATATAAAGGTGAGAGATTTATCGTACAGCTACAATATCGATGCTGGCGAATTGCTTAAAAACATCACTTTCCATGTGCAATCTGGTGAGCGGGTTTGCATTGCAGGCTTTAACAATAGTGGTAAAACTACGCTGATGAACCTAATTTCTGGTTTATATACCGTGCAAAAAGGGCAAATCGCTTACAACAATATTCCACAAGGCAATATTCAGCTTACCACTTTGCGCTCTCGCATTGGAGATATTCTAGACCAAGAACAACTTTTTGCAGGAACCATTCGTGAAAATATGTGCATGGGAAAAGCCAGTGTGCCTTTCGAAGATGTGCAATGGGCAGCAAGAGCCATTGGAGTAGAAGATTACATTCGATCGTTACCAAAAGGATATAATACCCAAGTGCTTTCTGAAGGCAAAGGACTGCCGAAAAATGTAGCCAGAAAAATAATTATTGCTCGTTCTATTGCGGCAAGACCACGCTTATTGGTGCTAGAAGAATTCTTGCACAACTTAGAAAGAGAAGATCGTAACCAAATCACCGAATTTTTGTGTGATCACGCTCATAATTGGACATTAATCGGAATTTCGAACGATCCGATTTTCGCTAAAAAATGCGATCGTATCATTATTCTTGAAGGTGGTAAAGTACTAGATGAAGGTACCTACAGCGAAATTCAACAGAAACCCTATTTCAGAAATCTATTTAACGTAGAGTAGTATGCTAAACATTTCAAAAACAGTTATCGGGGATAAATTGCCGTTATCGAAATACAAAGCACACTCACTGGTGCTAAAATCTCGATTTAGCCGAACGTTAACGTATTGGCTCTACGGTTTCTTTGGAATCTTTTTCGTGCTCATGTTTGTGCCTTGGACCCAAAACATACAATCGAAAGGGAAATTAACTACGTTGTACCCAGACCAACGTCCACAAACTATTCAATCTACCATCGATGGTAGAATCGAAAAGTGGTTTGTGAGAGAAGGTGATTACGTAAATAAAGGCGACACAATAGTTTTTATTAGCGAAATAAAAGATGCCTATTTCGATCCAGAATTGGTAGAAAGAACCCAATCTCAGCTAAAAGCTAAAACAGCTTCGTTAGAATCGTACAAGTTAAAGGTAAAAGCGCTTGACAGACAGATAGAAGCGCTCAAGAAAACCAGAGAGTTTAAGCTGAGCCAAGCAGAAAATAAAATAAAACAAGGAGCTTTAAAAGTAAAGGCCGATAGCATTGATTTTGAAGCAGCCAAAGTAAGTTTTGAAATTGGGAAAGATCAGTTAAGACGACAAGAAAAGCTTTACGAAGAAGGCTTGAAATCGTTAACAGAGTTAGAAAAACGGAGAAATAACTTCCAGAAAGTTCAAGCGAAACTTATTTCTCAAGAAAGTAAGTTATTGGTGAGTAGAAACGAATACATTAATGCGAAACTGAATTACAACACCATTCAAAACGAGTTGGCAGATAAGCTCTCAAAGGCACAATCAGATCAGTTCTCAGCCATTAGCAGCCAATACGATGCTGAAGCAACCGTAACCAAGTTGCAAAACCAACTCACCAATTACCAAGCAAGAGCAGGTTTCCGTTACATCACGGCTCCACAGGCGGGGTTTGTAACCAAAGCCATTCAATCAGGAATTGGAGAAACGGTAAAGCAAGGCGATCAAATTGTAAGTGTAGTTCGCTTAGACGTTGATATGGCGGTAGAGCTGTATGTAGATCCAGTAGATTTACCTCTCATTCGGTTGGGGCAAAAAGCACGCATCGAATTTGATGGTTGGCCAGCAGTGGTTTTTAACGGATGGCCAAGTTTGAGTTTCGGAACTTTTGGTGGTGAAGTGGTGGCTATCGACAACATGATTTCTGATAACAACAAGTACAGAATTTTAGTTGCTCACGATAAAAACGATGAACCTTGGCCAGACCTCATCAGGGTAGGATCCGGGGCTCGTGGTTTCGCCTTGTTACAAGATGTACCGATGTGGTACGAGATATGGCGACAGTTTAATGGGTTCCCACCTGATTTTTACGTAAACCTTGAAAAAGCAGGCGAAGAAATGCATGCGAAAGAAGATAAGAAAAAACCAAAGGTTAAGTAATGAGGTGGAGTAAAGTAATTAGCTGGACTTTTCTTAGTTGCTTGGCTTTTGTGAATGCCGCTGTTGGTCAAGATAGTACGCAAGTGTGGGAAGACAAACAACTTACCTACAACGAGTATATCTCGATTGTAAAAGAATATCACCCAATGGCTCGTCAGGCGGCTTTGTTGAGTGATCAAGCCAAAGCAAGGTTGCGTTCTGCTAGAGGTTTTTTCGATCCGGTATTGTACTCAAAAGTGGATCAGAAAATCTTTAAAGAGAAAGACTATTATCGGTTGTCTGAATCTGGATTAAAGATTCCTACTTGGTTTGGGCTAGAAGGTAAAGTAGCCTACGAATGGAACGATGGCGAATACCTAAATCCGCAATATTCGGTGCCAGAAGACGGATTGAGTATTGTAGGTGTTTCTTGGGATTTAGGCGGTGGAATTTTTTTAGACGAAAGAAGAGCCATGCTGCAACAAGCTAAATTGTTTGGCCAATCAGGTGAGGCAGCACAAATTCAATTGCTCAACGATTTGCTGCTAGATGCCAATAAAGCGTATTGGGATTGGGTAGCGGCTTTCGAAAATGCCAAAGTTCTCGATTCGGCATTGGTGCTTTCTCAAGTTCGGTTTGAAGGGGTAAAGCAAGGTTACGAGCAAGGCGATAAGGCAGCTATAGATACGCTTGAAGCTTTTATAAAAGTGCAAAGCCGACAAATAACTCAGTTTGAAGGACAGCAAAAACTAATTGAAAAAAGTTTAAAAGTGTCGAACTTTTTATGGTTCGAAAACTCTATTCCTTTGCAATTAGAACCAGAAGTAACGCCAGAGAATTTTAGAGAAGACATGATTGATTTGGCTATGCTCGATACCCTTTCTAATGAGCTAAATCAGCTTCAACAAACCCATCCGTTGCTTCGTCAATATCAATTTAAAATTGAAGAAGAAAGAATTAATCAGCGCTTAAAGTCGAGGTATTTGGTTCCTACCGTGAAATTGAATTACAATTTTATTACCGATGAGGGGCCATTTCAAGGCACCGACCTCGAGCAAACCGGCTTTTCTACTCAAGATTATAAATTTGGTGTAGATGTGAAATTGCCTTTGCTGTTAAGGCAAGGTCGAGGAAACTGGCAAGAAGCTCGAATTAAACGAGAAAAGGCAGAGTTAAAGCTCGACCAAAAAACGCTTGAAGTGGTGAATAAAGCCAAAACGTATCAGAATAAACTTTCAACTATTCATCAGCAATTACTCATTTATCGTTCTGCGGTTACCAATTATCAACGAATGTTAGATGCTGAAATAACAAAGTTTTTTAATGGTGAAAGTTCAATATTCTTGATTAATTCACGCGAACTCAAATTAATAGAAGCGCAAGTTAAATTGAATAAAACAGAAGCTGAATACGAGAAAACCAAAGCCAGCTTTTACCACGCTTTGGGTAATCTTTCTCAACAATAACGCCCAAAAACATTTAAAAAGATGATTTTAGACTTAAACGAAGAGGTGAGAAGAAAATATGCTTCGTTTTGGTTGAGAATTGGAGCCGGAATTTTGGATGGTTTAGTGCTTTACGCGTTTTTTCATCTTTTAACTTTGCTAACCGGAGTTTCTATTGTTTGGATAAATAACCTCTATTTTCTTACCGATTGGGTGAGCGCGGCCGTTTTTTTAAGTGTTTGTTGGCTCTATTTTGCGGGATTAGAATCAAGCGAATACCAAGCGAGTATTGGTAAAATGATTTTTAAAATTAAGGTGTGCGATTTAGAGTTGGGGCGATTAAACTTCACAAAAACCACGGTTCGGTTTTTCTTCAAATTAGCGTCTGTTTCTATCGCATTAATGGGTGTGGTGTTAATAGCCATTCACCCGAAACATCAAGGATTGCACGATGTTTTGGCTAAATCAGTGGTAATTCAAGATTAGATTAAGCCACGAGATTTCAGCTCTAAATATTTGTTGACTGTATTAATCGATAACTCATCGGGTTTGGTTAGCAGTGCTTGAATTCCGTATTGCTTGAGGGTTTGTACAATTTGAATTTTTTCGTGCACCATTTTTTGAGCGGTTACTTTTAAGAAAATCTCTTTTAAATCGGTGGCGGTTTTATTGCTAAAATCTACCACTTCGGTATTTTCGAAAAACACAACTACTAGTAAGTGTCTTTTATTAAGGCGCCTCAAAATGGGCAAAACCCGATCGATGTTAAGAATGCTTTCGAAATTGGTAAAAAGAAAAAGTAAGCTGCGGTTGCGAGAAAGATTGGTTAGTCCGTTGTATAAAAGTTCAAAATTAGCTTCAACGGGTCGTTCTTTTTCGTTGTAAAGCGTTTCCAGAATTTTTTTCATCTGAAAAGCTTTTCTTTCTGCCGGAACCAAAGCACCCAACCGATCACTAAATGTGACCAAACCTGCTTTATCGTGCTTTTTTATCGCGATGTTCGAAATTACCAAAGCGGTGTTAATGGCGTGATCCATCAGAGTAAGCCCATTAAACGGCATTTTCATGGTTCGACTTTTGTCAATTAAGCAATACACATGCTGCGAACGCTCGTCTTGATACTGATTAACCATTAATTCACCGCGCCTGCCCGTGGCTTTCCAATTAATACTGCGGTAATCGTCTCCAGGAATGTAATTTTTAATTTGTTCAAACTCGTAAGAATGTCCTATTCGTCTAATTTTTTTCACACCTGAAAGCGAAGCCGTTTTGCTGAAAGCCATCATTTCGAAGTGCTTCATTTGCAAAACAGAAGGGTACACCTTCATCATTTTATCGGTAGGAACCGTATACCTTCTTTGGATTAATTTCAAAGGAGAAGTTAAGTACAAATGAGTTTTACCAAAATCGTATTCTCCGCGCTCGGTGGGGAATATTGTGTAACTCATGGTATAATCGGGCTGCTGAGAAGTAAGTTCAAAAACATGTTGAAAATGCCTTTCACCTAATTGATGAGGTAACTCATCAACACAAACCACCGTCAAGGGAATTTCACTTTGGTTTATAAACGAGTATTCGATGGCAATAGAGTCGCCTAAAGTGAGCATTTCTGGTAACTTCCTTTCAAAGGTAAGTGGGTGCTCGGTTCTATGAAGCAACCATAAATCGTAAAGCAAAGTACCACACGCTAAAACCAAAAGAGTTTGTGCAATTACAAAAAGCACACTCCAGAAGAAGCTAAATACAAAGAATGTAGCTACAGCACCGAAAACATAGAAGAATCGGTTGGGTAAGAAAATAGATTGCCAAAGTTTTTTCATTAACGCGGAATCTCTACGCTTTCTAAAATAGTTTCAATCACCGATTCTATTTCTACGCCTTCCATTTCTTTATCTGGAGTGAGAATTAAACGATGGTTTAATACCGAAGGCGCAATAAATTTTATGTCGTCTGGAGTAACAAAATCTCTTCCACGCATGGCAGCAATCGCTTTTGATGTGTTCATGATGGCGAGTGAGGCGCGGGGAGAAGCTCCTAAAAATAAACTGCTGTTTTCTCTGGTTTCTGCAATAATTCCGGCAATGTAATCGATGAGTTCGTCTTTAATGTGAACCTGATTTACAATTTTCTGACAAGTAGTTAACTCTTCAGCGTTTAAAACGGGTTTCACTTGCTCGGTGTTTTCGTCTAAAGAAGAGTTTCTAAACTTTCGGAGAATAATTTTTTCTTCTTCTAAGGTGGGGTAATCGAGTAGAATTCGAAAAAGAAAGCGGTCGAGCTGTGCTTCTGGTAACTTGTAGGTTCCTTCTTGCTCTATGGGATTTTGCGTAGCAATTACGAAAAAAGGAAACTTAAGTTGGTAAGTATGTCCGTCTATAGTTATTTGGCGCTCTTGCATTACTTCAAAAAGAGAAGATTGGGTTTTGGCAGGAGCACGATTTATTTCGTCTATAAGAACAATATTGCTGAATATGGGGCCACTTTTAAAGTTGAAATCGCCACTCTTCATATTGTAGACATTGGTTCCTACTACATCTGCAGGCATTAAATCGGGTGTAAATTGAATTCTCGAAAAATCGACTTGTAGCGTTTGGGAAAGCAATTTAGCAGTGAGGGTTTTTGCAATACCCGGCACCCCTTCTAACAACACGTGTCCGCCAGTGAAAATACCGGCAATCATGAGTTCTACCATTCGATCTTGCCCTACAATTACTTTAGCAACTTCGTGCTTTATTTCACTTACCGCCTTGGCAATTTGCTGTAACTCTTTGCTCAATTCTGGTGTTGAACTTTCGTTTTGAGGCAAATTTTGAGAAGGAGTAGAAGATGGATTTTCTTCAGGAATGTTATTTTCTTGATTCATCTTTTATTGGGCTGAGTTAAAGAATTCTTCGATGCATTGATGAAAGGCAATAAGCATTTCATCGCTTATGTTTTTTAGGTATTGAACCGCTCGGGCCTTATCAACCAGTTTTTTCACAATGGCGTAATCAACGTTCGATTTTTTCGAGAGCTGATAAGCAAAATCATCGGTAAACTCTTGAGCGGCTAAACCATACTTTTTTCTTATTTGATATTGAAAGAGTTCGAGTTCTTTCTTGGCTATTTTATCATTAGCATTACTTTGATAAAACAGTAAGCCGAGTGTTTCTACAAAGGCCAAAGAGGTGTTTTTATTCTCAATGTGGATGGGCATAATACGCTGTTTTCTCTTGAAGTTGAAAACCAAGAGGGCAACTCCCATAAAGAGAAGAATGTACCACGCCCACCTGAAAGCTGGAAAACTCAGTAAATAACCAAGTGGATTATAAGAATTTGAGGGTTTTCTCTTTCGATTGGGGGCGTACGATGAAATTCGGCTTTTTTGATCCCAAATCAGGGTTTCGCTTAAAGAAGGGGAAATAAGTTGATTTATAAATTCAAAACTTTCTTCTCGAAGAAAGTGGTAATTCGTGAAAAGTAAGGGCGTAGTGAAAATGGTTACGGTTCCTTCGTTTTCAACATAAATACGAATACCATTGGTTGTGCTATCAGAATAAGAAACCACTTCGTATGTGTATGGTTTTTTGATATCCTGAGCTAAGATGTAAGAAAAATGATGGCTGAGAGTATCGTTGACATACCGAAAGTTGAGGGTAACAGAATCGTTAGAATCGGGCAAATAGAGGGTAGAAGTTTTTGCTTCGAAATCGCCTAAATACAGCGAATCGATTCTAAATTCGTTAAAACCATTGTAATACGTGGTGTCTGCATATTTGAAAAAATAGTTTTCTAATAAACGGTGGCTGATATTTTCTGAGGCAATAAAAACGTGATTTCCGTTCGAAGCAAATTGGGTAAGTTGAGTGATTGAGGTAGAATCGTAGTAAGCTCGTGATCCTACATACAGGTAAGTGGCGTTGTTAGCGTAGTTATTGAGAAGGTGGAGTGAGTCTTCAATTTCGATAAAGTTTGTGCCGTAATCGGTAGAAAGTAATTCTTGAAACAAACTGATTCCGTAAGGTTCTTTTGATAAATCGCCTTCTTTGGCGTATGTTTTTTGCCAATTGTGGTTGGGACCCAGCGAATTGAAATACGCAATAGTTGCTGCAATGAGCAATACAATAGCCAGCAATATGCCTAAACTTCTCTTATCCATTGAGTTGATTTAGAAATTGTTGTGCTTTTTGCTGATAATTTTCGAAATGAGATAGAAAAGTAGGTTTTTCACCGTACCAGCTTTTATCGAAAGCTTTAGTGAGTTCTAGAAACTGATGGTAAAAAGGTTGTTGTGCTGTTTCTAGCAAATATTCGCTATTGGTTTTTGGTTTTCTCCATTTGATGTAGCGCTGATCCCACAGTGTTTTTAATATTTTGAGATAATACAATCGAATGGCTAGCGAGAAATGTTCGTTTTTAAGAGCCTCTTGAATCAAGGCTTCAAAATCGAGCGATTTCATGTGGTTTTCTAACAAATCAGGATTCGAGTTGATTTGTTGAATCGATTGAATTTTCTTGTTTTTAGTGTCGATAAACGGCAACAGTTTCCAAAGAGCGAGCGCTACAATAACCACCAGTACTACATAGCCCAAAATTTTAAAAGGCAATTCTAATGATTGAAAGAATTGCTTAAAGTCGAAAGAATCGGAAGATGGATTTTGCTCTTTTTTTGGAGCTTCTTCTTTTTTGGGTTCTTTAGGCGTTTCGCTAAATTCTACGTTTTCTACAGCCTCTTGCCAATGCTCTTTGTTGAGAGATTTTTCTTGGGCAACCAGTGGTGTAACGGCCAAAAGCAACACCCAGCAAAATAATATGGATATACATTTGTTATACTTCACGCTCTAAACCGTAAAAACGTTTCTTAATGCCAATTTCGCTGATCTTTTGTTTTAAACCAGTAGCGGTAGAAATTTCTTTCAAGTTGAAATAATTCATCACAAAAGAGATCAAGGCTAACGATAAAACAATGCCAATTCCCAAGAAGACAAGCATATTGATTATCAATGTTTTTATCAAAACACCCGTCTCGTAATCTTCAATAGGAATCAATTTAAAAACGTAATCGATGGTAAGCCACAAAACGGGCGAACTGTAGAGAATGAAAAATACGATGCTGATGAAGAAAATAGAGAGGTAAGCCAAAAAGAAACGGCCAAATCCTGCGCCAATAAGCTGAATGCTTTTTCCTAAAGAGCTCAAACTGTTTTTATTTTCGAACAAAGAGGTCGCAAGCGCCAGCAAAACAATAGGTGTGTTGATAAAGAAGAAAAGAAATTTGAAACCGCTAGTTGGAATAAAAAATACAGCGTGAAAAATGAGTTGTAAGAAAAAGGTGAAAATAACGGTACGAACCCATTTCCGCTTTAATTCAAGTGTAGGAACCAATGCTTGTAAAGTGGTGATGAGGTAACGATACGTAACCAAAGAGAACCCAGTAAAGGCGGCCACATTGAGTAGCATCATCACCAAACGGTCTGGAACGAACGAAAAATGAAAATACTCCATTATATAAAGCAAACCAGAAAAGGGTTGAGCTGTAAACGGATGAATAATTACTTCATCGGTAGTTAAAAGCAGAATTCCGCCTTGCACAAGGGCAATGAGTAAAAACCAACCGATAACTTTCGGAATTACAGAGCGAGCTATAAAGAAAGTATGGGTAAAAATCTCTCCTGCTTTTTTTACAGTAAAAACATCGAAGGTGAATTCTTTGCGGGTAGTCTCCATTCGCTCAAACTCATAGTTTTCGCGTTTTTCTTTAGAAATTAACCACGGATAAATCACAAAATAGAAGAGAATAAACCCAAACGATAATACTATTACGCCAATGCGTACAATGTTGCTCATTTCGGTAATGCGGGTAATGTAACTTTCAATCACTCCGGCCAGAATAATTACCGGAATTACTCCAAGCATAATTTTAAACCCACGGTTGGCAGCATACCGAAAACTTTTTCCTCTACTAAATGTGCCCGGAAAAAACCAACCGCGCCCAATTTGAATTCCAGCCGCGCCCGCAATTACAATGGCGCTCAACTCTAGCGCCCCGTGCTGTAAAATAGTTACGATGGCTTCAAACCCTAAATCGTGACGAAAAAATAGATGATGAAAAGCGCCTACCATTACACCATTTCCAATTAAGATGCCTATGGTTCCTACCCCTACAATTAAACCGAAAAGAAAGGTAATGAGCGAAACCCGAACATTGTTGCTCGTGATTTGTAGAAACATCATAAAAGCATCATCGTCTTTGTAAACAGCCAATGGGTCACCTTTTGCAATGTTATCTTCCGTCATGCTAACATATCCATTGCCTAAAATTTGGTTAACAAAATCAGGATCTTGAACGCAAGAAAAGTAGCCGGCAGCAATAGAAAGAACAAAAATTAAGAAAGAAATGAGTAAATCTTTTCGAGAGTGCCACATGATGGCGGGCAGTTCTTCTTTCCAAAATTTCGCAACGGTGTTAGAGTCGTCTTTTCTAAACTTGTAAATCCAGAGGTAAAGACTTTGCGATAAATTATTGAGGTAATACCGAACGGTTCGGTTGGGGTAATAAGTGCGAGAATACGATAAATCGTCTGTGATTTGAACGTAAAGCTGACTAAGCCGCTCTGGATTTTTATTGCTTTTAGACAATTCATCTTCGAACTCTTGCCAATTATCTTGGTTTTGCTTTATAAATCTCGATTCACGCATGGGCTAGTTCTCAAATATAGAGAATAGAACTTAGCGCAAATTTAATTTTCGATGATAATCGTTACATTCGAAGAAATCTAATGAGCACATGAAATCTATCACCGTTACTACGGCTCAAAAAGTGAATATCGATTTTGAACTCGCCTCTTTAATGGAAAGAATTTTGGCGTTCATTATCGATTTTATAGTTTTTCTTTTACTCTTCTACTTTTTGTTTTTGGGATATATGTCGTTAGGTTACGGTTACTCAGAAGAATCTCAGTATTACTATTTCTTAGTGATGTTCCCGATTTATACCTTTTACACATTCTATTGGGAGTTTTTTACCAAAGGAAGAAGCTTAGGGAAATTTGCTCTTGGCTTGCGAGTAGTAAAAGAAAACGCAGAAATCCCTACCATTACCAATTATATAAGCAGATGGCTGTTTCGGTTAATCGATATTTGGTTGTCGAGCGGTTTTATTGCAGCGGTTTTTGTGGCCAGTTCAGAAAATAGCCAACGACTGGGCGAGGTAGTTTCAGGCACGGTAACCATTAAGGTACGACCCCGTTATTCGTTTTCTTTAAGAGATGTGAAAAAAATTGGAGAGAAAAACGAAGATTACCAACCTCAATATGTGCAGGTAGCTGATTTAGCCGAAGACGATATGCTGGTGATTAAACAAGTGCTAGAGCGCTACGCAGCAAAAAAAAACACAGCTTCTTACGATGCGCTAACATTATTAACCGCCAAAATGAGAGCGGTTTTGCAAATTGAAGAAGAGATAAAGCCGCACGAGCAAATTCAGTTTTTAGAGCGCCTAATCAAAGATTACATTGTACTCACGCGTTAAATTAGAATCGTTTTTTTCGGTAGGAACCATCTTTCCCCAAGAATTGACTCCATTTTAACCATAAAAAAACACCGACTCTGAAAAATCGGTGCTTAGATATTTTGGAAGATATTTTAATAGAAAACCTTACAAAGCTTGAACATAGAAGCTTTCGATTACTTTCTCGTATTTCTTAATAATTTCTTTACGCTTTAATTTTAAGGTGGGCGTAAGTTCTCCCGTTTCTATTGACCATTCATGTTGGCAAAGCGCTATTTTCTTCGGGCGTTCCCATTTGCCTAAATGAGCCGTTTTAGTTTCTACTTCTTCCCAAATTCTATCAATAATTTGTTGCTGATTGGCCATTTCTTCAATAGAAGTAAAATCTATGTGATGTAGCTTGCACCATGTTCTAATGCTTTCCCAAGCTGGAACCACCAACACGGCAGGGAATTTTTTTCCTTCACCAACCACCATGGCTTGCTCTATAAAACGAGATTCTTTCAACGAATTTTCGATGGGCTGAGGAGCAACGTATTTACCACCAGATGTTTTGAAAATTTCTTTCTTTCTGTCGGTTATTTTCAAAAGTTGATCTCCAACAAACTCACCAATATCACCTGTTCTAAAATAGCCATCTTCGGTAAATACTTCTTTCGTTTTTTCTGGCTGATTGTAATAGCCTTGCATAACGTTGGGGCCTTTTACCAAGATTTCACCGTCATCTGCTATTTTAACGTGAACATTATCAATTACTCTACCTACGGTTCCTACCATTAAACCACCCTCTTTTTCGCAGTTTACGGCAATAACCGGAGACGTTTCTGTTAATCCATAACCTTCTAGAATGGGCATTTGTGCGGCATTGAAAATTCTCGCTAAACGAGGCTGTAGAGCGGCACTTCCAGAAACTATGGCTTTTACATTACCTCCTAAAGCTTCTTGCCATTTCGAAAAAATGAGTTTTTGAGCAATTGATAATTTGAGGTTGTAAAAACCTCCGTTTTGGTTGTAAGGTTCCCATTTTTCGGCAATACCTACTGCCCAAAAGAAGAGCATTTTTTTAATTCCGGTGAGTTCAGAACCTTTATCCATGATGCGTTCAAAAACTTTTTCGATAAGTCTCGGAACTCCCGTAAACACTTCGGGTTTCACCTCTCTAATATTATCGCCAATGGTTTCTAGAGATTCGGCAAAATAGACAGAAACTCCATTGTAGAAATAGAGGTAGGTAACCATTCGTTCAAAAATGTGACAAATGGGTAAGAAGCTCAATGCTTTAGCGGTATGGTCAATTGGCACCCTAGGCGTGCAATCAACACAATTCGAAGCAATGTTTCTATGCGATAGCATTACGCCTTTTGGCAAACCTGTAGTTCCTGACGTATAAATAAGTGTGGCTAAATCATCAGCTTTTACCGAATCCATTAGTTGTTGAACTTCGGCTTGGTCACCCTCTTTGCCTTTTTCTAAAATTTCGGTCCAATGCTGGGCTCCTTCAATAGAATCAAAAGTGTAAATGGCTTGTAAAGTAGGAACCTTATCTTGAATATTCTTTACCTTAGTATACAGTTCCAAGTCTGAAACAATGCAGTATTTAATTTTTGCATCGTTAAAAATATATGTGTAATCTTCTTCAGAAATGGTGGGGTAAATCGGAACATTTACAGCTCCAATCTGCAAAATTCCAATATCGGTAATGTGCCATTCTGGGCGATTATTCGAGATAATAGCAATTTTGTCACCGCTTTTTACTCCAGAAGCAAGCAAACCTCTACTAAACTGATTCGATTGATCAATCCACTCTTCAGTGCTGATTTTTACCCAATTACCGTTTACCTTTGAGGCTAAGGCATCTGGTTTTGGAAACTTATTTTGCTGGTAGTAGAGGATATCGAAAAGACGCGTTACTTCCGTCATTATTCTTGCGTATTTTAATCTAAGATTGATTTGAGTTCTCTAAAATAATAAATTTGGTAATTGAAAAATAGTATGCACGCATAATAAAATACGTATGGCCCTCGCAACAATCAAAACTTCGCTTAACGATGCCTTGTCAATTAACTTCCCAATAATCATGGCTCCCATGTTTTTAGTTTCTAATCAAGCCATGGTAGAAGCGGCCATGAAAAGCGGTATTGCAGGCGCTTTCCCTACATTAAATTACCGAAACGAGGGCGAGCTCGCTAAAATGCTCGATTCCATGAATGCCTGCTACGCAAAGTATAAAGGCTCTGGTACGTATGGCGTTAATTTAATTGTTCAGAAAACCAACCCGTTGTACGCTAAGCATTTAGATATTTGTGTAGAGAAAAAAGTTCCTTTTTATATTACATCGCTCGGAAATCCGAAAGAAGTCATCGAAAAAGCTCATTCTTATGGGGCAAAAGTATTTTGCGATGTAACCAATCTTGAGCATGCCAAGAAATGTTACGATTTAGGTTGCGATGGTTTTATTGCAGTGGGGCAGGGCGCTGGCGGACATGCTGGACCGAATGTTTTACATGTTTTAGTAACCTCTTTGAAACAGCATTTTCCAGAAAAGATGGTAATTGCTGCTGGAGGTATAGCCAATGGCGCAAGCATAGTTTCTATGATTGCCGTAGGTGCGGCTGGTGTTTCGGTAGGAACCCGATTTATTGCTACCGAAGAAGCTTCTGTAAACCAGGCATACAAAGAGGCGGTGGTGAATGCTAAAATGAGCGATATTGTATTAACTACTAAAATCTCAGGAACTCCTTGTACCATTATCGATACGCCTTATGCCAAAAAGATAGGTTATAAGCAGAATTTTCTAGAGCGATTTTTATCGAACAACAAGCAAACCCGAAAGTATTTTAAAATGTGGGTGCAATACATGGGAATGAAAAAGCTAGAGAGTTCGGTGTTACCGGCTAATTACAAAACGCTTTGGTGCGCAGGGCAATCAGTCGAGTTAATATCAGATGTGGGAACAGTAAAAGAAATTGTAGATCGATTTACAGAGGAAGCTCTACAATCCATTCAAGAAATTGTTGCTACTCAGTCGGTAATAACTCCAAAATCCTGAACGCAAACAGTTCCGTATTTTTTGTGCGAACCAATGGCGATTCCTATATGAGTGAGTTCTTGATGCAGCAAGTTAACTCGATGGCCCGTACCAATAATGCCGTCATCAATCAACAAACTCATAAGTATATCGAGGGGTTGGTCTCTTCCTAAATCAATGTTTTCGGCTGTAATTTCGCTAGAAATACGCTCGCGAATGCGTTCTGCTGGTGATTGACCTCGCGCATTGTTATGCGTAGCCTTGCCAGATTGACCTAAATACCGAGCTTGGGCTTCAGCAATTTGGGTAAGCACGGCATGTGGTTTATAGGCAACTTGAGCACGCATTTGACTTAAGGTTACCAACAAGCTTTGGGTATAAGAATTTCTTGAAATAGAGTTTTCTTTCAAGTAAGGCAAATACACTTCGTCTCTAAATTGTTGCGGATACAGCCGTACCAAATTAATTAACTGCAACAATTCTTTCTCGTCTTGATTGAGGTAGCTCACCGTTTGAGCGGTATTGGCTTCATTCAATTCGGTTAACGAAAAAGCAGATTCCCAATCTTGACTAAAACTAGTAAGGCTAAAAAGACTTAAGAGAAGTGCCGATAGAAGTGTATGCATGGTTCCTACAGATATAAGTTGTTTAATAAATCAGGATAAGCAAGAAACAGAGTTCTATTTACTGTTGGTAAACTAACCGACCTCCAGAATAAGTAGCCATTATTTCTAAGGTAGAGAACTGCTGCTCAGAGATCTTAAGTAAATCAGAATTTAAAATTACAAAATCGGCCAGTTTGCCTACTTCTAAAGAGCCTTTTTCATTTTCTTCAAAGGTGGCTAGCGCTGGCCAAATCGTAATTCCGCGCAAAGCATCTTCTCTTGAAAGGGCATTTTGGGGCTGAAAAGCAACGGCCGAATCATCGTGTAAAGGTTTTCTAAATACGGCTGAATAGAAAGTCTTGATAGGTGAAATATCTTCTACGGGGAAATCGGTTCCTAATACAATAGTTCCATTTTGCTGAAGTAAATCGTTAAAAATGTAGGCGTTTTTAATTCTATCGCCAAGTCTTAGTTCTGCCCAAGGAGCGTCACTCGTAGCATGTGTAGGTTGCACAGAAGGCAAAATGGTGTAGTCTCTAAACTTTTGCACATCGGCCGGATGAACAACTTGAGCATGTTCAATGCGCCAACGCAAATCGTTTACGCCACCGAGTACCAATCCCATAATATCGAGCAAAAGTCGATTGGTAGAATCTCCAATGCAATGTACATTCATCTGAAAATCCATTTTTTTCATCTTTTGAGCCATTTCTGTGAAATGTTCAGGAGAATTTAATAGAAATCCGTGTTGATTCTTTGCATCGTGATAAGGTTCTAATAAAGCGGCACCACGAGATCCTAAGGCGCCATCGGCATAAACTTTAAACGAACGAACGTTTAGGTAATCGGTTTTAATTTTACCTCGTTGCTGAAAATAGGCAAGATGGGCAGAATCGTCACTTACCATAGCGTAAATGCGCATTTTTAACGGTCCGTTTTGCTGCAAAGAGTCGAGTAACAAAATATCACTTACTGGCAAACCAGCATCGGTTAAAGAAGTAATGCCCATTGCAAAACAATTATTTTGAGCTTTTAATAAACCGTTGGTTTTTTGCTGCGCTGTAGCGGTAGGAACCCGTTTTTCCACGAGGTCAACAGCATTATCGATTAATATGCCCGTTACTTCGTTATTGAGAATTTCGATTTTTCCACCTTGAATACGGGTGTTTGTTGAGATAGTAGCCAATTCTAAAGCAGCAGAATTGGCAATGGCAGCGTGTCCGTCTATTCTTTTTAATAAAACGGGTTGGTCCGGAAACAAACTATCGAGCGAGATTTTGTGCGGAAAAACACTTTCTTCCCAATCGTTTTGATCCCATCCTCTTCCTAAAATCCATCCTTCTGGGTGTTGAGCAGCATACTTTTTTACACGCTCTAGGCATTCTTGCCAAGATTGTGTTCCTACTAAATTTACTTTGGTTAAGTTCTCTGCATAACCAACGAAATGGGCATGACCATCGTTAAACCCCGGATAAATAAACTGTTTGCGAGCATCAACAACGTTTTCGCTTTGGTATTTATTGAGTATTTCGTGTTCGGTTCCTACCGCTACAATGGTATCGTTTCGAATGGCCATGGCTTCACCAGTAGAGAAATTTTGGTCTACCGTATAAATAGTAGCATTGCGAATTAATAAATCTACCTTCTCTTTTTTGAGGCCGTTGCAAGAGAAAAGAGCAATTGAGATGAAAATCAGGGTAAATAATCGAGACATACCTTAAGTTAAGCTTTGTTTACAGTTGTTGAGTTGGCTTGGGCAGCAGGCAAAATCAGCATGTCACCAATGTTAACATGGGCGGGTCTGGATGCGGCAAACCAAATGCATTCTGCAATATCGCTGGCGGTTAATGGTGTGTAGCCATCGTAGGTTGCGCTGGCCATTTCGGTATTTCCGCTAAAGCGAACAAGACTAAACTCAGTTTCAACCAAACCTGGAGCAATGTTCGTGACTTTAATAGAATCTTGGTTGAGGTCGATGCGCATTGCTCTAGAAAGCGCATCAACAGCATGTTTGGTGGCGCAGTACACGTTACCGTTGGGGTATACTTCTTTTCCGGCAAGCGAGCCTATGTTGATAATGTGTCCGGCTTGTCTTTTAATCATAGAAGGAACCACCAATTTAGTAGCATAAAGCAAGCCCTTAATGTTGGTGTCAATCATTCTTTCCCAATGGTCGAAAGATCCCTGTTGAATAGGGTCTTTCCCAGCGGCTAAACCAGCATTATTGAGTAAAAGATCAATAGAGTCTAAATCGATAGAATCAAAGGCTTTTTGAGTTTCTTCTAAACTTCGGATGTCGAAACAGAGTGGAGTAGCAGTAATTTTATACTGGTTTTGCAAATCATTCGCCAAAGAAATTAGCCTTTCTTTTCTACGACCGGTAAGGACTACATTCCAACCATTTTGAGCAAATATTTGAGCAGAAGCCGCGCCAATTCCCGCGCTGGCGCCTGTAATGAGTGCAGTTTTCGACATGTTTAAATTCTTTTTTCAAATGTAGATTAAAAGCCAGTAGTGTAAAACTTAGAGCCATATAGAAGTTTCACTTCAGAGAGAGTGCTATTTTTGCCGTATTAAATTTAGAGGAATGTCAAATATAGACACGCAAATTGCAACTCGCGAACAAGCGAAACAGTTAGGGTTATTAGATGAAGAGTACGATCGAGTAAAAGAGATTTTAGGGAGAGACCCTAACTTTTGCGAAGTGAGTATTTACTCGGCCATGTGGTCAGAGCATTGTTCTTACAAGAATTCAATTGTTTGGTTAAAAACGCTGCCTAAAAAGGGAGACCACCTTTTAGCTGAAGCTGGTGAAGAAAATGCTGGTTTGGTAGATATAGGTGACGGTTTAGCGTGTGCATTCAAAATAGAATCTCACAATCACCCATCAGCCATTGAGCCGTACCAAGGTGCAGCCACAGGTGTGGGAGGTATTAATAGAGATATCTTTACAATGGGAGCTCGCCCCATTGCTCAATTAAACTCGTTAAGATTTGGTAACATCGATTTACCAAAAACTAAATGGATTGCCAAAGGGGTAGTTAAAGGTATTGGTGATTACGGAAACTCTTTTGGTGTTCCTGTGGTTGGTGGCGAAGTATTTTTCGATGATTCGTACAATACCAATCCATTGGTAAATGCTTTTTCAGCAGGTATTGTCGAAGTAGGCAAAACCATGTCGGCCACTTCTTACGGAACAGGAAACCCTGTTTACATTGTTGGCTCAGCAACGGGTAAAGATGGAATTCACGGAGCATCTTTTGCTTCTAAAGATATTACAGACGATAGCGCTGATGATTTGCCTTCTGTTCAGGTAGGTGATCCTTTCCAAGAAAAATTACTTCTCGAAGCTACATTAGAATTGGCGAAAACCGATGCTGTTGTGGGAATGCAAGATATGGGCGCAGCAGGTATTACTTGCTCAACCTCAGAAATGAGTGTAACTGAAGGTTTCGGTATGGATATCGACCTAGACAAGGTTCCTACTCGACAAGAAGGTATGCATGCTTTCGAAATTCTACTTTCAGAATCACAAGAGCGTATGCTAGTAGTGGTGAAAAAAGGGAAAGAATCAATTGTTGAAGAGATTTTTGAAAAATGGGATCTTCACGCTGTTCAAATTGGTACAGTTACCGAAGGTGGCCAGCTAAGATTTTATAAAGAAAATCAATTGGTGGCAGAAACTCCTGCAGAGCCATTAGTTTTAGGGGGTGGAGCTCCAGTTTATAATAGAGAATATAAAGAACCAGCCTATTATCAAGAGTACAAGAAATTCTCGATAGATAGTGTGGCGGTTCCTACAGACTATAAAAAAATAGCTGATGAATTAATTGCGCTCCCCAACATTGCCTCTAAAAAATGGGTTTACGAGCAATACGATTCAATGGTAGGAACCAAAAACATGAGTTCTAACCAAGCTTCAGACGCAGCAGTAGTCAACATTAAAGGTACTGAAAGAGCGCTAGCAATGACGGTTGATTGTAATTCTCGTTATGTACAGGCAGATCCGGAAGTTGGAGCGCAAATTGCCGTAGCTGAAGCAGCTAGAAATATTGTTTGTTCAGGTGGTAAACCTTCTGCGGTTACAAATTGCTTGAACTTTGGTAATCCTTACAACCCTGAGTCGTATTGGCAGTTTGTAGGAGCCGTAAAAGGAATGGGCGCTGCTTGTGAAAAATTTGGAACTCCCGTAACTGGCGGTAATGTAAGTTTCTACAACCAAACTGTAAGTGAAGGTAAAGAGGTTCCTGTTTTTCCAACTCCTACTATAGGTATGATTGGTCTTGTAGATAAAGACAATAGAATGTCGATTGGCTTCAAAAACGAAGAAGATGTAATCTACTTAATAGGTCAGTCACAAAACGATATCGCTTCAAGTGAGTACTTAGCGAATTATTTAGGTGTGAAAGAATCTCCAGCACCTTTCTTTAACATGGAAGAAGAGCTAGATCTCCAAGCTACTATGAGTGATTTGATTGCCAACCGCTTAATCGAATCTGCTCACGATTGTGCCGATGGTGGCTTATACGTAGCACTTTTAGAAAGTGCCATGAATTCAAATTCTTCTCTAGGGTTCAATATTGCTTGTGACGATCTTATTAGAAAAGACGCATTCTTGTTTGGTGAAGCGCAAAGCCGAGTGGTGGTGAGTGTATCTAAAGAAAACCAAGAATCATTTGTAGAGTTTATGACTACTCAACAAGTAGAGTTCTCTATGCTAGGCTTCACAACAAAAGGTGAAATAGTAGTAGATGATGAGAACTTTGGTTCCGTAAACGAAAAGGCTGAAATCTATAATTCAGCTCTGGAGAAAAGACTATTAGCTTAATATTATAATCCATATCCAATTCCAACCCGAATTATCGGGTTGGAATATGGACTGTAAATTTCTTCTGTTAGATTGTATAGCAAAGTGGCAGAACCAAAAAAGCGATCTCCGAAGCTAGTTCTATAACCGCCACCGATTAAAAACGAGTTGAGGTTGGTTCTTTCTCCAGCATACTCAAACTCTCCGTTGAGAACCTCATACTCTATATGAGCGAAAAAGCCTTCGTAGATGTCGGCCTGCCCAAAAACTCTTCCTCCATATATATTTGTAGTGTATTCGAAAACTCTATCTTGAAAATACATATAAGTAAATCCAACTCCGGCCCGAATCGATTCAGTAATTCCAATTCCAATCATGGGAGAGGCTTCAACATAAGTTAAACTTCCAAATTGAGCTCCGAAACCACCAGCGTAAAACAAACGATCAGCAAAGTCGGTTTTTTCTTCATTTCCCGTTTTGGCTAAAGGCGCAGGCATTCCCTGGTTACTGTCTTTCGGATACCATTGTGCCTGAACTTGCGATGAGGTTAAAAGTAAAAGCCCTAATGCCAAAGTAAGCGCAAATAGATTGGTGAGATTTTTCTTCATTTGAATTATGTTGTGGTCGTTTTAGCTACATCTTTGCCAATGTTAAGCAAATTATCACATTATGAAAGTAGTTATTACTGGAGTTTCAAGAGGAATCGGAAATGCTCTATTGCGTAAATTCTTAAGCGAAGGCCATACTGTAGTAGGAACCACTCGACACATCAATGAAAATTTAAAGGCTTTTTGTGATGAAAACCTTCATTTATATGAATCTGACCTTTCTTCACCAGAGGAATGTAAACGATTTTATGAATTTGTAAAAGAGAAACTAGGGAAGGTGAACGTGCTAATCCATAATGCAGGTCTTCTTATTAATGCCGCTTTCGTAGATATGCACTCAGAAGATCTCGACAAAATGTATCAGGTCAACTTTAAGATACCTTACATCTCTACTCAAACGCTCTTGGCGCTTATTCCTAAAAATGAATACAATCATGTTGTATTAATAAGTTCAAGAGGCGGAGTGCAAGGAAGTCAAAAGTTTCCAGGGCTAAGTGGGTACAGTGCCATGAAAGGTGCAGTTAGTATTTTGGCGGAGTGTATTAGCGAAGAGTTTCCTTGGTTAAGCTGCAATGCATATGCACTGGGCGCGGTAAAAACAGAGATGTTAGAAGAAGCTTTTCCAAATTATTCAGTAGACGTAACTCCCGAGCAAATGGCAGATTTTATTTATCAATCCTCACTAAATCAAGGAGGTGTGGTGTCTGGTCAGGTGTTTTCGTTCAGCAAAACAAATCCGTAGTCTCCAAATTCCGATAAAAAAGTAATGTTACTAGTTGTTTTATTAAATATTAAGGTTACATTTGCCGCCCGCTTCACGGAGCGGAGTTCTTTAACAAGTTAAAAACAGCTGAAGTGCTGGGCAGCCGAGAGG
>JBLWWK010000006.1:0-145361 GCA_048267965.1 Salibacteraceae bacterium
TTTACTCGTTTTGGTTTGTTTTTAAAGGAACTCGTGAGCTCAACACTATGTGTTTCGGTTGTTATCTTTTTGCTCCTACAAAAAGATTAAAACAATCCTTCTTTTCAAGTTTTGGGTTACCTACACTGCCTTATGATTCGACTATTCGTTTTAGCAACGAATTAAGGTTTTACAGATTCTGAGTTAGATTCTTTGAAAAGGATGAAATATTCTAAAATCGGAATAAGTAATTATTGCAGAAAATAAGGTGCAAAAACAAGTACTGCAATGATTACAGATAGTATAGAAACAATCAGCACGGCTCCGGCTGCAATGTCTTTGGCCTTTTTTATGAGCGGGTGTTGCTCTAGCGTTACCGCATCGGCAAGGGCTTCGATTGATGAGTTAAACGCTTCTGCCATCAAAACTAAAGCGAAGCAGAATAAAACCGCTATCCATTCTGTAGTGTTTATTTTTAACCAACTTCCCAGAGTGGTTACTGTGACAACTGCTAAAAGATGAAATCGAAAGTGGGGTTCTTCTTTCACCACTAATCCTATTCCTCGAAAAGCATTTAAAAAACTCTTCCACTCTTTCATTGAAGTTTATTTATGGGGGTGATTTTCGATACCAAAGTTGTAAATTCTCAAAGAATTCGAAAGCGGGTTCGTACCGTTAAAAACAATCTTGGCATAGTTTTAAGTACATTTACCTCTTAAAATTGCGGAAAACATGAAAACAGCTTGGATTTTATTTTTAGTTACTTCAATTGCTTTTGTAGGATGTAAAAGTCAGTACGGTGAAAAGTTAAAAGATCCGTTTGCTGGCAATAAATACGAGTCGAATGCACGGTTTTTTAGAGCCGTTGGTAAAGCCCAAAGTAGAGACGAAAGTATTGCTGTGAAAAAGGCAAGAATGGAAGCTAAAGCAGAAATTGCGAGTCAAATCAACTCAACCATAAAAGAAGTGGCCGATGATTACTTATCGTCTACTGGTTACGAAAATGCCGATGAAATCACCAATAAATTTCAATCGCTAACGCGAATGGTTGTGAATACCAATATTGCCGATTTGCGCGTAATTGGCGAAGAAAAATATTACGATGGTTCTACTTACACAGCTTTTTCGGCTTATGAAATTAAGAAAAATGCCATGTTTCGCTTTCTAAAAAAACAAGCAAAATCGAACGAGCGTTTCAATGAAAGTGAGCGTAAATTGATTGAAGAAATGATCGATGAAGAATTGAAAAAATTAGGAGACGAATAGTTACTTAACTTCCTTAAAACAAAAATCCCCGTTAGCTCGCTAACGGGGATTTTTTTTATGATTAATCTTTCAATTTGTCTTTAAACGCTTTTCTGAATTTTTCCATTTTTGGTGATATTACGAAAGCGCAATACGGCTGGTCACTGTTGTATTGAAAATAATTTTGGTGATAATCTTCTGCTTTATAATACTTACCTAAAGGGGTAATTTCTGTTACAATCGGTTGGTCAAAAGCGCCCGATTCGTCTAATTCATTTTTATAAAATTGGGCAATGCGTTTTTGCTCATCGTTGTGGTAAAAAACGGCCGAACGGTATTGGGTTCCTACATCGTTTCCTTGCTTATTGAGCGTTGTTGGGTCGTGCGTTTGCCAAAAAACTTCTAAGATTTCTTTAAAAGAAATTACAGTGGGGTCGTATGTGATTTGAGCTACCTCGGCATGTCCAGTGGTTCCGGTGCAAATCTCTTTGTACGTTGGGTTTTGAACCGAACCTCCAGTGTAACCACTTTCAACTTTTTTTACTCCTTTCAACTCTTGAAAAACGGCTTCTACGCACCAAAAACAACCTGCGCCTAGTGTGGCTACTTCTAAATTTTCCATTGATTCTATTTTCTCGTCAGAATGAATTTTATGAGCGCTTTTTTGACTGCATGCAGTAAGGCTTATTAACAGCGTGAAAGTTAAACTACTCAGGTAAATTATCGGATTTTTCATGCTTGTATTGTTTCGATATAAACGTCTGGGAAGAAAGTTCGGTTTGATGTTAACAGATATTTAGCAAACCCTTGTTTAGCGTAACGGTAGGAACCATTCTCCCTCCTATTCGTTATTTTTCTAGTTATGATAGAACAACCCTTTATTTGTCCGTTTTGCACCTCTTCTGTTTCGGTTTTAGTAGACCCATCTGTATCACAACAAGAATACATTGAAGATTGTGAAAACTGTTGCCGCCCCATAGAATTTACGATCACTACCGATGGAAATGAAATTATCGGTTTTGAATATTCACCTTTAGAGCAATGAAAAGACTTTTTGTAGGTTTCGAAGTATCGAAAGCGGTTCACCACCAATTGGCAGAATGGGTTTTTCATCAAAAAACGCCCGATAAAGTGAAATGGGTAGATCCGAGTAATTATCACATTACCTTGGCTTTTTTAGGCGAGACCAGTGAAGAAACGCTTCCTTATGTTGAAAAAACGCTAAAATCATTGGCACGACAATACGCTGCTGCAACCCTTCATTTTTCTCATTTAGCCAAGAAACCATCGAAACAACCGCATTTATATTGGGCACAGTGGTCGGTTCCTACCGATATTAAACGCTTACAACAAGATACCATGCAAAGCCTAATTAATCCCGATTATGTAGAAAACCGCGAATGGCTAGCTCACACCACATTGGCTCGTTTTCGGCAAGAACCCAGAAACATTCAGTTGGCCGTAGATTGGCAACTCTCGATGCGGGTAGAAAAGCTGATTTTGTTCGAAAGTAAATTACATCCAAAGGGCGCCCAATACACTCAATTAAAATCATTTTCTTTGCAGAAATAGCGCAGAAACACCAAAAACTATGAGAAAACCCGTTCTAGGTATTTTAATTTTATTTACCGCTTTAACATCTTCTTTATCTGCTCAGGTTGTGAGTTTTAACACTACTCGGTTAAGTGAAGACTTTAAGCAAAATGTAACCGTTTATAGCGAGCAATACCTCGATCCGGCCTTAACGGGTTTTGGATATAACCTATCGAACGGATGGCAATTTCACACAGGTACGGTTTTGACTCCATTTCGGTTCCGATTCGGTTTGTACACAAGTGGGGTAATTATTCCCGAAGGAGCCACTCGTTTCAACTTTTATCAGCAGCCTTTTACCGATAGAATCAGAATGGTAGACCCATCTGAACCCAATTTGCCCACTGCTTTTGGTGGCGCTACCGATAAGAAATTGATTTATCGGGTTGAAGGGGATTTAGAGCCAGGCGGAATTCCTGTTTCTTACGAGCAAGAGTTAGACGCTTTGCCAGGTATTCGTTTGCCGCTTGATTTATTTCCGAATGTTATGCCGCAGCTCGCCATGGGTTTACCCGCTAATTTTCAGCTTACTGTGAGAGGTACGCCTCGCGTAAACTTAGATGGAGTTGATTTTTCTCAATTTGGTGTGGGTGCTCATAATGAGATTTCGAAGTGGTTTTTAGAAGATTCTAACTTTCATCTGCTTTTGGGTGCTACTTACTCAATGAGTCGTTTTCGTTACGATTTTAGTGGATTTATTCAGGGAGAAGATCAAGAGGTTGAGTTTACGGGGCATTCGGTTCTTACCGAACTTACTATTTCTTACAAGTTAAAAGCCATAGAGTTTTTTGGCAGAGCTGGTTTTTACAGCAATACAGCGAATTTTAACATCAACGGAACGTACCGTTACGAAACAGATGAATCTACGCCTGTTGGCGGTTCACCTTTAATAAATCAAACGGTTTTTGAAGTAAAAGATCCGGTTCAGCTGAGTAAAAATGAATTGGGCGTTGTAGGTAGTTTAGGAGCGCGATTAGCGTTGGGTGATGTATTCTCGGTAGGAACCGGAGTTCACGTTTCTAAGTTCACCAGCATTGATGCATCTTTGCTCTTCGAGTTTGGAAAATCTGAATAAACGATTGCATGAAAAGGCGAAAGCATCGGTACTTTGTAATTTATAAACCTTATGGTGTGCTTTGCCAGTTTACGCCAGAGCACGGAAAGAAATCGCTGGCAGATGTGGTAAAAGTTCCTAAAGATGTTTACCCCGTTGGTCGATTAGACGAAAACTCTGAAGGTTTGTTGATTTTGAGTAACGATGGGCAGTTTATTCACGAATTGCTAAATCCTGAATTTGAACACGAAAGAACCTACTGGGCGCAATTAGATGGTAAAATAACTCCTGCAGCTTTACAAAGTTTAGAAGAGGGAGTGTCTATTCGAGTAAGCAAAGAAGACTACACTACTTTGCCCGCTCAGGTAAAAAAGATTTCGGATCCTACTGCTTTGCCAGAACGACCCGTAAGAGTAGATTTTAATCAATCTCGAGGCTATTCTTGGATTGCCTTAACCTTGAAAGAAGGGAAAAACAGACAAGTGCGTAAAATGACGTCCGCTGTGGGTTTCCCTACCGTGAGGTTGGTAAGAACGCAAATAGAGAGTTTAGCGATTGGAAATTTAAAACCAGGCCAACAGTTAGAATTTAGCGAATCAAGTATTCGCAAAAAACTGAAGATGGTTTAAAATCGGCTGTTTAAGAAAATCTCAACATCTTGTCGTTCAGATTTTATGCGGTAATAATTTTCAACCAGCACATTGTTGATGTGGTCTGGATAGTTGAGTGTATCGGCTTCTTCGTATTTTTCTTCGAGCGATTTTAATACAGAACGACTGCTTTTTAATGCTGCTTTTTGTTCTGTGTCTGCAATTTGAATGCGTAAATCGAGTAAAATTCGATGGAATATCCCCTGCAGTGTGTCTTCAATTTCGTATGTAACACCCTCGTTATCAAGCACTGTTTCTAGTACTTCTGCATGGTGCTCGTGCTGATGAAAAAGCTCTTTAAAAAAATCGCGAACGCTTCCCTTAGAAAAGAATTCCAGTGCTTTTTCAAACTCTTTTTTGGCTTCAATGTGCTTGTGCAGAATGCTCTTAAGTAGTTTCAGTTGTTTGTCGTTCATTCACCGAAATTAGTAAGTGTTCAACAAAAGTGAAAATAGCGATGAAAGATTATTGATTAAATTAAACAAAATCGCTTTTAAAGATGAATTACGGTACTTTTCGACTTAAGTTCTTCCACAAAACGAATAGTTGCACCACTTAAACTGAGCTGTTCGAATTGCAATCGAGAACTTGTAATTCCTTCTTTTTCAAACACTTTCTGATTAACAAAAGCAATACTAATGGATTGGTCATTTTCTTGATGTAGCAAACCAATTTCGTTGGGATATCTCCCCTTCTCAAACACAAAATACTCTTCGCTTTTACCGCTCTTTAAATCGTTGAGCCAGGTTTTTATGCGCTTGTTGTGTTCTTTAACTTCAATAAGTTCGTCTGACTCGAAGGGTAACCCGCATAATTGTTTGTTAAGAGCATATTTTTCGGCTTGTTCAAAAACCCAATTTCGTGCTTGATAATTACTGAAAAATACTTTTAGTGGTTGTTGATGCCTCGATTTTTGCACAATTCCAATGCGTTGGGCTCCTACTCGATCTTCGTATACAAAAACGCCAATTAGGTTGTTCTTTTGTTTTTGAGCACGGTTATAACGAGGCCAATTTTTACGGATATAGTGATCTTCAAAAATGGCGGCACAACTCTCGTTCCCGGTTAATATGTATTCAATGTTCGAAATTTCTCGGTAAAACGCTTGTTTTCGCTTGCTGCTGGCGGCTCCTGTAAAATGACTAGTAATTCGCTTTTTCAGTTTTTTAGCCTTGCCAACGTAGATTATTTTGTTTTCGTTGTTTTTAAAAAGGTAAATGCCAGCTGCTTCTGGTATTTTATCGATCAACTTTTTATCGAGCTGATACGGCAGCGTAATTTCTCCGTTGTTCTGCTTTACCAGTTGATTAAGAATTTCACCTTTATCTTTCTGAAAAGCCAATTCTAACAACCGAGTTGTTGTAATGGCATCGCCTAGAGCACGGTGTCTAGCAGGATTTTCAATGCCATAATGGCGAGCTATTTTACCCAAACTGTAAGAAGGTAAACCGGGAAAAACCTTGCGAAAATAGCGTATGCTACACATCCGTTTATACGCAAACTCTTCACCTATTCGATGAAATTCGTGCTTTAAAAATCCGTAATCGAAGTTTACGTTGTGGGCGATAAAAATTCGATTGGCAAGAAGCGCTTTCACCTCTTCTTTAATTTCGGTAAAGGTAGGAGCCCGTTCTACCATTTCTTCGGTAATCCCCGTTAAATGCGTGATGTGAGCAGGAATATCGCGTTCTGGATTGATCAAAGACGAATACGTTTGCTCCACCTTTTCACCGTTATGCAAAACGATTCCTATTTCCGTTATGCGATGATTATTAGCATAACCGCCTGTTGTTTCTATATCGACTATTGCGTACACCTTGCAAAGGAACAAAAGTAAACCGCAATGTATTTACGGTTTACTTCTGGTACCGAATTTGTAAATTTGAATTTATGAAAGTATTCGCTTCAACACTTCTGTTCGTTTTTTTCTTAGTGGGTTGTCAGTCGTTAAAAACCCAACATCCAGAAAAAGCCAATGTTCGAATATTTGTAAAGTATATTGCTCCCGGTTGTGGTGGAATGCCTCCTTCTGAAGAAGCGGATAGAATACGCTTGCAAGGAAAACCTTTTGCTAATCAAGAAGTAGCTTTTTTTGAGAACAATGAATTTAAATCTTACGTTACTACCGATGAAAATGGCTACGTTTTTTTTCAATTAGAAAACGGTTCTTATTCGTTGAAAAACAAATGGAAAGCTAATTTATCTAAAGTAAAGAAAGAAGCAGATAAGCAC
This sequence comes from Salibacteraceae bacterium, assembly GCA_048267965.1. GTDB lineage: Bacteria > Bacteroidota > Bacteroidia > Flavobacteriales_G > Salibacteraceae. The sequence continues at coordinate 6,754 of JBLWWK010000006.1, forward strand.
GGTTGGAAAATCGATGAACTCTGTTTTAAAAACTGGCTAAACCTACGTAATGTCGATTTTGAAGTGACCACCGATTCTGAAATTACCGACACCCTCACCATTTTCGGAAGATGCAGTTACGAAGGTACTTTTCCTTGTATAAAAAACCTTGACGAAATACCGCGCTAAAGTCTACATTTGCCAGCTATGTCTAAATTAATCGATTGGATTCAGATTGCGCTTATTGGTCTGTCTACAGCACTGTGCGCCACTCTTGGATTTATTCTTCTTCCGTTAGGTCAACAAAAAGCTATTTATTACGCTTCACAAGTTTGGAGCACCTTGTTAATTGCGATTTGTAGAGTAAAAATTTCTGCTCACTACCAAACTGTATTAAACGATAAAAAGGCGAGAATTTACATTAGCAATCACCAATCTCATTTTGATATTCCGGTGTTGTTCAAAATATTGCCTGTACCGCTCTTTTTTATTGCTAAGAAAGAACTCAAGAAAGTGCCTTTCATGGGATGGTATATGCAAGCGGTGGGTATGATTTTTATTGATCGCTCGAACAGAGAAAAAGCCTTTAGCAGCATTTTACAAGCTGGCGCTGAAATTCAACGTGGTAAAAATGTAGTTTCTTTTCCTGAAGGAACCCGTTCTAACACGGGAAAAATTAACTTGTTTAAGCGTGGAACTTTCATTTTAGCAAGAGAAAACAACATAGAAATTGTACCTATTGCTATTAAAGGAGCAAATGAAATAATCCCTAATAAGTCGTTCGAAATCAATAGTGGTAAGATAAACGTAGTTGTAGGAAATCCAATTGTTCCACAAGAATATGCTCATCTAACCGTAGAGAAGTTTGCAGAGCACTGTAGACAAGAAGTAATTCAACTGCAAAACGAAGTTCAAAACGGTCAAGAATCGGTTCCTACCGTTTAAAAAATAAGGCGAACCAGACGGTAAAGTGACTACTCGGTATCACTCGAGTTCTTTTTCATCTTTTACATTAATTTTCTTCGATAAATCGGTCAAAGAATTATCGATGGCCTTGAGATATGTGGTGGGTAAATGGCTGTAAATCACATCGGGATGAGTGATTTGTTTCCAGTCGTCTAATTTCTTAATTCCTGCGTAGATGTTTACTTCTTTTTTGGTGTGTTTGTAAATTTCTTTGCCGGCTTCAATCACCAATTTTGGCGGTAAGGCAGGAACCGGATCAAAACCATTAACATATCGAATCGACTTTTTTATGAGTTGATTAAAAGTAGTGGCAAAAGCCTGATTTCCAACTCTCGGAGAGCCATAAGTAAACACGGTAGGTTGTAAAGTATGAATTTTAAGCGCCAACAATTGAGCCACTGCCCCACCCAAACTGTGACCCGCAATAATGAGGGGTTTTGTTGATTTTTCAATCCATTTAAAATTATCGCTTAGGCTGGTGTAAACCATTTTAAAAATATCAAGAAAACCACCGTGAACGCTGAGAGGAGATTCTTTATTTATCAATTCGGGCTCTAGATAAAACTCTTTTTGAAGCACCAATCCGTTATTGATCCATTCTACGGGTGCCACCGTTCCCCTGAGGATAATAAGCATATTCTGGTTGCTTTCGAGTAAAAACCCAAAAGGAAGCATTTTCTTTTCTTGACTCAAAAAAGGCAATGAAAAGTCTTGAATTTCAATTGTTTGGTGAAATTTGTACGCTTCAGGAATAGAAAAAGGCGCAAACGGTCCAAATTCGTGTTTACCGATGAACGACCATTTTTCAGGATTTTCTCCTTTTGTGAATTCAAAAACACGCACATACGCCTGTTGAATAAGCGGTAAAAGCACGTTTTTCGAAAAAGTTAAATCTTTTGTTGTCAACAAGTTATTGGTTGAGTTCTACAATTTTAGTTTTTAATCGGTCTAAAATTTCAGCTTCTTGTCTGTTAAGCCCTCGGTAACTTTCGGCTACACGTTGAGCCACCTCTAAGGTGATGCGTTGTAAGCGAGAATCGAAAGCAGTATGGTGATCTTCTACGTAAGTGATAAACGAATCGAACGCCATTTCGGGGTCGGCCATGGTTTCATCCATAATTTCAAATTCAATTTCTGCAAAATGAGCCGCATCTGTTCCAAATTCATCGGTATTGGGTTCCTGCGGAACTAATTCTTCGGCAACCGCTTTATGAATTTCTTTGGCTTCTTTTTCAGAGATAGTGCCATCGGCTTTGGCTACTGCATAAAGCAATTTCCCTAGTTCAGAATAAAAATTTTTATACCTCATAATCTTTGTTTTCCTACAAAGTTGGCAGAAGCAAAGGCAAGATACAATGATTAAAATCAACTTTCGATTTTTCCATCTCCCCTGAAGAATTAAGAAGAATTTGAAGAAAGAAATCGTTGAGTCTGCCTTACTTTTGGGTTTTAACAAATCACTTATGGATACATTTAACATTATTGCTCTACTCACCGTTTTAGCTGCTGCATTCGGTTACATTAATATTCGCTTTTATAAATTGCCTACCACTATTGGTTTAATGGCTATATCATTAGTGATGAGTATATTAATTCTCGTTATTAACTTTTTTGTTCCGGGGGTGTTAAGCGGAGCGAAAGAATTAATGAGTTCTATTGACCTTACCGAAGTAATTCTCGATATTATGTTGAGTTTTTTACTCTTTGCGGGGGCTTTACACACAGATTACGAAAAGCTAAAACGGTATATGGGGCCGATTTTAACGCTGGCTTCTATTGGCGTTGTGATAAGTGCTTTTTTAGTGGCTTCTGCTTCTTACTGGGTTTTAGGTTGGTTCGATATTCAAATTGATTTTCTGTACTTGCTCTTGTTTGGTGTTTTAATATCGCCTACCGACCCCATTGCGGTTCTGAGTATTTTGAAAGAGGCCAAAGTTCCCAAGAAGTTAGAAATCAAAATTGCGGGCGAGAGTTTGTTTAACGATGGTGTTGCTGTGGTGGTTTTCTTGGTTCTTTTAAGCTTAGCAAAAGATACGGATAGTGTAACCGCTTTAGATGTTGTGCAACTTTTCGGAGTTGAAGTGTTCGGAGGGTTACTTTTTGGTTTAGCCATGGGATATGCGGCTTATCACTTAATGAAAAGCATCACCAATTACGAAGTAGAAGTTTTAATCACCTTGGCGTTGGTAATGGCCACGCATGTGGTAGCGGTATATTTGCACCTTTCTGCCCCACTGGCGGTAGTGGTGGCGGGTTTACTCATTGGTAATCATGCGCGTGAAAAAGCAATGGGCGGACAAACAGAATTGTACGTAGACAAGTTTTGGGAATTAGTAGATTTACTACTCAATGCCATTTTATTTGTTCTGATTGGGTTAGAATTGCTCTTGGTAGAGTACCACTCTAACTGGCTAATTGCAGGTGTAATTCTCATTCCTTTAGTGGTGTTAGCGCGTTTTGCTGCTGTTTGGCCAGCCGTTCAGTTATTTAACCGAAAATTAGAATTGCTTCCAGGAACAGCTAGCATTCTTACTTGGGGAGGTTTGCGTGGTGGTATTTCCATTGCCTTAGCGCTGTCTCTCCCCGAAGAAATGGGCAGAGAGTTGATTTTGAGCCTTACTTATACCATCGTTATTTTCAGCATTTTGGTTCAAGGTTTAACCATTAAAAAAGTAGTTCAAAAACAATTGGGTAATTCTGTGCCGTCTTAACGGTAGGAACCATTCCTCAACATTCTTATATACTCAAATTCACGATTTACTTTTCGGTTTCAATGAATTGTTGATACTGCGTATACTTCTTTACGTTATGCGTTAGTTTAACTTTAAGATTGTACCCATTCACGGTGAAATTAAATATCTTCTGAAGGAAAAATCGGCTTTTTCAGGGAGATGAATTAAACCAAAGGTAAGCTCGTATTAACCATTAATTTTCTTCTAGTTTTCAATTTGCACTTCCTCTAAAAGCTAAATTTTCTATTTAACTTTTGCAGAACAAACAAGTACACGAAAACAACAAATCCATGAAAATTAACAAAGTACTGGTCGCGAACCGGGGCGAGATTGCTATTCGCATTTTTAGAAGCTGCGTAGAACTTAACCTAAAAACAGTAGGTATTTATACTTACGAAGATCGTTACAGTTTGCACCGTTACAAAGCCGATGAAAGTTATCAGATTGGCCAAGACGATGAACCTTTAAAGCCCTATTTAAACATGGATGAAATCATCCGTGTGGCGAAAGAAAAAGAGGTCGATGCCATTCATCCTGGGTATGGTTTTCTATCTGAAAGACCCGAATTTGCTGAAAAATGTGCCGAAAACGGAATTATCTTTATTGGTCCGGATGCAGAAATAATGCGATTACTGGGCGATAAAGTGAGTGCCAAAAAAGTGGCTCAACAAGCCAACGTTCCCATTATTGAAAGCAACCAATCGCCTCTTACAACTATAGATGTTGCGGCTGCTGAAGCCAATAGAATCGGATACCCTGTAATGCTAAAAGCGGCTGCTGGTGGTGGCGGAAGAGGTATGCGTGTTTTACGTTCTAACGATGATTTAGAAAAGTCTTTTTCAGAGGCAAAGCGCGAAGCACTCAATGCATTTGGAGACGATACCGTTTTTATCGAAAAGTACGTTGAGAATCCAAAACATATTGAAATTCAGATAGCGGGTGATCGTTATGGCTCTATCGTTCATCTGTACGAACGCGATTGTTCTGTACAACGCAGATTTCAAAAAGTGGTAGAAATTGCGCCTGCTTTGAGTATTTCTGAAAATACTCGCGAAAAGCTGAGAGATGCTGCTTTGGCCATCGCTAAACAAGTGAATTATAACAATGTAGGAACCGTTGAGTTTTTGGTGGATAAAGACGAAAATGTGTTCTTTATTGAGGTGAATCCTAGAATTCAGGTAGAACACACCGTTACCGAAATGGTCACCAATATCGATTTAATTAAAACCCAATTGTTTATAGCTGGTGGTTACAAGTTGAGCGATGAACAAATAAAAATAAAAAGCCAAGAGTCTGTAAAAGTTACTGGTGTGGCTATGCAGTGTAGAATTACTACCGAAAATCCGCAAGCCAATTTTCAGCCAGATTATGGAACCATTAACACCTTTAGAAGTGCCGCAGGCTTTGGTATTCGACTCGATGCTGGCAGTTTGTACCAAGGCGTGAAGATTAGTCCGTTTTTCGATTCTATGCTTGTAAAAATCAGTGCCCAAAGTAGAACCCTCGATGGCGCTTGCCGTAAAATGGATCGTGCTTTAAAAGAATTCAGAATTCGCGGGGTGAAAACCAATATTCCTTTTTTATTAAACATCATTAACCACAATGAATTCAGAAGCGGAAATTCTACGGTTAATTTTATTGAGAATCATCCAGAATTATTTCAGTCGCGTTCTCAGCAAGATCGAGCTACAAAAGCGTTAAAGTATGTTGGCGATGTAATTGTAAACGGACATCCAGATGTGAAATACATCGATCCGAATAAACACTTAGAGAAACCCATTCTTCCCGATTACGACAAAATCGGTTCCTACCGAAAAGGAAGCAAAGATTTGCTCACAGAATTGGGGCCTGAAGCTTTTGCTGCACATTTGCAAGCGAGAAAAAACATTGAATATACCGATACTACGTTCAGAGATGCTCACCAGAGTTTATTGGCTACCCGAGTGAGAAGTATTGATATGTTAGCCGTAGCAGAGGCTTTTGCAAAGCAGCATCCGCAAACGTTTAGCATGGAGGTTTGGGGTGGTGCCACCTTTGATGTTTGCATGCGTTTTTTACAAGAAAATCCGTGGAAAAGACTCGAAAAAATCAGAAAAGCAGTTCCTAACGTTCTGTTGCAAATGCTGCTGAGAGGTAGTAATGCTGTTGGATACACCGCTTACCCAGATAACTTAATTGAAGCGTTTGTTGAGAAATCTTGGGAAACTGGAATTGATGTTTTTAGAATTTTTGACTCGTTAAATTGGTTAAAAGCCATGGAGACAAGCATCAATACGGTACGCAATAAAACGGGTGGTTTAGCCGAGGTGTGCATTTGCTATACAGGCGATATTTTAGATGTAAAGAAAACCAAATATAACCTCGAATATTACCTGCAATTGGCCAAGGATATTGAAAATGCGGGCGCTCATATTTTGGCAATTAAAGATATGGCTGGCTTGCTTAAACCGTACGCAGCTAAAGAGCTTATTGAGGCGTTAAAGAATGAAGTGAACTTACCGATTCATTTGCATACACACGATACTTCTTCGCTGCAATCGGCTACTTATTTAATGGCCATTGAGGCGGGTGTAGATGTTATTGATGTGGCACTGGGAGGTATGAGTGGTTTAACTTCTCAACCCAATTTTAACTCGTTAGTTGAAATGATGAAGTTTCACGAACGCGAGCTTCCTTACGATATTAAAAGCTTAAACCAGTTTAGCAATTATTGGGAAACCGTTCGTGAGTACTACTACCCTTTCGAGAGTGGTTTAAAGGCAGGAACCGCAGAAGTGTTTGAACATGAAGTTCCCGGTGGGCAATACAGTAATTTGAAACCACAAGCGGTTGCATTGGGTTTAGGAGATCAGTTCGATTTGATTAAACAACGCTACCGAGAGGTAAACCAATTGTTTGGCGATTTGGTGAAGGTTACTCCATCGAGCAAAGTGGTGGGCGATATGGCTCAGTTCATGGTTAGTAATGGCTACACGGTTCAAGATGTGTTAGAAAAAGGCGATTCTATCAGTTTTCCAGAGTCGGTTAAAGCGTTATTTAGAGGCGATTTAGGCCAAACTAAAGGTGGTTTTCCAGAAGATTTGCAGCAGCTTATTCTGAAAGACGAAAAGGCTTACACTACTCGACCCAACGAACACCTAGCGCCCATCGATTTCGATAAAGAGTTTCAAGAATTTATCGATGCTTTTCAGCCAGAATTCACTGAAGAGTTGAAATTAACCGATTTTATCAGTTATAAACTTTATCCGAAGGTTTGGCAAGAAGCTTATCAGAAACATTTAGAATACGGCAATGTGAGCGTTTTACCCACTAAAAACTTCTTTTACGGTATGAACCCGCTAGAGGAAACCGTATTTGAAATAGCGCCAGGGAAAACGGTAATTGTAAGTTTATTGAGTGTGGGCCCTGCCAATAATGAAGGAATAAGAACCTTGTTTTTTAAGGTAAACGGACAAACTCGTACGGTAGAAGTGGCTGACCGTTCGTTGGCTATTGAAAAAGTAGAAAACAAGAAAATAGACAAAGAGCAACCAGCACAGATCGGTGCTCCCTTGCAAGGTTTACTGAGCAAAATTTTGGTAGCAAAAGGCGATACTGTAGTGAAAAACCAACCATTATTTATTATTGAAGCAATGAAAATGGAAACGACTGTAACGGCCAATCAACCCGGAAAAGTGTCAGAAGTAATTTTACCCGAAGGATGTATGGTAGCTTCTGAAGATTGGATTTTAAGTGTTGAATAATTAGGTGTTAATAACCATAAAAAAACCGCTTTTTGAATCTACTCAAAAAGCGGTTTTTATTTCATCAATAATTACTACTGTTAATTTACACGTAGTTTATTCATAAAAAACACTTTGCGCTTTTTTAATTTTCCTTCTTCTTTAATAACCTGAATGCCTGATACTAAATAGAAGTTTTTGTACCAATGATGAACATCGTTAAACGAACGTTTCACCTTGGTTCCTTCACCAAAATCAATCGTTTCTGATTGTGTATCGGTTTTGATAGTTCCGTTAAAGTCAAACGCTTTGTTGTAAATTTTAAAGTTCGAAGAATAAGTCAATTTAATTCCATCTTGTAACCCTTCTGCTAGAGTTATAAATCGCTTTACTTGAAAAGGTTTGTAACTTAATTCGAATTCAAATATATGGTCCCAAATAAGGTTTCCTTCTTGGTCGAAACGGGCCAATACTGCATGTGTGTATTTATAACCATCAAAAACAGTTCTGGTGCGTGTTACGGTATTTCCGTTAGCATCGGTAGTGGTATACGTTTCTGTTCTGTAGGTAGGATAATAAGCTTCGCCTAAATACAAATATCCGCCTTTTTCATCGTTGATTTCGATAATTCCATGGCTCGCCAAACGGTAATTGAGGTTAAAGCTTTTACCCCTTTTTTCTTTTCTCTTTTTCTTTTTCTCAATTTTCTTTTGACTTCTTTCTGAGAGATAATTCAGAAAATTTTCAAAATCGGTATACGGATAATACTTAATAAACTCAACATCAGAACCATTCATTTGGCCAAAGAACAAACCAATAGAAGATTGAGAATTCGTCAATTTATAAGTACCTGTAATTACCCTTTTGTTTTCTGATAATTGTGAAGAAGATAAATCGTCAATAATATTACCAGAACCATCGTCAATAATAAACTCATTGATTTTATCTCCATTTGGTGAGTAGACCATGAAATAAGAATTTCCGAGTCGCTTTTTCTTCGCTTCAGTTATGTGGTATATAACATTACCGGTTATGTCGTCTTCAGAAATTGAACCAATGCTTAGGTTTTTGCTCTTAGCACCTTCAATAATAAGTGGAGTTACTTTGGTTTGACCGGTTTGGTTGTTTACCTGAACTATAAATTTTTTACCCCCTCTTATTTTATTGGCTGAAACGGCTAAAAAGGTGATTTTTTCGGTCACAACCATGTCAGTAACACCGTTCTTTTTGCCCAATTTAAACTCTGTAAGTTCTACTTGTACCTTTCCATTAACAATTTGTAGATTGAGTAGGCCAAATTTTCCGCGGTGATTGGTGAGTAAAATCTGTACATGATTATCACGCGTTCTGGTTAGTTGGGTTTGGTATTTTTTAGGAACTTCAAAAGATAACGACTGAATAAGGGTCAATTGAGTACTGTAATGATCAATTTTCCAATCTCTGTTACCTTTTTTAGATTTTTTAGCGTTGGCAACGAGAACTACCCCATCTTCGCCAAATTGATGCACTTCTTCGTTCTCATAGTCATCTTTTAGTTCGGTTTCAAAACGTTCTAAATATTCAATTTGAGCAAAAGAAATAGAAGATATTAGCGCACAAACGGCTAATAAAAAAAGCTTTTTCATAGAATTAGGGAAATTAAGTTAGGCAACTAAAATAGTTAAATCATTTATTCTCTTCTGATTAAAGCAAGAGACTGATCATCTAATTCTAAGTAACCATAATCGTACACAAACTTGTATTCAATGCCTGAAGAAGTAGTGTGAATACTGGTGAGCATAGAGAAGTCGAAACCTAATTGGTTTAGCACCTGTTTTTTCACTTTTACTTTTTCTCGATTGGTAGGAACCAATTGCTCTAAAATTGTACGATTTCGTTTTAGCGAATAGTTGATTTTCCGCATAATTGAAGTAGAATCTTTGCGGATAGAGTTGTTGTATGCGTTTCTACACGCATCGTCACAGAATTTTTTGTCTTTTCTTCCACGAAGCGTTTCTTCGCAAAGTTGGCATTTTCGGTGTTTCATAAGTGGTGGTTTTGAACTACTAAAAGTAGAAAAATGTTTTAAAAATTAGTCGTTTTTAAACGTTTAACTCCCGATTAATCCCAAAATATAAAAGTATAATTGAAAGAATACCACAATAAAAACTTCCTGAATATTCTGTATTCAGCCTTAAACAATACCTATGAGAAACCGAGTGCAATTAATCGGAAATTTGGGCCAAGACCCAGATGTTAAATCCCTAGAAAACGGAAAAAAAATGGTCCGTTTAAGTCTCGCCACTAACGAAAATTATAAAAACAAAAACGGTGAAAAGGTCACCGATACTCAATGGCACAACGTGGTTGCTTTTGGAGCTGTTGTAGAAGTAATTGAAAAATACTTAAAAAAAGGTTCAGAAGTAGCCATTGAAGGCAGACTCAAGTATAATAATTACGAAGACAAAGAAGGCATTAAACATTACAATGTCGACATAGTTCTTAGCGATTTACAAATGCTAGGCTCAAAATAATAAAGATAGATTATTGGTAATCTGGATGTGAAAACCTCTCGCTTTTTATAAGTGAGGGGTTTTCTTTTGGGCAACAATTTCCCATTTTTCTAACCCAAAACCAAAGGCCACTCCAAAGCTGTAAGCCAGCCAATCGCTCCATAAAAATCCACTGCCTAAGACCAAGGCTCCTACCCTCGTTTTTCTTAATGAGATTAACCAATCACTTTGTATTAACTGACTGGTCTCAATTAAAAAGCAAATATTAAGACTCAACAAGGTGATTCGTAATATGCTCACATGAGGGAAAAGGAAACCTACCATCCAATACATCATTAAGGCATACAAAGCATCGCCTAATCCTAAGTTCACTACATCGGGTAAATACTGTGTAAAATAGCGTGAAGCGAGCCCTAAAGCAATGGTTCCGAAAATTAGAAAGAGGTATCGAACGCGATTTCTATTCATCATTGAGCAACCCTCTATTATCTGCGGTGCGGATTATCCCAATAATAATCGTCTGGGTTTAACTGCCTGTACATTTCGAAACGTTCCTTAATGTACATCACAAAATCGAGCTGACTCATACTCTTCAATTGATAGTCGGTAATGCCACAGAAATCGATAAAATCATCAAATTCATCGTTTTCGAGGTCAATAATTTCGTGATTAACATATTTAGAAAGTAATTCCTTCAAAATATCTCTTCGCTTCGATTCGTTGATCAATCGAATGGCCTCGCGTTCCTTCTGTGCCCTTCTTGAAAAAGCCTCGTACAAAGCCGTAATGGGGCTGCTAATAGCATTTACACCCGTAGTTTGGTAGTTCTTTCGGTTATAGCCCAACTCTTCAATATCTTGATAAATTCGCTCTAATTCTCGCTCACCAAACACCGTTACGGCATTGAGCTCATAACTCAACGGTGACAAACGCACTTCTACGTAGTATTTATCTTGTAAGATAGAATCTTCGATAGAAATGGTTACGTTGTGATAACCGTAAGATCCAATCGTAATTTTGTCGGTCTTACGCATTTTAATTTTGAAAGAACCATTTGGATTTCCGAAAGAACCTTGGCGCAACCTCTCGTTCACAATAAACAAATTGGTCATAGGCGCCCCTTTGGGGGTGAAAACTTGTCCTCTCAGCGTAACTATAGGAACCGTATCTGCCTTTTGCGCTGTGCTCGAAAAAGAGAAAATTAACGCAAAAAAAGCTACGAAAAGCCCCGTTATAATGCGTCTATCGGATTTTGATATGTAAATTGAAAGTCGAATTGGTCTATAAATTTTTTACTACTCACTATTTTAAAAGTGGGGGTTTCTTCTGGTTGAGCGGGTGGCAAGTCAAGAGCGTATTTTTCAGCCGCTCTTGAATAGAACTGCAATTTAGAAGGATGTTCGGGAGATACAATATTGTAGCACTCATTTTTTACTTCTTTTAACACAATTTGCTCTATAGCTCTTGCTGCATCTACCTTGTGGGTTAAATTTACCAACGTTTTGGCGCCTTTTAATACGGGCATTTGTGCTAACCTTTTCACCGGATTTCGGTCTTCACCAAACAAACCTCCTAAGCGCACAATGGTTAACTCTGGCAAAATAGATTTTATTTCATTTTCTACATCAAATTGGGCTAAACCCGAATGTGGAGAGAGTATCGATTGAGCATCATCCTCCACTACTTCTCGGTTTTCATCGGCATAAACGGAGGTAGAACTTACATAAACTACGGTTTTTTTACGCCAATTTTTGAGCAAACTTTTTAATTCAGTTGATAATTCTCCGTTTTGATGGGTTAATCCCGAAGGAGGTATAGCAATAATCCATGCATCACAAGTGGGTAACTCGTTGGCAAGGGGTTGTTCAGTAGAAAATTCGAAAGGTTCAATTCCCCATTTATGGAGTTCTGAATGGTTCGGACTTCTTGTAGAACCCAGAACGGTGGCGTGTTTTGCCAATCTTTTGCCTACTTCTTTACCGAGCCATCCACATCCTAATATTCCTATTTTCTTCATGTATATTTTTATCGGTAGGAACCCGATTTTCAACACCATTGAATGGCTTGATTAACTTTAAAATTGCGTTCCTACCGTTACTAAATTAGTTGATAAAACAACCAAAAGTAGCTAGTTCTGTTCATTCTACTGGTTTCTAAATAGGCAAGCGGTGGTTGCTACCGATAAAATTTTGATTTTTGCGCCATGAGTGATTGGGATAATAAGCTTTACAACGATTTGGAGTTTCACAAAGTGAAAGAGCAAGCAGCTAAGTTTTGCTCTACCGAATCGGCTAGGTTGTATTTGCTTTCGTTGAAGATGGACCGAAATTTTGGTCGACTCTTACACGAGCTTCATTGTGTTGCAGAATATGTAGATGGTTTAGAAAACATTGCGTTGCCTTCTCTACAAAGCGATGAAGTGCTCGATATTATTAAGTTGTTAGGTATTTCGGGCTCTATACTCACCGAAGAACAATTTGCTCGAATTGCTCATTTATCATCTCAAGTGAATTATTTAGTCAAATTTTTGATTAAAAACGATGAACTTTTTGAGCAAATTCGCAAACGAACGCAGCATGTTTACTACACCGATGAGTTAATCACTAAAATCTATCAAATTATTGATCGTAAGGCAGTTGTGAAAATCAATGCCTCTCCTGCTCTTTCTTCGATTAGGCGAAGAGTGGGCGATGTTAGAAAACAGATAGATGTGAATTTTCAGCGTGAACTGGCAAAGTATAGAAGCGCAGGATTTTTAGACGATACCAAAGAATCTTTTATCAACGGAAAGCGTGTTTTATCGGTTCAGGCCGAGTTTAAACGCAAGGTAAAAGGTGCTATTTTAGGTTCTTCTGGAAGTGGGAAATTGGCCTTTATAGAACCCGATGCTAACGTGGCGTTGAATTATGAGCTAACGGTTTTAGAGCAAGAAGAATACGATGAAATTCAACGTATTTTAAAGCAGCTCACCAACGATATGCGGGAAGAGTTGCCTTTAATTGAGCATTATCAAAACTTACTAATTGATTTAGACCAATTGCAAGCCAAGGCTCAATTTGCACGAAAAATCAACGCTACTTTACCAGTAATTTCTAAAGAAAAACGATTGGATTTGGTAGATGCTTACCATCCGTTATTGTGGTTGCAAAACAAAAAAGATGAGATTGAAACACTGCCTCAATCGATGTACTTAAATCCTGAAGAACGGGTTTTGGTTATTTCGGGCCCCAATGCAGGTGGGAAAAGTATTACGCTTAAAACGGTAGGCTTATTACAAGTAATGCTTCAAAGTGGATTGCTGATACCGGTAAAAGAACAAAGTCATTTTTGCTTTTTCCAAAAGATTCTCACCGATATTGGCGATAATCAAAGCATTGAAAATCATTTAAGCACGTACAGTTATCGGTTAAAAAACATGAAAATGTTTTTAGAAGAAGCGAACGGAAACACCTTGTTTTTAATTGATGAATTTGGTTCAGGTTCAGACCCTGAATTGGGCGGTGCATTGGCTGAAGTGTTTTTTGAATCGTTGTATAAAAAACGTGCTTACGGTGTTATAACTACTCACTATTCGAACATAAAAGTGCTAGCCGACAAAATGCCGCAAGCGTTTAACGCTTGTATGCTTTTTAACAAAGAAACCCTAGAACCCCGATTCGAATTGTCGATTGGTCAGCCAGGTAGCAGCTTTACTTTTGAGGTAGCCGAGAAAAATGAAATTCCTAAAAGCATAATTGAACAAGCTAAAAAGCGCGCTCAATCAGGGAAATTACGGTTAGATGAATCGATTGCATCTCTTCAAAAAGAGAAAGCTATGGTAGATCAGTACCGAGAAGAATTGGCAGAAGCGCAGCAAAAAGCAGAAGAAAGTGAAGAGGATTTCAATATTAGACGAGAAGAACTTGAATTTAAAATTCTCCGTTTGCAGCAAACCCAACAAGACCACAATATTTTTATCAATTACGGAAAACGTATGTTGAGTTTGGTAGACCGTTACAATGGCAAAAATCATAGACAAGTAGCTGCAGAGTTTGTGAAGTTTCTCAAGATAGAATTCACTAAAAAGCAAGAGCAGCAAGAGTTAGAGAAGAAAAAAGTAGCCAAAAAGATGGGCAAAAAAATTGCACCAATCGACACCGAGAAAAAGAAGGCATACAAAGAGAAAAAACAAGCGGCTCCTACCAAAACTAATTTAGAAGTGGGCGATCGAGTTCGTATCCAAGGTGGAACCGAAATCGGAACAATTGTTGAGTTTGACCGTAAAGACGTGGTGATCACCTTTGGGTCGTTAAAAACAAGAACCAAACAAGCCAATCTTACTTTTGTAGAGTAAGGTGGTTTTGTTTATTTCTCAACTATTTCGATAATTTCATCTTGTAAATCGTCTAATTTTTTCATCAATTGTGGATGTTGAACAAGCTGTTTACGCATTGTACGAACCCGTTTTGTTTCGTTTTTTAAATCGAGATACACCAACCCTACGATGCCAATAATTAACGAAAGCACAAAATAAAGGGCTCCTACCTCTGGTCTAAAAACCAAAGCAAATACCAGTGAAAGTACCACTAAATAAAGGGGAAATATTAATAAGCCCATAGCCACTTTCATAGACCCCACGAATTGTGGGTCTTTGAACAATTTTACCGACTGGTGACTGATTAGTTTGTAAGGCAAATAGAAATTGACCAACGACAATAAAAAGAACGGAAACAAGACAACAAGTAAAACTACATGTGACCGCATTCCTTTCTCTAAGGGCGGTTGTTTTAAGGTAGTGTAATGCTCGTTAAACGCCTTTATTTTTTGTAGTAGGAACTCGAATTGCTGTTCGTTTTGTGTTTGAAAATAAGAAGTGATACGGTCGGCTAGTGTTTTAACATTCTTATAATCCATGGCTAATAGAGAAGAACTTCTATGCTGAACAGGATAAAGACTTTCTAGCAGCTTACTTACCTCGTTGTAATGGTCGCCTACATTGATATTGAGCATTTGGCGCTTAATGCGAGTAGCTATTTCTTGAGTTACATTTTTTACAGCTTCTCCTTCATCTACTCGGTAACTTGCTTCGTAGCTACGAACAGAAATCGGTTTTCCAAAATTGACTACTACATTGCTTCTAAATTTAGAATGGTGATTGTAGTTGATACCAATAGGCACAATGAGTAAATCATCTTCTTGGTTTTTAAACTGCTCTAAGGTTCCAAAGGCAATTCGGGCGGCTCCTTTTTTAAGCGGTCTTAACCTACGTTTATCTCCGTGATTTCCTTCCGGGAAAATAATGAGGGTTTCTCCTTTGCTTAATAAATCGAAGCATTTCTGAAAAATCTCATCATTTTTATTCATTGATTTGATGCCATCTCGAATGCGGTAAATGGGCATCATTCTTAAGGTACCTAATAACCAAGCAGCCAATTTATTTTGAAATATATCTGCTCGAACCAAACTAGCGGGTTGTGTATTGGTAATTACCGCAATTAAAAGAGCATCTAGAAAGGCATTTTGATGGTTCCCACAGTACATCAAAGGTTTATTCTTTGGAATTTGCTCTTCGTAATGCACTAAAATGTTTTTGAAGAATATGCGCAAGGCAATGTTCACCCAAAACTGCATGTAACCGTAAAAGAAAGAATACGATCTTTTCATTAAGAAAGTGGTTTAAATTTAGACCAATAAGTGGCCAATGCCATTCCTGATAAAATGTGCCAGATTCCCCACCAGCCAGCAACAATTGCCATGCCTCCTAGCCCATCGAAAAAGTTAAAAACAATGACTAAACCTAAACCAGAATTTTGAATACCTGTTTCTATCGCAATGGTTCTACGGTTAGAACTCGAAAGCCTAAACAAGCGTGCAATTGAGTAACCACTGGTAAGTGCAAGTGCGTTGTGTAACAAAACCAAGGCTACAATTATACCAATGTACTGTAGAAAAATGTCGGTATTTTTAGTAAAGGCAATAATCACAAAGGCGGCAAAAATAAGAATGGAAGTAAATCTTACGCCCTTTGAGATGGTTTTGGTAAAGTTAGGTTTAAAATGAGCCGTTAACATACCGATAACGAGAGGAATTCCTAACAAGGTTAAAACCGATTTAAAAATCTTAAAACCATTGATATCGATGGTTGTGAGCAATTCTGCTCCGGGTTCGTACAAACCGCCCCAAAACGTAAAATTGAGGGGAGTCATAAACACCGAAATAGAAGTTGAAATAGCCGTTAGCGCCACTGAAAGGGCAGCATTTCCGTTAGCTTGAAGAGATATAAAGTTAGAAACATTTCCGCCTGGGCACGCTGCAACAAGCATTAACCCTAACGCCATACTAGGGTGGGGTTTAATCCACCAACAGATGAGAAAAGTTAATGCAGGTAGCAACAAAAACTGAGAAAAAAGGCCAACTAGAACCGGTTTCGGGTCTTTCAAGAACTCTTTAAAATGCGCAGGCTTTAATTCTAGAGCTACACCAAACATGATAAAGCCTAAGCAAAGATTAAGCAACCATAGGCTATCTTCGCTGAAATTAAGCTGTACTTGGTCTATCGTTGAATCCGTTCCCAGCAACTTGAAAATGAATTAGTTTCCGTATTCAGATAAGAATTTTATGCGCATTAAACGCACTTCTTCTTCTGTATATTCGTCTGCACCTAACTCGTCTATAGCGGCTTCAATAGAATCGTCATCAGCTTCTAAGAAGTACTCAAAAATTTCTTCTTGATGATCTTCATCTAATACATTGTTAATGTAATAATCGATGTTGAGTTTGGTTCCTGAATAAACTATGTTTTCGAGTTCTTTTACAAAATCTTCATCGGTAAGACCCCGAGCTCTAGCTAAATCAGCCATCGGAACTTTACGGTCAATTCCTTGAATAATAGCTACTTTTTGGCTCGATTTGTTTACCAATGTTTTAACGGTAAAATCTTGCGGACGTTCTATATTATTATCTTCAACGTACTTTTCGATAATTCGTAAGAACGATTTTCCAAACTTATTGGCTTTTCCGGCTCCTACCCCTACAATGTTTTGCAATTCTTCCATAGAAATAGGATACTGAGTAGCCATGTCTTCTAAAGAAGGATCTTGGAAAACCACAAACGGTGGTACATTGCGTTCGTGCGCCACTTTTCTACGGTGGTCTTTTAATATTTTGAGTAATTGCTCGTCTCCAGCAGCTCCACTTTTGTTGCTGATAACCGAAGCATCTTCTACCAATTGATCGTAATCGTGATCTTTGATCAACATAAACGAAACCGGATTCTTAATGTACTCTTTCCCTTTTTCAGTAAGTTGAAGTGTACCGTAAGATTCGATGTTTTTATAAATTAACCCTGCTACAATCGATTGGCGGATGGCTGCATTCCAGTATTTAGCATCGTGATTTTTGCCTTTTCCAAAAAACGGAGATCTTGCGTGCTTGCTTGATTTTACTTCGGCACTTTCTTTTCCGGTTAACACGTTTACAATGTGCTTGCCTTTTACTTTTTGACTTAGACCTGCAACTGCTTCTAATAAAAGCTTGATCTGCTCTTGTGCCTCTACTTTTTCTTTTGGGTTTACAAGGTTATCGTCCATATTGGCTCCATCGCCATTGATTTCGTCCCACTCTTCACCAAAATAATACAGTAAGAATTTTCTGCGCGACATGGCCGTTTCGGCATACGCTACAACTTCGCTTAAAAGTTGTTTACCCACTTCTTGCTCTGCAATGGGTTTGCCTTGTAAAAATTTCTCGAGTTTCTCGATGTCTTTGTAGTCGTAAAGTGAAATACACTTTCCTTCGCCACCATCTCTACCAGCTCTACCCGTTTCTTGGTAATAACCTTCAAGTGATTTTGGCATGTCGTAATGAATAACAAAACGCACATCGGGTTTATCGATACCCATTCCAAATGCAATGGTAGCAACAATTACATCGGTTTCTTCCATCAAGAACATATCTTGCGTTTTAGCGCGTTTTGACGCTTCTAATCCCGCATGATATGGCATCGCTTTAATACCGTTTACTTGTAGAGTTTCAGCAAGCTGTTCTACTTTTTTACGGCTTAAGCAATAGATAATTCCTGATTTACCTAGGTTATCTTTAATGTATTTGATAATCTGTTTTTCAGGCTCAATTTTCGGACGTACCTCGTAGTATAAATTCGGTCGGTTAAAAGAAGCCTTGTAAACTTGAGCATCTGCCATGCCCAAGTTCTTCATAATATCTAACTGAACTTTTGGGGTAGCAGTTGCGGTAAGCGCTATAATTGGAATACGATCATCGATTCCTTTAATCATTTCCTTAATTCTGCGGTATTCAGGTCGAAAATCATGACCCCATTCAGAAATACAATGCGCTTCGTCTACAGCAACAAAAGAGATTTTAATGGTTTTAAAGAAATCGATGTTGTCTTGTTTCGTCAGCGATTCTGGAGCTACAAACAAGATTTTTGTTACTCCGTTTACTAAATCGCTTTTAACCCGATTGGCTTCCGTTTTGGTTAAGCTACTATTTAAGAAATGTGCTACGCCCTCATTTTCAACAAAACCACGAATAGAATCCACTTGGTTTTTCATCAACGCGATTAGTGGGGAAATAACGATGGCGGTTCCTTCAGATATAAGTGCCGGAAGTTGGTAACATAAACTCTTACCGCCCCCAGTGGGCATAATCACGAAGGTGTCTTTACCGTCTAAAACAGATTGAATAATCTTGTCTTGTTCGCCCTTAAATTGATCAAAACCAAAATATGTTTTGAGTGCTTCTTTTAAAGAAACCGATGTATTTGACATTGAACTATATTATGAAACTAAAAAGTATTCTAGATAAAAAATGGCAAGGTGGTAGAGTCCTTAACTTTACTGAACATTTTCGAATGTAACTCGAAGTTAAAGAAAAACCCTTTTCGACAAAATCTTTATTTACCGAAACATAAGCACCTTTTCTTCAACTATCACGAAATCAATGCTGAAAGGTTGGTGAAAATTTGAGTTTTTGTAAATATGGATGGAAATTTCGTGTAAGATTGCGCTTTTGCTACATTTGTAGCCGAAATAGAAGAAAAACTATGTTGAAAAATAACAAAACACTATTCGTAATTAGCGCAGTATTAGTAGTAGCTGCCACCCGTTTGTTACCTCACCCACCCAACTTTACTGCAGTGGGCGCTATGGCCATTTTCGGAGGGGCAATGCTAAAAGATAAAAAGCTTGCTTTTATTGCTCCGTTATTAGCCTTATGGTTCTCAGATTTAATCATCAATAACGTAATTTACGCTTCAGAAGGTTTTACTTTAGTTCATTCTGGATTTTATTGGAGCTACATTCCGTTTATGTTAATGGTTGCTTTCGGAAGTGTTTTCATGAAAAAAGTTTCTGTGAAAAATGTAGCTGGCGGTAGTGTTCTAGCGTCTGTTTTGTTCTTTGCGGTTTCTAATTTCGGAGCTTGGTTAGGTTCTGGAATGTACAGCCAAACACTGATGGGGTTAGGCGCTGCATACGCTGCCGGAATTCCATTTTTTATGAATACACTTTTAGGAAATCTTTTCTTCAGTGCCGTACTTTTCGGTGGTTTTGCTTTAGCAGAAAAGAAATTCCCTCAATTGCAAGAAGTGAAAGCGTAACGCTTTTTACTCATACATTTTAAAAGCCTCTGCTCATTGAGTAGAGGCTTTTTTTTTGCTTTTTCGGTAGGAACCAATTAGTAACTATTCGATGTTTATCTTCTTTTTTAGTAAGATTTTGAATAAAAACTAAACAGAAAAGAACGCGATAGATGGAAACAAGTAAAAAACATCCTCTATCTATTTTCTGTTCTTTTTCTATTCATTTTTCACTTTAAATAATTGGTGAGCTTTCCCCAGAAAATGGGGTGTGTTAAGCGAATAGAAAGAGCGCAATTGCCATTCTTGTGTTTTTGCTGCTTGTTTACTCTGTGGAATGTCCCAAGGCGGATACACTCTAAAACCTCTTTTTCCATCTTTTTGAGAAGTTGTAAGAATTTTCTGTTGAATAAGTTCCTCTTTCGAAAACACAAATTGACCTATTTCTTCTTTGCGCTGAACAATAACGGTTAAGAAATCGAAAGGAGTGTCTTCAGAAAAAGGCTCCGTTTCGCCTAGTGCATTGCGTTGCCAGCAAGTAACAAATTGTCCGTTCTTAGTAGGCGTGACTTTTGCATTACGACCAATAATCACCCAATCATTTAGGGAGTATTTACAAGCATGGTAATCGGTTCCTTCTACTTCTAAAGTAAAGTGGCTGACGGGTAAATTGAGCGGTTGGTAAACAGCCGAATTGATTCGAGAGAAGGACAAATTGTGCGTAAAGTCGATCATGTTTTTGTTAGGTGTTTCGTTAAAATCAAAAAGTTCATAGAGGATGTTTTGCACCATTTTCACATAAAAAAAGCCTGCAAGTTATGCTTTGCAGGCTTTTTAATCTTGTAATCTATGTAGACTATTTAAGGGCGTTTACCTCTTTTAGCCAGTTCGCTTCGGTATAAGGTTTACCATTTTTAAGGTAGAACTTTTGTCCCCAGCTATAGACTTCTTTTCGGTATTCGTCTCCTCGTTTACCGTTCACAAATACAATTTGCGTTACCGTTTTGTTTCCCTCTTTGAATTCGTTTTCAGTTAACCCTTGAGAATATTTCTTCGCCAATTCGTAATTGAATTCTGTATCGGTTTTGGCATTTTCTTCAGCAATTCTTCTGCGCTCGTCTAGAATATCGTTAATCTTTTTCAACTGAGATTTAGGACGAACCTCTTCTGGAAATAACGCAGTAGCAGCAGAGTATTTCGTTTTTGCTTCTTCGTATTCTTTCTTGCCAAACAAAGCATCAGCTTCTTCAACTAACTTGGTATATTCTTCTAGCTTTTTCTTGCGTTCTTCAGCCGCCAAACGAGCCGCTTCTTTTTCTGCTGCTAACGCTGCTTTTGCGTCTTGAGCTTCTTTTATCTTTTGGGCAGGAACCGGTGAGTCGGGCTTAATTGCCTGCGCTTTGTTATATTCTACAATGGCTTCATCAAACTTTTGAGCAGCCAGAGCAGTGTTACCAAGTTGAAGAGCATCAGCAAATTCTTGATCTTTTAGGCGTTGTTCTGCAGCTGCTTTTTCTGCGGCTTCTTTTTCAGCTTTTTTCTGAGCTATAATGCCGTTTACTTCTTGTAGTCTCTGCTTGGCTTCTTCGCCCGTAGGAATCAACTCAACTGCTTCTTGGTATTTTTTACGAGCTGCTGCATAGTTCTCGATATTCACAAAGCTATTTCCTTGAGAAATTAACTGATCGTATTGGGCCTTGTTTTTCTTGGCCATTTCTGCAGCAATTCTAGCTTCTTCTTCCGCTTGAGCTAGAGCTGCCATTTTTGCTTGCACTACTCCTATTCTTTCTTTCGGATACGTTTCTGCATTTTTCAAGTTGCTCGCATTTTGATAGGCCGTTAAAGCTTCTTGCCAGTTTTCCGCCTCGAAAGCTTGATCACCTTTTTGAATAGCAGCTGTGTAATTAGCTTCTAACTCTTTTTGGCGAGCAATTTCTTCTTGTCTACGCTGCTCTTCTAGTGCAGCAAGTTCTGCTAACTTTTCGTTTACCGTTTTTAATCGAGCAACGGGGTGTGTTTCTTCAGGCTTCAACTCGAGCGCACGTTCGTAAGCTGATTTTGCATCCTTCCAATTTTTTAAATCGAAAGAACGGTCTGCTTTTGCCAAAACATCTTCGTACTGATCGTCTAGTTGAGCCAATTGCTGCAATTCTGCTCTAATCTTCTCTAACTGTAATTTTGGATAATTTTCTGTTGGCATTTTCTCGGCAGCTTGCTCGTAAAGAGGTTGAGCATTTGCAAAATCATTGGCTTCCATTTTTGCATCAGCTTGCACAATTAATTGGTCGTATTCTGCTTTTAGTTGAGCCAAACGTTCTTTTTCTAGACGAATTCGTTCTGCTTCATCTGCAGCTCGTTGTGCTATTAATGCTTCAATACTTGAGATTTTCTCTGTCGGAATAGATTCGTTAGGCTTTACTTCATTGGCTTTTTTATACAGCGCCAAAGCATCTTCTAATCGGTCGGCAGAAAAGGCTTTTTCTGCATCTTTTACATACTGTTCGTATTGCTTATTGGCATCCGCCATTAAGTTCATTTTCTCTTTAGCAATGTCAATTTGCGCTTTCGGATACGCTTCGTCTGCCTTTATAGTAAGCGCCTTTTTGTATTGATTCATCGCCATTTCATAGTTACCTTGGGCAAACGATGCGTCTGCTTGGCTAACGAACGAATCGAATTGTTTTTGAATGCTAGCAATCTTATTTCTTACTTCCGCAATTTTAAGTGCCGGACGGTTGTTATCTGGGAAAATGGCTTGCGCTTCTTCAAATTTCGCGATAGCTGTATTGTACTCTGTTTTAACAATAGCTTTATCACCGTCTTCCATTAAATCATCAAAAATGCGCTGCTTCTCTTTCTCTTCTGCTGCTGCAAGTGCTTGTTGACGAGCTAATTCAGCTAATTCTTCTAATTTTTGATCGATAATAATGATTTGCTCTTTGGGGTAATTTTTATCTCCAAATACTCCTAACGCTCGGTTGTAAAAATCTTTCGACTCTTCCCACTTCTCTTCTGCAAACGCATTATCCGCTCGGGTTAAAAGCGCTACATATCTTTCTTCTTCACTTCTATTGGCGTCTAAAATCTTATTGATTTCTTCGATTTTGTCTTTTGGTAAAATCGCTTGCGGTTTTAACTCGGCAGCTGCTTCGAACTGTAAAAGAGCATTCTGGTAATCTTCTTCTTCAAAAAATAACTGACCATCTTTTATTGCCAATTGATAGTCTTCTTCTAGCGTTTCTTCTCTAATCTCCGCTTCTCTTCTCGCTGCGTCTACTGCTTTTTCTAAACGAGTAATTCCTTCATCAACAGAACGTTGATACTTCTTGTCTGGATCAAAATTCCCGATTAGCTCGTTGTAACCAATTCTACCAA
This sequence comes from Salibacteraceae bacterium, assembly GCA_048267965.1. Classification (GTDB taxonomy): domain Bacteria; phylum Bacteroidota; class Bacteroidia; order Flavobacteriales_G; family Salibacteraceae. The sequence continues at coordinate 29,597 of JBLWWK010000006.1, forward strand.
CTGGGTTTTTCAACATCCCGTAATCTACTCCTTCAAAAATCGGATACATCTCAACTTTCATCTTGGGCCATTCAAACCCCCATTTACCATCTTCTTCGGTTACACCGCGCGTGTCGATTTCAATGTGCTTAGTTGCGTAATCAGCTTTGGCAAATTCTACCTTAAAAACACTTCCATACGGTAGTTCGATTTCAAATTTACCGCGCTTGTCGGTTTTTTTGGTGAGAAAAACTTTACCATCATTCGTCACCGTTACATCCACTCCAGCCAGGTCTTCGCGGTTATCTTCTGTAAATCCGTTTAAAAGAAAAGTAGGACCCAAATCGTCTTTTTGCCCAAAGCTTTCGATTGCGCCAAAAAACGATAGGAAAACAAGTATATAGCTTAAGATTTTCATAAACCGTAAACGTAATTTTAGTTGTGATATTACTAGTACTATAAGCTAACGAAATTAGTATAAAAGCGCTGTGTGAAACGTTAAAATACTTTCAGTTTTCCACAGGGTTTTTAAGAATCTGATAACAAAACATCGCCAAAGAGAAAGCCGATTTTTCGGTTATTTTCGGTAGGATCTACCCCCAATTCTTGGAAAACAACTTCTCCCGTTTCTATGGCTAAATCGTTTGTAAAGTAAGGCGCAGAAACACATAGCGTATGAAACTCACCATTTTCTCCACACGGATCTACTCCTTTGGGAAGAGAATTTAAGAATGGGAATGAAAAATATTGAAAGAGATGGCTCTCGTTGAAATACAAATTATCAACACATACCAACATAGATTTAAAGCCCAAGCGAATGTATTTCTCGGCCAAAGTATGCGTATTCATTTTCCAAAGTGGATAAATCCCTTGCAAACCAGATTCTTTTAAAAATTGATCGCGGTATTCGCGCAAAGAGTCCAAGAAAATGTCCCCGTAACCAATACCTTCAATGCCTTCTTCTCGCAATTGCAGATACGTTGAACGAAGCGCCTTTTCATAACCAACATTTCCTTCTTCTTCTACCCACATTTCATGAATAGGGAGTTGAGTTAACGTTACCTGTTGCCGAATAACCTCTGGTCTTACTCCATGCATTGCTAACCTCCCTGAGTGGCGGTGAAAAGTAGTAACCAATTTTACCACCTCGTAATTCGGATTTTGCAAGAGTTCGTACAGGGCAATAGAAGCATCTTTACCACCGCTCCAAAACATGGCTATCTTTTTCATGGCGCGAAAAGTACAAATTGCGGAATAATTCCCACTTCTAATCGAGTATCTATGCGGTGGTTTATCAAATCGTATACAATTGCTTCCCCTTTTCGTTGATAATCTTTAGCATCGCAAATGATCGCAACGGTTCCTTCTGGGTTGACTCCTAAACCATAGGCATTTTGCCATTCAGTAGATTTAAGGAGGGTAGAAATTGATTTATTCCCCATATGATAGCTTTTTAAGCCATTTTCTAGCCAATACATTAGGCTAGTAGTTGAGTTGTAAGAAAACCGATACGTGTTTACGTTTTCAACCACATGCGAAGTATCAAATTGAGGAGTTAATTCGAAAATGTTGCGATTGGTTCCTATCAAAACGGCAGCACCTTGATAAGGATGAATGCCTGTTACAGAAGTAGAATCGTTTAATGCAAAAAATTCTTGTGTTAAGTGGTTTAAATTGATTTTCCAAATTCCATTGGGTTCGTTTTGCGCTACCCATAAAATGGAGTCTGCTACGGTAGAGAATTCCGTCCATCCTGTAGTGCTCAACTCTGCTGTCTTAGTATGGGAAGTTAGATCAATTACATCTATAGAATTTTGGTAAATATGGCTAACAAAAAGTTGTTGATGATAAGGTGCTAAGTAGCGCGGACTGTGAGAAGCCATGTTTTCTTGAAAAACCAATTGCGTATCTGTTTTTACAATTTTTGCCGAGTTATTCACAGACCAATAAATAAATTCGCCCACTTGGGTAGCACTTTGCAAAACATCGCCAATAACAAAGCCGTTTTTTGCTTCGAATTGCTGGTTATGAACTTCCATTTTATCGAGATCGATTAAAGAAACAGAAGCGTTGTTCCAATTAAAGTTGCCTTCGTTCAAGATGTAGACTTTCGAGCTCCCTTCAACATTTACTGCTTTTGGTTTCTTTTTACTGTCTTCTTTGGTGCATCCAAAGAGAAATACAATCGCCAAAACGAAGAAAAACCTATAATTCATAACCAATTTTAAATGAGTAATTTATACCAGGCATCGGGCGAGACAAAACGGCCTCGTATTCATTATTTAATGCATTTTCAACGCCAAATCTAAAGAGAATTTTGTGTTTATTGTTCACAACCAATTGGCGCTGCAAATACACATCTAGCAAATCATACGCTGCGAGAAACGTGGTGTTTTCAGGGTTTACATAACGTAAATCTGTAAACTGATAATTCACCGAAGCAAGCCAACCTTTCAACTCCCAACTAATAAAATATTTCAACTGATTTTCAGGCACATAAATAAGTTGCCGATCAGAACTCTCGTCTACGGTTAGCGTTCTTGAATACAAGCCTTTTACTTGCCATTTGCCAGCGGCTTGCCAAGCGATACTCGCAGAAGCTTCTAAACCTTGCTGAGCTACATCTTTTACATTTTGCGCTTGCCAAATATTATCGGTAGGAACCCATTGAATCCAATTCTTTGTATTTCCCCAATAACCTGTGATTTGCGTGGTTAAGCCTAAAAATTGAAAAAGAGAATCTGCCAGTTGCACACCTAGCTCAATGGTTTCGTTTTCTTCTTTTGCTAAATCAGGATTTCCGCCAGGATTCCAATACCAATCGTTGAGCGTAGGATAGTGCACATTTTTAGCAAAACTAGTCGTTAACTGTATATTCGAATAAAGCTGGGGTTGATACGTAAGAGTTATGGCTGGAAGAAAAAACGTATAATCTTCGCCCGCAATCTCAGGTCTCAACAAAGCTTGCAGTTTAAATTGTTGAGTAAAATACTTAGCATATTCGAGCAATAAACCAGAGCGCAATCGCTGTTGAGTTGTTCCGTAACCTGCGCTTTTAACACTCTCAAGCTGATTGAGCCACTTGGCTTGCCAAAATGCACTACTTGAAAAGGAGTGCTTGGCTTGAAAAGATGCCTGATAATTAGCATTTTCTGTTGTGCTTTTAATGGAAGCCACTTCGTTCTGATAAGTTAACTCACTATAAACCAGTCCTAAATGAGTTATGAAATTCCATTTTTTGCGTTCTTGGTTCCAACCGAAACCCAATGCGCTTACAAAATCTTGTTGCGTTTCTTCGCTCTCCAAAAGCGATGTTATATTCGGTGGAATCTCGCGGTGGGTTTGAGCCACCAAGGCATTGAGTGTAAGTTGGTTGTTAGAGTTGAGTTGGTGTTGTACAGAAGCCGTTCCCGAGTATTGTTGAAAAGCATTATTGGTTCTTCGGTAAATGCGGTCGTTTTGTAGAGAAGAATGGGAAAACTCAAAATCATTCTTCGCAGAATTTCGCTGCACCGCTAATTGAAAACTCGTGGTATCGTTGGTAAGCTGGGTTCCTACTATCGAAATATGTTCTTTAAAACTTCCGAATTGATGCGAAGCAAATACCTTATTAGATGAAAAAGCGGCATTTTGATCGATATAAATTGCACCACCTATTCCACCGAAACCTTGAGAAAGCGAAGAGTTTCCGTGAAGAACATCCACTTCCATTCCCGGCTGCACTGGGATTATCGAGAAATCAACTTGACCCAGTGAAGGTGCGTTGAGTTGTAGGCCATTCCAAAAAACCGATGTGTGGGCTGCATTAGAACCTCGAATAGAGCTAGAAGCAATTTGGCCGGGACCATAATCTTTAATAAACACAAACGAAGCAGCATTTAATAGGTCGCCTAAACTTTTGCCTTGATATTGCTCTATTTGCAACGAATCGAGGCTTGATTGCCTGAATTCACTCAACTTTCGCTCTTCTGTAAAGGTAAATTCTGGCAACTCTTTCGGAGGAGTTTGCGCCACAGCTGTAGTGACGAGAACCGTAAAAACTATACAACTAAGCCACCTCAATAAAGCACAATTTTTTGCGTATTTAATTTCCCGTTTTGAATCGCGGTAATAAAGTAAATACCTCGTTGCCAACCAGAAACATCAATTGTTGCTTGGTTAGTGATTGTTTTTTCATAAAAAACATGGGCAGAATGGGTAGCGTAAATTTTGACATCGGTAGGAACCGCGTACACAAGGGTTAATGTCTCTCGAGCAGGATTAGGATATACCCGTTGTTCGATGTTCTCTAATGAGTTTACCGAAACCAATTGGCTATTTAAAACGGCTAAAGCATCTAAATCGAAACCAGAACTGGCAAATTCAGTTGGGTACGGATCGTTCACTTTGTTGCCTTTACTGTCTTTCGATGCATACGGATCATCGATTGAGCCAATTACATCTACAATCCGGATGTGAGAAATAGCGTTTACATCTAGTTCTGCAACAGAATCTAACACCTCAAAATCGAAAGGAGTTCCGTAAGTAGCCGTATGTTTTCCCGCAAAAAGGTGCACATAACTTGGATCGATAACATCAAAAGAACCCACTTGCTGCGTAGTGTCTAGTAAACTAACAGCCGGGAAACGATAAAAATCGTTCCCGTTACTGCTAATTTCTACAAATGCTAATTCTAAAAAATCGCCTCCTGGTGAGGTAAATCCATTTTCGAAGATGGCAATATCAAAACCGTTGTTATTTTTTAAAGGAGTTGAAAATGTGAAAGTAGCCACTCCACTATCTCCTAAGCTAACTACTAGTCCATCTGCTGCACCTAAAGCGTTGGTGGCACTACCAGAAGAAGCCAAGACCAAAGCGTTGGCAATGTTTTCGAAACCTCTTTCTACCTCACATTGATTTGCCCAGCTTTCTATAATCGAAGAGTCTCGATGAATAGCCAACGAGCCAGTTGTTCCCACACCAGGGTCAAAAGGACCTGTTTGAGACCATCCGAAAGAAGAGAGAAAACCAAATAAGACAATTAATAGATGTTTCACGATTTCACAAATCTTAAAGTAGAAGACTTGCCTTCTTCCGTTACCCGCAATATATACACACCCGACTTTAGTTCACTTACGTTGAATTGCACTTTATTCAACGATTTAAGCATAAGTTGACCCGAAAGATCAAAAACGTGAATTTCGGTTCCTTCTACCTTTTCTACACCAGAAAGGGTTAAAATATCTTGGGTAGGAACCGGATACACCTTGATTTGTGGGGCTTTATGAAGTGAAGCTGAAGCACTCGATAAAAGGTAAGATGCGTAAATAGTATCCGTATGCGTGCGATTAAACTTGTCGGTATAGGTTACTTTGATGGTATCTGTATTCTGCATGTGAAGATTACTAATCGTTAGCATATTTCCAGAGAATTGAACATCATCTGCCGGAAGAAATTGTGTTCCTACTACTTCTGCCGCTGCAATTGTGACTTGATCTCCGTGGTCAACAGCTGCGGGATTAAAATCAATTTCTAAACTGTTAGAAAGCTGAAACAAACTATCGTTGAAAGAAGCATGATGATTAATAACAGGTGTAACTGCCGTTCCTGAAATGGCCGTGTTTTCAACGTGCACATTTGCCCCTGAACCATCTAACACATACAATTCACCAACGCTCGAATAATCGGTAGCTTGAGCGTAAAAAACATCGGCTTGTTCGTTGTAAAAAGCATTGGTAGTATATAAAGAATTCACGGGAGTAAGCCCATTATTGCTTACATCTAGCCATTGCAGTTGAAATCCGATATTGCCAAGAATTTTTCCGTTATGATACGCGTAATAAGCATCAGAACCCGTTGCCATCGTATCTGTGGTAAACGTTTCTGTTGCAAAGTTGTAGCGAGTAACCCCATCGTACATTAACGCAAACGAAGAGTTATAGCGTGCATGATTTACAATTAGCTCATCTCCTGTATGAACCATGGTTTTTAAACCAGCAGAAAGCGTATCAAAAGTGATGGTTTTCACATAGGTAGGAACCGATCCTAACAGGTTGTAAACCGCTACTTTTCCAGAGTCGTTGTGGGTATAAGCAACGTATGCTGTATCGTTAGCGATTACCATATCAGAAGTGGTTGCTTCTATTTCAGTAGCGGCAAAAAGGGGATTAAAATCATTTTTGTCTAAACTGATTAAATAGTTAGAATTGGCGCCAAAACCTCGGTTAAAAACAAGTTGATCTCCGTAAACAGCCATGTTTTGTACGCCTGCAACATTTACAGATACGCTATCTACTGCTACACCGGTAGAAAGATCAATTTTCTGAATCACATCAGAGCCCGAGGGGTTTCCGAAACCACGACCTACATGAACATAAGCGTAGATACCATCTACAACCACTGCATTAGAAAAATCTCCGTAGAAATCGCCCAAATTGTTGAGTTGATTGGTTTCGTGTTGAAAATAACCGGCAGAAACTTGATTGCCAGGTGCACCATAAGACCCACCCGTTGAGAAAACGGCTCCTTCAAAAAAGGTTGATTGCGCAGAAGCAGCCAAAGTTGCAGCAGATAGAGCCGCGGTTAAAACTAGGTTTTTCATCCTAAAAGTTTTTATAATTAAAAAAACCTTTAGGGATAATGAATAGATTAGAGTTACCCACTTCAAGGAGAACCTAAAGAGACAAATCTAAACCCACACTTTTATCCCGAAAGTTGAATTCTATTTGCTTTAGGCAGGTCTTCTGACTTACTTCAATTTGCTCAGCCTTCCCGTTTTCACAGTGACATATAGAGAAAATTTCACGAAGCTTACAGCTGCGGGAACAGTACAGGAATTTCACCTATTTCCCTTTTAATGAATACAAAACTGCATTCAACCAAAAGCGGTGCAAATCTATAAGAATTTAAAAAGTGAAGCGTAACTCTTGAAAAAGAATCAATTAATAATTACGCCCGATACGCGTAACTACTCTACCATTGGTGATATTCATAGAGTTACCAGCAGTATCGTAAACGATTCCTTCGAAAGTACCGGCAGCAATAAACTCAGAGAATCCATCGTAGTTTTGAACAATATCGGTGATGGTGAAAGTACCCGTTTGCCCAACAGGAAGCGTGTCTTCAGGTGCTGATTTCCACACTTTTTTCTGATCATCGATCCAGGTAATCATTAAACCAGGAATGGTATCTACTATGCTGCCAAAATCGTAGGTTCCTACCAATAATGAACTATCAAAACGAATATCGGTTGCGGTGTCTGGCGAGCAAGCTAAAAACTCAAAAAAGATAGAATTGACGTTCGAGGTGTCTGTAAATTGATTGAAGTAAAAACTTTGTCCTTTTAGCACATCCAAAGAAGTGCTAGAGCAGTAAATATACCAAGCGCTATCAATACCATTTCCGTATCCAGCGTGTTGATTTACAAAGTTAATGGGAATACCACCTATCGAAGCTGAAACAAAAATTTCACTTCCGATAATAGGAAGTGGTTCAGGAGCGGGTTCCTTCTCTAATGGGTCTAATCCTAGTTCTTCTTTACACGAAAAAAGAACCATTGCGAAAGAAATAAAAACCACTAATTGCTGGAGAGTGAAAACCTTTTTCATAACTAAAAGTTGCTAATGCGCCCTTTGAACTTACCTCTTCTAAATTCCATGACGTCACCGTAAATATTGTAAAGAAGGCAAGAAAATGTTCCGAAAGCTACGCGTTCAGAATATTCGTCTGCTCCATTTTCGATCACTGCCGCTAAACTAAATTGACTTGAAGCTCCTGAATTATTTCCTCTATCGGTAGACCAAACAATGCCTTGCTTATCGATATAGCGCACCAATACACCTTTGGCACTATCTGCTATGTTTAAGTACGGATAGGTTCCTACCAAATACATAGAATCTAAGTGCTCTTGGTAGGCTGTATCGAACGGAATGCAATCTACCATTTCAATAAAGAAAGAACCTTGGCGCTCTGACGGAATTGAAAATTGAATGGTTTGTACTTCAATATAAGCGGCAAAAGAATCTACTGAATCGCAAAAACCTTTTCTGTAGCCATAAGCGTAATTGCTGTAGCCACCTTCACCGTTTCTCAATAGAAAATCTTCGTCTTCTAATTCGCCCGAGATAAACAAATCGAGCGGACGATAAACGCCACTTGTATCGGTGAGGTTCTCGTTTACCCACGGTTCTAACTCTTCTTCATCTTCACAAGACACTAAAAAGAAAGTGGTGAATATGAAAAGGGCACACGATAGTTTAAACAATGTTTTCATTGCAATGAGCTTATAATTTAGCAATCGGAAGGCTAAATTCTGCCTCGGTAATTGGAATAAAACGAACGCCATCGAACAATCGAATGTTGTTCATTAATCCTGTTACTACTAAATCGGTAGTTGTATCACCAACTGCGCGAACGGTATCTAATTGTAATATTCTGAACGATTGATTGGTGTTTTGTCCAGTACCTGGTTGTGTTCTCCAAACTTGTCCGTTTTGTGCTGTCCAGATTACTTCAACCCCTTCGGTTAAAGAAGCCAATGTTGAACTTCCGTAAGGGTATGCAGCCAGTTTAAACTTAGAAAGATTGAGTAAACTATCTGCAGTGTTTAGTTCACATTTAAGAAAACGAACTTCTAATTTCTGACCTAATGCAGAAGCCAAACCTGTTGTATGGCCAATTACTGTTCGGTTGGTATCACAGCTTCCGTATGAGATAGAATCGCTGAAATACGAAACCCCTTGCAAAGGAGATTGCATGGTAATGTGCATTGAATCGATTTTGCCTTTGAAGTAATATTCTTCTACTATGGGCGCTGTATCTACAGGTAAAAACGGTTGGTCGATAACGGGACTTCCTGGGCTTAGTGTTTCTTCTGTACAAGCAAAGAAGGCTGCAGTAGAAACGAGTAAAGCAAGTATCGCTGTTAGTTTATTCTTCATAATGCGTCAATCAATTCTGCCAAATATATTAAAACTTACTCAGCAGATTCTATATTATTTTCCTAGTCGTTCTTCAATTTTTTGCACCATTTGAAAAACTGCCGGACAAACTTTTACGTTTCGCTGGGTCAATTTTAGTATTTGATGCATATTTTTTCTATCGGTATGCGGAAACTCTCTACAAGCTCTGGGGCGCACCGAATAGATAGAACAGTAATTTTCATCATCGAGAAACGGACACGGCACTGATTTTAAAACATAATCTTGATCCTCGTCTATTCGTAAGTACTGCTCTACAAATTCAGACGGCTTTAATCGCAAATGGGTTGCTATTCGCTGAATATCTTTATCGATAAACAACGGCCCGGTTGTTTTGCAACAATTGGCACAGGTTAAGCAATCAATTTCTTCAAAGGCCTCTTCGTGTTCTTCGTGAAAAAGAACATCTAGCTCTTTAGGTTTCAGCCGATCGAGTTTCTTAAAGGTGGTTCTTATCGACTTTTTCTTAGAGGTTACGTTGGTTTTAAACTTTTCTAAATCCATTAAAGAGGAAACGTATTTACCGCCAGTTCCATGCTTTCTTGAAAAGCCGTTTTGTTTAACCCCAACTCTACTTCTTGCTCATCGAAATAACTCAAAAGATTTTCAGTGGGCATATTACCGGTTAAATCGTCTTTGGCCATGGGGCAACCTCCATAACCTTTAATGGCGCCATCAAAACGTAAACAGCCAGCTAAATAAGCCGCTTCTACCTTTTCTTTCCAAGTATCTGGCGTAGTGTGTAAATGCGCACCAAATTCAACATTGGGCAGTTCAGGAATTAATGCTTTAAATAAGTAATCAATAGTGGTAGGATCCGCTGCTCCAATCGTGTCAGATAACGAAATAGTCGAAATCTCTAATTCGGCATGCAGTTTATGCGCCCACTCGATTACGATATCTTTGTTCCATGGATCATTGTACGGATTTCCGAAAGCCATTGAAATGTAAACTACCAACTCTTTGCCCGATTTTACCGCTTGGTTATGCAGTTCTTCTGCACGATGAAAAGAATCAGCTACGGAAGAATTGATGTTTCTTTTTTGAAAAGTGTCTGAAATACTAAACGGAAAGCCCAAAACACCTACTTGTTCGAATTCTGCCGCCTCTTTGGCGCCTCTCAAATTACCTACAATAGCTAAGAGTTCAGAAGAAGACTCTTCCCAATTGAGTTTTGAGAGTATTTCTTTGGTGTCTCTCAGTTGCGGAATAGCTTCGGGAGATACAAAACTGCCAAAGTCGAGGGTATGAAAACCTACTTTAAGCAGTTGGTTAATGTAGTTGATTTTTTTTTCGGTAGGTATAAACGTTTTTATGCCCTGCATTGCATCTCTTGGGCATTCTATTATTTTTAAATCTTTCATTCTGTTGTTAAGCTTCCCGGGCGAATTTAAAATTCTGAAGTGCTTTGTTGAATTAAGTATTTATTAATCTTTTTAACCATTGCGGGTCCTTCGTAAACAAAACCCGTATAAACTTGAACCAAATCGGCTCCTGCCTTCATTTTCTCTAAAGCATCTTGTCCGGTAAAAATACCACCTACGCCAATTATAGGAAAGTCTTTTCCTAATTGCTTGCGTAAATAACGAATTACTTCGTTCGACTTATTAAAAACAGGTTTACCACTTAAACCGCCCATTTCTTGCGTTAAAGTTGGCGAACTTTTTAATCCTTCGCGGTCTATAGTTGTATTGGTAGCTATTAAACCATCTAGGCCCACTTCTTGGGCAATTTCAACTATATCGTCTAGTTGCTCAAGCGTTAAATCAGGAGCAATTTTTAGTAATAAAGGTTTCTTTTTAGCTTTTTGTGTATTGAGTTCAATCAGCTCTAAAAGCAATTTTTTAAGCGGTTCCTTCTCTTGCAAGGTGCGTAAATTGGGAGTGTTAGGAGAACTCACATTTACTACAAAGTAATCTACATATGGATAAAGTGCTTCGAAACAGTGGGTGTAGTCTTCGTTGGCTTTTTCGTTCGGGGTGACCTTGTTTTTACCAATGTTTCCACCAATAATAATGTTGGTTTTCCGCTTTTTCAAATTGGCGATGGCCGCTTCTACTCCATCGTTGTTAAATCCCAATCGATTAATTAATCCGCTATCGTCTTGTAGTCGAAACATTCTTGGTTTTGGGTTACCAGGCTGACCTTTGGGAGTAATGGTTCCTACCTCTATAAAGCCGAAACCTAAATTAGAAAACGAGTTGTAAAGCGATGCTTGCTTATCGAAACCGGCCGCTAAACCTACTGGATTAGAAAACGTTAACCCCAACAGATTTCTTTCAAGTTTTTTGTGCTTTACAGTATACAAACTCTTGAAAAGAGATGAAAAACCAGGAAGTTGACAAAGGGTTACAAATACGCCAGTTGTAAAATGGTGTACTTTTTCTGGATTGAACAAAAAGAGAACGGGACGGATGAGGGCTTTGTACATGTTGATTTTTTTCAAGCAGCTGCAAAATTAAATCAAAGCTATTAAGTCTGCTCTGTTAATATCTGAAATCTGGATAGTGCTTTTCGATAAGTTATCGATTTACCTTAGGCGCATGGGAAGTTTACCAAAAGTACAATGGTTATACAACGTTACGTTGTTAGGTTTTTTGTCTGGTTTAGCTGTGACTTACCGCCTTTGGATGGCAGAAAGTGAAATTCCAGCTTTTTCATTATTTCCAGCAATTCCGGGTGTTGTTTCTACTATTTTATCGACCGTTTTAGTGGTTAGTTTAATCGTTCAACTGTTTTTTAAACGGTGGTTACTTTTTCCAATATTAAGCATTGTAACAACGGTGTTTTTGTGCCTGCTCGATGTGAACCGATTTCAACCTTGGGTGTACTTTTATGTGGTTTTACTTCTAATTTTTAGCCTGTTCCCTTTTCAGTATTACCGTTTTAAATCGTGGGAACCAATTATTCAGTCGGTTAAATGGGTGTTGATTCTCTTATTAATCTGGAGCGGTTTTAACAAACTCAATATGCATTATTTTGAGGAAGTTGCTGAATATACCGTTTCGGGTTTAGCACCTATTTTTGGCATTTCAGCCTCTTCTTTAAAGTATTTAGCTTGGCCGGTTCCGGTAATTCAAATAGTAGGTGTACTCTTCTTGTTTATTGGTCAACTCAAGCGTATCGGTTTGGTGGCCCTAGTGGTTACTCAGCTATTTGCAGTAGTTCTTATAAACGGAGTAAATGGTTGGAATATGGCAATAGCTCCTTGGAATTTAACGGTAATTGCACTGTTAATCATCGGGTTTTCTTCTGCTCACCGCGGTGTTACTCTGTACACATTTAAACGACTGCCCTTTTTAAAAGTGCTTCTTTTTTCGGTAGGAACCCTTCCCTTCTTTCAATCGATAATTTCGATTTCACCTTTGAATTTTAGTTTGTATTCTGGAAAAGCGCTGTACGGATTTGTATACATAGAGAAAAACAATCTTCAGAAAATAGACTTACCCGAAGAAGCCGTAATCGATGTGGGTACCTTTTATATGGTTGATTTAGTTCGTTGGTCAGATCAAGTTTATCACTTACCACTGTACCCTAGCGAGCGAAACTTCGAATTATTAGAAAAATATTTTGCTGCTAACTATCCGAAACAGAAAGTGTTCCTACAAATCTCACGAATGGAGTAACTTTTTTTTCGTTTTTTTTCTTGACCAAGTCTAGTATTCCATTATATTTGCAACCCGTTTTGAAAATGGCTTTTCATAAAGCAATCAGAACAGATGGCGAGGTAGCTCAGATGGTTAGAGCGCGCGACTCATAATCGCGAGGTCATGGGTTCAATTCCCATCTTCGCTACTCAACCCTTAACAAATTATTAATCAGTTTGTTAAGGGTTTTTTTGTGTCTTTTTTCTGGTGATTGTAGCAAAGGATTTACTCGCTACGGGGCATTCGTTTGACTCTAGACAGTTGAACGTTTTAATCAAAAAGTACATTCTTTTAATTAAAAGCGCAATATGATAAAAATATAGTATATTCGTTATTGAACAAACTAGCTAAACAGCTTATTTACTGTGCCCACAGTAGGTAAACGAGTTTAATTAGGAGTTTTTTTAGATTCTAAATAGAGAAAAGGTCGGTTTTGATGAAAACCGACCTTTTTTTATGCCTTTTTACAAGTGAGTAATGAGGTAATTAATAGGGTCTGTGGGGATATTGTTTTTTCTTATTTCGTAATGTAAATGGGGTCCAGAACTGTAGCCTGTACTACCAACATAGCCAATCAGCTCTCCTCTTTTCACTTTCATACCTGGTTTCGCCACTAGTTTATTCATGTGGAAATACTTGGTTTTATAACCGTTTCTATGGTTGAGTAAAATCCAGTTACCTGCAGATTTAGAATACTGGGCAATTTCGATTAAACCATCTGCGCTGGCATAAATGGGCGTTCCGGTAGGAGCCGCTAAATCGATTCCATTATGTGGTCGCACCGTTTTTAACGTAGGATGCAGTCTGTTTTTGTTATAGTGCGAAGAAATTCGGTAATCTCCTTCTTTCAGAGGAACAAAAATAGGTCGGTTTGCTGCTATTTCTTGTTGCATTATAGAATCATTCACGGTGGTGGCAGCAGTCTCTTCTTTTAACGGTTCAGCTTCTTTCTCTACCGATTGGGTGACAACCGTTTTTTTCGCACTATCAGGTTGAGCAGGTGATTGAACGTTTACTAACGTATCTGGTAGTTCAACTGAGGATTTTTCTTCTCTTACCGTTTCTGATTCTTGAGTAGCTGTAGCTTTCGCTAATTCTTCGGCTTTTACATTGAGTTGAGTTACTATAGCTTGTGGATTAGTGGAAGATAAAAAGCTAACATCTCTCGGCACCACTTTTTCCATCTTTTCGGCTTTTTCTCGCAATTTTTCATCCACATTTTTGCCTAGAAATTCAAGAACTAATTGTTCGCGCTCTTTTTCGTATTCTAAATACTCTTGATAAAGCTCTTGCAGTTGTTTTTCTTGTTCTTCTTGAAAAGCTTTTTCTTCTTTCTGTTGTTGTTGCTGAAAAGCCTCTTGTTCTTTTCTGAGGCGCTCTAACTCGTTTTCTTGTCCGTACGAAAACTGCACGAGAAACAGGCCAAGAAAGCCTAAAATTAGTTTTTTCATGGTTTTAAAAGTTTGTTCGCGCTAAAAGTAGTAAAAACATGAAAATGAATCGATTCCAACCCCGTTTTTACTCTGAAATACAACCTTTTTATTACCGAGAAATTCTTAAAAAGAAGAGGGATTGGGTTCCTACCGATAAGAAAAAACCTTTAAGTAGTGTTGATTTTTATTAGTTTGAAGTTACCATTTTTTGTTGCAAACTTGCCAACATGAAAATTCTGCAAGAGTTTAAAGCATCGATTTCGTTTATTTCGATTGTGATTTCGTTTTTAATTGTGGGTTCTATCGTAGTTTTCTCTAGTGACAAGGCTACTATTCACGTGTTTTTTAACAGCTTTCACCATCCGTTTTTCGACACTTTTTTTAAGTATTACACGCATGCTGCTGATGGCATTACCGTTGTGCTGGTTGGGGTAGCGTTACTTTTTAAGAGAATACGTTACGGATTAATTACATTGCTGAGTTTAGGGGTGGCAAGTGGAGTTACCCAATTTTTAAAACGTCAGGTTTTTACCCAACATTATCGTCCTTCTCGTTTTTTCGAAGATTTTCCTGAAGTTGATTTACACTATGTAGAAGGCGTAGTTTTGCATTGTTGTCATAGTTTTCCGTCTGGACACACTACGGCTGGCTTTGCACTTTTTGCAAGTTTAACACTGGCCTTCCCTTATAAAAAAATGCCTCAAATATTTGGTGTCTTAGCCATTTTGGTGGGCTATTCTCGGGTGTATATTTCTCAACATCATTTCGAAGATATCTTAGTGGGGAGTATTGTAGGAACCGTTTTCACCTTCGTTATAGCATACTTGTTTTCTAAGTCGAAAGCAGCTTGGTTAGAACAACCTCTTACGATGGTTTTTAAGAAAAAGAAAGCCGTTTAAACAATTTATTTATATTGTGAAACATTCTAAAACGCTGTTATGGAGAGAGAAGAATTCAAACTAGAATACATTATAAAGTCATCGCCCACTGTTTTATATAACTATTTAAAAACTCCATCGGGATTGTCTGAATGGTTTGCCGATAACGTAAACATTAAAGACGATGTGTATACTTTTTTCTGGGATGGCAGCGAAGATGATGCGTTATTGGTAGGTAAAAAAGACAAAGAATATGTTCGCTTTCGTTGGATGTATGACGAAGAAGACGGTGAAGATTATTACTTCGAATTTTACATTAATGTGGATTCTTTAACTGGTGAAACAGCACTTATTATTACCGATTTTGCTGAAGCTAACGAAAAAGATGAATCTATTTTACTCTGGGAGAAACAAGTAAGCAAACTCAAGAGAATTTTAGGCGGTTCTTAAGATTCCTTTGCACTTTAAATCTCTCATTATACACTTCGCTCTGTTATATTTGCGCCAGAACGATAGGAACGCGATTTGAAGAAACTAAATATTCTTATTCTCAAGACCTTTCTTGGGCCCTTTATACTTACCTTCTTTATTACATTACTTATTCTGGTAATGCAATTCTTATGGAAGTATGTAGAAGACTTGGTTGGCAAAGGGTTAGAATGGTACGTTATTGTTGAGCTATTGATATATGCCTCAGCAAGTTTAGTAACCATGGCTTTGCCGCTGGCTATTCTCTTGTCTTCGATCATGACTTTCGGAAATATGGGAGAAAACTACGAGCTGGTGGCAATGAAATCGGCCGGTATTTCTCTACAGAAAATAATGCGACCGCTGATTGTGTTTACCTTCTTTTTAGGCGGTGTTGCTTTTTACTTTTCTAATTCTCTTTGGCCAGTTGCTAACCTAAAGTTTAAGCGGCTACTTTACGATATTAATCACACGAAGCCAGCGCTCGATTTAAAACCGAGTATTTTCTATAAAGAGATTGATAATTACGTAATTAGAATTAGCAGCAAGGGCAAAGACAACGAAACACTACAAGATGTAATTATTTACGACCACAGTGAATCGAACGATAATCGTAAGGTAATTAAAGCCGAAAGCGGTAAAATGTTTGTTACCAGCGACCAACGCTACATGGTGCTCGAATTAATGAATGGTTATCAATACGATGAAATGCGTGGAGAGAACGATCCGCTTTTCCGTTCAGAATTTGACAAACACACCATTCGAATGGAGTTAACCGGTTTTACCATGAACGAAACCGATGAGTCTCTTTGGAAAACGCATTACCAGATGATGAACGTTGACCAGTTATCTACTGCTATTGATTCGTTAGATAGCATGATAGACCAGCGCGTTATCGACTTTACTTCGGCTATTGATTACCGTATGTTGTTTTTGAGCGATACAGCTTTTCACCCTTCTAATTACGCAGCAGATTCTGCAGAGTTGGCCATTTTGGCAAACATAGAAACCAAGGAAAAAGTGCAAGTGTACTCTACGGCCATTAACTTGGCCAGAGCCAATAAAACCTACGCTAGCTCGATGCAAGAAGAGCTGAAAAATCGCAATAAAACCTTAAACCGTTACGTAATCGAATGGCACCGAAAGTTCACTCTTTCAGTAGCTTGTGTTGTTCTCTTTTTTGTAGGAGCCCCACTTGGAGCTATTATTCGAAAAGGAGGATTAGGAATGCCTGTTGTGGTTTCGGTTATCTTCTTTTTAATCTGGCATATTACCTCTATTACAGGCGAAAAGCTGGTAAAACAAGGCGAAATGTCTGGAATTACAGGTATGTGGATGGCTACTGTTCTGCTAATGCCTATTGGTATGTTTTTAACCTACAAAGCCACTACCGATTCGGTTTTACTCGATTCTACCTTCTACAAAAAGTTAATCTCTCCTTTTCAACCATTGATTTCGAAAATTGATAAAATGGTGAGAAAGAAGTCGAAAAAATAGGTTCACATGAAAATATTGCAACTTTGCAATAAGCCGCCTGTTCCTGCAATTGATGGCGGAACAATAGCTATGAACAACCTTACAAAAGGCTTGTCGAGCACAGGTGCGTTGGTTCATGTGATGGCCATAACAACTCCCAAACATCCTGAAGTTGAAGAGTTAATCAGTGAGGAGTACCGAGAAAACCATCAACCTATTTTTTGCTTTGAAGATACGCTGCCCACTTTTGCAGGAGCCGTATCTAGCTTATTTTCAACTCAATCGTATCATTTAACGCGTTTTTTTTCTGAGAAATTTGAAGAGCAATTACTCGAAAAGATCGAAAAATGGCAACCGGATGTTATCCTGTTCGAAAGCTTGTTTATGTCGATGTACCTCCATTCGGTAAAATCTGCTACCTCTGCCCTATTGGTGTACAGAGCCCATAACATTGAACATGTGTTATGGCAAAAACGACTCAATGAAGAGAAGAATCTTTTTAAAAGGTGGTTGCTACGCCCCCTCAACGCTCGTTTAAGAAAGGCTGAAAAGACGTTTGTGCAAGAAGTAGATGCGGTTGTACCCATTAGTAAAATTGATGAAATTGCTATACAAAAGTGGCATCCTCGTAACGATTTACTAATGAAAACGGTTCCGTTCGGTTACGATTTTTCTGAATTGAATCGAAAAACGGTTCCTACCGATCGAGAAAAAACCTTGATTTACATTGGCGCCCTCGATTGGCAACCG
Organism: Salibacteraceae bacterium; assembly: GCA_048267965.1. Classification (GTDB taxonomy): domain Bacteria; phylum Bacteroidota; class Bacteroidia; order Flavobacteriales_G; family Salibacteraceae. Next base: position 47,185 of record JBLWWK010000006.1, read on the forward strand.
AATATTGAAGGCTTATTGTGGTTTTTGAAAAAATGTTGGCCGCAGATTTACACCGATTTTCCTGATTGGCGCTTTAAAATTGCTGGTAGGAACGCGTATCCAGAGGTACAAGATATTCAACAAGAAGGAGTGGAATATTTAGGCGAAATTGAAGATGCTTTTGATTATTACCATCAAGGCGGTATTTTGGTAGTTCCGCTTTTTTCAGGTAGCGGAATGCGTGTAAAAATAATTGAAGCAATGGCGAGCGAAATTCCTATTATTGCTACTTCTCAAGGCGTTGAAGGAATTGCTTGTACTCCTGAAAAACACTTTGAGTTGGCAGAAAATGAAAGTCAATTTTACCAAGCAGCCAAAACATTGATAGAAAACCCAACGTATAGAAAACAATTAGCGAGTAAAGCGCTGGATTTGGTTCACCAGAACTACGATTGCCATTACCAAGCCGAAGATTTAGTGCGTTTTTTTAAAGATTTAAAAGCATGAGGGTAGCTTTTATCTTAAGTCGTTTTCCGTATGATTTAACCAAGGGGGACAAACTGCGTGCTTATCACCATATTATAGAGGTTTCGAAAAAACACGATGTTTTACTCATCTGTTTAAGCGATCGAAAAGTAGACTCCGCCTCTATTGAGCAACTAAAACCGTATTGTGAAGAAATTCACGTAATTCGTCTTAACCGACTGTTTATTCTATTGAATTTAGTGAAAGGATTGTTTCATAAACTGCCCTTTCAAGTATTGTATTTTTACCAGAAAAGCGCTCAAAAAGAAATAGACCGATTAATTGAAACGCGCTTGCCTCGCCATATTTTTTGTCAATTAATACGGAGTTCAGAATACGTTAAAAAGTACCATATTATACCTTCTACCTTAGACTATATGGATGCTTTTTCGAAAGGAATTGAACGAAGAAAAAACAAAGCTTGGTGGTTTTTAAAGCCGCTGTTTAACGCGGAGTATAATCGACTAAAACATTACGAATCAGACATTTTTAAATATTTCAAGCATAAAACCATTATTTCTGATCAAGATCGAGATTTAATTCAGCATCCGAAGAATCATCAGATTCAGATTATGAAAAACGGGGTGGATTTATCGTTTTTTACTCCTCAACCACAGAAAGAGAAAAAGTTTGATATCTGTTTTGTAGGTAACATGAGCTATCCGCCTAATATTCAAGCTGCTAAAATTTTAGCGCATAAAATACTACCAGCACTTCAAAAGAAGCAGCCCAACGCTCGTTTATTAATTGCAGGAGCCGACCCCGTTGTAGCTGTAAAAAGGCTAGAAAGCAAACACGTTCACATAGCGGGCTGGTTAGAAGATATTAGAGATGCTTATTCTGAATCGCGCATTTTTATTGCTCCCATGAAAATTGGTACGGGTTTGCAAAACAAGATTTTAGAAGCTATGGCGCTTGGCATACCTTGCATAACGACAAACCTGGCCAATAAAGCCATTCAAGCTACTCACCAACACCATTTACTAATTGGTGAAAATGCCGAAGAAATTGCCACTTTAGCTTACCAATTATTAAACGATTCACAACAGTATGCATCTATTCAGCAGAATGGATTAACCTTTGTGCATCAGCATTATTCGTGGAGTGCTAATACAGAAGTATTGCAAGAAATCTTGCGAGAAAGTAATTCTGGCACATCAGTTGATAATGTTGATAAAAACAGAAATGTTTTAGAACATTAAATTATTTTTGAATCCTTATCAGAACTCTAAAACTATCAAGCATGAAAAATTTTAAATCTTTCGGATTATTACTTATTGCAGGGGCTTTCGCTTTTACCATGGGAAGCTGTAAGAAAAAAGAAGAAGTTCAAGCGAAGCAGCCAGCAGGTGAAGTTCTTATTGACGTTTACTGCTCAGGTCCTGAGTATTTCACAACAAAAAAATATTTTAGAGCGAATGCAATTGGAGAATCGTTAGATCAGATGACTGCCAAGAAAAAGGCATTAAGCAATGCTAGAGCCCAATTAGCTGCAGACATTGAAAACACCATGAAAGTGGTAGGTGATAACTACGTAAAATCGTCTGAGTTTAACAACAAAGAAGAAGTAACCGAAACTTTCCAAGAAATGGCAAGAACAGTAGTAGACCAAACACTACAAGGTTTACGTACTATCTGTGAAAAGCAAACGAAAACACCAGCAGGTAAATACAAAACCTACATTGCTATTGAACTTTCTGCAGAAGAATTAGTAAGTGAGTACAACGAGCGACTATCGAACGATGAGCGTTTACGTGCAGATTATAACTACGAAAAGTTTAAAGAAACTTTCGAGAAAGAAATGGCTAAAATGGCGAATAACTAAGTCGTTTTAAAAATAAATACAGAAGAAAAGCCGGATGCATAGCATTCGGCTTTTTTCTTGCTTAAATTTAACGCTTCTAGATTACTGAAAATTGACACCCAAAAAGAACATAACTTTTCGCGAAAGGCTAGAGCGTATTGTCTACTTCTTCCCTATTCAACTCTTTTTAACCCACCTGAAATACAACCAATTGATGTTGCTTTTGTGGGCTATTCTTTTTGGATTTGCCACAGGTAATTTCGCGGAAAATTATGGCGTTCCGCACCTTTTCTTGTTCCCTGAATACCTCGGAAGAACCGATGCTGTGGCTCATTTTATTGTAGGTTTTGCCATTGGTGGGTTCATCATGGCTTACAACATTGCCTCGTACATTATCAACGGACACCGTTTTCCGTTTATAGCAACACTTTCGAGACCTTTTGCTAAATATGCGTTGAATAATTCTATTCTTCCTGTTACCTTCTTGGTCACCTACTCTATCTATCTGGCCGTTTACCAATCGTATCAAGAATTGGTTCCTTCTTTTGAAGTAGCTCTGCATTTATTGAGTTTTTACGGTGGTGTTCTGCTTTTTATCTCCATTTCGATTACCTACTTCTTTTCTACCAATGTTTCGATTAATCAATTGGTAAAATCGCCTAAGAATAAGTTGAAGGCGGTTCGCATGGCTCCTACCCAAAACATCTTTAATCGACAAGAAAAATGGTACGTGATTGGCGATCAGCAAAGCAAATGGAAGGTTGTCACCTATCTGAGTAATCCGTTTAAAATAGGCTTGGCGCGTGATATTTTTCATTATGATGATGCTATGCTAAAACGGGTTTTTGCTCAAAATCACATCAATGCATCTTTATTTGAAGTTTTGGTGGTAATTTCTATCATATTCTTCAGTTTATACAGAGAGACTCCCCTCTTTGCTTTACCGGCAGGAGCCAGTATCGTTCTCTTTTTTACCCTTCTTTTAATGTTGGGAAGTGCTTTGTATTCTTGGCTAAAAGGTTGGTCGATATTCGCATTTGTTGTGCTTCTTTTAGGCGTAAATCAATTATCGAAATACAACGATTTTGCCTTCGTCAATTTTGCTTATGGATTAGATTATCAATCGGTTCCTGCCGAGTATAATAACCAAATTTTAAAGCAATTCTCTACCGATTCGTTAGCGTTTGAGCAAGATACGAAGCACCACGAATCGATATTAAACCGCTGGAAAAAGAAGAATGTGGCGGTGCAAAAACAAGCAAAGAAACCGAAGTTAATTATCGTGAATTGTAGCGGTGGCGGTTTGCGCGCCAGTTTGTGGAGTTTCACCGTTTTGCAACATTTAGAAGAGCAATGTGAAACTGGTTTTTTTCCGAAAGTGCATTTGATTACTGGCTCATCTGGCGGCATGTTAGGTGCTGCCTATTTTCGTGATTTATACTTTCAGCAAATAGCCGATCAAAATATCAATCTCAGTGATTCTATTTACCGAAGAAACATCAGCAAAGACATTTTAAATCCAATTGCCCTCAACTTGGCTTTGCACGATTGGTTTTTTAGAATTCGAAATTTTGAATATTCTAATCAGTTTTATCCGAAAGACCGTGGTTACGCCTTTGAGCGACAACTTAGCGATAATAGTGAGCGCTTACTCGATAAACAATTGGTAGATTATGCAGAACCAGAGTTCAATTCTGATATCCCATTAATGATGCTTTCTCCGGTGGTAAACAACGATGGTAGACGATTAATTATCTCTTCGCAGCCTTCATCGTTTATGACGAAAATCAACCTATTAGACAATTTGAATACGGTTTCGTTGGTAGAAAGTGTAGAATTTAGAAAGTTGTTGAAAAATCACCAAGCCGATAGTTTATCGTTTTTAACTGCTCTGAGAATGAGTGCTACTTTTCCGTACGTTTTGCCGAATGTTTCGCTTCCTACCGAGCCAAGAATCGAAATTGTAGATGCAGGCGTAAGAGATAACTACGGCTTTTACAATACCGTTCGATACATTACGGCCTTTAAAGATTGGATCAATGAAAATACTTCGGGTGTAATTGTGGTACAAATTCGAGACCGCTATAAGACGGTAGATATAGAACGAGATCCGGATCCTACCTATTTAGAGAGTTTAACGAACCCAATTTCAAGGGTGTATGGAAATTTCTTGCAGATGCAAGATTACAATCAAGATGAAATTATTCACCAAACCAGTGCCTTGCTCAAAAACAAACTGAGTATTGTGAATTTTCAGTTGAAAAGGACTAAAAACCAAAACATTTCACTGAGTTTACACCTTACTGAAAGAGAAAAGCAAAAGATTATCCAATCGATTTACGAACCTGAAAATCAAGCTGCACTTGAGATTCTGGAGCTTTTGTTAAATCAGTAGTTTTTTCCATTTAGAGCCAAGTAGCTATAAATAGGCGATGGGCTGCTTACAAAGAACTAAGAAAATAAAAGGAAATATCGAAGGGCTTTGTTTTAAAACTGGTGTTGAGTTTGGCTTTATTATCCGGTTAATCTGTTTTTCCAGTCCATTTGGAAGCTTCCACTTCAACCAATCGGTTTTTAAACAAGAAAATCCGTTTTATGATGAGTTATTGATAGTTGGCTAAGGTCTTTTTTAAACTGTTCACTATTTCGGTTTTCAAAACATCAGGAGACAATATTCTCACTTCAGAACCAAAACCTAACAAACGTTCTTTTAACTCATAAGTAATGCACAACTGATAAGTAAAAATGGCCTTGTCTTCGGTTTCAGAAATCAACTGTTGACTGTGATGAAGAGGTTGTGAAATCAAGTATTTTTTCAGCACATTATTCACCTCTATTTCAATCTGTTGCGGCTGCTCATTTCCTGTAGTGATACCAATCGAATACTTAAAAAACAAATCAGACTGAAAGCGAGTATCTACTTCAAAACTATCGACTAACACCGATAAATCGCTAATGCGATCGAGGCCAAAAACAATCATTTTTTGCTTTTCTAAGCTGAAACCAATTAAATACCAACGATGCCTGTATTCTTTCAATAAATACGGATTTACTTTTCTACGCTTCGCATCTTGCTTTTTGAAGCTTTGGTAGTTAAACTCTACTGTTTTTTTGTTCTGAATGGCTCCTAATAAAGTCTGTAGGAACTCGTTTCCTCTTACGGTAGGGAGATTTTCAAATTGAATGGACTTGTTTACATCATTTTCATCAGATTTAACCAAAACACGGTCTAAAATCTTATCGATAGCCGATTCGTATTGCTTAAAAATGGGAATGTTCTTAAACTGGAAAAGGGTTTGAGCTGCAAATTGAATAGCGTCAACCTCTTCATCGTTTAACGGAATATCACGAATCGAATAATCAGGATCTTTGTAATAATATCCATGATGACTTTTACTAAAGGCAATGGGAGCGTTAAAACCCAAAGAATCATCGGTTTTCATGGCTTTAATGTCCTTTTCAATCGTGCTTTTAGACACCGTAACACCTAGCACATCGCTGCAAGCCTCCATTAAATCGTTAATAGACGGATACGGTCGATATTTATTCGAAATGTTTCGGTCAATAATTCGGTACCTAATCAGAGCGTACTTATTAGAAGGCATAACTGCATTTTTTACAAAGGTGTAGCTTTCTTTATTTTCAAGTATATTCGCTAAGATAAAAGTCTAACTAAAATTTTCTCATGGTTTTAAAAAAGTGGATACTAGGTGCATTTTGTCTTCTAGGCAGCGCATCTTTAATGGCTCAGTCTTACGATATAAAGCCAGATAGCCTGCTCGAGGTAAAATTCTTAGGAACTACTACACTCCTAAACGAATTACCCCTCATTGATTATTCTAAGCACACTCCTCCCAATGTGGTTCCTAACTTCGCCAATCGTTTAGATAAAAACGATAACGAAGACCGCAGTGTTGGTCCAGACCCGTTGTGGAGTAACGGAGTTAAAGCAATTCGCGAATCGAGTAACCGAACTCCAAACGCTCAAATTCTTCAGAATTGGGCTGGAATAGGAACCAATTCCAATCCGCCAGACCCTTGTTTAGAGGTAGGACCCAATCACGTAGTGCAAATGACCAATGGTTCAGGTGGCGCTCGTATTCAAATTTGGAATAAAAACGGACAATCTTTAATGGGGCCTTCTACTTTAAGCGGACTTTGGTCTCAGTTTGGTTTAACTGGATTAGGAGATCCTATTGTTTTATACGATCGCATTGCAGACCGCTGGTTCATTAGTGAGTTCTCATCATTCGGAAACCGTTTAATGATTGGTATTTCTACAACCAATGACCCTACTGGAAATTACTACGCTTACGAATTTCAAACACCCAATTTCCCTGACTATCCCAAATACGGGGTTTGGCCAACCGGTTACTTCTGCTCTACCAACGAAGCAAGTGGCCCTACCATTTATGTAATGGAAAGAGATGCCATGTTAGCTGGTCAATCAGCATCCGTGCAGCGTTTTACGGTTCCTGCCTTAAATGCATTTGGTTTTCAAGCGGTTACTCCTGTAGATTACGATGGTAATAATTTACCTCCTGCCAATTCACCCGCACTGTTTTTTAGACACAACGATGATGAAGCACACAATCCTGGCGGGTCTAACCCAACTCAAGACTTCTTAGAATACTGGCAGTTAACCGTAAACTGGAGCGTTCCGAATAATTCAGTTTTACAAGGGCCTTTATCGATTCCAGTTTCTGATTTCGATAGTCATTTAAACGGTTATACTTCTTTCTCAGGCATTGATCAACCTGGTTTTCAATCGTTAGATCCTTTGCGAGAGGTACTCATGAACCGTATGCAATACCTAAATTTTGGTTCTTATGAGGTAATTGTAGGAGCCCATTTAACCGATGTTAATGGAACAGACCGTGCCGGAATTCGCTGGTACGAAATGAGAAGAAATGGCGTAGGACCTTGGTCTATTTTTCAAGAAGGAACCTACTCACCGGATGCAACAGACCGTTGGTTATCGACCATAAGTATGGATTATAACGGAAATATAGCCTTGGCTTATGCAGCTTCAAGCACGAGTGTTTTCCCTTCTTTACGTTTCACAGGTAGATTAGCGTCAGACCCAGCCGGAACCATGACTTTACCTGAACAAACCATCGTTAATGGCGGTGGTTCTAATTCATCGAACCGATATGGAGATTACTTTGCCATGGTAGTGGACCCTGCTGGTGACAGCACTTTTTGGTTCACAGGGCAATACAATCCAAGTAGTTCGTATGCCGTTCGCGTAGCAGCTTTTACGTTAGATGATCAGTGTAACGCACTTTCAGTAAATACTACTCAGATTGTGGAGCCTACGTGCAATGGCGAAAGCACTGGCCAAATTGTAGTAACTGGCTCAGGTGGAAATTCAGGAAACCTGTTTTACAACATAAATGGTGGCAACTACTCTGCTAACACTACTTTTAATAATCTTTCTGCGGGCACTTACACCATTGGTGTTTCAGACGGAGCAGGCTGTACGTTTACTCTTTCTAATGTGGTAGTTTCTGAACCCGCTCCTATTTCGATCAATAGCGTGCCGGAAATGCCTACTTGTAAAGACGATGCCGATGGGGTTATTATTGCTAGCGGTAGCGGTGGTACGGCTCCCTATATGTATAAGCTGAATAGCCAATCGTATACCAGTAACAATACGTTTTTAAACTTACCGGCAGGAACCTATACCGTTTCGGTTTTAGATGCTGAAAACTGTTTTAATTCAGAACAAGTTGTTGTTGGTAATCCTTCAGAATTGATCGTGGGTTATACCATTATTCCTGAAACATTCACAGGTAGCACAGATGGGCAAATCACAGTCAATGCATCTGGTGGAACTGGAAATTACGAATACAGAATTAACGGAGGGGCTTATGTAAGCAACAATACGTTCGGATCGCTCACTGCTGGTACTAACTATGTAATAGATGTAAAAGACGGAAACGGTTGTGTTAAAACCATCGAGTTTACCATGATTTTATCTTCTATCGAAGATTCGTTTGTAGAGGCCAACATTAAACTCTTCCCTAACCCGGCAAACGATGTTATAAATCTTGAAGTCAACAATTGGCAATACGATGAAGCTACTTTACGCATCGTTTCTATAGACGGAAAAGTTTTACGCACCCTGGCCCTTAAAAACAACGGAAAAGATTGGAAAGAGACCATTTCACTAGATGGTTTTTCGGTAGGAACCTATTTACTTTCTATCCAAACTGACCAAGAACAAAAAGAGTGGAGTTTCATTAAAAACTAACTTTTTGAATAAAAAACAAGCAAAAAAGCATGGCTTGCATTAGGCCATGCTTTTTTAATGCGCATAACTTTGGTATTTGATAACTTTATCAAGTGAGTATTAGCCACGAAATATTACGTAAATATTGGGGATTCGATTCTTTTCGGGAGAAGCAAGAAGAAATTATTGATTCTGTTTTGCAAGGAAGAGATACCCTAGCCTTGTTACCCACTGGTGGCGGAAAATCGATTTGCTTTCAGGTTCCTGCTATGGTAAAAGATGGAGTTTGCATCGTAGTTTCTCCGCTCATTGCGTTAATGAAAGACCAAGTCGAAAACTTGAAAAAACGAGGCATATCAGCCGTTGCTATTTCATCTGGTATGCGGTACAGCGAGATCGACATTGCACTAGACAATTGCGTAAACGGTCATTATAAATTTCTTTATTGCTCTCCTGAACGCTTAGAAACAGAATTGTTTCAAGCGCGTGTAAAACGAATGAAAGTTTCGTTCTTGGTGGTAGACGAAGCCCATTGTATATCTGAGTGGGGATTTGATTTTAGACCGAGCTATTTGCGCATTGCAGATTTACGAGAGTTACTGCCAAAAATCTCTGTTCTGGCGTTAACAGCTACAGCCATTCCGAGAGTAGTTACCGATTTACAAGATAAACTAGCTTTTCAACAGCACCATGTAATTAGCAAAAGCTTTGAGCGTTCTAACCTTACTTATGTAGTGGTTGAAGAAGAGAATAAATTACAACGTTTGGTTCGTCTAATACAGCGGTTAAAAGGTTCTGGAATTGTTTACGGCACAACACGGAGACAAGTAAAAGACATTGCTCAGTTCTTACAAAACCAGCAAATTTCAGCTGCATTTTATCATGGGGGTGTTCCTATTGAAGATCGCGATAAAATTCAAGTAAATTGGGTACAGAACAAGATTCAAGTGATTTGCGCAACCAACGCTTTTGGTATGGGAATCGATAAACCAGATGTGCGTTTTGTGGTTCATTTAAGTTTGCCTTCTTCTGTTGAAGCGTATTTTCAAGAAGCCGGAAGAGCAGGACGAGATGAGCAAAGTGCTTATGCTGTTGTTTTTTATGCTCAACACGATGTGTTGCAATTAGAAGAGCAACTAAAGATTGGTTTTCCTGAAATTGACGAAATAAAACGGGTGTACAAAGCATTGGGTAATTTCTACCAAATAGCCAACGGCAGCGCTTTGGGTGAAAGTTTCCCATTTGATCTTAAAAAGTTTGCTAAACAGTACAACATAGCTCCTCTCAGCGCTTACAACGCACTCAAGTTTCTAGAAAGAGACCATTACATCAGTTTATCGCAAAATGCCTTTTTACCTTCTCGTATTCATTTTAAAGTGAATCACAAAGAATTGTATTCGTTTAAAATTAAATCGCCCACATTAGCCCCTATTATCGATTTAATTCTGCGCTCGTATACCCGATATTTTGATGAATTTATTGTAATCAACGAGTCTATTTTAGCTCAGCGAGCTCAAACTTCGCGGATAAAAATTGTAAAGGCTTTATCTCACTTGCACCAGCTCAACATTTTAGAATATGTACCGCAAAGTGATTTACCGCTACTGACCTTCACAAGAGAAAAAGTTCCACAAACGAGCGTAATCATCTCTAAAGAAGTTTACCAAGAGCGGAAGAAAATCGCAACGGAAAGAACCCAAGCCATGATTGATTACGTTACCAATCATAAGGTTTGCCGAAGTATTCAATTGCTGAACTATTTTGGGGAGAAAATCGAGAAAACATGCGGGAAATGTGATGTTTGCTTAGCCAAGAAAAAAAGCAAACAATCTGAAGCTAAAATAGAAACAATGGCAGCCACTATTTTAACCTTCCTAGAAACAAACTCTTATGAAACACGAGATTTAATTGATCAGTTTAAAACTTCAGAAGAACAAGAAGTACTCAAAGCCATCCATTTCTTGGTAGACACCCAACAAGCTCAATTAGAAAACGATGTGCTTTCTAAGTTATAGATATTACGTGTTGGTTATTTACTAAGTAAAATGATTTTCCCTTGGTACGGAAACGTTTCACCATTAAAACGCTCCACTTCTAATCGGTAATAAAACACTGAATTTGATTTCTGAATTTCACCCTTGTAAGTACCATCCCAACCGGGTTCTAACTCGTTAGTTTCAAATACTTTTTCGCCCCAACGATTAAAGATTTCAAAGCTGATAATGCGTTTCACTCCGTACGCTTTAAAATTGAAATAATCGTTGATTCCATCTCCGTTGGGTGTAAACGCATTGGGCAAATTCAGGTTATAATTGGCGTCTATTTCTAGAAAAAAAGTGGTATCAGATACAAAACAACCATTTTGATCTTGGTAAATCAATGTAATGGGTTGACTTGTATTAGTGCGTATTGTAGGATCCGGACAAGTAGGGCAATCAAAAATCTCAGGCGGACTCCATGAATAAATCAGTGACTCACTCGAGCTGAAGAAAGTTGGTAACTCTTGTCCTTCGAAAATCACGGTATCATTAGGATAATAAGTTATTTCCGGAATTTGCTGAACCAACACTTGAGTAGAAATAGAATCTTTGCATTGGTTAATATCGGTTCCTACAACAGTAAACAAGGCATTTGTATCTGGCTGAGCACCAATGGTATTGAGATCTATCGAATCGAAAGGTACACTCCCACTCCATTCAAACAACAGATTGCCTAATCCATCGATAAAAACACTATCGCCTACGCAAATGCGTTGGTCTGGAGTAATGCCAATATTAGGCAGAGGATAAACATTAACCATCTGATAAGCAGTGTCTTTACACCCGTAAAGAGTGTTAGTACTCACCAAAGCTAAATCGAAAGTTCCAGGCGCTTGAATGGTATAAAAATCAGCCGTTAGATTAGAAATAGAAGCATTGTTTAAGTACCATTTTTCCTGATTTGATGAAGTACTTTGACTAGCAAAATTGACTGTAAAAGGTACACATCCAGCGGTATCGATTGTAGACATTTCAGCATTTACGGTTCCTACAGAAACGGCTACAGTGTCTTGTTTAACACACGAACCGTTGGCTCCTTCATAAATCATGATAATAGAAAGGTTGCCTGTTTGCTGATAAACATGAGAATGCGGATTTTGAAAAGGAGCACTTAGTTGATCTACCGTACCATCTCCAAAATCCCAAATAATATTCTCTACCCAAGAAGTATCTGAAATATCTACCGTAAAAGGTTCTCCCAAACAAAGGGTATCGTCTGAAATTACAATATCTGCCAAAGGAGCCTCAATGGAGATAAAATCGTTGATTTGCAAGGTATCGGTGCATCCATAGGCGTTGGTAATAGCAAAAGTCACATCAAAATTTCCTGGAAGGGTATAATTGTGAAAAACACTATCTGCTGCTGTTGTATTTGTAAAACCATCACCAAAATCCCAGAAATAAGTAAAAGGACCACCTGTGAAATCTACATCTTGGTAAAAAATGATGTTGGCCGGATAGCAGGTGGTATCTGAAATTGAACTCCAAATTTGAGCAGAATCTACGTTGTGAATGCTAATGGCATCGGGCAACACATAAGTAGAATCGCACCCCATAGAATCAGTTACGGTTAAGCTAGGGTAATAATCGCCAGATTGACTGTATTGATACGTGTATTGACTATTGGTAGGATACCCCGTTGTTCCATCTCCAAGGTGAAATTCGTAATTATAAGACGAATGAAAATCACTAATCACAAACGTAATAGTCTGATTTACACAAGCATTATTTAACGAATACGAAAAATGAGCATCGGGCTTGTAAACCGAAATGTGCTCTAAAATATGTAAGGTGTCTGTGCAGCCAAATGTATCAAAAGCAATAAGCTGCGTGTTGTGTTTCGACACGTTTGGCGAAAACATAGAATAGTTAACCAACGGATGAGTTTGTGCACTCAACGGCATCGTTAAATACGACCAATCATACGCCACAAGGGTTGTGTCTGAAGTAGACAAATTATTGAATTGAACGGCAAGCGTATCACAGCCTGCTGCAGTAGAAACCGAATAATTAGCAATGGGTTTGGTAATGTAATAATCAAGCGTGGTGGTATCTCGGCAACTGTTCTGATCGGCCACAATTAACTCTGCCGTATAGGTACCTGGGCCAGGCAACGAGGCACTCATCATGTCGAAAGGCTGAATCGTTGGCTGGTTGGGAAAACCTAAATCCCAAAAATACTGTGTTGCGTGTTGAGAAACCGTTCCATTAATGGTGAGCATATCTTCTAAACACAGCGTAGAGTCGTTAAACTGAATTTTCGCAATGGGATCTCGCAGCTGAATGGTTTTAATGCGTTCGTAAAAACACCCCGTAGAGTCATTGCCAGCATGCAACATTACTTGATAATTGGTAGGAACCGTAAACACATGACTAGGAGCTGTATCTATGGTGTTGAAGGGAGAACTATCTCCAAAATCCCAATAGAAGCTATCGGCCATTACAATGTTTCCATTGAAGTTTACTTGATAATCTACCGGGCAAATTACTTGCTCACTAAAGTTCACCACGGGTCCTACCGAATAATACATAGAATCGATAGTCAGTGTATCTCGGCAACCATTGTAGTTAGTGACCAATGTAATGGCCATGAAACCCGTATCGTTATGAACATAAACGGGCTCAAATTCCGTACTTCCTCCACCATCACCAAAATCCCACTGGTATTCGTCAATTAAATTGGTGTCGAAAGAAAGATTGTCGAAATACAACGTATCAAAAGCACAGCTAATGGGGTCGCTGATGGTGAAATTGGGTGCTTGTTGACTTCCTACGTATACAATGGTATCGGTAGTTAAGGTGCAACCGTTGGTAGTTTGAACTTCTAATGTTACGGGGTATTCTCCGGTTTGTGTATAGGTTGTATTTACGGTAGAACTGCTAGAAATTTGTCCGTTTCCTAAATCCCAATTGATGGCTTGAATAGGCCAATTAGAAACCGTTAAATCTTGAAAAGTAACATCAAGCGGAACACAACCTTCTATAGGGTTCGCACCAATCGATAAACTAGGAACATCTACCAAAATATGGTTGTTAGCTACTAGTGAATCTACGCAACCTTCAGGGCTCGTAGCTACTAACAAAATATCGTACAATCCGCTAGTGTTGTAAGTAAACGTTGGGTTGGGGTCTGTTGAATTGTTCCAAATCGTGTCGAATTCCCAATAAAACTGAGTAGCTGAGGTTCCTGTTCCCGTAGATTGGTTGGTAAACTGAACCACATGCGGCACTTCACAACCTTCTGTGGGCGTTGCAGAAAACTGAGCGGTTACTCCTACCACTTCAACCGTATGCGTTTGGGTATCTTGGCAAGCTCCATCTGAAGACGCAATGGTAAGAGAAACGGTATAGGTTCCTACTGCATTGTAAGAGGTAATGGGGTCTTCTAAAACATCGGTAGAACCATTTCCAAAATCCCAACTAAAGTTGGCGCCTCCGGTAGAACTATTAAAAAACTGAACGGGTTCTCCAACGCAGATTTTATTCGGAAAGGTAAAGTCTGCATCGAGCGTTCCTACCGAAATATAGTTGGGTTCGGCCATGGTATCGGTGCAACCAAACTGATCGGTGACTACCAAGGTGACAGATTCTACTGTTGGACTGGAATACGACAAAGTAGGACTAGTGAGAGAACTTGAACCATTTCCGATGGTCCAATCGAAGGTTAATTGAGATCCTACCGAATTGTTTTGTAGAAATACTGTGTGCGGAGGAGCGCACGCTAAGTTACTGGGAATGGCCGTAAAACTAGCCACTGGTTGATTTCTTGCTTGAACCGTTGGTCCCACGAAATTGCTCGAACAACCATTCGTATCCATAGCAGATAGCGTAGGGCCGTAAACATTTCCGAAGGTGTAAAAATGAGTGGGCGAGGTTTGTGTAGAAGGAGCCGATCCATCACCAAAATTCCATACATAAGTAGAAATGGGAGCACTTCCGGGTTGAGAATTATTGATAAACTGAACTTGCAAAGGCGCACAACCACTACTCGGATTAACCGTAAAATCGAGGATGGGCGGTGTAAAAACTTCAATTAAATCGGTGTAAATAATCGAAATAGTATCAATTCCATCAGAAACGATGTATTCTACCGTGTAAAGCCCTGAATTTCCGTAAGTAGCAGCGGCAGAAGTGTTGTTTCCGCTAGACGAGTTTCCATTGCCAAAAACAAACTCCCTGTAAACAATTGAATTAGAAGAAGAAGTATCTTGAAACTGCACCACCAAAGGCGAGCAGCCTTTTTTTATAGAAGGTTCTATTCCTATTTCTGCTGCATCTAGCTGTGCCCAAACAGTGAGCGAAGAAATTATACACAAACAAGCTAGTATACAGGGTTTTAACATAGGTTATTACGAAAGTTTTCTAATATACGACTTAATTTAGCAATTTTGAACGCAATGCGAGTAGATAAATACATCTGGACCATTCGAGTACTCAAAACAAGATCGCTAGCTACAAAGGCTTGTAAATCAAATGACGTAACGGTGAATGGAGAAGTTGCAAAGCCCTCGAAAGAATTAAAAAGAGGCGATAAAATAAGCGTTAAAAAAGAGTCGATTTGGTATACCTTTAAGGTAATCGATTTTCCGAAAAGTCGTGTAGGAGCCAAATTGGTGAAAGACTATACGCAAGACCAAACTTCGGCCGAAGAATTAGAGAAATTAGCCATCTTACGGGCCAAACTTAAATTTGAACGACCTAAAGGTTGGGGTCGCCCGACCAAAAAAGACCGAAGAGATATGGAAGAATTTACCCAAAGTTGGGAAGATTGGGACGATGATCTCGATTAAACCCCTCAATTGACTTACTTTGTTTCTCAACTTGAACCTGAACCCATGAAACAAACATTATTAAAAATCTGGTACGTAATTATTGCCCTGGGCTCTCTTTTGGCTTACTTAAACAGAGATTATGTTTTAGAAGGCCAAATGACATCAGATTTAGGCAATTGGATGGCAGGCGTGTTTAACGACCGAGTAAAAGCTACCGTTAAAAAAACCGATTGTGACAAAGAATTTGTTTTAATGACGGCCGATGGTGAAGTGCTTGTACCCGAAAGAATGTTGCGCTCTTTTGAGAAAGACGGACTTAACGTCTGGCTTTCTTACCAAATTGTGCAAGAAAAAGACCCCTCTTGTGAATTAGGAAAGCTAATCGCTATTTCTAAAATGAAACAAATTCGTTAAGTAGTTTACTTATAACTGTTTAAATCAATCTATTTTGAAAATTGTATTTCTTGGAACACCCGATTTTGCGGTGGCCTCTCTTCAAGCATTGGTAGAATCTACGCACCAAGTGGTAGGCGTAGTTACCATGCCCGATAAAAAAGCGGGTCGAGGTAGAAAATTAACCGCTTCTCCGGTAAAAGAGTTTGCAGTAAACCACGGCATTCCTGTTTTGCAACCTACCAACTTAAAAGCTCCAGAATTTGTAGAAGAGCTAAAGGCTTTACAAGCCGATTTGCAGGTGGTGGTGGCTTTTAGAATGTTACCCGAAGTAGTCTGGAATATGCCTCGTTTAGGAACCATCAACGTCCATGCTTCGCTTTTACCCCAATACCGAGGGGCGGCTCCTATCAATTGGGCTATTATAAATGGAGAAACCGAAACGGGGGTGACCACCTTTCAATTACAGCATAAAATTGATACGGGAAACATTCTCTTACAAGAAAAACTACCCATTACCAAGAGCGATAATGCAGGCACAATTCACGATCAATTAATGGTACTCGGAGCTCAATTGCTTATTAAAACAGTGAATGGAATCGATCAACAAACCATTCAACCTATACCGCAAGAAGAGGTGCAAATTCAAGAAGAAAAAGAAGCTCCCAAAATCTTCAAATCCACTTGTTACATCGATTGGTCACAAAGCAACGAGCAAGTAGATTGTTTTATTCGCGGCTTAGCGCCCTACCCTGCTGCTTTAGCACGACTCGTAACCGACACCGAAGAAACCTTCGATTTAAAAATATACGAAGCCAGCAGCAGCACCGAATCTCTTGCTATGGGAGAAGTAAAACAAACCTCTTCTTCTCTTTTTGTAGGTTGCTCGGTAGGAACCGTTGAAATCACAGAATTGCAATTTCCGGGTAAAAAGAGAATGCCCACAGAAGCTTTTTTAAGAGGATTTAAAAATCAATTTGTACGAGCTATTTCAGAAATTGAAGGATAAAAACCGCTAAAACCATGATTTATTCGGTTTTTAACAGCATCAATTGCACAAAAATCGTGTTCGTACCGATAGGGCAAATAACAGGTAAAACACAATCTGTAAGTGCTGCAACCGTAATAACCACCTAATATTCAGCAGTTATTAACAATTTGCCGCATTTATCAACAAAAAAACGCTTTTTTTAGCTGAATCCTTTGCCTGCATTGATTTTCCTCTAAATTTGATAGCAAATTATTTAACCCTAATTGTAAATATTATGAATAAAGCAGAACTTATCGATGCTATCGCAGCTGAAGCAGATCTTTCAAAAGCAGAAGCAAAAAGAGCATTAGACGCAATGGTTACTACTACGTCAAACGCACTTAAAGGTGGTGATCGTGTTTCACTAGTTGGTTTCGGTTCTTTCTCAGTATCTATGCGTAACGCTAGAACTGGTCGTAACCCACAAACTGGTAAAGAAATTCAAATTCCAGCAAAAAACGTTGTTAAATTCAAAGCTGGTGCTGAATTAAGCGATGCTGTAAACGAATAATCTTGTTTACCATTATATTGAAAAGCCATTCGGAAATCGAATGGCTTTTTTTATGAGACAGCATTTCTGTTCGTTGGCTAATCTTGTTTTTGTAAGTTGCGGTAAAAGCTGAGAATATCGTTTTGCTCGAATCCTAACTGTTGCTGGGCAAATTTTTGAGCATTCAGTATCACATCGCCAGAGGGTTTCCAGTGATCGCGTAAATAGTGTATGGCTTTAAGTACTTTAAAACCATCCCACCAAGCAAAAAATTGTTTGTCGAATTGCGTTCGATTTTTCGAAAGAGATCGAATTCGTTCCATTTCATCCTTCCAGCCTTCTTCGTTTAAAAACTGTACTAAACTTGTTGGCCATCGATCTTCTAGTGCAGACCAATCGGTTCCTACAAATAGAGAAGAAACACAACTGTGAAAATCTTTCAGCACCGAAAATAAATCGGGATCATACCCTTCGATTAGTCGGTGGTTATGCAACGCATCTGTAATGGCTTTGCCTGTGCCAAAAGGTACGCGGTGACTTTCTCTTGGACTAGGAATTACTGCACAATCTACAATGTCTATAAACTGCCTAGATGGAATAATCTTCTGCAAGAAATAAAAATCTTCCCCTGCTTTTCGTTTATTCATGCCGCCTTGTTTCATGTATGCAGAAGCCCTCACGGCCATGCTGCTCCCAATGGTGTGAAACGCAAACGGGTGTTGCGCAAACCGCAAACCTTCTACATAATACCGCAAAAACAGCTCGTATTCGTAGATGGCTTTTTGGTGGTCTTTTTCTAACCCTTCTAACGGGTGCTCAAAGTAAATAGAAGCGCCTTGTACTTTGGGCTGATTAAGAAAATGGGCTTCTATAGTGGCTAAGTAATTAGCCGAACACAAAGAATCTGCATCAAAACAGGTAATTACTCCATCGGGTCGGTTCAATTGAGCAAATCGGTGCACTGCCTCATCCATTCCCCGTTTTCTCGCCAACCCTACTCCCGCATGTTTGTGCGGCAAATCGGTGGCATCTATCAAATAAAAGTGTAAAAACGGCTGATCCAGTTCCTTTTTCCAAGCACTAAAATTTTCAAGCACCTGCTGATTGTTGGGCAATAGTTGATCTTTTTCAGACTGATTTACCACCAAAATTACTTCGGTAGCCTTTTGCGTAGGCAAGTTAGCGGCTAAAGCTTCTAAACTCTTTTTGGGGTTTGGCTCATCAAAACACGGAATTACCACTATTTGGTATAAATTCTCGGTAGGAACCGTTGAAATTTCTGGTGGCGCTACCTGAAAACGTTGTGAATACTGCTCAAAAGGTGATATCAAGGCGATAAACGTTTTAGTTTCCACTCGTCACCTTGCTTTTCGAATACAATTCGATCGTGCAAACGGCTAGGTCTTCCTTGCCAAAATTCGGCTTCGTGAATTTCGAATAAATATCCACCCCAATGTGGAGGACGAGGCACGGTTCCTTCTCCAAATTTTTCGGTGAAGTGTTTCACTTTTTCTTCTAATTCTTCTCGATTTTCTAAAGCAGAACTCTGGTCGCTCGCCCAAGCGCCTATCTGGCTTTCTTTAGGTCGCGCAGCAAAATAAGCATCCGATTCTTCGGCTGGCAAAGGTGTAATGGTGCCTTGCATTCTCACTTGGCGTTCTAATTCTGGCCAATAAGTTAAAACACACGCTCGATTATTTTGGGCAATTTCACTTCCTTTTTTCGATTGGTAATTGGTGTAAAATTTCAATCCAACTTCAGTTAAACCGCGGTTGTATACCACCCTCGAAGAAGGCATTCCGTTTTCAGCAACTGTTGAAACAACAATGGCTTTTGGGTCTAGCGCCTGTGCACCTACAGCCTCTTCAAACCATTTGGCATATTGCTCTACAGGTGTTTTTTCTACCGAAACTTCATCGAGTTGTGCCTTGGTAAACTCGTGCCTAATCTCATTCAAATAATTCGAAACTTCTTCAATCATGCAGTACTAATAGTATTTTCGAAACAATTGTTTTCGAAAGTTCAACATCTGTCAAAAATACAAAGCCTATAATTCAAAGCCGCCTTTTCTCGGTAGGAACCGTAGCCTTTTTACCTTTGTGATTCATCTAATTTCAATACATCCTACTTTTCGGCACATGAAAGATTATAATGTTGAGTTAAGAGCAGAAACCTCGCAAGACTGGGTAAAAACAGTATTAAGCAACTTCGATTCGTTTTTACAAGACCACGCAGATTGCGAACGCAAAGCCAGCGCTATGGCCATGAGTATTATTTATAAAGCCCCAGAACGCAGTGAGATTATTCCTGAGCTAATCGAAACGGCTTTAGAAGAAATGGTACACTTTAGGCAAGTGTATCGCGTAATGGAAAAACGGGGTGTTTCTTTAGCTCACGAAGCTGAAAAAGATCCTTACATAAAACAACTACTCGGCACCTTAAGAGGAAACAGCGATCATCGTTTCTTAGATCGACTACTCATTGCTTCGATTGTTGAATTTAGAGGCGCAGAGCGTTTTCGATTGGTAGCAGAAGCCCTCACAGACGATGAACTAAAAGAATTTTACACCATGCTTTATAAGAGCGAAGCTAAGCATGGAAATATTTTTATTGAGATGGCCCTGAATTATTACCCAGAAAAAGAGGTTTTTGATCGTCTTAATGAGTTGTTAACGATTGAGGGTGATATTGTGAAAAATCTACCTTTAAGAGCTGCTTTGCATTAACATAAAAACCAATTTACCGGCAAAAGCGTTTATATCTTAAGAAAAGACTTAACAGAGTGGAAAAATTTTTCGAAGACATCAATTTTCAGCAAGAACCTTTGGGCATTGGAAAAGTGCTTATTTCTGAACCGTTTTTAACGGATCAAAACTTTAACCGTTCGGTAATTCTAATGGTTCAACACGATGATCAAGAAGGCGCTTTAGGATTTGTACTGAACCGTCCTTCTGAAATTTTAATTACCGACATTTTTGAAGATTTTCCCACTTCTCACATCCCGGTTTTTATGGGCGGACCAGTAGGTCTTGACCAGATGTTTTACATCCATAAATTTGGCGAAGAAGTACCCAATAGCACAGAAGTGTTGCCCGGTATTTTTTGGGGTGGTAATTTTGATGCTCTTCAAGCAATAGTGCGCAATAATCCTTCTAGAGAAAAAGACATTCGATTTTTTGCGGGTTATTCAGGCTGGGCTCCACATCAACTAGAAGCCGAAATTAAAGAACGCTCTTGGATTGTAAGTAAGTTAACCAACAATCAAATTATGAGCAACTCCCCTACTTTTTGGGAAGATGCCTTAAAAACGATGGGGAAGAAATTTAAGATTATGGCTCAATTTCCAGAAGATCCGAGTCTTAACTAGCCAGCGTTGAGCCAACCACATAATTTCTTAGAAACGGTATTGAAATAGCGTTTTTTGTTATACGCTTTTATCCATTGAATACCAGCTATGCTATTGGTAGTAAACACCTCGTCTGCTAAGTCTAAATCTGACAAGGTAAGCGTCATTTCGCGGGTTTCGAAACCGTTGCGATGCGCAACAGAAAGTACTTGCTCTCGCATAATACCCGGTAAAATGCCTTGATCTAAAGCGGGTGTCACTATCTTTTTGTTAATTACTAAAAACAAGTTAGAAGCCGTAGTTTCACAAAGGTGCTTTTGTTGATTGAGTAAAATTAAATCATCAAAAGTAGATGCATTGGCTGCTTGAGCAGCTAGCACATAAAACACGGCACTTGCCGATTTCACCGAAGCTAAGGCGTTAATGGGTTTGTAAAAACGTTGATATACCCCCAGCGATTTGCCTTTTTCGTTGAATTCGTATTGATTGGCTCCTTCAAGAGCCTCTATCAGAATATTTACTTCATTAGAATGGGGAGCATAAAGTCCACCGTCTTTACGAAAAACAGATAATCGGATCCTACCACCCTTTTTGATTTGATTTTCTGCTAACAATTCAAGAATCGAGTTTTCAATCACATGCAAATGCAAAGCATCATGCATTTCCATGCCCAGCAAATCCATTCCTTTAAATAATCGCTGTAAATGATGCGCTAAAAACTGCGGCTTTCCATTGATTATCTTAATGGTTTCGAACAATCCATCTCCGTAACGAAAGGCCCGATTAGAGGCCGTTAAAAGGGGCTGGTCAGCAGGAATCAATTGCTGGTTGTAGAGTATTTTCATTCTTGACTTTACTGTTTTAAGTAATGGCTGGCGAAGGTAAGTAACGAAGAATTTCTTTCTATTTTATACCCTTTTACTCCGGCTTTTTCGGCTGCTTCTACATCCGACTGCTTATCACCAATCATTAGGCTTTCTGCAGGATCAATTGAATGGAGATAAATGGCTCTTTCTAAAAGCAAACTATCGGGTTTACGATCAATCGATGCACTAATTTTATCGTGATGTAACGAGTAGAAAACATCGGTAATAGCGGCATCATTCTTCTCAAATTCTCGAAGCATATAGCTGTGGAGCGTTTGCATTTTAGCTTTTGTGTAGCGTTTTTTAGCGATGCCTCCTTGATTGGTGATTACAATCACTAAATAACCTTGGTTTTTAAATTGACGCACCACTTCAAAAATACCTGGCAAGAACTGAAACTTTTCAATTTCGAAGGTATAATCTCCCGGATCGTGGTTAATTACCCCGTCACGGTCTAAAAAAAGGCACTTTTTCATGAGAAATAGTGATTAAAGATGGTAGTAAAGAAATTTAATCCTAATTCAGGTTCGAAAGCTATGGTTGCGGCCACTCCGTAAATAGCTCCCCAAAAGTGAGCATCGTGAGCAATTCTACCTCCGCCCTTTTTATCCATTGAATACTCATAATAGAGATACAAGGCGCCAAAAACAAAAGCCGGCAAGGGCAATATTCCAAAAATGTAGAGTTTCATTACCGGATTAATCAAGATAGAAGAAAACACCACAGCCGAAACCGCTCCAGAAGCACCTACTGCATTGTAACTAGGATCGTCTCGGTGTTTGCGCATGGCGGGCAATGAGGCAAATAAAATTCCTCCAATGTAAATTAATAGAAAATAGAGAATGCCTTTGAGTTCGAATGTGCCGAGAAAATAGAATTCTGAGATCCTACCGAACATATACAACACAAACATATTTACAAAAAGGTGAAAGAAATCTGCATGAATAAGTGCATGACTGAAATACCGGTAATACTGCTTGCGGTGGTAAACCATGTACGGATTGTACTCTAACTTTCGAAACAATTCACCATTGTTTAAGGCGATAAACGAAACAATAGCCGTAAGCGCAATAATGATTAAAGTAATTGATAATGCCATGTTGCAAAGGTAGCAGTTACTATGAACGGCAGAACCATTACTGCGGTAGGTTCTTTTAATTTTTGATTCTCAAAAAAGATAGAAAAGACGAAAAAGGTGAAAAATCATCCATTGAATGTTTCGGCAAACACCTTTATAGGTGGTTACCGACTATTCCATCCAATTTGAGAAAACTGGCAAAATCCATCGAAAAATGCCCACATTTGCAAACACAAATTAACTGAAATGGGTAGTTTTTTTATTCCAATTATAGCCTTATTAGGAACCATGATTTTTTCGAGAACCATTACCGAAAGAGCCATGAAATACCTTTCTCAAGAACAAAAAGCAGAGCTTGTCGATATTTTTAAATCGCAACGCTCTACGGGTTTACTCGCCATTTTAGTGATTATTGGTTTATACTTTGGTATTGTTAGCCTAGAGCTGCTCTCGCCTATTGCTTACACAACCATTTATGTTGTAGTGGTGATTGCATTTATCGGTTTTCAAGGCTTTCAGGCTAGAAAAAAATTAGCGGCTCACAATTTCCCCATCGAGTACCAAAAAGCGCATACTCAAAGCACTATTTTTCGAGCATTAGGAGTTGTTTTATTTATTATTCTGCTCGTTACAAGCTAATTATCGTTTTGTTTTGGTTTTAGACCAAGGTTTAATTTGCCAAAATGTAGTGATGGTGCAAAGGTGATTTTCATCAGAATCGTACACAGGAATTTTACAGGTAAAATCTACCGAATCGTGTGTTTTTAATGGAAGTAATACCTTTTGATTAATCTCTTCTTTAGAGACGTTAAAACGAGCGCTAGCCGCCATTTTACCTTGATAAAAATAGTCGGCTTTTAGGGTTTTCATAATTAACCGATATTCTTTCGGGTCGAGATGAAAGAGCAGCAATAAACCCGAAGCATATTCCCCTGCCGTAGCCAAACCGCAAGCATGTAAGCCTTTTAAATGATTTCGATTATTGCGTTTGTAAGGTATTTTTATCTCACAAGTTTCAGATGTTAACCGATTTACCCAAAAACCATGCGGACGATTAAAGGGCACCACCCTCCACAAGATTTGATTCATTATCCATTTATAAAATCCCGATTTTTCCGCTTTAGCAGCTATTTTCTGAATATCCATCGTTTTCTTTAAAATCCATTATTTCTTCAAAATGGAAGCAATATCTGGTTTAAAATACAAATTGCTTTTCAATACTTTTCCATCTTCACGATAAATCGGATTTCCATCTTCATCGAGTTTACTCATGTTGCTTTTTTGAATCTCTTCAAAAACTTCCACAATTTTATGCTGCATGCCGTGCGTTAATATGGTTCCGCACAAAATATAGAGCATATCTCCCAGTGCATCAGCTACTTCAACTAGATCTCCGTTTTGCGCAGCTTCTAAATACTCTTCGTTTTCTTCGCGCATCAATTTGTAGCGCAGCATTATGGTATCAAGGTCATTTTTAACGGTAGGAACCGATTCGTTTCTAATTTTAAACGCATCATGAAACGTTCTTACATGATCAATTATATCGGCAAAGCTCTTTTCCATCTTATCGGCCATTTTACTTAGAATTTATAGAAAAACATCGTTGAAAACTCGTTTAGCTTAACATTATTTAACAGCGGTATCCTGCGCTACCTCTATGTTTTGTAGATTTTTGTTAAAGACGTTGATAACAAATGTTAATCGTTATTACAACAGTCTAAACTACTATTATTTTTGATCGCAAAGAACGAATACACGCAAAGTATTATGGAGAACACAACAGGTGCATCGAGCAGTGAAATTACTCAAGTAGATATTCAAACACTGAACGCAGAAATACAGAAAGAAAGTGCATTTGTAGACCTCATTCGATTAGAAATGAAAAAAGTAATTGTTGGTCAAGAATACATGGCCGATCGATTACTCATAGCACTTTTAAGTGACGGACACATCTTACTAGAAGGAGTTCCAGGTTTGGCAAAAACCTTGGCTATTAAAACCCTGTCAGATACTATTCACGCAGATTTTAGTAGAATTCAATTTACACCAGACTTACTCCCTGCCGATTTGGTAGGAACCATGATCTACAACCAGAAAACTGCCGAGTTTCAAGTAAAACAAGGTCCTATCTTCTCTAATTTTGTTTTGGCAGATGAAATCAACCGAGCACCGGCTAAGGTTCAGTCGGCATTGCTAGAAGCCATGCAAGAACGCCAGATTACACTGGGCGACAAAACCTTTCAGCTACCCAAACCTTTCTTGGTACTAGCAACACAAAACCCAGTAGAACAAGAAGGTACTTATCCTCTACCTGAAGCCCAAGTAGACCGTTTTATGCTAAAAGTGGTTCTTGACTATCCAAAACGCGAAGACGAACGCTTGATTATACGCCAAAACGTTAGCGAAAAACCTTTTCCAAAAGCAAACCCTATTCTTACTCCTGAACAAATCATTAACGCCAGAAAATTAGTGCGTAAAGTGTACATGGATGAGAAGATTGAGCAATACATTGTCGATTTAGTATTTGCCACAAGAGACCCAAAAGCCGCTGGCATGAGCAATTTTGCACAACTCATTAGTTTTGGTGGTTCTCCTCGTGCATCTATTGCGTTGGCCATGGCTTCTAAAGCATACGCTTTTGTTCAACGCAGGGGCTATGTAATTCCAGAAGATGTGAGAGCCGTTTGTTTCGATGTTTTGCGTCATCGAATCGGATTAACGTACGAAGCAGAGGCCGAAGAAATCACCACCGAAACCATTATAAGCGAAATTATCAATACGGTAGATGTACCGTAAACTAATAATCATAACTACTTATTATTTAACTCTTTAACGTGGAAACAGCCGAGTTACTGAAAAAAGTGCGCTTGATAGAACTGAAAACAAAAGGTCTATCGAATCAAATTTTCTCAGGAGAATATCATTCTGCCTTTAAAGGGAGAGGTATGGCTTTTTCTGAAGTACGTGAATATATGCCGGGCGATGAAATAAGAACCATCGACTGGAATGTGACCGCACGGTTCGATAAGCCGTATGTCAAGATATTTGAAGAAGAACGCGAACTCACCATGATGTTATTGGTAGATATGAGCGCATCTGGCCAGTTCGGATCTCGAGTAAAAACCAAAGCCGAATTAATTACCGAATTATGTGCGGTTTTAGCTTTTTCGGCCATTCAAAACAACGATAAAGTGGGCGTTATCTTCTTTACCAGTGAGGTAGAGAAATTTATTCCTCCGAAAAAAGGTAGGAGCCATATTTTGCGCATAATAAGAGAGTTAATAGACTTTAAACCAAAACACAAAGGCACCAATTTACAAGAAGCTTTGCGCTATTTCAACAGCGTAATTAAAAAAAGAAGCATTACCTTCTTACTTTCTGATTTTAACGATAAAAATTACGATTCGGCATTGCGAGTAGCCAACCAAAAACACGATTTAGTGGGGATTCATATTCAAGATCGGTTAGATGTTGAATTACCCGATATCGGGTTCGTACCGTTAAAAGATTTAGAAACCAACCAAGAAATTTGGGTAGATACTTCGAGCAAAAAGGTGCGCAATGCTTACCAAATTAATCAAAAGAAAAAAGGGGAAGAATTAAAGCAAATGTTCAGAAAATCTGGAGTAGACTTCACTACCATTAACACTCATTTGCCTTACACACAACCCTTAATGAAATTGTTTAAACAAAGAGAAGCACGTAAATGATGATCAAAAAACACATAGTTGTTTGGGTGTGCTTTCTTTTAAGTTCACTCTCTGCATTTGCTCAGTTTACCGTTGAAGTAGATACACAGGCTATTTTGGTGGGAGAACCACTTGAATTGCGACTGTACCTAGAAGGTGAAAAAGGCGATAGTGTTGTTTGGCCGCTTATTGAAGAGGGTTTGCAGCTTGAAAAAATGGAAGTGCTTTCGACTCAACCAATCGATACTACATTAAAGAACAACCATTTTTTATTAAAGCAATTGTTCACCATTACCTCTTTCGATTCTGGTGTCTGGGCCGTTCCTCCTTTTCAGGCTATTCTTAATGGAGATACCCTAGAAACCAGTCCGTTTATTGTTGAGGTTAGTTTAGTTCAAGCCGATTCTACTGAGCAATTTATGCCCATTAAAGATCCTTACGAAGTGCCAGTCACTTTTAAAGAATGGATCACGAAAAACGGATGGATTTTAGGTACGATAGCAGGCGTTGCTCTTCTGGCTTTTATCGGTTACAGGGTGTGGAAGAATCGCGTTCCTACAGAGAAAGAACCCGTAAAAGAAGAAGTTCAAGTTGCTCCGTATTTGTGGGCTTTAGAACAATTAGAAGCATTGAACAAAGAAGCCCTCTGGCAACAAGGAAATCACAAAGAATTTCATGTTCGATGGTCAGAAGTTTTTCGTGAGTTTTTAGAAAGACAGTATCAAATTCCGGCTTTAGAATCTACCACCGAAGAAATTAAAATCTTATTGCGTAGAGTCGATTTAGCCGAAAACCATAAAAATCAACTAATTGAGGCGTTTAAGATCGCAGATTTAGTAAAATTTGCTCGTACAGTGCCGCTGGCAAACGAAAACGAATTTTGCTTTCAAGTAGCGAGAAACATCGCTGAAGAAGTAAAGCAGCAAGAAGAACTAAAACTTTCTAAAGCAGCTGATAATGAGTGATGTAGAATTCGCATATCCGTGGGTTTTCTTGGCATTGCTGATTGTGCCCTTGCTAGTTGTTCGCTACATTTTTCAAGTTAGAAGGAACCACTCTTCCCTTTTATTTGGGAGCACATCAGGTCTCGAAAACTTAGCTTCGAACCGAAAACTCTATTTGAAGCACTTCTTTTTTGCTTTAAGAATGTTGGGACTAACCGGAATTATTGTGGCAATGGCACGTCCGCAATCATCAACCAGCTCACAAAGCATTACTTCTGAAGGTATCGATATTATAGTTTCTCTTGACATCTCAAGTTCGATGTTGGCCAAAGATTTTGAGCCCAATCGTCTAGAAGCTTCCAAAGAGGTGGCTTTAGAGTTTATTGATGGCCGTCCACAAGATCGCATTGGATTAGTGGTTTATTCTGGTGAATCGTTTACGCAATGCCCATTAACAACCGACCATAGCGTGCTAAAAAACTTGTTCGAAAACGTGAGAAATGGAATGATTGAAGACGGAACAGCCATTGGTTCTGGTTTGTCTACAGCTATTTCTCGCTTAAAAAATAGTGATGCTAAAAGTAAAGTGGTTATTCTTTTAACCGATGGTTCTAACAACAGTGGTGAAGTTCCGCCAATTACAGCGGCTCAAATTGCCAAAACTTTTGGAGTTCGTGTTTATACCATCGGTGTAGGAACCAATGGTGAAGCGCTATCACCTGTTCAAGCTTTTCAAGGCCAATACATTTACAGAACGGTTCCTGTAAAAATCGATGAAGTTACCTTGAAAGAAATTGCAGAGATTACAGACGGACAATATTTTAGAGCTACCGACAATCAGAAACTCAGAGAGATTTACAAAGAAATTGACAAGCTAGAAAAGTCGAAAGTTGAAGTCACCGAGTTTAGAAAAAAGACCGAAGAACACCGTCCAATTCTCTATGCATCTTTTGTTTTAATAATGCTAACCTTTTTACTGGATACCAGTTTATTAAAATCAATTATCTAATGTTTAGATTTGAGAACATATCTTTCTTATATGCACTCTTAACATTGCCGTTGTTTTGGATAATTGTGTGGCAGGTTCAACGGTGGAAAAGTAGAAAACGAAAAGCGGCTATTGATGCCCATTTGTTTAAGTTATTAACACCGCGGTATGCATATCGTCACCTTTGGTTAAAAACACTTTTCTTTAGCTTAGGCTACAGTTTTTTGGTGATTGCTATTGCCAATCCGCAAATTGGTTCTAAGCTCGAAGAGGTAAAACGCACCGGAATCGATTTAATGATTTGCCTCGATGTTTCTAATTCTATGTTGGCTGAAGATTTATCTCCCAACCGACTAGAAAGAGCCAAACGCGCCATGAATCAATTGGTAGACCAGTTAAAAGGAGACCGAATTGGTATCGTTGTATTTGCCGGTCAAGCGTTTGTTCAATTACCGATTACAAGTGACTACGCTGCCGCCAAATTGTTTTTGCGCAATGTGAGCACCGAAACCATCGCCTTACAAGGTACAAATGTGAGTTCTGCACTTGAATTAGCTATCGAAAGTTTCGAAGAAGGTGAAAATTCGAACAGTAGAGCCATTGCACTCATTACCGATGGTGAAAACCATGAAGAAGATGCACTCGAAATGGCCGAAACTGCCAATAATAAAGGCATTCGTTTGTTTACTATCGGTATGGGCAGTGAAAAAGGAGCGCCTATTCCATTGAAAAATGGTTCCCTCAAAACGGGTTATTTAAAAGATGCTAATGGCGAAACTGTGATTACTCAACTCGATGCTGAAATGCTCGAAACATTGGCAGAAGCTGGAGATGGTTTTTTTCACAGGGCTACCAATGCCGATGCTGGCCTTAATCGTATTTTAGACGAAATTTCCGCAATGGAGAAATCTGATTTCGGAAGCAAACTCTACACCGATTATGAAGACCGCTACCCTTTCGCCCTTGCCTTGGCCGCATTATTTTTCACCATTGAACTCTTTTTAGGTAACAAAAAGCCAAAATGGTTGGCAGAATTAAATATGTTCGGAGACGCAAAATGAAAACACCCATTTATTTACTCTTCTTCTTATTTATTTCGCTAGGAACCCAAGCTCAATCTGCTCGTGACCTTGCCAGATTAGGCAATGAAGCGTATGCGAAAGGGGAATACGAAATAGCGGCAGAGTATTACGAAAAAGCCGATTCACTCAGTGGAAACGAAACGATTCGAGGTATAAAATTGAATAAAGGCGATGCCTATTACCAACAAGGTGATTTTGAAAAAGCGGCTAAAGAATTTCAACGCGCAGCCAATACAGCTGAATCAGACGAAGAAAAAGCCGATGCCTACCATAACCTCGGAAACACCTTTATCGAAAACGAAGATTTTAACAAAGGCATTGAAGCCTACAAAAAAGCGTTGAGATTGGATCCTACCGATGAAGAAACCCGCTATAACTTATCGAATGCGGTTCGCTTGATGCGAAAACAGCAGAGTTTAAATCAGAAAGAAGATACAGACGAAGAAGGTGATGAGCCCGGAAATAACGATGGTGATAACCCTCAACCTGACCCTGACGGAGAGAATCAACAAAATTCAAATCAAGAAAGTCCGGATGGTAACGATGGCAAAAAACCGGGCGAAAAACCTGAGAGCTCACCCCAAGGCGAACAGCCAGAAGGGAAAACTCCGAAAGGCCAACTTTCTAAGCAAGATGCAGAGAGAATGCTCAAAGCTAACGATAATAAAGAACGAAGTACTCAGCAAAACTTAAATCAAAATAGGCTGAAAGGCGAACCCAAAAAAGTGGAGAAAAATTGGTAACAAAACAGTTATACATACTGCTTTTATTCTGTTTAATCGGAAAATTGTCTGTTGCTCAAGACGTTGAGTTCGTGACAAAAATTTCCGATGAAACCGTATCGATAAACGAGCAATTTAAAGTGGTTTTCGAAATAAACGCTTCAGGCTCTAACTTTCGTCCTCCGGTGCTCACCGATAATTTTCGCGTTTTAGGTGGGCCATTGTCTAGCTCTCAAATGCGCTATGTAAATGGCAAAATTTCGAGCAGTTTAAGCTATACGTATATATTAAAACCAATTAGCGAAGGTGATTTTATTATTGAACCGGCTTCTATCGAAGTTGATGGTAAATCGTATTCTTCTAACCCAGTGCAGCTGAAAGTTACAGCAGCCAAGGTTCCTAATCAAAATAACCCATCACAAACCCCTTCTTCTCGATCGAATTCACCCAAATCGAATCAATATGAGATTTTCTTAACCGAATCGGTCAACAAAAAAACCGTATATCAAGGCGATCAGTTGGTTATTGATTACGATTTGTATACCCGCGAGCAAGTGGAATCGTACGAAATTGATGTTTTACCCGATTTTCGCGGGTTTTATACCAGTGAATTAGATGTTGACCCGGTTGCCAATGCTACTCGTGCAGAGGTAAATGGTAAAGTGTATTCTGTTTATCCGCTGAGAAAAACCATTCTCTTTCCACAAGTTTCGGGCGATTTAACAGTTGAACCGCTGAAAATGTCGTTCAGCATTCGAGTGCAAGAAGGCGAACCAGTACAAACCTTTTTTGGTCCTCGCTACCGAACTACTTCGAAAGAAATCAAACTCGATTCTCGAGAAATTGAAATTGAAGTAAAACCCTTACCCAATGGAGCTCCAGAATCGTTTAATGGGGCTGTTGGCAAACTACAGTTTTCAGGTTCTATCGATAAAACAGAAACGCTCATTAACGAAGCCGTCAACTTAAATTTGAAGTTAACCGGGAGAGGTAATATTCGTTTAATCGATGTTAATTTACCCGATTTCCCTGTCGATTTCGAAACGTACGATGCCGATGTAAAAACTTCGGTAAGCACGGCTGGCAATATCGTTTCAGGAACAAAAACGTGGTCAATTTTAATGATTCCACGAGCCAATGGAACGTTTGAAATCCCTCCCATTCGTTTCTCGTATTTCGATCCGCAAACGGAACAATATGTAGAAGAAACCGTGGGTCCGTTTGCTTTAGAAGTTTTCGGTGATGGAACTACCAACTCTGGTGCAACGGCTTCTACCCAGGCACAAAGCGAAATCAAAAAAGTGGGGAGCGATATTCGTTACATTTCTAACGAAGCCAACCAGTTAAAAGAACCCAATAGCAATTTCTTCAACACATCTTGGTTCTA
Organism: Salibacteraceae bacterium; assembly: GCA_048267965.1. GTDB lineage: Bacteria > Bacteroidota > Bacteroidia > Flavobacteriales_G > Salibacteraceae. The sequence goes on from JBLWWK010000006.1 coordinate 78,554, forward strand.
CTTTTTATTGGTCTTACCTCTTTTTCTTCTGGTAGGAGCCCTATTTACCTTTAAAACCATTGAAAAACGATCTAAAGACTTTGTGCGTAATCGTAAAAGAACCGCCAATAAAAAAGCCAACAAGCAACTTCAACAAGCTAAAGAAGCGCTGAATAACAACGATAAAATTCAATTTTTCGATGCTGTTTACAAAGCATTGTATGGGTATTTGGGAAACAAGTTGAACATTCCGGTTGGCGAATTAAACAAAGAGAAAATTCAGTTAGAATTAGCGGCTAAAAACGTAGATGCCAGCACTATACAGCTGCTTAACCACACCTTGTCTCAATGTGAAATGGGCAAATTTGCCCCTATCGAATTGGCGCTCAACGAACTGTACAAACAGAGTGAAGAAGTTATTTTAAAACTCGAAGATCAAATCAAATGAGAAAGCTAATTTTCACTTTGCTCATCGGTCTTATTAGCTCAGTAAATCTACTGGCAGCGGGTACCGACCATTACGAAACTATATTCGAAACAGCCAACCAACTCTACGATAATGGTGAATTCGAAGAAGCCAAAAATCAGTATTTACAAATTCTAAATGCAGGCTACGTTTCGCCCGATTTAAACTACAACTTGGCCAACGCTTATTATAAATTAGGTTCGTATCCAGCGGCTATTTTGTATTACGAAAAGTGCTTAAAGTTAGATCCCGGAAATGCTGATGCCAAGTACAACCTGAATTTAACCAATAAGATGATTATTGATAAAATAGACTCCTTGCCTACCATTTTTTACAAACGCTGGTGGCAATCAATGCGCAATAGCAATTCGCTAGATGGTTGGGCTACCTTGCTTATTGTATTTGTGTTTGCCATGGCTACTTCGTTTTTCTTATTCAATGTGAGTGGCAAGTCACAGATTAAACGATTAGCCTTTTACGGTTTATTGCTATTCACGGTAGGAGCCGTTTACACCACTATTATGTCGGTGGGTTTATACAAACATATTCATTCTCAAGAAGATGCCATCGTGTTTGAACCTACTTTAAACGTGCAAAGTGCCCCTAGTTCAGCTGCCACTACTCTTTATGTTATTCACGAAGGAACCAAAGTAACGCTGATAGAAACCAAAGATTCTTGGGCCAATATTGCACTCCCCGATGGAAATGAAGGATGGGTTCCTACAGAAACCTTAGAAACTATTTAACCTAAATATACAAACCCAGCGGTGTTGAAAATCACGCTTGATTTGGCTATTTTCGCGCCACACATATAAATTAAGAGTATGAGCAATAGTTCTTTCGATATCGAAATTACCAAAACTACCAATTCGAAGCTTGCTTCTTTTGACCCAGAAAACCTACAATTTGGCCATACCTTTTCAGATCACATGTTTATTGCCGATTATTCTGACGGAAAATGGCATTCTGCGAGAATTGTTCCTTACGGAGACATCGCGCTGAGCCCGGCAAATAGTATGATACATTACGGACAAAGCATATTCGAAGGCATGAAAGCTTTTAGAGATGTTAATTCTGATGATATTCTTGTTTTTAGACCTGAAATGAATGCGCAACGTTTGTACAAGTCTGCAGAGCGTTTATGTATGGCTCCTGTTCCCGAAGAATTATTTATGGCTGGAGTTAACGAATTGTTGAAAGTCGATGCAGATTGGATTCCTACCACACCCAACAGCAGCATGTACATTCGTCCGTTCGAATTTGCTATGGATCCATTTTTAGGCGTAAAAGCCAGCGATAATTATCGTTTTATGGTTATTCTTTCTCCTTCAGGAAGCTACTACAGCAAAGACGTAAAGGTTAAAGTTGAGCGCGATTATACACGTGCAGCACTTGGCGGTGTTGGTTTTGCTAAAACAGCAGGTAATTACGCAGCTTCTCTTCTACCGGCTCAAATTGCTCGTGAAGAAGGTTTCGATCAACTGATCTGGACAGATGGTAAAAGCCACGAATACATTGAAGAGTCAGGCACTATGAATTTAATGGTGGTGATTAACGGCAAACTTTTAACCTCTCCGTTAACTAGCACAATTTTACCCGGTGTAACCCGCGATAGCGTTTTAACCGTTGCTCGCGAATGGAATATGGAAGTAGAAGAAAGACCCGTGGCAGTTGCTGAAATTAAAGAAGCACTCGAAAACGGTACACTTTCAGAAGCTTTCGGTGTAGGAACCGCAGCTACAGTAGCGCATATTGCTGAGATTTCTATCGATGGCAACAACTACATTTTACCAAACTCTGCAGACCGTGAATTTTCTAATAAAGTGAACCAACACTTAGATGATTTAAAGCGCGGTAGAATCGCAGACGATCGCAATTGGATTGTAAGAGTGTAACGCTCGATTCAAAATAAATAGAAAGCCCGGTAAGAAATTATCGGGCTTTTTTTTGGAATTTCCCCTTCTGATGCATCTTAATACTATGGGCTACAGAATATTTTTCGTTGTACTATTTACGCTGAGCTTTCTAGCCAGCATTTCTCAAAGTTTAATTGTAGAAGGAACCGTTCGCGACCGAGAGTCGAAAGAACGGTTAAGTCGTGTTAACATTCTTCTCAGTGAAACCACCTCAGGAACTACCACCAAAAGCGATGGAACATTCCGTTTTAAAATCAGAAAAGCAGACGATTACACCCTGTATTTTAACTATTTAGGATACGCCCAAGAAAAGAGAAGTATTCAACGAGAAGATTTTCCTACTGTAGGAACCGATACGCTTTATTTCGATGTTGAACTTATTTATAAATCTACCGAATTACCTTCTGTAACTGTTTCTGCAGAATCAAAACCAGATACTGTTCATGGTACGCAAGAGTACAATATTGCCGATTTTGGGTTCCTACCGAATAACGATTTAGCACTACTTACTTATACTAAAAACTTGAAGAAAGATGCGCAAATAGCTCGTTTAAGCGATCTTTCATCTTCTAGAACAAATCTACCTCCCAATCCGCAAGAAATTTACACCGATTATAAATCACGTCTGTATTTGCTTTACGAAAACGAAGTATTGGCACTGTTCGATAACGGCAAAAAATTCGATACCTTACTTCTTTCTATGGCCGACTTTACCGAGAGAATTAATCCTATTATTGATAGTGTTGGCCAAAAGCTAATTTATTCTGATTACAAGTGGTTTTATCCCAAATTCAACTATTTTCTGTTTGACAGAACTACCGAAAAGAGTGCATCATTCACTACTGTTACCAACGATGAGTTGCTCGAGTTATACCGTTCAGAATACAAGTATTTACCACCTAGAAAACGCTTAGAAGCAGCTCAAATGGAATATGAAACCGGCATTGACCGAGAAGATTATGCCGCATTGTTGAGTGATTTCCCAAACTCGATGTATTACGAGCCGCTTTATGCGCCTGCCCTAACAGTTTTCGATACAATTATGGTTTTTGATCATTACGGTAATACCTTAACTAAGTACAACCAACGAGGCGACCAGTTAGAAAAATTGCCTATTTACTACCATACACAGACAGAAGATGGTTCAAAGTGGAAAAAACGCTTAATTCAAGATGTAGATACGCGAGAAGTATACGGCATGTTTATGGCAAAAGGATCGTATTATTTACGCAAAATCGATTTGGCGAGTGGCCAACTGAAGGGAAACTTTAAACTTACCCATCGGTACGTAGAGAATATTCAAATTCGCGATGGTTGGGTATATTACTTGTACCGTCCGTTCGGAAGCATCCAAAATGTATACTTGTACAAAGAAGAGATTCTGTAAAGAGCTTATTACTAAGTGAATAGGTTATAAAAAACAAATGGGAGTCTTACGACTCCCATTTGCACCTACTAACCACGTCCTCCAACCCCTTGAAGAGACGATCTTAAATAACTTTAGTTAACCAACTAAAATTTTAGATAACTTATTAACACACGCCTCAAATATACAATTGTTGAACTTTTATCCAAGTTATTTTTAATAATGAGTATTAACAACAAATTAATAGTAAGTAATTTTAATACTTATTTACTTATTTCCTAAATTTTTGAAGAGTTCCTACCAAATAGTAAAGGCTCTGAGAATCAACCTCAGAGCCTTTGCATTTAATTGCTAAACCTAAAAACAATAACTAGAAACTTAATGATGCGCTTCGTCTTTCTCTATTTGATTGACTGGCTTTCTAAAAACGAAGGTATCATCAAAAATATCTAACACTACTTCATCGCCTTTGTTCATTTTGCCGGCAATTATCTCTTTCGACAAACCATTCAGCACTTGTTTTTGCATTACCCTTTTCACTGGTCGCGCGCCAAACTGCGGATCGTATCCCATTTCTGTGAGTTTCAGCAATGCTTCTTCTGTAGCGGTAAGAAACACTTCTTTTTTCTTCATTTGTTCTTGAATGTGCTCAAACTGCATTTTCACAATTTCTTGCACATTTCTGTGAGAAAGCGGCAAAAACATGATGGTTTCATCAATTCGATTCAAAAACTCAGGCTTTAAGCTTCTTCTCAAATTCTCCATGAGTAACCCGCGTGTAGTATCGATAATTTGGTCTTGATTAAACTCTTCGATTTTCGCAAATTGCTCTTGAATAATTTCACTTCCCAAGTTAGATGTCATAATAATAATGGCATTTTTGAAGTTAGCCACTCTTCCTTTATTATCGGTTAAACGACCATCATCTAACACTTGTAATAAGATATTAAACACATCGGGGTGTGCTTTTTCAATCTCATCGAGTAAGATTACCGAATACGGTTTTCTTCGCACCGCTTCGGTAAGCTGTCCGCCTTCTTCATAACATACATAACCGGGAGGCGCTCCTACTAATCGTGATACAGCATGTCTTTCTTGGTATTCAGACATATCAATGCGGGTAAGCGCGTTTTCATCATCGAAAAGTAACTCGGCCAAAGCCTTTGATAATTCCGTTTTTCCCACGCCTGTGGTTCCTAAAAACAAGAACGAACCAATGGGGCGTTTCTCATCTTGAAGTCCTGCTCTACTTCTTCTAATGGCATCCGACACCGCCACTATAGCCTCGTCTTGACCAATAACGCGTTGATGCAATTCATCTTCTAAATGAATCAGTTTCGAAGCTTCACTTTGTAGCATTTTCTTTAGTGGAATGCCCGTCCATTTAGCCACAACCTCTGCAATATCTTCGCTGTCTACCTCTTCTTTAATAAGAACAGAACCAGCATCTTGCATCTCTATCATTTTCGCTTCAAACTTCTTCAGTTGCTCTTCTGCTTCTACCAATCTTCCGTAGCGAATTTCTGCTACTTTCCCTAAGTCGCCTTCACGTTCTGCACGTTGAGCCTCTGCGCGTAATTGCTCAATTTGCTCTTTCACTTTCTGGATGCCATCAACCACTTCTTTCTCGCCTTCCCATTTAGCTTTCAACTGGTTACGTTGGTCACTTAGGTTGGCAATATCTTCGTTGAGCGCAGCCAATTTAGCATCGTCTTTTTCTCTTTTTATAGCTTCTCGTTCAATTTCGAGCTGTCGAATTTTACGTTCTACTTCGTCTAATTCAGCAGGCATTGAGTTAATTTCCATTCGCATTTTAGAAGAAGCTTCGTCCATCAAATCAATAGCCTTGTCTGGTAGGAACCGATCCGTAATGTAACGTTGACTTAACTGTACGGCCGCAATAATGGCTTCGTCTTTAATTCTCACCTTGTGGTGCGTTTCGTATTTCTCTTTGATTCCGCGAAGAATAGAAATGGCATCTTCGGTATTGGGTTCATTAACCAGTACTTGTTGAAACCTTCTCTCTAGCGCTTTATCTTTTTCGAAATAGCGTTGATATTCTTTTAGTGTTGTGGCTCCTACCGCCCTCAACTCACCTCGCGCTAATGCGGGCTTTAAGATATTGGCAGCATCCATGGCACCTTCACCTCCGCCACCTGCACCAACAAGAGTGTGTATTTCGTCTATAAAAAGTACAATTTCACCTTCTGCTGCGGTTACTTCTTTTACCACTGCCTTTAGTCGCTCTTCAAATTCTCCTTTGTATTTAGCTCCTGCTACAAGAGCTCCCATATCTAACGAGAAAATTTGTTTATTCTTTAGGTTTTCTGGAACGTCACCGTTTACAATTCGGTGGGCAATTCCTTCTGCAATAGCGGTCTTACCTACTCCTGGCTCACCTATTAGAATGGGGTTGTTTTTGGTTCTACGAGATAGAATTTGAAGTACTCTTCTAATTTCTTCGTCTCTACCAATAACAGGATCTAATTTGTTGTTCTGTGCTCGTTCGTTCAAGTTGATAGCATACTTGTTTAACGAGTTATAGTTGTTTTCAGCAGAATGACTGGTCACTTTCTCTCCGTTTCTAAGTTCTTCAATTGCTTTTTGTAAGTTTTTTTTCCCAATTCCACTGTCTTTCATCATTTGGGCAATAGAATCGGATCCTTCTAAAAGGCCTTGTAACAAATGTTCAATAGATACAAATTCGTCTTCGTTGGTTTTGGCCATTTTAGCCGCTTTGGCTAACGCTTGATTGGCTCCTTGCGAAAGGTAGATATTACCACCTTGCACCTTCGGATACCCTTCTACAATGCGCTCTAAAGCTTGTTTGAATAATGGAGCATTGACTCCTAATTTCTTCAACAAATAAGGAGTAACACTATCGTCTACTTCTAAAATACCGAGCAGTAGATGGCCGGTATCTATGGCTTGCTGATCGTTTCCCAACGCTAGTTGTTGAGCTTGCTGAACAGCTTCTTGTGATTTTATTGTATAATTCTTGAAATCCATGTTAGTCGATTTTGTAAGTGAGGCATCAACTTTCTTTCCATAACGGTAGGAACCCGTTTTCTACCGTCAAATTGACTTACCAGTCAGTTTTTAAGCGTCAATTCGTCTTAAAACGCTCATAATCAATGAAATTTTGACAGAATCACTGAAGGTGGTTTTATATATAGAAGAAATGATTTATTTTCGGAAGAGTCATGTTTTGTGACTGAATAAACTAAACCCTTCCTGAATCATGTATCGAGTATTTTGTCATACCGATGAGTACGAACACCTTGCCCCTTTTTTGAGTGAAGTACCAGATATTGTGCTGTCTGTTTTTAAAAGCACGCAACAATTATCTGAGGTAATTCATCACGAAATCGTGTTTGTAACTTGCTTTAACAATAGCGAATCGAGCCGAAAGGTTTTGAGTTATTTCTCAGGATTTAACGATGTTGCTATAGTGATGGCGTTGGTTCCTACCGATACGAAAAAAAACGTGCATCAATTAGAGCTAGCTGCTATAGAATTGGGAGCTTTTGATGCCGTGACTGTTATGCTGAGTAACCCTCTTGAAAGCGCACAGCTAGTAGCCCACGCGATTCAGAAAAATATAATTCGCAAAAGAAATACTGTTGACTCTACTTCTCTAGAAGAGCTTTTTACCTGGCAACAAAACAACCAACCTTCAGAACAAGAAATTTCCCTTCAAGATTCAGCTGAATTTCAAGATTTATCTTTGTCCAGCGAAGAAAACTTTACGCAAGAATTTGGCAGAATAGGTACTTGGGAATTCAAAGTGGATAGCCAAGAGATTTTTATGTCGCCTAGTCTTTTAACCATTTATAATCGCTCGATAAAAGAAGGCAATCCTACTTTCGATGAATTGCTTAACCGGTATCACCCGCACGATAAAGAAAAACTTACGCTAGCCATTGAGCGAAGTTTGCAAACCAAGCGCCCCTTTAGTTTTCGACTGTCTATTTGTGAAAACAACCTCCCGATCAAATACATTGAAGGTGTAGCCAGAATAATTATTGGACGGGATGGTAAAGTGAAGCAAATCAACGGAATTTCTCACGACACTACTTCTAACACTCTACTTTTTAAGCGCATGCAGACTTCTTTGAAGCTCATTGAAAATGTGGCTGAGAATGTAGGAACCATGATTTGTAGGTATCGATATACCGACATTGGGAGCTTTCGATTTGTTTTTGTGAATTCTGCTGTAGAAAAGATCTTTGAAGTTTCAGTAGAAGAAGCATTGACCAATCCGTATGCAATTGCTAATCAGATAGACGAGAAAGATGTATTGGCCATTCGGGAACTTTTTGTGAATGAAATTGCCCAAAAAGAAAAAATAGAATACACCCTCACCATCCGCACACCTTCGAATACCACGAAGTACGTTCGGATGATTTCTGAGCCTCATCGCATTTCAAATTCTATTATCGAATACGATTCTTTACTTATTGATATTACCCAAGAATATAAAACCCAAGAACAGTTAAAAATCAGTGAAAGTCGTTTTAGGGGGTTAATTGAAAAGAACTACGATGCTTTCTCCATTACAACTCCTGAAGGCATTATTAAATATGTGAGTCCTTCGATTTTTTCTATGATGGGTTACCAGCCCGATGAATTTTTAAATCAACAAGTGATTGAGTACGTTCATCCTGAAGATCGAGAGTTGGTAATGCATCAGATTGGATTGTTACTCTCTGGAGAAGTCAATAGTTTTAGCATAAAGCATAGGCTACAGCACAAAGACGGACATTTTTTCTGGATTCAAGACACCATATCTAATCATTTAGAAACAGAAGGTATTTGGGGATTGGTCTCTAACTTTCATAACATTAATCAAGAAGAAAAGTATCGAGAACAGCTTGAAATGAACAAGGTGCGTTTCGATTATTTATCGAAAGCTACCCGAGATGTTGTTTGGGATTTAGATGTGGTAAAAGGAACCTATACATGGGGCGAGCATTTTAGCAAGTTGTTTAACGATCATCCAGAAAATTACCCAACTTCAGAAGATTTTGCAGCATTGGTTAGTGAAGACGAAAACATGCAAATTCTTGAAGATTTTAATGCCTTTATAGAGGGTAAAGAAACGTACTGGAAATCTTTTTACACGGTGGTGAAAAAAGACGGAACTACGGCAGAGGTTATTGATCAAGGATATGCGCTTAGAGACAAGAATGGTAAAGCTTACCGAATTATCGGAGCTATACACGATATAAGTGCAGAATTAGACTACCGCAATAAAATACGATTAAGTGAAAGCCGGTTTAGCAAATTGTTTGAGAATGCTCCTATAGGTTTATTGAAAATAGATACGGTTACTGGTAAAATTATTCGAACCAACCCCATTTTTATTAGTTATTCGGGGTATTCGCCAAGTGAGTTAAAAAACATGACGATCCATGATTTAGCTCAACCGGGGGAAAAAAATAAATACCAAAAAACACTCGATAATATTGAAAAGCTAGGATCTTTTGGTCCTGAAAACATGGAATTTCGTCAAAAAGATGGAAATCCATTGTTTGTGCTTATTTCTGGCTTTTTTCAACGAGCAGAAGATACCACGCTCAACAATTGCATTTGGCTTTATGTCTTAGATATTTCTGAGTTAATTTTTAAGAACAAAGCACTGGTAGAATCAGAAAACAAGTTTCATCAGTATCTGAGAAACACCTCTGATTTATTTGCTGTAGTTAACATGGACCACGAACTAAGCTATATCTCTTCGAATGTTGAATCGGTCTTAGGGTATAAGCCTTCTGCCCTTGAAAATAGAAACGTGTACGATTTAGTGCACCATAAAGACCATTCCTTATTAAAAGAAACCTTGAGCGATTCTCTCGAAAACTTGGGAGACTCTTACCGATTGATGTTCAGAGCCAAAGACATCAACGGTTCCTACCGATATTTAGAAGCGAACGGATATTTCACCTTGAACAACGCGGGTGAACATGAGACCTATATGGTAATTCGTGACATTGACGAAGAAGTTAAAAAGAACCGCCAAATTGAGCGATTATCGTTGGTTGCCGACAGAACAACGAACGCCATTACGGTAACCAATGCCAATGATGAAATAACTTGGGTAAATAATGGGTTTGTTGAAATGACAGGCTATACTTTAGAATTGGCAGAAGGGTTAAAGCCTGCAGAATTATTGCGCAGCAGCAAGACTAGCAAAAAGCAAGCTGCTCAAATTGACCAATTGGCCGCTGAAAAATTACCCTTTAAAGCCGAAATTTTAAATAAGCGTAAAGATGGCCAGCATTTCTGGGTAGAAATTTTTGTAACTCCCCTATTCGACAATCACGGTAAGTTTACCGGTTATATTAATATACAAAACGATATTACCGATCGAATTCTTCAGAATAAAGAATTAAAGAAAACGCTAGATTTTAGTCAAAACCAGGCAAAGAGATTGCAGAATTTCGCTCACATTGTTTCGCATAATTTTAGATCGCATGCAGCTAATATTTACCAACTTACCCAAGCGTTAAAGCAAGATCCACCTGAAGAAATTAGGGTACAAATGAGAGACTATCTCTTTAAAAGTGCGAACGATCTTTTAACGGCATTAAATGAGTTAAACGAAGTTTTACAAATTCAAGAAAATACCAATCTAGAATTAGTGACCCTCAATTTAAAAGAATATGTCGAAAAAGTTGAATCTTTGCTTCATAGACAAATTGAAGAGCACGAAGTGACTATTTTATGCGATTTTCCTTCCGACTTTTGCATACACTATTTTCCGGCTTATTTAGAAAGTGTTGTCTATAATTTGATTTCGAACTCAATACGTTACCGAAGTCCTGAACGAAAACCCATCATTACGATTTCTGCTAAGAAAAGTGGAAAATCAGATTATTTTTCGGTAAGTGATAATGGTTTAGGAATCGATTTAAAATTACACGGAAAGAAAATGTTTAAAATGAGAAAAGTATTCCATAATCATCCTGATTCGAAAGGGATGGGACTATTTATAGTAAAAAACCAGCTCGAAGCATTGGGCGGCAGTATTGCTGTACAAAGCACCGAAGGGGAAGGAACTACTTTTACCGTTAAATTACCTGCCAAGAAATGAGCTATAACTTAGTATGGATAATAGACGATGACCCTATTCCACGTTTGATTTTAACATCGAACTTGAAAAAGTTGAATATTACCAACAACATTAAAGAGTTTTCGAATGCGGTAGATGCCATTGCTGAATTAGAGAATTCTGATTTACGACCCGATTTAATTTTTCTCGACATCAATATGCCTATTTTAACTGGATGGGAGTTTCTAGAAAAGGTAAAAAAATCAGATCTCTTGAATATCAAAAACATCGATGTTACCATTGTAACCTCTTCTATCGATTCTCGTGACCTTAAAATGGCCGATAAGTTTCCCTGTGTAAAACACTACCTCACTAAACCCATCGACATTAGCTTTATGGCTCAAGAAAATTCTTAAAAATCTAAACGAGCAACGTGCCCTTGCAGCATTAATCTCAAATGCGTTTTTAAGATATCTCCCATGTTGGTGCAATTATCAAAATTCATGGTTTTTGAATGATTGTTGAGCTCATTTTTCAACTGTTGCACCTTTTCTGGCGTAGAAACCGTATCGTCTCGCATGCAAGCAATTAGGTGCTCTAACCGATCATACGCCAACTTTAACCTTCTCGCAATCAGGGTTCTTTCTTCAAATTGATATTGTCTAGTTGTTTCAATTTTCAAAAATTCCATTCCCAACTCAATAATGGGGTTGTTTTCTTTAAAATATTGTGGATAATAAATACTCTTGCTCCCTTCGTAGCTCTGCTGGTCAAAATCGATGGCCCTAATTCTGTATTGTTCATCTTCGAAATCAGGCGTAATGTCTACCACGTAATTGTAGGAACGCATATCTCCCAATAATCGAATAAAACAACGCTCGTTAAACTTAATAAACTCTTTTATAAAACGGACCTTATTAAAGTTGGGCGTTTCCATATAATCTTGCAAAAACTGATCACCTGGAATGCCGGCAATGTGCTCTTCTACCAAGGTATTTCCGAAAACGAGGTACGAGATAAAATTAGGACTTAGCAAATGTTCTAACTCTAAGCCGTAGGCGCGAGATGCATCTGCTTTCTTCACGTACATATAATCGTAGTTATCGTTCAGCAAATTCACCACCTTCACCCGAAACGGATTCGAATTACCGAATTGACAAAAATCAATGCGTTCTACTCGTAAATGATGCGTAATTTCTTCGTCTCCTTCTGTTTTTAGCATCGAGTATGTCATCAACAACTTCTCTTGAAGTTCTTCGTAAAAAGAGTGATCGTAAAGTAAACAATCCCACAAAGTGTTGTTTCCATTCTTGTCCATCAACGGAAAGCTCTCAGTACTATTTAACAGCTCATCGTAACGAATAGGCAACGATAAATACCGATCGTATTTATCGAGGTATTCGGTAAGTTGTTCGCTAATGTCGAAATTGGGTTTCTTTTTCGAAATTCTCATGAAAACTGGGTTATTACTCGAAACTAACGAATAGTTGGTAATTGAAACGGTTTAACTCTGTATTTTTGAGGTTTTCCGAAAAGGATACAAACTGATACTTCTGCTACTATGAAATGGTTCACCACTGTAATATTCGCATCGCTTTGTTCTTTCGCTTTTGCTCAACTAAGCTTAAACGAAGTAGATGTAAATCGCATACCTCAAAAAAAAGTGAGAGAGTTTGTTCTAAATCAAATGAGTACGCTAGCACTTTCTGATTTCAACCAAATTCAACCAACGCTTACACAACCGGCAACGGCAGTGGGCTTTCATACGCACCGAGCAAACTACAAAGTAAAATCTGATGTTTCTACGGTTTGGCAAAAGTACCAAAACGCCTCTCCATCAGAATCTTGGGAAGGCAAACGTTTTTCATTTGGTTTTGCTTTCGATCGCAACAAAGAAGAATTGGTTTACCGTGAAGATAAAAGCAATAACGGTGTTGAACCCGGACAAATGTTTTATGTGAACTTACGCTTAATGGGCGGTGTTTATAACATGGCGGTGGCCTTCGAGATTATTACAGTAGATACTGTAAATCGAGTAATGGAATTTAGCTATGTTCAAGGCGGACAATCACAGGGCCTTCAACGCATCGAGCTCAAAGAAGGTGAAAATGGCCACACGGCCATTGTTCACACCAGTTTTTTCAAAAGCGGTTCAAAGTTTAGAGATAAAGTGCTTTACCCCTACTTTCACAAGCGCATAATCAACGAATTTCACCGCAGAATGCGCAAGCGCCTTAAATAATGTAGAGAACAAATCCTTTTAGGTACTCCCCTTCTGGGTGAAATAAATTAATGGGGTGATCGAGTGGTTGCGTTAGCTGATGAATTATTCTCACTTCGCGGTGGGCACTTCGGGCAGCACTAAAAATAGCTCGTTGAAAATCTTCTTTCGAAAAGGCCTGAGAACAACTAAAAGTAAACAATAAACTCCCCGATTTCATGCTTTTTATAGCTTGCTGGTTGAGGCGTTTGTAACCGATATGTGCATTCTTCACAGACTTCGGATGCTTAGCAAACGCGGGGGGGTCTAAAATGACCACATCGTATTCGGTGAGATCATTTTTCAAGAACTGAAATCCATCTTCGCAAATACCTTGGTGCCGAGCACCTTCCCCAAAGTTGAGTTCAATGTTTTCGTTACACAAATCAATAGCCGATTGACTAGAATCTACACTGTGAACTTCTTCTGCGCCATTAGCCAGTGCGTAAACACTAAATCCGCCAGAGTACGCAAATAAATTGAGTACTCTTTTGTCTTTCGAATAACTACCCAAGAGGTTTCTATTCTCGCGTTGGTCTAAGAAAAAACCCGTTTTTTGTCCTTCTGCAAAGTTGACGGCAAAGGTATTTCCGTATTCAGAAATTACTGTTTTGGGTTCTTTTCGGGGTCCTTCTATTAAAAATTCGTCAGAAGCATCAAACTCTTCTAAGTTTAAGGCATGTGCACTTTTATCGTAAACAGAATCAATACCTAAACCTTCTAATCTCATTAAGGCTTCAGCAATTCGTGTTCGTTCTAAATACATCCCAACGGAATGAGCTTGAAAAACGGCCGTTTTATTGTAAATATCAATGATTAAACCTGGTAATTGATCGCCTTCACCGTGTACTAACCGATAGGCATTGGTAGTAGCATGGTTTTTTAGAAATTGGTTCCTTCTTAAATCAAAGGCAGCAGTTAAGCGTGAAAACCAGAAATTCTCATCTATTTCTAACGGCTCAAACGATAAAATACGAACCGCAATAGCTCCTGATTGAATATGGCCAATGGCTAAAAACTCTTTCTCTGCACTGTAAACATCTACTAAATCGCCTTCAACAGCGGTTCCTTCAATAGACTCAATGGCGCCAGAGAAAATCCATTGGTGGTAACGTTTTATCGATTTTTCTTTTTGGGGAAATAGAAATACTTGCGCTCGCGTTGCTGTCATCATAAAAATTTACAAGGCGCAAAGGTAGCACTATATCACTATTTTCGGTAGGAACACGATCCTTAACCTTTCAATGATTTTCGACAGAAACAGAAGAAAAGATGAAAATTATCGATGAAGACGAAAATGAATCACTTAGACTTTACCGAGAACAATTAATTTCTCGAGTGTAGGAGAAGTTCTACCTCCCATCGGCTCTATGGTTATAGCAAAAGCATCGGCTTCCATGGTTTTTTTCATGCTCTGCATGGGCATACCAGAATCGTCTTTTTCTACCATTCCCATGTCTACAGGCTTTCCTTCTACCAATACCCAAAGTTGATATTGTTCTTCTTCGCCAATCTCAGGTAAAACAGAAACATCTAAAGCAACCGAGCCATTCTTTTTATCCCAATAAACAGAAGCCATTGCTTCTTCGTATTTAGGCATTCCCATTCCTTCTAAAACAATGCGCTCTTTTTTCGGGTCGGCTACCATGGCGTATGCAGATTCTTTCATCTCCATCATCTTATCCATTTCGTCTACCTCTCGTTCGTAAACCGCCTTTACTTCTTCTAAATGAGCAATTTGAGATTTCATTTCTTTCATCTCGTGTTGACGGTAAAAGCTCGATACGATTAAAATAACCAAAACGGCTGCAGCCGCCCAAGTAAAACCCGTTTGCATTTGCGTAGCAATGGTTTCTTTCGGTGGCAACCAAAGTTCTTTGTCTTCTTCTTCGGTAGGTTGTGGGTGGTCGTTTGTAGTTGTGGGCAACGGTTGTAAAGTAGGCTGAGCCTTTTTCTCTTCTTCTTCTAACCGATCAATTTCAGCTAAAATAGAGTCCTTTAAACCAGCCGGTGGATTTACCGCTTGCGACAGAGCAAAAGCTTCCATACCTACCTGCAACTCTTCTAGTTCAGTAGCAATTTCAGGGTAGATTTTCGAAAGGCATTCTACCTCTCTTCTCTCCTGATCACTAACAGCACCAGCAGCGTAAGCTTCTAGTATTCCAGATTCTATGTACTCTTTTACATTCACTCTTGATACACCTTTCTTAAAGCTACAATAGCGTTTCGAATTCGTGTTTTTATGGTTCCTAGCGGTATATCTAATTTCTCAGATAACTGCGATTGGGTATACCCCTGAAAGTACGCCATTTCTATTAAAACGCGTTGCTCTTCAGGTAGTTTTTCTACTTCTTGTTGTAGACCAATTGTGTCGGTATTAAACACCGTTTGTGCATGGCCTTCGTAAGCATTTACGTTATCGGTGTTGGTTTGGATTTCGTTTTTGCGTTTTAATTGTCGATACCGGTCAAGTGCCTTGTTTCTACAGATATTTAATACCCAAGTAAACAGACGGCCTTTCGAAGAATCGTATCGATTGGCATTTTTCCAAACATTCACCAAGCCTTCTTGAATCACATCTTGAGCTAAGGCTTCGTCTTGCATGCAGATTTTGAGAACCACCCCATAAAGCGCTGCTCCATAGTGATCGTAAATTAATCCTATGGCTTTTTTGTCTGAGCGCGACAAAAGTTCAATTATTTCTTTTTCCTGAGGTTGAATCATATCAGCTTGTCAAACATAACAAGAAAACAGTTGAATGCAAGTATTTTTACGTTAGCAGTATCATTTTTCACGCTTTTTTCAACCTATTGGCTGGTCTGTGAAATTCGAATTAATTCATCTTATTTTCAATTTTCACGGTAGGAACACGATCTAAATTTATTCCCACTCTCTCGTTGGTGCGGAAGATTTTAAAAAAAATGAAACTTTATAACGGAGTGCTATCGTCTTGATTTTCTATCTCCCAGGTATGGTCGGCTAATAACTTTACCGAAGCCACATACCGTTTAAATGGATTGCTTCTTCCCCACCCTGATGGCTCTACCATGCTCAATACGAATTGCTCGTTTTTGCGCTCGTACAAATGATAACGATGACCTACCAGCGGTTCAAATCCCATATCGGCTTTGTAAATTTTCTCACTGATGTCTACGCGTTCCTTCAGTTCTGTGGCCTGTTGAGCCAATGTTTTCATTTGATCGTAAAGTTGCTTCAATTGTCGGTCGGTTTGCTCTACCATTGCGGCCATAGCACGACCTTTAATTTTACCCTTATCTTCAGGCTTAATCACAGCAGACCCAACGGTGTGGGCATACTCTAATAAACCAGGCAATTCAGCTACTTTATCTTTGTCTATCGGGTTTTTAAACGCTTTCTTTTCATCTTCCATACTGCAAAATAAAGGAAGAAACCGATAAATTGTTTTCTCGATTTACCTTAGTTTCGAACATTAGAATCAAATTAAACTTCAGAAAAAAAGAAAACATGAATCATCGTGTAGTTTTAATGGTGTTAGACGGATGGGGAATTGCAAAAGACAAATCGGTTTCTGCCATAGATGCAGCCCACACACCTTTTGTAGATAGTTTAGCCAAAAATCCGCATAGCCAATTAAATACCAGTGGTTTAGAAGTTGGTTTACCAGAAGGCCAAATGGGAAATTCTGAAGTGGGCCACATGAATTTAGGGGCTGGAAGAGTGGTCTATCAAGATTTAGTAAAAATCAATAAAGCCATTGAAGATCAAGAATTAGACACTAATCCTGTTTTGTTATCAGCTTTCGAAAAAGCCAAAAAATCGGGAAAGAAAGTGCATTTTATGGGCCTTGTTTCAGATGGTGGTGTGCATTCTCACATGAATCACCTTTTGGCCTTAACACGCATTGCAAAAGACAACGGAATAGGCCATACCTACTTACATCTTTTTACAGATGGTAGAGACTGTGATCCTAAATCAGGGTTAGGATTTGTAAAAACCGTGCAAGAAGAAGCAGCTGCTTACGGTGGTAAAATTGCTTCTGTAATTGGTAGGTATTATGCCATGGATCGTGACCAACGTTGGGAACGCGTAAAATTGGCGTATGATTTATTGGTCAACGCTGAAGGAACCCATACTGAAAACATGCTCAAAAGCATTGAGAAATCATATGCAGCTGGGGTAACCGATGAATTTATTTTGCCTTTGGTAGCGACAGAAAATGGTGAACCTGTTGCTAAAATCGAAGAAGGTGATGTTGTGCTTTGTTTCAACTTTAGAACCGATCGAGGAAGACAAATTACGCAAGCACTCACACAAAAAGACTTTCACGAACAGAATATGCACAGGCTTTCACTAGAGTATTTCACCATGACGAAATACGATGAAAAGTTTCAAAATGTATCGGTGCTTTTTGAGAAAGATAACCTGAAAAACACCATAGGCGAAGTGGTTTCGAATGCAGGTAAAAAGCAAATTAGACTAGCCGAAACTGAGAAATATCCACACGTCACCTTCTTTTTCTCGGGAGGAAAAGAATTAGAATTCTCAGGTGAGAAGAGAATTTTAGTCAATTCACCAAAAGTGGCTACTTACGATTTACAGCCCGAAATGAGCGCTTTCGAAGTGAAAGATGCACTGGTAAAAGAGTTAGAAGCAGAATGGCCAGATTTTGTCTGTATCAACTTTGCCAATCCAGATATGGTGGGCCATACCGGAGTGTTTGATGCAGCTGTAAAGGCATGTGAAGCGGTAGACCAATGTGTTCAAGAAGTGGTTGAAGCGGGTGTTAAAAACGATTACACCTTTATCATTTTAGCCGATCACGGTAACAGTGATTTAATGATTAACGCAGATGGTACGCCTAATACAGCGCACACTACCAACCCTGTACCGTGTTATTTGGTGAACGCGAAAGAGATTAGTCAACTAAAAAATGGTAAATTAGGAGACATTGCCCCAACAATTTTACAATTAATGGGAATTGAAATCCCGGAAGAAATGACAGGTGATTTATTAGTTTAAAGTATCTTATTTGTCTATTTAAAATCTTGAACCCTATGAGAATCCCCCTCCTCTTTTTGGGTTGTGTTTTAGTTTGTATCGCAACTCATGTAAATGCTCAGGACGGAAACATTGTGCATGATACCTCCTTACTCAATTTAATGGAGTCTATCATTAAAGAGCCAGAATGTGAAAGATGTTCGCAAATTGATAGTCTCTTTTTAGAAGGTAAAAACAGGAAAGGCATTACTCAAGATGATTCTTCCCATGCTCGGTTGGTATATTATCAACTCGCGAAACAACGTTTGTTAGGCGAATTTGAGAATTTGTTGACTCTCTGTAGAGAACACGAAAATTTAATCGAATCAGAATCGGTTCCTACCGAAATAGCATCACAAATCGATTATTGCATCGGTGGCGCGCACTATTATTTAGGAAATTTCGACACGGCCGCCTTATTTTATGAGCGTTCGTCTCAGGGCTTTAAACAAGTAAACGATGACAACTTGTACAGCAATGCGATGAACAACTTAGCCATTTGTTATAGCTATGCTGGAAACCGTCTAAAAGAGATGGAAACGCTTCAAGATTTATTGCGCTTACAAGAAGAAAAAAACGATTCGACTACCATAATTAGCACAAAAATCAACTTAGGGCTAGCCTATTACGACTCTAAACTTTTAGATAAATCTGAACAACTTCTCAATGAAGCTCTTGAATTAAGTGAAGCTGTGAACGATTCTGTTTATATGTCGTACGCTCTCTCAAACTTGGCCAACATTTATGGAGAAAAAGGTAAGTACGACACCGCTATTCATTCTTTTAAACGAGCCATACAGCTCAATCAAGGGAAATATCCAGCTCTCATTCATCAAGCTTACACGGGCATTGGAAGCACCTTTTACGATAAAGGTATGCCCGACTCTGCTTATGTCTACAACAAAAAGGCCTTCTACTTCGACAACAACTTTGTAGATCCCCATGCTCGGGTGTATTCGGCTATTAATTTTGCGTCTAATTGCTATCACCTTAATGTCGATTATGAATTGGCCGATTCTATTGTAGATGCCTTCTTACCCATGGCATTAGAAATGCAAATTTTAGACATGGTGGGAAATGCCTACGCCATTAAAGGACAGAGAGCATTGCGCGAGGAGAATTTTGAAGAGGCTCAACTGTTTTATGAAAAAGCGTTCAGATACAAAGATTCAATTCGAATTGTAGAAAACGATCAATTAATCGCTGATCTCGAGGTAAAGTACCAGGTAGAAACCCAAGCCATGGAGTTAGAACACCTCAAAGAAGAAAACCTCTTGAAAGAAGAGGTAATTCATCGAAAAAATTGGATCAACACCTTGTCTTTTATAGGTGTAGCCGCCCTTTTGGTGTTAATCGTTATTATTCTTTACAAACAGAATAAATTGAAAAAAGCGCACAACTTACTCTCTGACCGAGAAAAAGAATTGCGCGTTGCCAATAATGAGTTAAAAGCACTGAACGAAAACCGTGAAAGAATGATTGCTACCATTGCTCACGATTTGCGCGGACCGTTGAGCGGCATCAGTCAGATTTTAAAAATGGCGAAGGAACCCGAAAACGCTTCGCAAACAGATCGCCTTATATCGATGGGGCATTCGGCTGCGAAAACAACATACGGATTGTTGGAGAATTTGCTAGAATGGGCGCGAGAGAAACAAGGATTATCAAGATTTAAACCCGAGCAGTATCCATTAAGTAAATCGGTGAATACCATTTTTGCCATTTACGATTACATTGCTCAGCAAAAGAATATTCGCCTCGAGAACCAAGTAGACGAGTCGGTGAAAATTTATGCTGATATCTACATGCTCGAAACAATTTTGCGCAATCTCATTAACAACGCTCTAAAGTTTACGAGCCCAGAAGGAATCGTTTCTGTTTTTTCTGAAGTAAAAGAAAAGAGTGTTTTGGTAGAAGTTCGAGATACGGGAGTGGGAATGGACAAAGCCAAATTAGAAGAAGTTTTTGCCACTAGCGGAACAGAAATAATGGTAGGAACCAACAACGAAAGAGGAACTGGTTTCGGTTTGCGGTTGTGTCTAAATTTAGTAAAACGCCACAATGGTAAAATCTGGATTGAAAGCGAACCCAATAAAGGCACCTCTTTCTTTTTTGAATTACCTAACACTTAAATATTATCGAAAAGATGGAAAAGAGCGAATTCACCATCCATCCCTATATAACTACACCTATTTTTACACCCTAATCACCAAAGAATATCTACAAAAAAATAACCACTCATCATTTGTAGAAGCAAAACAGGCGAGCGTAAGCTCAACAGAAGAGAATAGAAAAATATTCGCAGGGTAAGGTTTAGTTAAGCAGAAATGGACAGTGATTTATCGGTAAACAACAAATCTATTGTCGTTCTCCCTTTCGTTAATATGAGTGGCGATATGGAAAACGAATATTTCAGTGATGGAATCACTGAAGAAATCATCAATGCGCTTACCACCGTAAAAGGATTGAAAGTAATTGCCCGCACTTCTTCTTTTGCCTTTAAGAATAAAAACATTGATGTGCGAACCATTGGTAAACAATTAGGAGTAAGCACAGTTTTAGAAGGAAGCGTTAGAAAAGCTGAGAATCGCGTTCGTATTACTGCACAGTTAATTAACACAGAAGATGGTACCCACTTCTGGTCTAAAAACTTTGATCGATACCTAGATGATATTTTTCTTTTGCAAGATGAAATCAGCTTACGTATTGCCAATCAAATACGAGAAAATTTCGGTCATCTAGATATTCAAGATCACCTTGTTGAAGCGCCTACTCATAATACAGAAGCCTACGATTTATACCTTCAAGCTCGTTATCAGCATTTATTATGGGACGGTCAAGGAATTAGAAATTCTGTAGAGCTCTATGAACAATGTGTTGCATTGGATCCTACCTTTGCATGGCCCTACTTTGGTTTAGCCTACAGTTATGCCATGTACGGTTCTTGGGGAAATAATAAGGAACTGTTACAGGTAGCTGCAACCCACCTAAACAAAGGCTTTAAACTAGATAAACAATCGTATTTAGGCTATTTCAGCAAAGCTACGTTAGCTTTTTGGGGACATTGGGAATTTGTGAACGGTTGTGCGCTTTTTCGTCAAGCCATTGCTCTTAACCCCGCTTACACAGAAGCTGAAGAAGGCTTGTGTGAATTGTATACGGCCATCGGTTATTTTGATAAAGCACATTGGCACGCTGATAACATGCTTAAAAAGAATCCGCTTTCTGCCAATCATTATTTCACCAAAGCCAATATTCACTACTTAAATAATGAATATACAAAAGCGCTCGACTGCATTGAAACTTCGTTGAGTATTCAGCCCGATTTCACCCACTCTATCGTATTAAAACAACTTTGCTTCGTTCTTTTAAAAGAGTACGAAAAGCTCGATCAATTCATTCAACAAACAGCATTGGCCGAAAATCCAGACGAATGCCGTGCGTTGTATCAGTTACTGCACCCAGAAGAACAAGTGAATATCGATTTAAGCACAGTGAGTATATCTACTAAAGAAGGGATTGGCGCAGCTCTTATACCATGGCAATTATTTCTATTAGTGCACATGGGGCAACACGAAATGGCCCTCGATTTTTTAGAAGAAAACATCAAAACCCGCTCTGGTCAAGTTATCAATTTCATGAACATTCCGTTTCTTCAACCTTTACACAATTCTGAGCGATTCAACGGTTTAGTACAATCGGTTTTTAGTTCCGAGTTGCTTCCTCAAAAATCAGAAGAACCTCTACAGCTTGCACCTCCTAAAGTATTGATGACTGAAACGGAAATTAATGCTGTTCTCAGTTTACTCGAAAAAGGAATGAACGAAGAAAAGTGGTATAAAACCCCTTCTTTAAGCCTGCAAGATTTGGCCAAAATGGTAAATCTTAATACGAATAAGTTATCTTGGTTACTAAACGAACAACTTGGGCAAAACTTCAACGATTACCTGAACAGTTTTCGTTTAGCTAATTTTAAAATCGATGCCTTAAACCCAGAAAACAGGCACCTTACGCTTCTCGGGCTTGCCCATGAAAATGGATTTAATTCAAAAACTGTTTTCAATGCCTATTTTAAGAAAAACGAAGGTACGACCCCAAAAAACTGGCTTAAATCTAAGCAAGGAAAGTCAAATTAATAAGTACTGAAAACCAAAAAAACGTCCGTAATCATAATTCAGGACGATTGGCCTTTTTTTCCTTTTCATGTTTGCAAAATCAAACCGATAAAGTAAGGTTCAGAACTGTTGAAAAACGGTTCCTACCGCTTGTAATAAAACGCTTAACTAAGCAAGTGGTCACCTTTTCTGTATCGAAATTGAAAAACTAAGACATGAAAAATTTAGCAACTGTTCTTTTATTTTTTTGCACGTTTAGTGCTTTTGCTCAAACGGAATCGTTGAAAAATGACGAAACTGAAGTAACCCACAAATGGAGGGTAATTGTTCCTCATATTATTCCTGAAGAACTCGTCTCAACACCTTGGAACGATCATAAAAGTATACAAATGATAGAGTTTCATGTAAAACGCAATTTAGATAATAAGAACATCGTAGGTATGAAGTTTGCTACCTGGCGATTGTTTCAACCCATGGGAATTACTTGGTGGGATGGCCTAATAGACAAGATAGAGTCAGAAACTGAATTCTACCCCGGCCATGTGCGAGCAACCGGAGTAGGTGTAACGTACCAACGTATGCTTTGGAAAGGATTGTTTACCACCGCTGAAATTCTGCCGCAATTGCAAACCTATTTAGACCTTGACGGCAACAAGATTAAAAATGGCTTTAGCCTCTACTCTTCTTATCATCTTGGCTACCACATCGAATTTGGTAAAAAGAAGCATTTTTTCATTGAGCCACAGATTGATTGTAAGATTTGGACACGTGATGGCAATGCACCTGATGGATTTAAACAATTAGACGATAAGTGGAAAAACTACTTTCTTCTAGAGCCACAGATTTACTTAGGGTGGCAGTTTTAAGCAACTATCTGATAAGCAAAAGGTGTATCCTCTTGCTTATCAGATTTACTTTTTGGGCAGAAACCACTTTTAAGAAGACTTACGCATTAAAAAGTATGATTTAGTTGAATTTGAGCCTATTTGATTCAAAATTATCTCTCTCAATCTAAAATAGCTATTTCGAGCTACTTCCCTTCCCTAACAGTAGGAACCCGCTTTCCATCACTATTGTATTTTTCCAATAGGAAGAAGAAAACCACTTTTTCATCTTTCATGAAGAATCTAACTCAGAATCTCTAAAAACTTAATTCGTTCTCAAAACGAATACCTGAATCATAAGGCAGTATAGTTACCCAAAACGTAAAGAAATCGCGAAGCCTTGGAGCGATATAGTTTTGGTGTTGTCGGTGCGCAGCAACACCTTTTTATGATTCTTGAATTTTTCTTCCCTCGTGCCTGCTGGCTCAATAGCTTCTCAAGCTATTGCCCTATTTCAAGATAAAAGAAAGAGAACAAACTTCTTCCCTTTTCCACAGCACGCTCTGGCTCAACAACTTCTCAAGTTGTTGCCCTGTTTCGAGATAAAAGAAAGAGAAAAAACTACTTCGCTTCTACTTCTATACGAATTGACTTCATAGCACCCCAAGCTATTCCTCTATTTCGAGAATAAAGAAAGACAAGAATCTCTTTCTTTGCATTTCACAAAAATCGACAATCAATACAGATGAAATACTGGAAAGTTACTTTGATCTACCTCACCTTTTGCCACGTTTTAATCGGCTGTGCAAACCATCAAAAAGAGAATTCTTTTCAACTTCAACAAGGAGATTTGTTATTTCAAAATACAGGAACAGACGAAATCGATAATGCCATTAAAGAAGTAACCGCCACTTCAGCTGCAAAAAATTACACCCACGTTGGAATGGCCATGCAAGAAGATGGAAAATGGTTTGTTCTAGAGGCGATTCCTAAAGAAGGTGTATGCAAAACGCCTCTCGAGAAGTTTTTGAACAGAAATAAAAACAAGTTCGATCAACCTCAAACCGCAGTTGCGAGACTCGACAGCAATTACCATCCTTACATTTCTAGGGCAATAGCGTATGGAATGGAAAGAATCAACAAGCCGTATGACGATGTTTTTTTATGGAATGACGATTCGTACTATTGTTCTGAATTAGTTTATAAAATGTTTTCATCACAAACATTAACCGAAGACCATCTCCCTTTTCTTACGCATCCGATGACTTTTAACGACAGTTCAGGAACTCCCTTACCAAGTTGGGTGGCGTACTATCAAAAACGCAATCAACCAATACCAGAAGGTATCACGGGAACGAATCCCAACTTAATGGCGAGTAGTCAATTCATCGAATTTGTGCACGATTATGAAAAGGAATAAAAAGGTAACTTTATAAAACTATGGCCCTCCCTTTGAATAACACCCAAAGTTCTAGATGTGAGGGTACGCTCCTCTCCTACTTTCTAACTACTTTGTCAACAAACGATGGCTAAGCATTGGTGTTTTTAACTGTGCGCATTGAATGAAAAATGGAAAATTCCATGTTAGAAGGATTTTTAAAGTCGATAAACCCAAAAATTGACGATGAAACATTAAAGGCGTACGTGGATTGCTGGTCTGAAAAGACTTTTTCTAAAAAGACAATTTTAACCGAAGCAGGCCAAACACAAAGAGACCTTTACTTTATTGTAGAAGGGATTCAAAAGTCGTATTACCTAAATGATGGAAAAGCACACGTAATCGCTTTCACCTATTCTCCCTCTTTTTCGGGTATTCCAGAATCTTTTTTCACACAAACACCTTCTCAATATTATTTAGAAACCATAACAGACACTCGATTACTCCGAATTTCTTATCAAAAGCACATGGAGATGCTTGAAGCGCACCGCTCGATAGAAACGCTCTTTAGGGTTTTAACCGAGCAAATTCTATTCGGGTTTGTACACAGGCACTACGAACTTATGGCTTTCGACATTGAAACGAGGTTTAAGAGTTTTCTGCAAAGAAGTCCGCACCTTCTCAATCAAGTTCCCCACAAAGATTTGGCATCCTACCTAAGAATTGATGCCTCTAATTTTAGCAAACTTTTAGGAAAAGTTAAAATCTTGGTATAGACCATTTTTAGAGAAAACAGCAGTGATCACATTTGCAGCATGAATACAATAAGGCAAATTATTATCACTTTATTCTCATTAATTATGGCATTAAATGGCAATGGCCAAGAATGGTTAAATACTGAAGAGTATCCTTTCAAATCGCACTATTTTCAACCGGAAAGCGGAAAACAGCATTACATAGACGAAGGCGAAGGCGAAGTTCTTCTATTTGTACACGGCACACCCACTTGGTCGTTTTTGTAATGCAAGGTGGGGTCTGTTGAAAATTGGTCAATCACTTATAGGTTCTTCTGATTGGTATCAAGAAAACTGGGAAAATTTAGGTGTATTATCGAACAAAGAATGGCTAATTCTCTGGGGTACAAAAGACAAATTTATAACGGTAGATTATTTACAAAAGTGGCAAAACAAGCTAGCTAATCACCAAACTGTTTTATTTGATTGTGGACATTTTGTGCAAGAAGAAAAAACCAAAAAATCTCTTGAAGAAATAATTCGTTTTATCAGAAATTAGCTTGGACAACATGGAGCCTACATTGCTTTTAAAAAACTGTTTTTCAAGCTTCTTTTTTCTAATTATTTTGTAGGTAGGAACCAATAACTTCTTCTAATAATTTGATAGACTATATTTTGCATTTGTTTCACACCTTTAGAAAATGATGAAAAAATTACACATTTCCCTGAATGTATCCACGCTCTTTTTTTCTTGTCTTAACAGCGAAAACTCGGATTGGGACAGAGCATTCGAGTGGAAATAGAAATTGAATTTGAGCACTCTTTGTTTTTAAGACAAATAGTGAAAATAATCCATCTTCATCTTTAAAGAAAAATCCTCTTCAAAATGGCTAAAAACTTGAAATCGTTCTCAAAACGAATATCCGAATCAAAAGGCAGTGTTGGTAACCCAAAACGTGAAGAAATCGCGAAGCCTTGGAGCGATTTTAGTTTTGGTGTTGCCGGTGCGTGGCAACACCTTTTTATGATTCTTGAACTTTTGTTCCCTCCCACCAGCTGGCTCAATAGCTCCCCAAGCTATTGCCCTATTTCAAGATAAAACAAAGAGAAAAAACTATTTCTTTCTTTTTGTAGGAGCAAAAAGATAACAACCGAAACACATCGTGTTGAGCTCACGAGTACCTTAAAAATAAACCGAAACGAGTAAAAACTCCACCGCCTCAGCCTCCGCATGGGCTGGAACAACAACTTCCCAAGTTGTTGCCCTGCTTCACCTACGTGCTTTGATTTTTTGAACAAAAATCGCAACTACGGTGGCAAAAACATCTATCACTGACAAAAGTCACAGCATCCGATTTTCAATCGAATTTAGATTTGAGCACTAGCTGTTTCTCTAAAGCTAAATTGAATGTTTTTCATCCTTTTCAGAGAATCTAACCCAGAATATTTAAAAACTGAATTCGTTGTCAAAACGAATACTCGAATCATAAGGCAGTGTAGGTAACCCAAAACGTGAAGAAATCGCGAAGCCTTGGAGCGATTTTAGTTTTGGTGTTGGCGGTGCGTAGCAACACCTTTTTATGATTCTTGAACTTTTGTTTCCTCCCACCAACTGGCTCAATAGCTCCTCAAGCTATTGCCCTATTTCAAGATAAAAGAAAGAGAGAAGCGAAACACGTAGTGTTGAGCTCACGAGTTCCTTTAAAAACAAACCAAAACGAGTAAAAACTTCTTCCCTTTTCCTCAGTTCTAACTAGCTCAACAACTCCTCAAGCTATTGCCCTGATTCAAGCCATAAGAAAAAGAAGAATCTTTACCACTTTTTTTGAGGAGAGAAAAAGTTCCCAACCGAAACACATAGTGTTGAGCTCACGAGTGCTTTTTAGAAATAAGCCGAAACGAGTAAAAACTCCTTTGTTGTTTCCGTTTCTCCTGCTTTTACAAGGCAATTAAACAACAATCGAACAGACTCCAACAAAGTGCTTTTGGCGGTCAATTGGGCGTTAGTTATGGATTGTTACCGTTTTAAGAATCCTTACAGTAATTACTAAGAAAAGAAGTCCAACAGTGCTCTCATATCCTTTGCTTTCAGTGTTTTATTCTTTATTTTTAAAGATTCATTCTTAAGAGAAACCAACGATATTGATTTAACTATTCTGACATGAAAAACCTGACACTTACTTTATTCATTCTGATTTTTTCTATTTCATTCGTATTTGGACAAGAATATGACAGAATCTCATCTTTCGATGACTACCGAGATAATTGGGCATTGATTCAAAAAGATGGACTTTATGGCTTCATTAACAATAATGGGGACGAAATTGTCGAACCTAAATACGATGAAATCTCATCTTTCGATGACTATCAGGATAATTGGGCATTAGTTCAAAAAGACGGACTCTATGGCTTCATTAACAATAATGGAGACGAAATTGTCGAGCCTAAATACGATGAAATCTCATCTTTCGATGAATACCAAAAGAACTTGGCTTTGGTTCAAAAAGATGGACTTTATGGTTTTATCAATAGGGAAGGCGTAGAAGTAATTTCTGTCAAAAACGAAGAAATACCTGTTAAAGAATAAATAACTAAACCCAACAAAGAATAAAATACTTAGGGTTTTCAGTAAGTCGATATAGTTCCCTTCTGCTTTCTCCGTATTACATAAATGTGCATTGAGCACAAGATTATTTAAATAACAGCTAATTAGCGAAAATTAAAAATGAACTTATGAAAAAATTCATTTCTACGATCATATTATTGATCTCTATCTTAATGTCAAATGCGCAAGATTCTACTGTAGTTAATATTGTCGCTACCAAAATGAATAAAATTGAATTTATAGTTTTAATAAATAAAGTCAAAGTTGGCACAATAAAAAAAGGAAAGAATCTACAGGTCAAAATGATATCATCAGGAGAAGTCAACATTGAATATATTTCCGGTACGTATAGAGAGGATGTAACACTATATCTTGATTCTGGAGAAGAGTACTTCTTAGAAGTTAACTCTTGGAATGATAGATATTATTCTATGAGTGAGACAAAAGGACGTGAAGCTTTTGAATCAAATGAATTAACAGAAGTATTTAATGAAGACTTGAATAATTTGATAGGAGTTGTTGATAAAAAAACTTTAAGCTTTATACCGAGTCAAGGCAGTGGGTTTTTAGTGAATAAAGAGGGATATATTCTCACGAATTTTCATGTTGTTAATGGCGCAGAAACTATAGAAATACTAGGAATAAAGGGAGATTTTACTGTGCCATTTAAAGCGAAATTGATTGCTGCAGATATCCAATCAGATTTGGCGTTGCTGAAAATAGAAAGTAAAATAATTCAGTTCAATAATCCTCCTTACACTTTGCTATCCTCTGACAGCATTATTAAGGCTGAAAGTGTGTTTGCAATGGGATTCCCCATGGAGAACTTAATGGGAAGTGAGGTTAAAGTTACTGATGGAATAATCAACTCGTTGACGGGAGTCAAGCAAAGTATTTCACAAATCCAGATATCAGCGGCAATTCAAGGTGGTAATAGTGGAGGACCACTTTTCAATTCTCGGGGAGAATTAATTGGTATTGTATCCGCCAAAATTCGATCTGACGTTGCCGATCAGGTAGGTTATGCTATAAAATCTAACTACGTGAAGTTTTTTTTAGAAGAGTCAGGAGTCACTGAATTTTCAGATACAAAAAATCAGCTCGTAGGTAAATCATTAGCAGAACAGGTAAGTTTAATTTCAAACTTTGTTTACTTGATAAAAACAAAATAAAAACTTTCGCTAACAATGGCTATAAAACATAGGGCTTTCGGCAGGTTGGTTCGCTTCTCTTTTACGTTCTAAAGTAGTTATAGATTAATTCTAAAAATGACAGAAAATGACAAGAAAAGAACATTTGGAATTCTGCCGAGTATGCCAAAATCGAAAAATGGATTTACAGCAAGGATTAGTTTGTAAAATAACGGATAAACTAGCTGATTTTGATAATACCTGTCACGATTTTAATATAGACGAACTAGAAGAAGAAAGATTGCGCCTCCAACGATTAGAGATCGCAGGAGGAGTAGAAGATGGAGATCCTACAGACTTCAAAAAAAATAAGTTTAATGGACAACTTTTCATTGTTATTGGTTCACTAATATTTTTAGCTAGCATTGTACTTCCTTCTCAATTGATCATAATTCCCTCTGGATGTATAATCTATGGGGTATTTATTTATAGAAAAGGAGTTGAACAAGAGAAAATAATGAAAGAAAAAAACTAAACTCTAGACCTATTACCACCTACAAAACAAAGGTCTATAACTAGTAAGTTCGTTTCCCTTCTACGTTCTCACTATTTTGTAGGAACCGTCACTCGCACTAAACCACTCTGTATCAAAACAAAGACCGCTGGCAAACATTTCATGAAAAGACATATTTTTATAATATTAACTTTCCTAGTTCTTACATCCTGCAACGACATTGATGCAAAGGACAAGATTACGGGAAAGTGGAGAATTCATCGGTTATGCGCTGATGGTAGCCACTTTGACTCTTACTTGGTTTTAGAAATACAGAAAGACACCACTAAAGAAATCACATATCCAAAGACTGGAATAAATTTCTGCCTATCAAAGCTTACGAAATCAACAGTCGTCCTACCAAACCCTTGTGTAGAGACAACATTCGATTACTCATTTTCCGATAATAGTTTGATACTAGACTCTACTTTTATTGGGTTTCGAGTTACTAAGGAAAATCCTCTTACATCGGTTGATTACTTTGCATCGTTGGAGCTTGAAATTGACTTGGCTAAAACTGAAAGCGGAAAACCTGTTGAACCCATATCAAATTCAATAAATATACACGTTGGTCGCCAAGGTAGTTTTAAGAACAACACCTGTCCTGAGTTTGAGAAATTAAAACTTGAATTGAATAGCTTTCCTGATGATACTATTATTGAAAGATTTCAAATACCGAGTGACTACAAGATGAAAGTCGAGTATGAATTTGGATCGTCAGCTGACATTTTAAGACACCTCTATGCAAATTGCGATAGATTTCCAGACGATACATTCCATGTGTATTTATTCTCAGACAAAGATGTTCCACGACAATTAATTGACTCAATTGTAAACTTAACCTACTCAAATCGTCCAAACGTGAAATTATATCAAGCATTCATGTCAACAGACAACCAAAGAATTGTATTTAAAGAAAAAAAACGTTTACCAACAAAACCTCTACGCAATGCCCTTCGGGACACTGCGCACAGCCAAACCGTTGTAAGCATTTAAAACCAGCAATCTTGCCTGAACTTAATCATATGATTTGAGATAATATGACAAATAAACTCCCATGGATAATATTAATACTAATTATTCTTAGCTCTTTTCAGTCTGATTCGTTTAAAAATAGCCAGCTTAAGTATTCTAGAGTTCGGCAAGCGTATAAGGATAAAGAAAGCAGCATGCTAACTCTGCTTCAAGATAAACAGATTGATAAAGGTAAGTTGAAAATTTATCTACGTGCTTTTAAAAACGAGAAACAGATTGAGTTGTGGGCTAAAAATGTTTCTGAGACAAAATATTCCTTGATTAAAACATATGATGTTTGTAACACATCTGGAAATTTAGGTCCTAAACGAAAACAAGGCGATTTGCAAATTCCTGAAGGGTTTTACCACATCGATAGATTCAACCCTTACAGCAATTTTTATCTTTCACTGGGAATTAATTACCCAAATAAATCTGACAGGATTTTAGGCGTAAAAGGCAAACTTGGTGGAGACATATTCATTCATGGAGCCTGCGTGACAATTGGATGTTTACCAATTACTGATGACCAGATAAAAGAATTGTATATATTCTGCACTGAGGCTAGAAATAATGGACAATTGAAAATACCCGTGACAATTTTCCCTTCCAAGCTGACAGAAAAAGAGTTTAAACGACTAACAGAAAAATATAAGACAGATTCTGATAAAATTGGATTATGGACTGACCTTAAAAAAGGTTACGAAATATTTAATGAGAAAAAGCAACTCCCTTCAATTAGATTCTTAAAATCAGGAAGACATAATGTGAATTAGTAACTGGTGGCAACAATGGCTTTGGAGCATAGAGCTTACATTTCAGTTTGTCCTCTCCTTTCTGTTTCATAGCCGAGGCCGTTTGCAAGTGGGTTATCTCTTATCTAAAAAGACGAAAATCTCGAATAATCATCTTCTGAAAAAATTCTGAATAATAGAATCGATAAAATGCATTCAAATTTAGTAATTACAACATTTCAATTCTAATAGTCTCTTTTTCTTTCGTTTCTACTTAATTGCAGCCTTTGGTTTTTGCTCATCTCAACTTGCATCTTCTGTTTATCTTCTATCTTCAACTCATGAGAATTTTAAAATCAAAACAGAAAACGAGATCGAGTTCCTACAGAATATATAAAATTTGAAAATTAATTTTTGGACAGTTTTCAGATAAAAAGCACTGAGAAGATTAAATTTCGATTTTTAAAGGTCTTTTGATTAGAAAAGTTAGCATTTTTCAGAGTTTGCCAGCTTTTGAATATCTTACACCGGATTATAACAATGGCTAATAAGACATAGGGCTTTGGTAACTTGCCTCTCCCCTCCTGCATTCTCACTATTTTGTAGGAACCGTCAAAGAGCATTAAAACCACTCCGTATCAAAGCAAAGATTCTCACACCTATCTAAACAATGAAAATTAAAAAGAGCCTACCAAAAGATTCGAAAAGGTTAACTGAACTAACCATTCGTTCTAAATCTTTTTGGGATTATAGCCCAGATCAAATCGAAAAATGTAAAGATGATTTAACCGTATCAGAAAAGTATATTGCTGAAAAAGAAGTATATCAGTTAACGGATGCTGAAGAGGATGTGATTGGTTATTATTCCTATTACAAAATGGATGAGAACAGCATAAAATTGGAAAATCTTTTTGTTGAACCTAAGTATATTGGATGCGGATATGGAAAGATGCTAATGAACAACTTTCTTGAACGGATTAGAGCAACCAACGCTCAAAAAGTGATATTGGATTCTGATCCAAACGCTGAAAATTTCTACAACAAAATAGGATTCGAATTAATCGGAAAGTTGGCAACCTCAATCGAAGGCAGATTTCTACCAATTATGGAACTAAAAATACAGCCAATCACGAAAAAAAGTAATCGTAATACCGTTTAAAAAATAACATCATCCATTTACAAATGATTTGTTTGATTTAGTTTGCTAACCTCCAAATCATAAAGCCAGAGATTGCTTTGGTGAATACCTATTCTCTCAAATTAAAAATACACAGTTTATGAAAAAGATAGTTTATTACGTAGCGAGTTCTTTAGATGGATACATCGCTGGAAAGAATGACGATATCAGCCAATTTATTTTGCAAGGTGAAGGAGTTCAAAAATATCAATCTGACCTCGCTAATTTCGGAACTGTTATAATGGGACGAAAAACATACGAATTTGGCTTTCAATACGGACTAGAACCGGGACAACCCGCCTATCCAAATATGAAACACTTCATCTTTTCCAATTCTCTCAACTTCGAAAACCTACCAGAGGCTGTAAGCATTGAAAAACTTAGCATCGATAAAGTAAATGAAATTCGACAAAATGCTAATACAGATATTTACTTGTGTGGTGGTGGTCAATTGGCCGGTTGGTTATTAGAAAACAATCTAATTGACCAATTGAAGCTTAAATTAAATCCAATCGTGCTCGGAGAAGGAACCAAGTTGTTTGGGGATTCAAATGCCGCAGAAAAATGGGAGTTAGTAGAGAAAGAATCGTTCTCAGATGGACTTCAGATATTAACTTACAACAAGAAGTAATAGAAATACACTAAACAACATAAACTCGATAATCTTGCTTATAAATAGTTCGTTTGCTTTGCTTACCCGCTTTTAGTATTTGTAAACCTGTGTTATAAGAAAGTTGTGTGTCATTAAGAAAAACTAAGTAAATATGTTTAACTCATACGGATGGATTCAGCTCGGCATGAATCGAAAGGATTTAGATATTATGGATGAAGAGATTCAAAACCGGTATGATAAACTTGATATTGAATTAGAAAAAAAGGTTAGACTAAAGCTTCAAGAAATTGTTGACTCGAATGAAATTTTAAAATTCGATCTGATTGGCGGACTGAACAACTTGGAGAGTTTTCTCTCAGTTCAATTATCACGAAATCATTTTAACCCAACTTTAAGGGAATTTTATAAATGGATAAGTCAAATTTCAGATGGAAGTCACGGGATTTTATATGAAATGGATGATGAAAGGCAAAATTTCAACCCTGATAAACCCTATAAAGTGTGGAGATTAATTGGCGGTGAATTTGAAGAATGCGAAGAATCAACTCTTAATGAGAAATTTCATAAAGTCAATTATTAAACGAACACACAACACGGTATATAGCAAATAGGGCGTTTGGTGGTTTATGAAAGTTCAGTGCTATTTACTAACACCGCCAAATCGTTGATTTGGCTTTTAAGAATAAATAAATTAAAAACAAAATACAACGTTTTGGCTCAGAGTAAACTTGAAAAGTTATCACTTTCTACAGCCCTACTTGCCATATACTCAACGATAGTTGTAGGTGAAAATTGGGTGGCACTAATTTAAAATGAAGAAACAATTGATAAATATAATTTGGATGGTGTTGTTTTCAACATCTGTTTAGGACAATCTCCCAAATCGAAAAAGCCACTTAGGTTTATTTTAGAAGTTCTTGTAGTAGACAAAAATGATTCGACATTATTAGAGAATGCTAATGTCAATGTTATAGGAACAGATTCATCTTCATTAAATGTGAAAACAGATTCTAATGGTTTTGTATCAATTGAATTAAAACCGTTTACAAGCTATACGCTAACAATTTCTGCTGAAGGATTTTTAAATTCTAAAGGGCAAGAGACTACGATTAATTATGAAAGAAGTACGAGGTTTCTGAAAAAATTCTTTCTTCAAGAATTGAGTACTTGCAGATTATATTATCCTACAATTGCATTTAAAGTAAACGACTTTCAAGAACCTTTTGAACCTTTATATCCCGAATTTGATCTGATTGAATCATTTTCTACTTTAATTATTGAGAATGATTATCTGTCTTTTACTATTCGAGGATTTCAAGAAGAAAATGAAATTCATGGAATCGCTTTAAAGCGAGTTGAATACTTTTATCGAGAATTAATTGATCGAGGAGTTCCTGAGAAGAGGTTACAAATTATCTACGGGGACACCAAAGAATCTGCATTAGAATACGCAGGTTATCCAGAAGAAGACCAAGAACTAATTCCAAATAATCGAGTAATCATCTTCAAAACAAATTATGATAAAAACTTTCGCTAAAAATGGTTATAAAACATAGGGCTTTCGGCAGGTTGGTTCGCTTCCCTTCTTTGTAGTTTGTAGGCAGTCTGTTACGAGGGTTTCTAATCTCTCCGATTCATAGCTGAGACCATTACCCATAATTAAAACGAAAATTGTAACTTGAAATTAACTACATTCATGAACAATTGTTAATCAAAAAAAACTGAATGAAACAATCCATATTGTTAATTCTATTCTTTTCTCTACATCTTGTTACAAACGGACAAAACAAGCCATTTAAGCCTAAAACAACTAATGACGGTTGGAAAACGGATAATAAATTAGAAGACAATCCAATTATCGAAAAAATGGATAGTCTTATTTCAAATAATGAGTTTAAGAGTATCACAAGTGTTGCTATTGCATATAAAGGAAAAATTGTCTTTGAAAATTATTACAATGACAGCCATTCTGATACAAAACACAATACCCGTTCTGCTACAAAAACCATTACAGGAACTTTAATTGGAAGTTTAATTCAAGATGGTTCACTAACGTCAGTTAATGAAAAAGCATCGAAATATTCTGATGTTAAGAACCTGCAATATCCTGACGATCGAAAAAACGAAATTACGATTGAAGATTTGCTTACCATGTCGTCTATTTTAGAATGTGATGATTGGGACGAAAACTCACGTGGACAAGAAGAAAAAATGTATCTAATCGAAGATTGGGTTAAATTCTATTGGAATTTACCCATCAAAGGTTTTCCGGAATGGAAAACAAAACCAAAAGATTCAAAATATGGACGTAGTTTTAGTTATTGCACCGCTGGAGTGGTTGTCTTAGGCGACCTAATAGATAATTTAACTGGTTCATTAGAAAACTATGCCGAAAAGGCCTTTTTTAAAAAGTTAGGCATTACTGATTATCATTGGCAATTGACACCAACAGGTTTACCCATGACAGGTGGTGGTTTGGGATTAAGAAGTCGTGATCTTCTAAAAATCGGACAACTTTATTTGAACGGTGGAAAATGGAATGATCATCAAATAATTTCAAAAGAATTTGTGCAACAATCTACTGAACCACACGCAGAAGTTGGAATGCTTGATTATGAATATGGTTACTTATTTTGGCTTTCTGAATTTGGGCAAGAACAAAAAGAAAAGGCTTATTTTATGTCAGGAACAGGTGGAAATAAAGTTGTAGTTATTCCTGAACTCGAATTAGTAGCTGTTCTCACAAGTACTTACTACGATGGCGGAATGGAATCACATAGCCAAACTACACAACTAATGAACGATTACATTGTGCCTGAAATAATGAAAATGGAAAAGTAATGTGGGTAACAATGGCATAAAACAGAGATGAAAACCTACTCTTTTGTATAATCTACTGTTTACTATTCATCTTATTTTTCTGTTTCTACTTTTAAATTTTGGTTTTCAGGCTACGATTACAGTATCAACCTTTGTTGCAGTACAAATCAGGTGTTAAAACATCCTGTTTCTTGCTCGTTTTTCAGTGAAATTGTTCTAAATGAATGGAAATGGATGAAAACAACGCAAAATCGTGTTCCTACCGATAAAAAAAAGACATTACGACCACGAAATAGCCACTTTGCCTTTTGTTTTCATTTGCTCAATGTAAGCAATGGCTGTAGGAACCTCATCAAAACTATACACATTTTCGATAGAAGGTTGTAGACGATTTTGCTGTTTCCATCGGGCTAATTGCTCTAAATCTGCTGGATTCGGATGGGCCGTAAACTGCGCCAATTTAAACTTGCTCAGCGCATTAGACAAAAGCACTTTCGCCA
This sequence comes from Salibacteraceae bacterium, assembly GCA_048267965.1. Lineage (GTDB taxonomy): Bacteria > Bacteroidota > Bacteroidia > Flavobacteriales_G > Salibacteraceae. The sequence goes on from JBLWWK010000006.1 coordinate 114,808, forward strand.
TGTGAGAAAAAGTAGTGAAGCCTACCAAAACTCCTCTTTTACCCATTCGTGTGAAATCCGAATGATGTAGATTTCCATGAATATCAACTACTAAATCGTATTGTTGGGCATGCTCATGAATGTTTTCTTGATCGTAAGCCACCACCGAATGAGCTCCCAACGACTTTACAAATTCAGCGTTTTTAGCAGAACAAACGGCAGTAACCTGAGCGCCCAATAGTGCGGCAATTTGCACCGCAAAGTGCCCCACGCCACCCGAAGAACCATTGATTAAAACCGATTCGTTTTTCGATAGATTTCCGTGAGTGAGTATGGCCTGATAGGCGGTTAACCCAGCAATGGGCAAACAGGCAAAATCGATCCATTTTGCGGCTGTTGGCATCTGAGCACAAACCGACTCATCTACGGCTATATACTCGGCAAACGCACCGCCTTTGAGTGATTCTCCGAACACATAATCTCCTTTCTGAAAGCGAGTTACCTCAGCCCCTACCTCCACTACTTCGCCAGCGAAATCGCATCCTAAAATGGGTTGTTTAGGACGGAATAATCCGAACGCTAAACGCGCCATAAATGGTTGTCCGCGCATGATGTGCCAATCGGCCGGATTTACAGAATTAGCCTCTACTTTCACCAAGATTTGACGAGAAGTAATCGTAGGAATTTCTTGCTCTTGAATGGAAAGAACACTGGGTCCTCCGTATTTCGAATGGGTAATCGCTTTCACAGTTTCGTATTCAATTTGTTCGGTGCAAACTTCTCAAGATTTTAGAAGAATTGAATCTGAAAGTACACGAAAGAATGGAAAACTTGACCAACCGTTCTGTGAGTAGATTAACGGTATTTTCTCATGTTCCAGTAATACGCATCCTTGGTAATTTGCTTACCGTTTAAGAAGAAAAATTCTGCACCCCACGGATATTTGTAACGCATTAACTGTCGACCTTGTCCGTTTTCAACAATGGTACTTTTCTTTACTTTTCGTTGACCATCATCGTATTCTTCGTGCGAAATGCCACTCGGATACTTAGCTGCTAACGCTTCAGGTTGCAGTTCTTGGTAACGCTTTATGCGATCTTCTCTCGCTTTGTTAGCACGTTCTTCGGCCGCTTTTTTAGCTTCGGCAGCTTTCTTCTTACGCTCTTCTTCTGCCTTTTTGCGGGCAGCCTCTTCAGCTTCTCGTTTCTTTTGAGCAATTTCTCGCTGCTTCGCCTGCTCAGCTTCTTGCTCTTTGCGCAAGCGAGCAATTTCTGCCAATTGAGATTTCGGATACTCCATTTCTGGCTTAATATCAGAAGCCTTTAAATAACCCGCTGCCGCTTGATCGTATTCTTTAGCATTGAAAAAACGATTGGCCTCTTCTATGGCTTCATCGTATGCTTTTTGCTGCTGTTCTGCCTTCGCTTGCGCTTCTGCAGCTGCCTTTCGCTCTGCTTCTTCTTGTGCTTTTCGTTCTGCTTCTGCCGCTTCGTAAGCCGCTTGCAACTCTTCGGCTTTGGCTAATTTTTCGGTAGGAACCGGATCGTCTAACTTTAACTGTTGCGCCCTGCGATAGGCGTTTTTCGCCTTAACAAAATCGTTGGCGGCCAAGGCTGCATCGCCTTCTTCTAGTGCCTTTTTAAATCCTTGTTCTAATTGCTGTTGAGCTTGAATAGCTTCTTCTGCTTTTCGTTTCTCTTCTTCTTCTTTTCGAATTAACCTTCTTACGTGATCGATTCTTTCTTGAGGACCCATTGCTGTAGGTTTCACTGCCTTGGCTTCTTCGAATTTAGCAATAGCATCGAAATAATTTTTCTGTTGCACCAACAATTCGGCTTCCCCGATTAAAGAACTGTATTGCTCTTCAATTGCTTCTAAACGCTCTTGCTCTGCCAGCTCTGCTTGCTCTTCTGCATCGGCTGCCGCTTGCATGGCTTCTTCTGCTTTTGCAATTCTATCGGCCGGTATAGTAGAATTAGGATCTATCGATTTAGCTTGATTAAACAAACTAATAGCTTCGGTAAACTCGTTGCGCTCAAGTGCTTGGTTTCCTTGAGCAATTTTATTGTCAAACTCTTTGTTTTTTGCCGCCAATTCAGCTTCTTTTTCTGCAGCTAAACGTTGCTCTTCTTCGGCTTGCGCAATTAAAGTGTTCACCGTTTCAATTTTGGTAGCCGGAATTTCTGCATCCGGTTTTAGTGCTGCTGCTTGCTGATAAAAACCAATGGCCGCTTGGTATTCTTGATTGTCTTTTGCTTGGTCACCTTGAGTCAACAAATCTTGGTACTGCTTCTCTTCCGCATCTTTTGCGGCTGCCTCCGCTTCACGTTCTTTTTGCGCAGCGAGTTCTTTCTCGGCAATAGCCGCATCTGCCGCAGCTATCTGCGTACCTGGGTAAGCTTCTTCTGGAAACAATGTTTGCGCTTGCTTATACATGCTTATAGCGCTGGTAAACTCACCGGCCGCAAATTCAGCATCGGCTTTGGTAATAATTTCGTTGTATTCTTCGCGCTTTTTTTCTTCTTCTTTAGCGGCTTTATCAGCAGCTTTTTGTTGCGATTCAAATTGTTGTAGCGCAATTTCAGCCTCTTGCAATTTGTCTTTCGCTTCTTGACTGTCTTTCTTCAGTTTCGTGGCTTCTTTAAAAGCAGCAATTGCACCGGCAAAATCTTCGCTGGTCATTGCAGCCGTTCCCGTTTCCATAGCGGTAGCATAAGCGGCTTCTAACTGCTCGGCTTCGGCCTTTTGATTTTGCAACTGTGTCAGCCCTTCATTCGCCTTGGCAATTTGTTCTTGCGGATACGTTTCGTTCGGCAACACGGCTTGAGCTTCTTGGTATTTGGCAATGGATCCTTCAAAATCACCACTATTAAAAAGTTCATCAGCACCTGCAATAATGGTTTCGTATTCAGCCTGTTTTTCGGCTTGTTCTTTTTGAGAAGCAGCAGCCGCCTTTAATTCGTTGGCCTTGGTAATTTGCTCAGCGGGGTAGTTTTCTGTCGGTAGGATCCGTTTTGCCTCTTCGTATTTAGAAATCGCTTGGTCGAACTGTTCACTTTTTAGAAAATCGTCTGCTTCTTTGATGATGCCATCGTACTGCGCTTGAAGTTCTCCTTGAGCTTTGGCCGCCTTTTGTTCGTTCGCTTTGGTAATTTGCTCTTGCGGATAGCTTTCACTTGGAAGCACACCTTTGGCTTCTTCATATTTAGCAATGGCTTGGTCGAACTGTTCACTTTTTAGAAAATCGTCTGCTTCTTTGATGATGCCATCGTATTGTGCTTGAAGTTCGCCTTGAGCTTTGGCCGCCTTTAATTCGTTGGCCTTGGTAATTTGCTCTTGCGGATAGCTTTCACTTGGAAGCACACCTTTGGCTTCTTCGTATTTAGCAATCGCTTGGTCGAACTGTTCACTTTTTAGTAAATCGTCAGCCTCTTTGATGATACCATCGTACTGTGCTTGAAGTTCGCCTTGAGCTTTGGCCGCCTTTTGTTCATTGGCTTTGGTAATTTGCTCTTGTGGATAGCTTTCACTTGGAAGCACACCTTTGGCTTCTTCGTATTTAACAATGGCTTGGTCGAACTGTTCGTTTTTTAATAAATCGTCAGCCTCTTTGATGATACCATCGTATTGTGCTTGCTTTTCGGCCTGTGCTGCTTCTTCGGCAGCAGCCGTTTTTTGCTGTTTGGCAACGTCAATTTGCGTTTTAGGATACGATTCATCTGGTTTCACCTTGCTAGCCTCTTGGTACTTGGCAATAGCATCATCGAATTGTTGATTCTTCAACAAATCATCGGCCTCTTTGATGATACCATCGTACTGCGCTTGAAGTTCTCCTTGAGCTTTGGCCGCTTTTTGTTCATTGGCTTTGGTAATTTGCTCTTGTGGATAGCTTTCACTTGGAAGCACACCTTTGGCTTCTTCGTATTTCGCAATCGCTTGGTCGAACTGTTCGTTTTTTAGTAAATCGTCAGCCTCTTTGATGATACCATCGTATTGCGCTTGCTTTTCGGCCTGAGCTGCCTGTTCTGCAGCAGCCGTTTTTTGCTGTTTGGCAACGTCAATTTGCGTTTTAGGATACGATTCGCTTGGTTTCACCTTGCTAGCTTCTTGATACTTAGCAATAGCATCATCAAATTTTTGATTTTTCAACAAATCATCCGCTTCTTCAACAATTCGATTGTATTTCTCGTCTAAAGCCGCTTGCGCTTTTTGTTCTTCTTCTTGTTTCTTTAACTGGTCTGCCTCAGCTATTTTTTCTTTCGGATAAGCTTCGTTGGGTTTTAAGCGCGAAGCTGCTGAGTATTTTTCTTTGGCATCGTCCCACTTTTTACTGCTTAGTAAATCATCTGCTTCTTTTAGTATGGCTTGGTATTTACTATCGAGGGCTTCTTGTTGCTTGCGCTCTTCCTCTTCTTTTTTCTTAACCTCAATTTGCTTTAATTGCTCGGTAGGATAGCTTTCGTCACTTTTGATGCTTAACGCTGCTTTATAAAGCTGAGTGGCTTGGGTCCAGTTACTAGAAGAAAATGCTTTATCGGCTTCGGCTACTTTTGCATCGTACTTTTGCTTGAGCTCGGCTGCCTTCTTGGCGGCTTCTGCTTCGGCCATTTTCTTGGCAATTACTTTTATTTTCTCTTTGGGTAAAGCTTCATCGGGCAAGACTTTAGAAGCGTTTTCGTAGGCTGTTTTGGCTTCGGCTAGTTTATCTTTTGAAAAGAGGTTGTCGGCATCAGCCATCAACTTATCGTATTGCTCTTGTTTTTCGGCCATTTTGGCTTTTTCTTCGAGCTGATCGGCTAAGCGAATTTGCCGTGTTGGATAATCTCGATCGGGGAAGATCTTACTCATCGCTTTGAAGGTTTCGCGCGCTTTATCGTATTTCTCGCCCTTCATGTAACCGTCTGCCTTTGATTTCAGGCTTTCGTATTCTTTTTCTTTTTTCTCTTCGGCTTCCTTTTTTTCGGCTTCCGATTCTAATTCGGCACCAATGCTGTTGAGAATATCTTCTTCACTTTGGGCATAGACCGAATTAGGAAAAATGGATCCTACAGCAATACATAAAAAAACCACAATAAGCATATTGTGGATACCAGAAAGGTGGCATGAACGCTGAAATAGATTCAAATGATTGATAATTTACGGTTGCTGCGCTAATATATAAATTAACCCAGCGTTACTCAAAGGTAAAATCTGCACATTTTATTTTTTTATTTTTTCTAAACGGTCAATTATTTGAATTAAAAATTACTTTCGCGCAGTTATTCCCCAATGGGAATTAGTTGGTTTCACATGTCGACTTTAGGCAACTTATCGGCTCTCCAGGAGCGCGCGATAGGAATGGAACAACTATCAGATCAGTTGTTCAATAAGGGATTTGGAGTTTGGGATAATTTTATTTCTCAATCTCTGGTTTCGGATCTGAGTAAATTAGCCCAACAGCTATACCAAAACAACTGCTTTAAAAAGGCAGGTGTTGGCACATCTTACATGAATACAATCGATAAAAGTGTAAGAGGTGATCACATTTATTGGATTGATCAACATTCTGAGCATTCTGCTATTCAAAACTTTGTGTTTCAGCTCAACGATTTGTTGAGTTACTTGAATCAGCAATGCTATGCGGGTGTGAGAGATTTTGAGATGCATTTTGCCCTTTATCCGGTAGGAACGCATTACGAAAAACACATTGATCAACTTCAAATCAATGGTCAACGCATGTTCAGTGTTATTTGTTATTTGAATGAAGATTGGGTTCCTACCGATGGTGGATGCTTGCAGCTTTATTTAGAAAACGAAACGTTATCGATTGAGCCGATTGGTGGTAGATTGGTGATTTTTAAAAGTGACCAACTTCCACACGAGGTATTGACCACTAACAGCGAACGAGTTGCACTTACTGGATGGCTGCTTAACCAGCCAAAAACACTCACTTTTGTTTAACTTTCTCTGAAAATTATTCTTAATCAATGAAAAACAAGTATGTAGATCTTATTGAGCAAACTTTTGAGTTTCCTGCTTTTGAGTTTGGGTTGAATAAAAACCAATTGACGTACCACGACTTGCCATTAATGGACTTGGTGGAGCAATACGGTACACCTTTAAAATTTACTTATTTACCTTCTATTTCTTCTCAAATTCAACGAGCCAAAGTTTGGTTTCGTGATGCTATGGAAAAAGTGGACTATCAGAGCGACTATTTCTATTGCTATTGTACAAAAAGCTCGCATTTTGAGCCAGTACTTTCTGAAGCACTCAAAAACGATATTCAAATTGAAACCTCATCGGCTTTTGATATCAATATTGTTGAAGCCCTTTACAAACAGGGTAAGCTAACCAAAAGCACCTTCATTATCTGCAATGGCTACAAGCCCGATTATTATTTAGAAAGTATTGCGCGCTTAATTAATAACGGATTTGAAAACGTATACCCTGTTATTGACAACTATGCCGAGCTAGAAAAGCTAGAAAAGATGGTTGAGGGCAATTTCGAAGTAGGTATTCGAATTGCTTCTGAAGAAGAACCCAAATTTGAGTTTTATACTTCTCGCTTAGGTATTGGTTATAAAGACATTGTGCCGTGGTACAAAGAGAAAATTGCGAATAATCCGAAAGTGAAGTTAAAAATGCTTCATTTCTTTATCAATACCGGAATTAGAGACAACGCCTATTACTGGAGTGAATTGCACAAATGTTTAGGTGTATACACCAGCCTTAAAAAGATTTGTCCTGATTTAGATTCGTTAGATATTGGCGGTGGCTTCCCGATTAAAAATTCATTGAATTTCAATTTCGATTATCAATACATTATTGAAGAAATTGTGCGACAGATCAAAATCACTTGCAACGAGCACAACTTGAAAGAGCCTCATATTTTCACCGAATTTGGCTCGTTTACTGTGGGCGAATCTGGCGGAGCTATCTTCAAGATTCTTTCTCAAAAACAACAAAACGATCGTGAAAAGTGGAACATCATCAACTCTTCGTTTATGACTACCCTGCCCGATTCTTGGGCCATTAATAAGCGATTTATATTGTTGGCGATAAATCGATGGAATCAGCAGTACGAACGTGTTTTGCTAGGCGGCTTAACCTGTGATTCTGACGACTATTACAATTCTGAGCAACATGTAAATGCTATTTACTTGCCGCTATATAAAAAAGACGAGCCCCTTTACATTGGCTTTTTCGGAACGGGCGCTTACCAAGAATCGGTTGGCGGATATGGAGGAATTCAACATTGCCTTACACCTGCTCCTAAACACATTTTAATTCAACGCAACGAGAAGGGCGAATTAGAAACCCAATTGTTTGCGCAAGAACAAACGCACGAAAGCATGTTATCAATTTTAGGCTATGAATAATACATCTCAAACATACGCGGGCATTCCTGAAGAATTGGCACAACTCGAAACAGCTAAGATTGCCCTTATTCCTGTTCCTTATGATGGAACCAGTACTTGGATTAAAGGAGCTGACAAAGGTCCTGATGCCTTTTTAGAAGCGTCTGAGAATATGGAGTTATACGATATCGAAACCGATTCTGAGGTGTATTTAAAGGGAGTCTACTTGGCCGATGCTATTACAGAAGACGAATCTCCTGAGAAAATGGTAGATGCGGTGCACCAAGCCGCTTTGAGTTATCTAAAGCAAGGCAAATTTGTAACCCTTTTTGGTGGTGAACATTCGATCTCAATTGGTTCTCTTCGCGCGTTTCGTGAGCATTTTGGGGAAATCACTGTGGTGCAAATAGATGCGCACGCAGATTTACGCCCCACCTACCACGGCTCTGCATGCAATCACGCTTGTGCATTGTACGAATCGTCAAAAAAAGACAACCTTATTCAAATAGGCATTCGCTCAATGGATATTGAAGAAACGGCCCACACGAATTACGACCAATGCTATTTTGCACACGAAATTGTAGGTAAGAAAAAATGGATTAAAAAGGCCGTAAACCAATGTACCGATAAGGTGTTTGTTACCATCGATTTAGATGCTTTTGATTCGGGAATTATGCCCGGAACTGGAACCCCTGAGCCGGGTGGTTTAGATTGGCATCTTGTGATGAAATTCTTGAAGAAATTGGCTCAAAACAAGCAAATTGTTGGTTTTGATATTGTTGAATTAGCACCGCTAGAAAACAATAAATCTTCTAACTTTTTGGCTGCAAAACTTTATTACAAATTATTAAGCTTCATCTTTAAATACAATACTGAACATGAGTAACGTAGGACCCGTACGCACGTACATCACAGAACATTACAAGCACTTTAATGCGGCCGCTTTAATTGATGCTGCTCAAGGGTATGAAACCCATTTAGCTGAAGGTGGAAAAATGATGGTAACTCTTGCAGGAGCCATGAGTACTGCCGAATTAGGTAAATCGTTAGCCGAAATGATTCGCCAAGATAAGATTGCCATCATTTCATGTACTGGTGCCAACTTAGAAGAAGACTTAATGAATTTGGTGGCGCATTCTCATTACAAACGCGTTCCTAACTACCGTGATTTAACACCTCAACAAGAGTGGGATTTACTAGAAAAAGGGTTGAACCGTGTTACCGATACGTGTATTCCAGAAGAAGAAGCGTTTAGAAGATTGCAAAAACACATTTACCAACGTTGGAAAACAGCTGAAGACAACAACGAACGTTATTTTCCGCATGAATACATGTACCAGATGTTGCTTTCTGGTGAACTGGAGCAGTATTACGAAATTGATCCTAAAAACAGTTGGATGTTAGCGGCTGCAGAAAAGAACCTTCCTATAGTTGTTCCCGGATGGGAAGATTCTACCATGGGAAACATCTTTGCTTCGTATTGCATGAAACAAGAATTGGTTCCTTCTACCGTAAAATCAGGAATTGAGTACATGACTTACCTAGCCGATTATTACGTGAAAAATTCGGAAGGAAAAGGAATTGGATTTTTTCAAATTGGTGGCGGTATAGCAGGTGATTTTCCTATTTGTGTAGTACCCATGTTATACCAAGATATGGAAATGGAAAGCATTCCGTTTTGGAGTTATTTCTGTCAAATTTCTGACTCTACCACAAGTTACGGATCGTATTCTGGCGCGGTTCCTAACGAAAAAATCACATGGGGAAAACTAGATATAGATACACCTAAATTTATTGTAGAATCAGATGCTACGATTGTAGCTCCCTTGATTTTTGCTTACTTGTTGAACTGGTAATTTCTTTGAAAGGATGGAAAAAAAACGTTCTATTATCGATTACAGCAAACTTACCGAAGAGGTATTAGCGGCTGTGAACAAAAAATATCCTTACGGTTGGGACGACACCGATATTGTGAAGTTTAAAACAGCTAAGGGAGATCAGATAAAAGCTATTCCTATTGAGATGGATGATGCTAGCTACTTGGTAAAAGTGGGGCAGCATTTAGAAGATCGTTTAGAAGAGTATCTAGAAGATGAAGAAAATGATTCTGAAAGCGATTCTGATGATATGGACGATAGCTTTTCTGGTGATGACGACCTAGAAAGTGAAGATTAAGATAACGGTAACATTTGATGTTGCTTTTAATAGTTTACTTGCGGCCTTACTATGAAACAGGCCATCTTAAATAACTACAAAGGAGTATTATTGGCGAGTGCAATTGCTTTGGTAGGCATTGTGTTAGGCAATTTTACTCCTTTTATGAGTAAAACCCTTTCTGCGCTCGCAATCGGAGTGATAATAGGTAATTTCGTAAATATCCCAAAATATTTTTCGACTGGTCTAAAGTTAGCAGAAAAGCAAATTCTCGAATATTCTATCGTATTAATCGGGTTTGGTTTTCAACTGTCAATGCTCCAAGATTTAGGTGTAACCACTTTTGCAGCCATTGTAATTAGTGTAGTGTTTGTGATTGCCTTTTCTATGGTGTTGGGCAAAAAAATGGGTTGTAGTCAATCGTTAAGCATCTTGTTAGGAGCCGGAAGTGCTATATGTGGTTCTGCGGCCATTGCAGCTACTGCTCCGCTGATTAAAGCCAAAGAAGAAGAAACCGGTTTGTCGTTAGGGATTATCAATTTCTTAGGCTTAATCGGTGTTGTTACTTTCCCATTAATCTCTATGTTTTTCGATTTTGACGACATGGAAGCAGGCATTCTCATTGGAGGTGTATTGCAATCGTTGGGGCACGTAATGGCATCAGCTTATACACTTGGGCAAGATGCCGGAGATTATGCGGCCATTGTTAAAATGGCAAGAATTTTATTGATGTTGCCCCTCCTTATTGTTTTCTATTTTTTAGGAAGAAAATCTTCTCAATCATCGAAAAGCACCAAAACGAAGGTGGCTTTCCCTTATTTTATTCTCTTTTTTGCAGGAACCGTAATTGTAAGCCAGTTAAATTGGTTATCGCCTTCTACAACCACATCACTTGCTAACGCGGGCGATATTCTTTTGTGCGTTTCTATGGCCGCAATTGGATTAAAAATACGCATCAAAGAAATGATTCAAATAAGCGGAAAGGCTTCTTTACACGGCACCATTGTGTTTTTAGTTCACATTGCCTTCTTCCTTGCGCTTATTTACTTTTTCTAAAATCGTTTTCCTTCTCGAAAAGGTGTTTCATTGCGGTTGATAAAACCATGCAACGCAGTGGATGCAAAGATGATGATGGCTCCTACCATGGCCGACATAAAAACCATTTCTGATTGATCTACGTTTTTGATGGCAATTCCGAAAAGTGCCCAAACGCCTACTAAATTCAGTACTCGAGTATTTCTAGTAACGAGCAAGAAAAGATAAACGAGTACAGCTACGGCAAGCATAATAACGGTCCACGTTTGCGGAGCTAATGCGCCTCCCGTGAAACCAACAGAGGTCAAAAAGGCCGAACTATTGGCAATAAAGGCCGCAATAATCCACCCTAAATACAAACTAAACGGCCACTGAATAGCTAAAAAGCTCATTAGCGGAGAATCTTTTAAACACATCTGCTCTTTGATTAAAATGCTGATTAAAGTCAGCAGCATAGCCAACATAATCAAGAGCGCCATTCCTGGCCTACTATTGAGCCAAACAACAATCCAAATGGCGTTTAATCCATTTAAAAAGGTGAATTGCTTTAATAATCGGTCAGAAACTAAAGTCTCTCGCTTTCTTAACGCTATAAATATTGAATAGCCTACAAACACCATTAGCGAAAGGTAAATTACTCCCCAAATAGAAAACGTATAGCCAGCAGGCGTAAAAAAGTTTTCGTATTTCATAGAGATACTTTTCATGGTTTCTCCTTTAATAAATCCGGTATTTGACAATGCGTTAATTACAAGCATCACTACAAAGCTGAGTGTGCTAGCTATTAACCAACCTATCGAATTTTTCTTTTGTAACATTTCGTTATCCTTTGCGTTTACTTTGGTTAACTTCGGCAACTATGTTTTGCCTAACTTAACTATACTATGCGTACATTTTTACTTACAATTACATTGCTTTTCAGCTCCGTTATTGGGTTTTCTCAACAGCAAGAACTTATCGTAATGCTGAAACACGATGCCAACATAAAAACGGTTCTTTCTGAAGTGGCGAGCAATGTACAAATCTCTTACAACCGAAATCTTGCACCTTCGTTAAATACACATTTATTAACGGTTTCTACTAATTTAGAAGATGCCATGGCTCTACTGAAACAATGTGATGGCGTTCAGATTGTTCAACCCAATCAGCATAATATTGTGTTAAGGGCCACTACTCCCAACGATGTTGATTATTCTTCGCAATGGTCGTTAAGCGCCAATGCACCTGGTAGAGCTTTTGCTCCAGAAGCCTGGGATTATACTACAGGAGGTACTACAGCAAGAGGAGACGAAATTGTGGTAGCCGTAATTGACGATGGTTTCGACCTCAATCACGAAGACGTAGATTATTACACCAATTCAGTTGAAATTCCAGGCGATGGAATCGATAACGACCTAAACGGCTATGTTGATGATGTTAACGGTTGGAACGCGTATGCCAGTAACGGCAATGTAACCTTTGATTCTCATGGCCAACACGTTGCCGGTATTATCGGAGCAAAAGGAAATAATACCTTGGGGGTTTCAGGTGTGAATTGGGATGTTTCTATTCTTCCGATTTCTGGTAGTTCTAGTAATCAAGCCGTGGTAATTGAAGCGTACGGTTATGCGCACGCTTTGCGCAAAAAATACAACGAAACCAATGGCGCTGAAGGTGCTTTTGTGGTAGTAACAAATGCTTCTTTTGGTGTTGATTTCGGAAACCCAGACGATTACCCTCTTTGGTGTGCTTTTTACGATTCGTTAGGTGCGCAAGGTATTCTAAGTTGTGGGGCTACTGCTAATTTAGGGATTGATGTAGATGCTTACGGAGATGTTCCCACTGCCTGCTCAAGCGATTATTTGATAGCGGTGACCAATTCTACTATTACAGGAGAAAAATATTCTGGTGCTGGCTATGGAGCTACCACCATTGATATTGCCGCTCCAGGCACAAACGTTTACAATACTTTACCTTACGATAATTACGGTTCACTAACGGGTACAAGCATGGCCACTCCACATGTTGCGGGTGCTGTAGCGCTTATGTACGCGGCTATGTGTGAGAAGCGTTTAATCGATTTTTCATCTAAACCAGATGAATTAGCCTTGGCGGTGCGCGATTCTTTACTTCAACACGGTACTACTCCTATTGCTAGCTTAACCAATCAGACCACTTCAGGCGGCATACTAAACCTTCAAAAGTGTGTTGAAAGCATGCGCAATTACGATTGTGTTGATTTGAGCTATTCAGTGGCCGATGATGACTGCGGAAAATGTGAAGGCGAAATTGCCGTAGGTTCTTCTACTGGAGTTATACAGTTCGATTGGCCAGCTACTCTATCGGCTTCTGGTGCTGCCACTATTGCTAATGTCTGTGCTGGTGAGTACATTGTTACGTTAACCGATGTAAATGGTTTTACAGGTTATGATACCATTTCTGTAGAAGGAACCGCTCCTATTCTTGCCAATGAAACCATTACCAATAGTTACGATGTAGCAGGAAATGGAAGCATTATCACAGCTGTTACTGGCGGTACACCTCCGTATACGTATGCATGGAGCAATGGAAGCACCGATGCCGAAATCAACAACTTACAACCTGGTAACTACTCATTAACCATCACCGATGCCAACGGATGTAGCTTTACGCAGTCGTTCAGAATTTCTTCTACCCTTAGTGCCATAGAAAATGCACAAAACAATGGATTTAGCGTTTTTCCAAACCCCGCAAAACATCAAATTACCCTTGTAGGAACCGAACCTCTTTCAACCATAGAAGTTTACCAATTAAATGGAGCTTTGCTAAAGATAGTAACAGTGAATGGTAGCGCACAGTCTACTACTCTTTCGATAGATGAGTTAAGCACTGGTTTTTATTGGTTAACCCTTACGGATCTTAAAGGTGAAAAAACCAATATCAAGCTGATTAAGCATTAAAAATCAGGAACTGGCTCAACACAATGATTGAGCTCATCGAGAAGAAAATTATAAAGCTCGTGCATTTGATTATGTCCGAGCTTTTTTCCTGCTTGGGCAATGGCATACGCTGCTATTAAAGCTATAGAGGCAATTCCAAACACCCACATTCCCCACGGGGTTTGTTCTAAGGTTAACTGAGAAAACCCCGTCATCAATCCGAAAGTAGCGAGTAAACCAAGCGTTGAGTAGATAAACACAAACTTTGTCCACACGGTGGGTTTGGGTCCCATTAGGCCTTTTATTAGGGTTTTGGTTTCTTTCTCTTCGATAGAGATATCGAGTTGTGGAGACCAATAATGTTGGTCTTTTCGTGGTACATTAATTACCACGTGATAATCTCTCACAGTGCCGTGAAATCCTTGCTGGTTATTGGCCAAGTGGTGCCTAAATTGCTCTAGAAGTTGTTCTCTTTGTAGAGGCGTTTTTAATTGAAAACGCGGTCTTAATTCAATGCTCGACATAGGTTCAAATTGCCTCAGAAATTTAAGACAATCTTCTAAAAGAATTGGACACTGAAGCAGTAAATCCCTTTACAAAATCCGATTCGATAGTTCATTTCCGAAGAAACCAACCCAGAATTTCAAAAAACTTAATTCGTTGCTAAAACGAATACTTGAATCATAAGGCAGTGTAGGCAATTCAAAACGTGAAAAGAAGGATTGTGTTAATCTTTTTGGAGGAGCAAAAAGATAACAACCGAAACACATCGTGTTGAGCTCACGAGTTCCTTTAAAAACAAACCGAAACGAGTAAAAACTCCATCGCCTCACCCTTCGCACAAGCTGGCTCAATAGCTTCCCAAGCTATTGCCCTCAAAAATCGCAACTGCGGTGGCAAAAACATCTATCACTGCCAAAAGTCACAGCATCCGATTTCCAATCGAATTTAGAATTGAGTTTCTTCTGTTTTCAACATCGGATTTTTGAATTTTTCATCCTTAACAAAGAATCCAAGGTAGAATCTGTAAAACCCTATCCAGTCGGTAGACTTGAGATTTTCGGCATCGGATGGTTTTGGTAGAAATACCAGAGAGCGCAGCGTAACCGAACACGCTGTTTGAGCTCAGGCATCGGCTTTTTGTGAAAAAGGCGCTAATGCCGTTTGCGAGTTCGGGTGAGGTAGTGAAGCGAACGCCAGTAGTTCAACAAAATGGAATACGCAGCCTTGAATTTTGTTTCCATCCCGCCAGCTGGCTCAATAGCTCCCCAAGCTATTGCCCTGGTTCAAGCCAAAAGAAATTAAGAACAACTTTTCCTCATTTTTTAAGCATTAAAAAAATGAGAATTTGACTTAGATGATGGAAAAGGGTAGAAAAAGAAGAGTTCGGTTCCTACCGAAAATGCAGAGCAAAAAAAATAGCGAGATTAACCCGCTATTTTTGCTTTTTTCTTTTCGACTGGCTCCATCGGAATCAGCTTACCATCGTTGTAATAAGGTAAAACGTTGGCTTGATCCATGCTTAAGCAGTAGCGAATATCTTCTTTTAAGTTGAGTCTTTTCAACCTTCTACGATGAGAAGAATTCATCAAGAATTTGTACGGATCGTCTTTCGCCAAGTTGTATAAATACATAGCCGAAAGTGCGCTATCTTCGATTTCTGTGAGGCTTCCGCGTTTGTTGAGCTCGTTGGTTAAGGCACCTGCGAAAAGCGTATCTTCCAGGTTATATCTGCCTTTCCAGCCCGAACAAAGAACGATAATATCTAAATCTTGCTTGCAGAGGTAATCAACAATAGTGGTGAAATTGGTAAAAGCGCCAATTAATACTTTATGGCTTTCTTTGGCCATATTGATCGCCTTAGTTCCATTAGTAGTAGTTAACACAATGCTTTTGTCTTCGATAACTTCTGGACACATATAGCTGTAAGGCGAGTTACCAAAATCGAAGCCTTCTAACTGCTCTCCGTTGCGTTCGGCTCCTACCAAAAAACCTTGACTTTGAAGGTCTTTGGCTTCTTCTATAGTGCTTACCGGAATTATTTCTTTGGCTCCGTGCTGCAATGCAGTGCAAATAGCAGAAGTTGCTCTTAATATATCGGTTACTACTACAATGCTATCGAGGTTTTCGTAAACGCTGTAGTTCTCTGGTGTAAAACTTACTTCAATCTTCGACATGAATTCTCTCCGCTTTTTAGGCTGTTACTTTTTTAAGAACGGTAATTTAACAACCTCTGCTTTCAACGATTTTTTTCTAACCTGAATAAAGATTTCGGTTCCTACCTTGTTAGCTGGTACGTTAATATACCCCAAACCAATACCTTCTTTTAGAGATGGCGACATGGTGCCTGAAGTTACTTTCCCGATTTCTTCGTTATTTTCGTTGGTAATGGTGTAGCCTTGACGTGGAATACCTTTATCTACCATTTTAAAAGCAGCTAACTTTCTTGTTGGTTTATCTTCTTTTTGTTGAGCTAAGAAATCACGATCAATAAAGTCGTTACCATCTACAAATTTGGTAATCCAACCTAAGCCCGCTTCAATAGGTGAGGTAGTATCGTCTATATCGTTTCCGTACAAACAAAAGCCCATTTCTAAACGGAGGGTATCTCTAGCTCCCAAACCTGCTGGCTGGATGTTAAACGCTTCTCCGGCTTTCATCACTGCATCAAAAACTTGCTCAATACCATCGTTCGGAACGTAAATTTCGAAACCGCCAGCACCGGTATAACCCGTTGCAGAAACAATCACATTTTCTACTCCCGCAAAAGTTGCTTTTTCGAAAGTGTAATACGTCATATCGCTTAGGTTCACTTCGGTAAGCGCCTGCATAGCTTGAGCCGCTTTAGGACCTTGAACTGCTAATAGCGAAAGATCATCTGAACTATTGCACAGCGTAGCTTCAAAATCGTTGTTGGCTTGAATCCAATCCCAATCTTTATCAATATTAGAGGCATTTACCACTAATAAATACTCGTTTTCGCTCATGCAATAAACCAGTAAATCGTCTACGATTCCGCCTTTGCCATTAGGCATACAGGTATACTGGATTTTTCCGGGAGTTAATTTACGAGCATCGTTAGTAGAAATACGCTGAACCAATTCTAGCGCTTCTTCGCCCTTCACGTAAAATTCGCCCATGTGAGAAACATCAAACACGCCCAAGTTTTCACGAACATTCAAATGTTCTTCTGATAAACCTGAGTACTGCAAAGGCATGTTATAACCCGCAAATGGAACCATTTTAGCGCCTAGTGCTATGTGCTTGTCTTTTAAGGCAATATCTTTCATAGAGTGAAAATTCAATCGTGCAAAGATAAAATTACCCTTAACATAGAATTGCCGAACAGGTTGAAAGTAATTAACCGCACACAATAAACGTATAGTTAAAATGAATTTTACGTTAACGGTACGAACCTATTTTGGCTACAATTGTGATTCCTTCTTTATTTGAGCATTTTCACCACAAATTAACCTAAAGGATGTAAATTGTTTCAATTGACGTTTTATTTAAAACCTCAAGAGTGTTTTACCTCAATTGTTAATAAATGTGAATCTATTTTTTAAAATCCCCTACAAAAGGTTAGCACCTTCGGTACGGATTCTTTTATATTTGGAACCTTCAAGAACAAAAACCGAAAAATGATACTGCTAAAACAAGACAAAAACACACCAAGGTGGATTGTACTAATCTTAGACATTGGTATAACTTCTTTTGCTTTGGCAACGGCATTTTTGCTGCGCTTTAACTTCAATATTCCAGAAAACGAATTCAGCGTATTTCCGTTGGCTTTTGGAACCATTATCGCTATTCGGTTGGCTTTTTTCTTGTTATTTAGAACCTACACGGGTATTGTTAGGCATACTTCTATTAACGATTTTCAGCGAATTTTCTTAGCTACCACTTCCGGAACAATCTTTTTGTTCATTGTTAATTTGGTAAGGTACTACATGGGTGATGAGAAGTTTATCGCGCCTTATTCTGTACTGATTATCGAGTTTTTGCTCACCTTTTTCTTAATGGGTTCTTTGCGTGTTGCGGTAAAATTAGTGTACCAAGAAATTGTTCGCCATGCGCAAGAAAAACTCGATGTATTAATTTTTGGTGCGGGCGAAAGTGGTATCACCGCCAAGCGCGCCATGGATCGCGTGGTAGACAAGAAATACAACGTAGTAGCTTTTGTAGACGAAAACAAAAGTAAAATTGGTAAAACCCTTGAAGGATCGCGTGTAATCAGCACCTACGAGATGAAAAAAATCTTTACTGAAAATCCGCCCGATCAGTTTATTCTCGCGGCAAATCTTTCTAAAGAAAAACGCGCAGAATTGATTGAATGCGCTTTAAAGCACAATGTAACGGCCTTCACAATCCCGAAGGTACAAGATTGGATCAACGATAATTTTACCGTTCAGCAGATTCAAAAAGTAAAGATTGAAGACCTTTTGGGTAGAAAGCAAATTAACCTCGACCAAGAGAAAGTTAGTGAAGAATTGCGCGGACGAGTAGTTTTGATCACAGGGGCAGCTGGTTCTATAGGTTCAGGCATGGTTCGCCAAATTGCAGCTTACTCGCCAGAGAAAATTATAATGCTCGATCAAGGTGAATCTCCTATTTACGAAATTGAGCACGAGATTATTGACACATTCGGTAGCAACGTGGCAGAAGTGGTAGTTGCCGATATTCGTGAAGCAGAGCGCATGGAGAATGTTTTTAGAACATTTAGACCCGAAATTGTATATCACGCAGCTGCCTATAAGCACGTTCCATTGATGGAAAGCAATCCATCTGAGGCCATTCGCACCAATATTTTAGGAACCAAAAACCTCGTTGATTTAGCCGAAAAATACAACGTAAAGAAATTTGTAATGGTTTCTACCGATAAGGCCGTTAACCCTACCAACGTAATGGGTGCTTCGAAACGAATTGCCGAAATTTACGCTCAAAGTAAGAATACCCAATCGAAGGGCACACGCTATATCACAACACGTTTCGGTAACGTTTTAGGCTCTAATGGTTCGGTAATTCCTCGTTTTAGAAAGCAAATTGAATCAGGCGGTCCCATTACGGTGACCCACCCAGAAATTATCCGCTATTTTATGACCATTCCTGAGGCTTGCCAATTGGTATTAGAGGCAGGAACCATGGGTGAAGGTGGTGAGATTTTTATTTTCGATATGGGCGAACCCGTGAAAATTGTGGATTTAGCCAAGAAAATGATTCGCTTATCGGGGCTAAAACTCGATGAGGATATCCAAATTAAATTTACAGGTTTACGCCCTGGTGAAAAGCTATACGAAGAGCTCTTAGCCAATGAAGAGAACACGCAAAAAACCCATCATCCGCAAATTATGATTGCCAAGGTTCGCAGTTACGATTACGATTCAATCACTACCATGATTTGTGACTTAATTGGGATGTATCGAACGCAAAACAACATGAACATTGTGGCTAAAATGAAGCAAATTGTTCCTGAGTTTAAAAGTAAAAACAGCATCTACGCTGAGTTAGATTACGATTCAGAAGAAGAAACTACTGAAGCTTCTAAAGAAGCCTAATTTTATGCGCTTTTACACCCGAATTCCTATTCGATTTCGTGATTTAGATGCGATGTCGCACGTGAATAATGCCGTTTATTTTTCGTTGGTAGAGCAAGGCCGTATAGATTATTTTCAGCACGTAATTGGCCCGCGTCACAACTGGAAAGAATTTGGTGTTTTA
Organism: Salibacteraceae bacterium; assembly: GCA_048267965.1. Taxonomy (GTDB): domain Bacteria; phylum Bacteroidota; class Bacteroidia; order Flavobacteriales_G; family Salibacteraceae. The sequence continues at coordinate 133,931 of JBLWWK010000006.1, forward strand.
ATTGCTCGCAATGAAATAGACTACCTCTCTCCTATTGTGCTAGAAGACGAGCTGTACTGTGGTATTCAGGTAACTCGTGTAGGAACCAAAAGCATCTCTATTGATTTCGAATTAATAATTCAGAGAGAAAACGGTGAAAAAACATTGGCCGCCCAAGGAAAAAATGTTCTTGTTTGTCACGATCATGTTCAAATGAAAACGGCAGCGGTTCCTACCGATTGGAAACTAAAAATAGCCGAATACGAAAATGGCTAAATTCTATTTCTTCGCCCATTTTTGTTGCTTATTTCCGTAAAAAGTGATGATCAATGCCGGCAACAAGACCAAATCGGCAAATACCGCAAAAAGCAAGGTCATACTCACCAACAAGCCAATGTAAAAAGTACTAGTAAAATCGCTCAAAATCAGGGTAACAAATCCTGAGCACAAAATAAGGCTGGTCACGGTAATGGCTTTTCCGGTAGAAATACTACTCCTTTTCAACGCGTACAACATCGACTTACCTTTGTTCAACTCTAAACGTAACTTACTCATATAGTGAATAGTATCGTCTACTGCAATACCAAAAGCAATGGTGAAAATAATTGAGGTACTCACTTTTAAATCGATGCCTGTAAAGCCCATAAAACCACCAATTAACAAAAGAGGCAAAACGTTAGGAACCAGTGTAATAAGTACAATCTTTAACGATCGAAACAATACACCCATTATTAGGGCAATTACGCCAAATGCAATGAGCAAACCGTACATCATGTTTTGAGCCAATGATTCGTTGTTTTTATCGATCAATAGCGCCATACCCGTTTGCTTATAGCCCAACAAAGAAGTATCAATCAACTCGGGCAATTCTCGCTCGGCAATTTCATTTAACTGCTTCATTTTATTACCACCGTAGTCTTCTACCTTAGCACTGATTCTTCCTTCTTGCAAATCTTCGGTCACCAATGCCTGAAACTCTTGCTGGTGCTTAAAACGGTCGAGTATTCTCTTGATTCTACGGCTACTTTTCTCATCGGTAGGAACCGTATACATCTCTGGATTGCCCCCATTTAAGGCTTGATGAATGGTTTTTGAAAAAGTAAGGGGTGACGTAACGAAACCAATTTCGTAATGATCTACTAAATAGGCTTCTAACTTTTGAATTTCTAGCTGAACGTCTTTATCGTAAAGGGTTTTGGTAGAATCTTTTACCCAAATGGCTACATCGAACGGACGAACACCCGCAAATTTTTCTTCAAAAAACTCAAAGTCGGCTCGGTGCGGATCGTCTTCAGATAAATCTTCTAGTAAATAATTATCAACGCGGATATTTGAAATTCCTGCACCTGCTAAGGCAATAAGAATTACGGTTCCTACAATGAGCAGCTTTCTGTGCTTAATGGTAAAACCGAACAGTTTGTGCATGCGCTGATTCCAAAAAAGTTGTTCGTTTTTAGTTTCTGCAATTACGGGTTTCTTAAAGAGAATTAAAATGGAAGGCAACAACGAAAAAGCCAGTAAAAACGCAAGAAAAACGCCAATAGCGGTGTTAATCCCGAACTGACGAACTGGAACAATATTGGCCGTTAAAAGCGTTAAAAAACCGATGGCGGTAGTCACCGAAGTAAGCAGAGTAGCCATGCCGATGTGCTTAAATGCAATTTTTACGGCCTCTACTTTTGTATGTCCGTTTCGCAGCTCTTCTAAATAGCGGGTAAGAATATGCACCACATCGCTCATGCCAACCACAAATAGAATGGTGGGCAATAAAACCGACATCAAATCGAGCGATTTTCCCATTAAACTCATGGCCGCCAATAACCAACTTATGGCCAAAATCACTACCACAATCGGCACCCAAATTCCCCACAAAGAGCGGTACGTAAACCATAAAAACAGGATGAGCAAAACCAGTGAGCTGGCTACAAAAATGCTCAGGTCGAATTTCATTTTATCTACAAAATACTTTTGACCGTTGATTCGGCCAGAAACATGCATTTCGTCAAATTCGAAGGTTTTGTAAATATTGTCTAACACCATTACTAGCGAGTCGCTTGCCACTTTAGATAAGCCCGGTTCGGTAATGAGCGTAACACAAAGCGCTTTGGCATCGGTAGAAAAGAAAGAACCCACTAAATGCTCAGATTGATAGATTCTTGCTGAGTCTTTGGGCAGTTTTTCGGCAGAATTGGGATGCAGATAAGGTGCTTCGATGGGCCCGAAAGGGCCCATAATGAGTTGAGACACATTCGTGGGCGAAGCCACGCGAAGCACCTTATCTACCGTTTGTAAAGTATCGGTTAGTTGAGCTACTTTTTGTAAGAAAACCGTATCGAAGATGGAATTTTTGTTTTCTAACCCAATGAGCACGAAATCGTTATCGGGCATGAATTTTTCTCGAAATTCATTGTAAAACTCTAATTCTGGATCGTTTACCGGAAAAAAGCTTTCGAATTCGTAATCGAATCGAAGCTGACTAATAGGATATAAAGCCGCCAGCGTAATAACGCCAATAACAACGATAACGGTTCTAGCAAGTTGTTGATAATTCAAAGCAATGGATTTGGATACATAACCGATGATTCGCTGAATAGTTCTTCTTATTCTTCGTTTTCTACAATGGTAATTTCGGCTCCTTCGAAAAACACTTTATCCCCTACCCTTAATTTTCTGCGTTTGCGCGACTCTATTTCGCCATTTACCTGCACCAATCCTTCGTCTACCACCATTTTAGCCTCGCCTCCAGACATTACTAAATTGGCCATTTTCAACACCTTTATTAGCTCGATGTATTCTCCTTGCATTTGAATTTCCATGTCAAAACCTTTCTTTTGGAGCACAAAAAAACGAAATCAACAGATGGAAAGCGCAGGGAACTTAAAAAAGATGAAGGTAGAACATAAAAATCCGATCGAATACCAATTACAATTGGGCGATAACTGGATAGATATGAATGCTTTAATTGGGAAATCGGTACACCTTCATTTTACAGGTCAAATCAACTGTGTGAATTGTGGTAGGAACACGAAAAAGGCTTTCGGTCAAGGTTTCTGTTACCCTTGCTTTAGAGACTCTCCGATGAATTCAGAATGCATTATTCGCCCCGAACTGTGCGAAGCGCATCTCGGAAAAGGAAGAGATCCTGAATGGGAAGAAGCACACCACAATCAACCGCACATTGTGTACTTAGCGTTAACCAGTGGCGTAAAGGTAGGCGTTACGCGAAACACTCAGGTTCCTACCCGATGGATAGACCAAGGAGCTTGGAAAGCGATTCAACTGGCAGAAACCAAAAACCGGCACGAGGCGGGATTAATCGAGGTGGCTTTGAAAGATTACATCAGCGATAAAACCCCGTGGCAACGAATGCTGAAAGGTGAGCAAAACGAAGAGGAAGATTTACTTGAACGCAAAGAAGAATTAGGCGAATACATCCCAGAACCGCTACAAGATTTTTACAGTGAAAACGATGAAATTTATACGTTTAACTATCCGGTAGAGAAATACCCCGAAAAGGTGAAAAGCCTCAATTTTGACAAAACCCCTACCATTGAAAAAACGTTAATGGGTATCCGTGGGCAGTATTTGTTGTTTGATGATCACCACGTAATCAACCTGAGAAAGTTTAGCGGTTATTTTATTGAGCTTTCTTCATCTTAATGATTGATTTAAAAGAAATTCCACCTCAAAATCATGTAAATTTCACGTTCCGTATTCTCTAACGGTAATTAGTAAGGGTTAACCACAATGATACTGCATTCTGATAATAGCCATGAGAACTTAAGTGAGTCTTTAGAGAAAGAAAAACTCGATTTATGAATAAAAAACAGTTTGTAATATTCCTACTCATTTTAGTACTCACACCAAAGCTAAGCGCTTCTCAAAGCATTGATTCAACAATAGATAGCCTATACCAAGTAAAAGACAATCAACCCGGATTTTCAATCGCTGTATTTAAAGCCGATAAAATTGTACTTGAAAAACAGTATGGAATTGCAAATCTTGATTACAACATTCCAATAACTAGTGAAACTGTATTCGATATCGGTTCCATTGCAAAACAATTTACGGCAGCCGCAATACTTTTATTAGAGAATGAAGGAAAATTATCCATTAAAGAGCCTGCTTATAAATACATCGACAACCTTCCTCGGTATAAAAAGGGAGACCCAACAATAGAACAATTGTTAAACCAAACTAGCGGTATCCCCGAAGTGGACCCCTATTTTTATTTAGCAGATTTATCTTTTAATGACTTTCTTACTCAATCAAGAGTTAGCAATATCATTCTAAATTTAAAAGAACTCAACTTTAAACCAGGGGAATATTTTGAGTACACAAACGCGAACTACATCTTACTGGCCAACATTATTGAAAAAGTATCAGAAAAATCTTTTTCAGATTTCTTGCAAGACCAGATTTTTTCCCCCTTAAAAATGGAACATTCGATCAAGAAAAATAGAACGTATGATGTAATAAAAAATAGAGCCATTGGATACATGAAAGATGGGAAAGCTATTTATAAAATGGATTTACCTGCCACGATTTACCATGGAGATGGCCAAATTTTGACAACACCGAGGGATCTGTTTAAATGGCATAAAGGTATTCGAAATGCAACCATTGGTTCTCCCGAAATGTGGAAAAAAATGCACCGCAAAGCAAAACTAAATGACGGAACCTCAATTGACTATGGATTAGGCGTTGAGTTTGAAACGCACAATGGTTATTCCGCTATGGGATTTGATGGTATGATTCTGGGTGGATTCGTTTCTAAATATTTATACTTTCCAGAGTTAGACATCGCCTTTTTTTCTACTCAAAACACATTTGAAGAAGACTTCGAAGACCGATTTTTTCAACTTGTGGATGTATACATTCCAAGTGAGAAACAAGTAGACACTGCTCATCTGCAAGAGAGTGCAAGTATAGAACTGCCTTATGATGCTCTAAAAAAATATGAGGGGAATTACCTCTTTTTGGGGAATGAATATGAAAATATAAAAACGGGAATCATTCAACTTAAAGAAAAACACTTAGTATTAACGACAAGCGATGGTGAAGAAATAGGAAAATTAAAACCCATAGGTAATCATACGTTTTTGATGAACGGGATCATCATGGAGTTTGACATTCAAGCCCATACCAAGCAATATCGTTTTTATGCAAACAAAAATGAAAAACCTTGGCTATTCAAAGAACTTGAACCGTATAAGCATACAGAATCAGAATTTAAGGAAATTGAAGGCATCTACTTAAACAAGGGTTTGCAAGTAGCCAAAGAGGTTAAATTTGTAGCCGGTAAACTGCTCTTTAATTACGGAAAAGGAGCGAATAGCGTTCAAATTGAAGCATTATCTAAAAACCTATTTAGTATTCCCAACTACCCCATTCAATTCATACGAAATAAAAGCGGAAAGATTTCTTCGATGAAAATTATGGGATTAGAATTTGAAAAAATAGAATTACACTAACTAATCATGTGCATAAGAAATATGCGGTTTAAGTGATAAAAAAAAGGTCTGTATTTAGCCGAAAAATTAGTGACTTGAAATCTCACACTTCATATAGTTCGCACCAATATGCAATCCCCTACCTATAAATGGATTACCAAACCTACGCACCACATATTGACTTAAAATCACTTGTTAGTTGCTATTGGACCCTAGAAGTGCCCAAACAGAAGGAACCGCAAAAACAGCGCATTGTACCGGATGGCTGTATTGAGATGGCTTTTATTCTAGGTGACGACATTAAACGGTTCACTTCTGAAGATGAATACATACTTCAACCTCGTGCAATGGTGCTTGGTCAAACAATTGAGCCTTTTTACATTCAACCAACAGGATATGTCAAAACATTTGCTGTCCGATTTTTTCCTTATGGTTTTGCCAATTTCGTCTCTGAACCCATCAGCAGTTTAGCCAACAAGGAAACGCCTATTCACCAACTTTTCGGAGCCGAATCTACGGTTGATTTAGAGCAAAAAATAATCAAAGCGGAGCATACTCAACAACGCATCAATTTGATCGAAAAATTTCTTTTGGATAGGTTCAGTGACGAAAAAACAATTAATAAGATTGTAAAAAACACCCTAGATTCTCTATTGGCCACAAACGGCAGCGCTTCAATAAACTCCATTCTCAAAGAAAACTTGTCAAAACAACGACAGCTCGAAAGAAACTTCAAAAAGCAAATTGGGCTAACACCTAAACAATTGGGAAAGGTGATTCGATTACAAGCCGCTTTAAAAATGTTGCTTGACGAAAATCCCGAAAGTCTTACAAATGTTGCCTATAAAAGTGATTATTTCGACCAAGCTCATTTCATAAAAGACTTCAAGAAATACACCGGAATCAATCCCAAAGAGTTTAAAAATCACGAAAACTTAGCTCTTTCCGCCCTATTCTACCAATAGTTTTAGGGTGTCGTCTTTTTACAATTTCTAACGATAATCCGCTGGTACTTTTGTTCCGTTAACAAAAATCGGAAAATGAAAGGCACCTTTTTTATCACAATTATTGCTTTGACCTTGAGCATGGCTACTTGTGAAACAAAGAACACTTCTACTTCAGGAGAAAATCGAACGAAAGAAACTACAATTAAAAAAGACAAGATTATGAACAGTTATGTATCAATTATTGAGATTCCAGCAAAAGACATTTCCAGAGCTATTCACTTTTACAAAGAAATTCTAGGAGTTGAAATTGAAAAATTAGAATTTCAAGAAATGGAAATGGGTTTATTCCCTTACCAAGACCAAATGGTGACTGGAGTTATTATGAAAGGAGAAGGTTACGAACCTTCTGCTAAAGGAGTTACGGTTTATCTGAATGGTGGAGATAACTTGCAAACTATTCTCGATAAAGTGGAAGAGAACAGCGGAAAAATTATAATTCCGAAAACACCTCACGCAGACGAAAGCGGATTTTTCGCCATTTTTCTCGACTCAGAAGGCAATAAAATAGGACTTCATTCGCCAAATTAGTAGCAATAGCGCAAATGCACCATAAAGCATAAAAGTGAAAACGGTTCGGTATCGGTTCGAACCGTTTTTTTGAGTTTAAATCAGAACCCCACTAACCGGTAAGTAGTCGTTTTTTCTACTTCTCTACTCTATAGAGTTGACATTCCTTTTCTGGAAGCGGCAAAATAATTGTGGTCGAATTAAAATGATTCTACAACTGAAATACATTACTTTTTTCTTACTGCTCCAGGTCAACTTGTTGCAAGCACAATCTCTAATTGAAAACACTAAGGATTCTACAAAAATCGAAGACCTACAAATAAAAACCGACAAAGAAGTTTATTCATTCGGTGACAGTATTTCTTTGAAAGTTTACGATAAAAATTCAAACGTTACAGATATTCTTGTTTATTCAACTGGCGATTGCTCGTCATTACAACCTCTTTGGAGATTAGAATCCTTTGAATCTAACCTACCTGATTTTTTAATGGATCAAATGGATTGTGGAGAGCCATTCGTCAGGCTTCGTGCATTTAAGACATCCCTCCCTCAGATAACAGGCAAATTTAGATTCATTTTTCGGGTCTATGAAAGTGGATATGGATTAAAAAACCAACTGTATATTACGTCAAATTGGTTTAAGGTAAAATAACTATCACCAACAATACATATTTGTTATAGTTCACCCTTACCCTCACAGAATCATAACATTAAGCAAATTTTTGATTGACGGTTTTTAACTACATTTACGGGAACAATCCTAAACACGAATTATAAACCACTTACCAAATTCATCTTTCAATTTCACTTGTAATTTATTCACATCATCATAAACCTAAACTATCTTAAATGGAAAATTTCAATGCTCAAACTGACCCAGTTCAGCCATTAAATTCAAGAAGTAGCGCCAATTTGAAAAAACGGAGCAACATAAAATTCTTAGTTATTACTGTTATGGTGTTAATATTCACTTCTTGTGCTACGATACCAAAGGAAACAGTTGAACTGTCTAAGGTAATTGGGAATGACTTGAAAATACTACACAATTCGCATAAATCAATTGTAGAACTTTACTACAAAGAAATAATAGATAACGTCAACACTTTTGTAGATGATGTATACTCTCCTTATATAATCCATTATGTTCTTAAAATTGAACTAGAGAAATTTGAGAACGGTGAAGAGTCTATTTACGGAATAATAAGAGCTGCTGGAGAAAAAGAGGGTAAGGAATATACAGCAGCAGCCTTAGATGTTATGAATGAGTTTCTACAAGACGCTAATCACCAGGTCGAACTAAAAAGAAAAGAGTTAATTCAACCCATTGTTTTAGAAAGAGATTCGTTACTAATGGCTATCGATAAATCGTATCAAAATACCATACATGCAAATTCTACTTTAACCGGACATCTTGAATCTATTCAAAAAGTTAAAAAAAGTCAGCAAGAAGCGCTTAAAGTTCTAGGGTTAGAAGGTAAAGATGATGATTTAAATGGTGTTTTACTGAAGGCTTCAGAGCTTACCAAAGAAGCAGTGACAAAAGGAAAAGAAATTGATGTTAAAAGCGATGAAGCTTACGATCAGATTAAAGAGATTATTTCACAAATTCAAAAATTAACCAATAACTAAACTATGGGCAGATTTTCAAATCTTTTCGCTGAAGCTGATAAAGCTTTTAACGGTGAATACAGTAAAGAACTCGATGAACTAACTGGTTTGTCTAAAGATGAAATTGACAGCGTAACACCAGGTACAGAAGACTTAAGAGTCTATTCCGTTTTGATTAAAGTTATAGAACAAGCATCACGTGAGAACAAGTCGAAAGCTGAATTAGTTGACGATATAAAAGAACTAGGGGATATTGCAGTAAAAATTGCAAAGAAAATACCCCAGTTCGCTGCATTGCTTTAACTAACCTAAAGATACAACACCTCCCGATTTGCGCTAGCGCAAATCGGGAGTCTTTTTTTTACAACTGAATAATTCCTTCTATTTTCTCGGCTTTTCTGTAGCGCTCGATAATGCTGGCAGCCGAAAGCATCATTTCTTTGGCCGATACCGATAAATATTTGCCTGTTCTAGACTCACGTGTAGTCACCTGCGCTTCTGCCCCAAATAACGCCTGCGTTTGTGCTAAACGTTGATTATCGTTCGGAATGATGAATTTGAATAAATACACAGAAGGAAATTGCGTTTCTTCGTTCAATTTCTTCTCTAAATCTGCGTAAAAATCGTCTCGTGATCTATCCATGGGGCAAAGATACTACGCTTTTACTAAATACATGTATCAACACAGATCAGCATTCTTAAACGGTTCCTACCCGAAAAAAGGTTAACTAGTTTTATAAATTATAATCCAAAGTAACGCTTTTCATTCATTTTATCTTTTTCGCAACAAAAAACACCTTAACCTTCTAAATCACTTCTCTTTACGTCTTTTCTGTAGGAACACAAATCGCGTTCCTACAGAAATTTAATATCAATTTCACATACCCACATCCTATTTTTTCTTTAAATTTAACGTCCATTTATTTCACTACCGAGTCACCCTATCACCTACTTTGCATGGGACTGACCATGGCGAAGCCCTGCTGAGCTTGGTAGATTTAGACTTATGCGAAAATTTATCTACAAACGCGATCCTGTAAAACTGGAAATTAAAAAGCACCGAGGTGTTTGGTATTTGTTTATTAAATACGGATACTCCAAACGTATTAATTCGGTGATTCAGACCATGAAATGTACGTGGAGTAAAACCCACAAAGCGTGGTACATAGATAGCGATGATAAAACCATAAACATGGTGGTGCAACGTTTAAAACCCCATGCTATAATTGACGATAGAGCTCTAAAATCTTCTCGCGTTAATGTATTGCTGAAACGCCAACGTGATTTGCCGCTAAAACACCTAAACAGGTCTACCGCTCTTGAGGTAGAGAAGTTTCATAATTACATGGTGGCCAAAGATTACAGTAGGAACACGATTAACGCTTATATAAACCTAATAGAAGTCTATTTAAGTTACTTCGCTGATCAGAATTTTCAAGAATTAACAAACGATGATGTAATGCTTTTTATGCGTGAATATGTTCATGAACGAAACTATTCTACCACGTATAAACGACAAATGATGAGCGCCATCAAGTTGTTTTACCGAAACCGACTCAGTACTGATTTAGAGCTAGATAAACTTCCTAAAATACAAGCGAGCCATAGTTTACCGAAAGTTCTCAGCAAGAAAGAGATAGAAAAAACCCTGCAAGCGGCTTCTAACTTAAAACACAAAACCATTTTGAGTTTAATGTACAGTGCCGGCCTTCGACTTAATGAGGTTTTGCAACTTAAACCCGAAGATATAGACGGACAACGAAATATGATTTGGGTAAGAAATGGCAAGGGAAAGAAAGACCGTAGAATTAAGCTTTCTTCCAAAATGTTAGAAATGCTGAGAAAATACTACAAGGTATACCGCCCTGTTGAATTTTTATTTGAAGGACCCGCTGGTCAGCGCTATAGCTCGAGCAGTGTTGCCAAAATTTTAAAAAAATACGCAGCTAAGGCAAATATAAAACGAACGGTAACTTGCCACATGTTGCGCCATAGTTATGCTACTCATCTTTTAGAAAGCGGAGTTGATTTAAGGTACATTCAAGAATTGCTTGGCCATAAGAGCTCTAAAACTACAGAGATTTACACCTATGTTAGTAGCGAATCGATCGAGAAAATTGATAGCCCCATAGATGATCTTGATGTGTTTGATTTTTGATTTTTCTTTCTGTTATTGTTTTTAGTGATTTTGAGATAGATTCTTTGAAAAGGATGAAAAAGAAGTTTTTACTCGTTTCGGTTTATTTTTAAAAAGTACTCGTGAGCTCAACACGATGTGTTTCGGTTCTCTCTTTCTTTTGTCTTGATACAGGGCAACAACTTGGGAAATTGTTGAGCCAGCTGGTGGGAGCGAAAAGCGAAGAAGTTGTTCTTAATTTCTTTTGGCTTGAACCAGGGCAGTAGCTTGGGGAGCTATTGAGCCAGCTGGCGGGATGGAAACAAAAGTTCAAGGCTGCGTATGAGATTTTGTTGAACTACTGGCCTTCGCTCCATTACCTCACCCGAACTCGCAAACGGCATGCGTGTCTTTTTTTCAAAAAGCCGATGCCTGAGCTCAAACAGCGTGTTCGGTTACGCTGCGCTCTGGTATTTCTACCAAAACCATCGGATGCCGAAAAACTCAAGTCTACCGACTTGATTAAGGTTTTTAGAGATTCTCTTCTGGATTCTTCGAATGGGATGAAATTTTCTCTTTTCGTCTTAAAAACAAAGAGTGCTCAAATCCAAATTCGATTGAAAATCGGATGCTGTGACTTTTGGCAGTGATAGATGTTTTTGCCACCGCAGTTGCGATTTTTGGAAAAAATCAAAGCACGTAGGTGAAGCAGGGCAACAACTTGGGGAGTTGTTGAGCCAGCACGTGCGGAGGGTGAGGCG
>JBLWWK010000007.1:0-140960 GCA_048267965.1 Salibacteraceae bacterium
AGATCAAGATGGGAATTGGATTGATACCGTGCAGTGGTAAGTGATGTGGATACGAGTCTTCAACTCTTCTCTCAATACCGTCCCTTTTTTAATTACCCTTCCCAAAATCTTGGGAATTTTGGTTCTGACTTTAAACATTTAGCGTTAAGTAGTTATTCTAAACCGGGGTTTACAACTAGAGTACCATATGATTTTTATTATAATAAACTGGATGATTCAGGATATTATAGCACTATTTCTCCTTATACTCGAGTTCGTTATTCTAATGCTACTAAAGAGGAGCAAATTATCGATTTTGTTCACACACAAAATATCTTACCTAACTGGAATGTGGCTGTTTCTTATGGTTCCATGAGTTCAACAGGTTTTTATTTTCGACAGAGAACGGAGCATAAAGTTGCTAAGCTTTCAAGTTTCTATCAAAGTTTAAATAAGGCCTATTTATTGAAAATTCAAGCGATTTTAAACACAAGTGAAATTGAAGAAAATGGTGGAATAGATGGCGACTCTTTATTTTTGGAAAATCTGCAGCCAAATAGGCAAGGGATACCCGTTGCTTTGAGCAACGCTAAGAATAACGCAGATAATAGAGGATTCGAAATAGACCAGTATTTTAGAGTAATTAAATCTGGGAAATCGGATACTACTGAAAATATTAAAAAGAAGAGAAGGTTTCAGTTATTCTTAAATCATCGATCAAAATTTGAATGGAAGTATAATCGATTTGATGATTCTGGACAGGATACCACATTTTACATAAACAATGGACTTGATTCCAATACTTTAGGTATTCGTGAAATTAGAGAGATTAGAGAATGGAATAATTATTTAGGCCTAACTATTGAAAGTTTTGGAACTTTAAACGCAGGAATTCGCTTACAAAGTATAGATTATAAAGATGGTATTTATCAAGAAGATTTTCAAACCTTGTTGGGTGAAGGTGACTACTCATTACTATTGTTAAATAAATATACGGCTAGATTTAAGGGAGAATATGGTTTTTCAGGAATTGGTGAAGGGAATTATTCTTTAGATGCTAAAGTCAACATTCCATTTGCATCTAATTTTTTAAATATTACTGGGTTGTTTAACACCTCTAGGGTTTTGCCTCATACTATTTATTGGTTGTATGGGAATGAAGAATTTGGTTGGAATTATACACCAGAAGATATTTTTACCAATCAATTGGGCTTAGAAATCCAGAGTGATTCTCTGGATTTGGTAGTTAAGGTTAACGGATATACCTATCAAAATCTGGCTTATTTCGAAAACCCGATCACTCCTGATCAATGGAATGGTACAATTACCGCTTTTCAGGCATCCATTGAGAAAACATTTCATTTAAGAGCTTTGCATTTTAGATTGAATGCTTATTATCAAACGTTGAGTGAAGAACTTGGTCCTATTCGCGTTCCTACCTTTTGGACTTATTCAGGACTCTATTACGAACAAGATTTATTTAAGAAAGCGTTGCGCTTGAGACTAGGTGCAGACGTTATGTATATGACAGCTTTTAAATCGGTTGGTTATTTACCTGTGAATCGAACTTTTTACTTGCAAGACGATACGGAAATTGGGAATTATCCTTTCGTAGATGTTTATTTGGCAGCTCAAATTAAAAAAGTTAGGGTTCTTGCTAAGTTAACCCATTTAAACCAATCTTTTTCAGGATATAATTATCTGAATTTCCCTGGTTATCCGCATTTCGACAGACAATTACGTTTAGGAGTTAATTGGACTTTTTTAAATTAAACCGAAAGCCAATAAATAAACTTAATTGTTAGCGCTCTGTTTTTAATTCCCCATTCGGGGTAATAATTGTCTGCATAAACGATAAACAGGTCGCTCATGGGCTTAAATCTCCATTGAAAACGCGTATTCAAATTGATGTTTTCTGCCTGAGTGTTATATTGAAGATAAGTATTCAGGAATACGGATTTACTCAAACTAACGTTAATTTGGGTTCCTACTAAATAAATGTCGGTTTTTTCTATTTCTGGTAATTCAATTTGATCGTGTCTAAAATCTACCGAAAGGGTGGCGTAAGGAGGAAGACGGAACGATGAGCTGGTAGAATACGTGTATTTGTTGCCATTGTAGTAGGAACCGATGCTACCTGTTATTGAACCATATAATCTTTTTCTTGAATCTGAATTGGCTTGAAAATTAACATTGCGATAGGTGTAATCTCCTTGCGATATACTGGGTTTGTCAGTAAATGTAACATCGGTATCGAAGAATAGGTAAGTGTAATTTTCTTCTAGATTTAGTTGAATGTAAGCACTGTTCTCGAAACGAACACGGTAATTAAGTTGAAGTAAATAGTCGGTAGTTTCAAAAGTAGAATTCATATAATGGTCTAGATATAAACCTGGCCCATGATTGTTTATTTTCGATTTTTTAGGATAAAAAACGTACTGAATAGAGGGTTCTAAGCGCCAATAGGTCACCGTTTCTATGGTATCCGTTTCTGGGTTGTACATTTTATTTCTAGGTACAAAACCTACTTCAGCATCGTATTCTTTGTCAACGTATTCATGATTCCACATGGCGAACCACTTCGTATCTGAATATCTTAAAAAACTTGCGTTAGCTAAAGATTTTGAATTATTATCAGGCGAAAAGGCTTGATGATAAAATACTTTTCCGTACCATTTATTATCTGCAGAGGCATGATTATAATCTAAGCCAACTATTCTGTTAAAATCATTTTTATTGGGACTAGAGCCTTCAAAAGCTTGTCTGTTTACGATAATACCAGCAATATTTGATCTGGCAAAAACGTCACGCTGGAAGGCAGCTACCGAATAGTTTTGGGCTTGAAGATCTGAATCAACGGCTCCTTCAGTTTGCATATTCATAGCACCAATGCGCCATTTATTACCAACTTTACCACTTAGTCGGGCTCCGGCTAGAATAGGAACCGTTTGGCCTTGATACAAACCAATACGCCTAGAGAAAAAGGGACGAATTTGACGAAATCCGAAACTGGCAAATAAATCATTGTTTTCTAAAAAGAAGTTTCTACGTTCTGGAAAGAAGATAGAGAATCGAGTGAGATTTGTTACCTGTTGGTCTACTTCTGCTTGTGAAAAATCGGGATTTACCGTTAAATCAAGATTGAGAGAAGGAGTAACAGATACTTTGGCGTCTAAACTTGGAACTATACTCTCTTCACTCGATTGATTCTCGTAATCTTGCTGCGCTATGGTGGTTAAACTGGGTATTAACGATACATTTCTGCTCGGTTTTGGGGTTTGGGTTTTCCAATAGAGAGGATGCGTAAATGCTAAGTTATATGCATCGAAATTTCGCGGAACTTTCGACCAAGTTGAGATTTCGTTAATACCTTGCTCTTGTCTTAAAAAATTAAATTTCCAGAAGTCAGTTGATGTGTTAAAACGCAAGGTTTTGAACGGAATAGCCATTTCTACATAGTAGGCGTTAGGAGTTTTCACCACCTCTACCATCCATTTGTTATCCCAAACCGTAGATAAGCTTCCCCCATCTTCGATAAGAGCTTCCCCTTGAACACCAAGCGGATTGGTGTAGAAGAAAAATCCATTTCGACCATCATTGTAAGGATTAATAACTATACCAAAAACATCATTACCGGTTATCTCGAAATCTCTTTGAAGCGTTTGTACTACGTAGTCTTGTGAAGGTTTGTAGCAAGCTGCCGCCACGTATAAATACTGATTATCAAAAGCTAATTGAACTTCGGTTTGCGCGGTAGAAAAAGAAGTATCGTAGGGGAAATTCTGTTGAAAATGATTTAAAAGATGCTTTTGGTTCCAAACGGTTTCGCTGAGAACTCCATCAATTGTAATGGGTTCGCGTGTTTTTTGAATGGTATACTGGCCTTTAACTTGAAAGAACGTGCCACATAGAATGGCCAATAGAACACAAAAATTTTTCACCGATATCGAGCCTGTTAGGTTGCAGAAAAACCGTTAAAAAGAAGGTTTTTCATGTTTTCTGCTTTTTCTTTCTTGCAGCAGGAAACAAAATATTATTCAAAATAAGTCGGTAGCCGGGTGAGTTGGGGTGTAAATTTAAATCAGTTGGCGGATCTCCTACAAAATGTTGATAATCTTCTGGGTCGTGGCCTCCGTAAAACGTCCATTGACCTTTACCGAAAGAACCATGAATATAGCGTGCAGTGTTAAGCGGTTTATGCTCACCCATAACAATGGTTCCGGGCTTCAAATAATCTTTCACATACGAAGTGGTTTGCCCCATAAACCCTTCGATAACACGGGTGTGATTTTGGCACAACATGGTAGGAACCGGATCCCACTTGGCGCTAAAATCGAACAACGTGAAAAGGTCTTTTTCTTGTGGAGTAGAACTGTGTATGCGGGTTCCGTCTATTGAGCTGTATTCGTATTCTAGCGGATTAGTTTTTAAGTGGTAGTTGTGAAACGCAAATGATTCTGAAAAGTCGAGTTTCTGCTGAGCTTGAGGGTCAGCTGGGTCTCCATCGTACATTTGCTCGCAAATATCGGTGTGTTGAGCCGCCAAAGCAATATCGTAAGAATCGGTGCCGGAACACATAGAGAAAAGAAAACCGCCACCGGCAGTAAAAGCGCGGATTTTCAATGCAACGTCTCTTTTTAGATGAGAAACCTTTGAAAAACCTAATTCCTTGGCAGTTGCTTCAGATACCTGTTGCTCTCGTTTGTACCAATCGGCATTTTTATAAGCTGCATAGAATTTGCCGTACTGGCCAGTAAAATCTTCGTGGTGCAAGTGCAGCCAGTCGTATTTAGGTAAATCACCCTTCACTACTTCTCTATCGTACACTTTATCGTACGGAATTTCAGCATAGGTAAGCACTAGGGTTACAGCATCGTCCCAAGGTTGTTTGCCATCTGGGGTGTAAACGGCAATTTTAGGCGCTTTTTCAAGTTTCATAACATCCATGTTCACCTCTGGATTGGCTATTTCTCTTTTAATGCTTAGCGCTTGAGCATCTGAAATCTCTTGATAATCAACCCCTCGAATGGTACATTCTGTTTTAATGGCATTGATTGAAGGGATTAAAAAACTGCCTCCTTGATAATTCAGCAACCACTCCATTTCTACTTCTTGTTCAAGAACCCAGAATGCAATTCCGTATGCTTTTAAATGGTTCGATTGGGATTCGTCCATCGGGATAAGCAATTTAGCAGCGTGTAATTGTGTTCCTACCGAAATAAAAATAAGCAGTAAAAGCAAGTTTAGCTTAGAAGGGCACGTCTTCAGAATCGTTGTCAATTTCATCCATTTTACTTTTTCTAGTTTGACTAGGAAAACCATCAAACTCGTTCGATTGGGGCATGTTTTGGTTCGATTCTAAGAAATTATCGAATTCATGGTTCGTTTCTAAGTTGGTAAATTTAGCGAGGTTACCGATAAATTTCAAGCGAACATTTTCGAGCCCACCGTTACGGTGTTTAGCGATAATTATCTCACCCGTTCCAGTGGTATCGTTACCTTCTTCGTCTTCGTTTAGGCCATAATATTCTGGTCGGTAAATAAACATTACCATATCGGCATCTTGCTCGATGGCACCTGATTCACGAAGATCTGATAGTTGCGGACGTTTATCTCCACCACGTGTTTCTACGGCTCTACTCAACTGACTTAGAGCAATAATGGGAACGTTTAATTCTTTGGCGATACTTTTAATCGATCTTGAAATGGTACTAATTTCTTGCTCTCGGTTTCCTTTGTCAGAACCAGCAGTCATAAGCTGAAGGTAATCGATAATTACCATTTGGATATCGTGCTGAGACTTTAGACGTCTACATTTTGCACGAAGTTCGAAAACGTTTAGTGCTGGTGTATCATCAATAAACAACGGAGCTTTGGTGAGCTTAGAAACTTTGGCATTGAGTTGTTGCCACTCGTGCGGTTGTAAGTTCCCTTTTTTCAGTTTTTCTGCGTCTAATTCTGTTTCACTAGCAATAAGACGATTGACCAGCTGCAAACTTGACATCTCTAACGAGAAAACGGCAACAGGCATATTAAAATCTACGGCAGTATTTCTAGCCATAGACAATACGAAGGCGGTTTTACCCATACCAGGGCGAGCTGCTAGCACCACCATATCTGACTTTTGAAAACCAGAAGTAACTCGATCTAATTCTGTAAAACCGGTAGGAACCCCACTTACGCCATCGGCTTGAGCACTGAGCTGTTCAACCTGCTTTATGGCTTGTTGAACGAGGTCTGACATGTTTTCAAAATTCTTTTTGATATTTCCTTCTGCTACACGGAATAGGTTTGATTCTGCTTCGTCTAGCAATTCGAAAACATCGGTAGTTTCATCGTATGCCTTGGTAATTGTGTCGGTGCTAATTTGAATCAGTTCTCGCTGAATGTATTTTTGAGAAATAATTCGGGCATGAAATTCAACGTTAGCGGCAGACCCAATTTTATTGGTGAGTTGTGAAATATAAAACGGGCCACCTACCACTTCTAGTTCGCCTTTTTTTCGGAGTCTTTCGGTTACGGTTAAGATATCGATGGGTTCAGAATCACCGAAAAGATCTTTTATGGCTTCGTAAATTTTTTGGTGAGCTTCTTTGTAGAAAGACTCTGGCTGTAAAACGTCAATAACTTCGTTTACGGCTTCTTTTTCGAGCATGAGTGCACCTAATACAGATTCTTCCAAATCTACAGCTTGAGGCGGAAGTTTGCCAAATTCTAGGGTGTTGGCTAATCCAACTGGTTTGCGCTGTTTTGATTGGTTTCTTGTTTGAGAATCTGCCATGATGATATTTTGTATTTCAAAGGTACGGAATACGAGTTCCTACAGAAAAAATGATTGGTGAATGTACGGGAAATTTACAGCAGTTAGTGGTAAAGTGAGAGCCAAAAAAAGCCCACACGAAAACGTGCGAGCTTTTGTTTTTTAAAAGCAGTAGGGCTTTACATTTCTTCTACGTGGCCCATTGCGCAGAACTTTTTCACTCTTTTTTCTACAAGTTTATCTTTTTCCATTTCTTGTAGTTTCGGAATCCATTTTTGAAGTTCTTTTTTCACTTTTTCGAATGTCGCTTCACGGTCAGAATGAGCGCCTCCAATAGGTTCTTTGATAATGCCATCGATTAGTTTGTTGGCATGCATATCTTCTGCAGTAAGTTTTAAGGCAGTTGCTGCTTTCTCTTTAAAATCCCAGCTTCTCCAAAGAATTGTTGAGCAGTTTTCTGGAGAAATTACCGAATACCATGAGTTTTCGAGCATAAAGATTTTATCACCTACGCCAATACCGAGGGCTCCACCTGAGGCCCCTTCACCGATAATGATACAAATAATAGGAACGCTTAATTGCGCCATTTCGAAGAGGTTGCGGGCAATGGCCTCACCTTGTCCGCGTTCTTCAGCTTCTAGCCCGGGATAAGCTCCAGGAGTGTCGATGAAGGTAACTACGGGTTTGTTAAACTTCTCGGCCAACTTCATTAATCGAAGGGCTTTGCGGTAACCATCGGGGTTAGCCATACCGAAGTTTCTGTACTGACGCATTTTAGTGTCGATACCTTTTTGCTGACCGATAAACATTACAGTTTCACCGTCTAGATCTCCCATTCCACCAACAATGGCTTTGTCGTCTTTCACATTTCTATCACCGTGAAGTTCAAGAAAGTTACCGTTGGTTAAATAGTTGATATAATCGAGAGTGTAAGGCCTATTTGGGTGTCTTGATGCTTGAACTCTTTGCCAAGGTGTAAGATTTTCGTAAATCTCTTTTTTGGTCTGCTTTATCTTGCGCTCAAGCTCTTTAACAGTAGAGTTAACGTTTACGTTACTCTTCTCTTTGATTTGTTTTGCCTTTTCGAGTTGTTCGAATAACTCTTCGATGGGCTTTTCAAAATCAAGATATGTTGTTGGCATAAAACTGAATTTTAATTCGAAAGTAGAAATTTATCGGGTTTGGCAATTATTTCTGTGCCTTGAAATAGAGATATATTGCAATAATGCCGAAGAAAATATTGGGCAACCAAACAGATAGTAAAGGGCTAACTCCCGCATTTCGAGCAAATACGGAGGCTACTTCCATGGAGAGAACATAAATACCACAGAGCAATAAACTTATGGCAATGTGTAAACCAATTCCGCCTCTTACTTTACGGCTAGCAATAGATACGCCTATTAGAACGAGTATATAGGTAGCAAATGGGAAGCTGGTTCTTTGGTATTTCTCGATGTAATAGAAGGGAATAAGTTCGGAGCCTTTCATGGTTTCTTCAGCAATGAAACGGTCTAACTCTGGCGTAGTCATGGTTTGTACATTGGTTTGCCTTCTCGCAAACTCTTCGGGTTTAAAATTCCAGATCGTATCGAATTGTCGCCCTCGTTCTATGTTCTCGTTGGTTCCGTCTATGGTTCGAATGGAGTAGTGGTTGACAGACCATTTTTCTTTCACTGTATCCCAGCGTATAAAATCGGCCATCAGCTTGTAGACCATTTTATCGTCTTCGAATTTCTCGTAGGTAAATTGATTAGCGGTTTTAGTACGAACCGTATAGTTATTCATATAAATAAACTCGTTGGGTCGAACTTGTTTATGAATATGTCGGTCTCTATTTCTGTAGGGGTCGTGCAGATAACTCCACTCAAATTCAAGTCTTTCAAGACTGGCTCTTGGTACTAAATAATGGTTTAAGTATAGAGCAATACCAGCGAGTAAGGTGGCTCCTACAAAATAAGGGCGCAGCAAACGGTTAAAAGAAACCCCTGCGGCAAGAATGGATATTATTTCTGATTTTGAGGCCATGTTAGACGTGAAAAAAATCACCGATAAAAAGATGATTAACGGGCTAAACATGTTGCCATAAAAGAAAATGAAATTGAGGTAATAGTCTAGTAAGATTCCTTTTAAAGGAGCGTTGTGATTTAGAAAATCATCGATTTTTTCTGATACATCGAATATGCAGGCAATAGCCATAATAATGCCCAGAATAAAGAAGAAAGTCTTTAAAAACTTACCTAATATGTACAGGTCTAGCTTTTTAAGCATATTACAAGCGCTGTTTTACTTTTTGCACCATGGTGTTTTTCCAAGCAGCAAACGTGCCATCTTGAATTCTGTTGCGAGCTTCTCTCACTAACCAAAGGTAAAAACCCAAGTTGTGAATAGAAGCAATTTGTGCACCCAGCAATTCATTTGAATGTATTAAGTGGCGCAGATACGCTTTTGAATATTGCTCATCAACAAAAGTGTGACCATTAGGGTCGATTGGAGAAAAATCGCGATCCCACTTTTTGTTTTTTATGTTGATTATTCCTTCTGATGTAAAAAGTAAACCATGGCGAGCGTTTCGAGTAGGCATCACACAGTCGAACATATCTACCCCAAGGGCTATGCACTCTAAAATATTTTCTGGGGTTCCTACACCCATCAAGTAGCGCGGTTTGTCTGTTGGCAAAATGGAGCAAACTAAATCCGTCATGCTATACATGTCTTCATGCGGTTCGCCAACGCTAAGACCTCCAATAGCGTTACCTTCTCGATTATGAGAAGCAATGGTTTCGGCACTTTTCTTTCTTAAATCTGGGTAGGTGCTTCCTTGAACAATTGGGAATAATGTCTGCTGGTAGCCGTATAAACTTTCCGTTGAATCAAATTGCTGAATACATCTTTCTAACCAAGAATGTGTTAAGTCTAGCGATTTTCTGGCGTATTCGTAATCACAAGGATAGGGGGTACATTCATCGAAAGCCATAATAATATCAGCGCCAATTTTTCGCTGAATATCCATCACGTTTTCCGGGGTGAAAAAGTGCTTAGAACCATCGATGTGAGAGCGAAAATCTACTCCTTCGGGTTTAATTTTTCGTTGGTTAGAAAGAGAATATACTTGGTAGCCACCACTATCGGTTAATATGGGGCGGTTCCAACCGTTAAAAGCGTGTAAACCTCCAGCTTCTTGCAAAACATCAAGTCCGGGTTTGAGGTAAAGATGATAAGTGTTACCGAGTATAATATCGGCATTGATGTCTTCTTTTAATTCTCGCTGGTGCACAGCTTTAACTGTACCAGCGGTTCCTACCGGCATAAAAATAGGCGTTTGAATTTTCCCGTGATCGGTACTAATTTCTCCTGCTCTTGCTTTTGAATGTGGGTCTTGGTGCTGAAGCGCAAATTCCATTGTTGATAAATTGGAGCCGGCAAAGATAGCGAAATGGCTTCACGAGCAACTGCTTTCTGTATTTTTGGCCACCTTGCATGGAACTCATTTTGGTATATATATTCGGAGGTGCGCTATTAGTGCAGCTATTTTACTACTGGTTTTTTTACAGTAGGATCGCATTTCATCGTTCTAGAATACCCATAGATAATGTGGAGCTTCCGCCTTTAAGTGTAATTATTGCGGCTCGAAACGAAGAGGAAAACTTGCGCAACTTCTTACCCATAATTTTAGAGCAAAGCTATCCCAATTACGAGGTGATTGTTGTAGACGATTGTTCTTCTGATTTCACTTTTGATGTGATTAGAGAATTTAAAGAGAAGTATCCTGATAGGCTTAGGTATTCACAAATTAAACCATCAAAGGGGTTCGAAAGCAGTAAGAAATTTGCCTTAACAATTGGTATAAAAGCAGCTGTAAACGAACACTTGGTGTTTATTGATGCAGATTGTTACCCAAGCAGTACGCAATGGTTAAAATACATGGGAGGCGCACTTTTAAAGCGTCCTATTGTTTTAGGTTACGGAGGCATGATTAAGCAAAAAGGATGGCTTAACGCACTTATTCGTTTCGAGACAGCAGTAATCGCTATGCAATATTTATCGTTTGCTAAAGCTCGATTGCCGTACATGGGAGTGGGGAGAAACTTGGCCTATAAAAGCCACTTGTTTTATGAGCAAAAAGGCTTTTCTAAGCACCTTAATATGCGTTCTGGAGACGATGATTTATTGGTAAACGCGGCAGCTATTGGCAGCAATACTACCATTGCCCTTAATGAGTATTGCCAAACCTTTACACCAGCGAAAGAAACCTTTAGAAAATACATCTTACAAAAGAGAAGACACCTCACTACAGCAACAAAATACAAGTGGTATCATCAAATATTGCTAGGATTACTTCCTTTTTCTTATTTTTTGTTTGTTGCCTCATTTACAGTGCTTTTATTCTATTCTGAGTGGCAAATTTGGGTGCTCTCAGGATTTTTATTTCGACTAGTAACCCAACTTTTAATATGGTTCTGTTCGTTTAAACAAATACAAGAGCAACGCTTAGCTTGGCTGGGGCCACTATTTGAAGTGTTTTTTCTTGTGTTCTATCCTTACCTATCTATTTCAAATGCAATTGATCGGTTTAACGAATGGAAAAAAAAGCGTTAGTTTCAAGAAGTAAAAGTGCTCAGAGAGATTTAGAATTGGTGTCTTTAGCGAAGAGTGGAAGTGAAAGAGCTATTGATCAACTTTTTGAGATTCATTATCCTTACATATTTTCTCTATTGATGTCGAAGGTGAAAAACAAGGTTACGGCCGAAGATTTAACCATCGAAGCTCTTACAAAAGCATTTACTCAATTAGAAAAGTACGATGCTCAATATGCTTTCTCAACATGGTTGAAGAGAATTGTGATTAATCATCACATCGATTATGTAAGAAAGAAAAAGCTAGAAACCTATTCGATGGAAGATAGCGTAGAGCAGAAAAGAGATGCTTACATGTATCAGGCAGATTTAATTTACGCATCTCCAGAAGATTTATTCATTAAGAAACAGCGCGCTTCTTTTGTGAGAAGTTTTGTCGATTCTATGAAAGATCATCATTCTATCTTAATTGATCTACGATTCTTCAAAGAATTGAGTTACGAAGAAATTGCCGATACAATGGGGATTCCTATTGGTACGGTAAAAGCCCGATTGCACAGAGCAAAACATGTATTAGCAGATTTGATGCTAAGTTCTAAGCCGAGTATGTAAATTTGCGCCATGAAAGGCGTTCAAGAAGTTCAAACTTATTTTCCAGAATTTTCTCAGCAGCAATTAGCTCGGTTCGAAGAGTTATTGCCCTTGTATAAACATTGGAACAGTCAAATCAACGTTGTTTCACGCAAAGATATTGACGAGCTTTATGTTCGTCATGTTCTTCATTCTTTGGCCATTGCCAAGGTAATAAACTTTCAATCGGGAGCTTCTGTTTTAGATGTAGGAACCGGGGGCGGCTTTCCTGGAATTCCTTTAGCGATTGCCTTCCCAGACACGCATTTTCATTTGGTCGATTCTATCGGTAAAAAAATAAAAGTGGTAAACGAAGTGGCTGAAGCGCTCCAATTAACCAACGTTGAAGCCGAACAAAGTAGAGCTGAAAACATAAAAGGAGAGTACGATTTTGTGGTGAGTAGAGCCGTTACGCGTATAAAACCCTTTTGGAGTTGGATTCATCAGAACTTTAAGAAAGAAAATAATCACGCGCTAAAAAACGGAATTCTCTATTTAAAAGGGGGCGATTTAACCGAAGAAATGGAAGAGTTGAAAAAACCGTGGATAGAGCACTCGATTCAGAAATTTTTCGACCACGAATTTTTTGAAACTAAAAAAGTGGTTTATATCAGTAGATTCTAATTTTAACCCGTACCCCAATGGCAGGATTAGCAACCAAAGAAACCTCTAGAAGTGTACAAGCATTTATCGAATCAGTCGATAATCAATCGAAAAGAGCAGACAGTTTTACTCTTGTAGAGCTATTGAAAGAAATTACCGGATGGGAACCTAAAGTTTGGGGAAATGAGAAAGCGCCTGATTTTTTAATTGGTTTCGGTAAATATAGTTATCAACGCAAAGGGTCAAAAGAAGAATTCGAATGGTTTAACGTAGGTTTTGCGCCTAGAAAATCGAAACTCACCCTTTATTTAACCACCGATTTAAGCCAAGAAAAAGTTCTTCTTGATAAGTTAGGCAAACATGCCTGTGGAAGAGGGTGCTTGTATATCAATAAATTAGCAGACGTAGATCTTGACGTTTTAAAAGAGCTGGTTGAGAAAAGCAAAAATGCACAATGGCATTAAAAGCATTCGTTTCAACGTTTTTTTAGTTCAAAAAATGCCAATAGTTAATAGCGATTTGCCCAGTAAGAGCGCCAAGAAAATAGGTTCTTAGATTCTTATTTAGTATTAGAAAGGTCTTTAAGAAGTCTCCAAAATTTCGAAACTTCTTCACGAAACATGTTGTTGTGATGGCGCATATCTCTTATCAAAGCTTGCTCTGCTCTGTAATACGATTTGCTTTTTTCGTTCAGTACAAATTCATGCTTAAAAGTACGCTCATCAAACTCCCGAATATCTTCGGTAGAAAGTTGAAATACTTCAGATAGCATGAGTAAACGTTCATCAGATAGTGGCACCTCGTCACGTTCAATTCTACTGTACGTGTTTTGCGAAATACCAATAGCGTGTGCAACGTACTCTTGAGAGTAACCTCTAAAAAGTCTAATACTTCGAATATTGTTGCCTAGGTGCATTAGAATGTATCTGGATTTTGGATGACAAAGTTACACTTATACCATAGCTAAAAGGGTTTAAACTTAAACCCCTAAATTATCAGTTACTTAGCGAATATAAAACCCAACTTTATCAACTTGTGAGAAGGTTGTTTTTCGCTTTTTAGTAAATCAATAATCGTTCAATAATGCTATTTCCTTCAGGTGATTTTTGGTGAATTAAATAAACACCAGAAGGTAGGTGAGAAACGGAAATTTCTACCCATTTATTAGTCGAAATTATTTTAGGAATCACTTCTTTTCCATCTATCGAAGTAATTTTTATCTCAGATTGAATAAATTTCGATTCAACGGTTACACGGTTCCTACTGGGGTTAGGATATACAGAAAAAGCCGAATTATCATCTATTTCTTCATTTTCAGCGCTACTTTGCACTTGATTTATAACGGTAGGAACGCGATTTTCACCTGTTAATTCGTTTCCAGCCAAGTCGAAATATTCTACTGTAATAAAATCATCGAGGGCAGAATCTGCGATCCATAAAACATCGTAGCGTTCTCCTGGATACACTTCGATAGAGTTAAAATCAAAAGGTTGCGGTAAAAACCGCCCATCGCTAATCATGGCCTTTGCCGTTTCGTTCACCGGCAGCGTATATCGGGCCATTGAATAACCAATGTTGGCTAAACGTAATAAGAGAGTGTCGTTTTGGTGAGCAATAATGGAGTTTCTTGCAGTAAAAAGTTGTTGGTCACTGGCGCCATTTACCATAAAATAATCGGCTTTAAAAAGGTGAAAACTACCAGGAGACGTTGGGTTGTTATTCCAAGAAACATCCATGTCTGAAGCCAATAAAACGGGATCATTTGTGTATTGAATAGCATCATCTTCTACCACAATAGCTCCGTACATTCCCATTGTTAAATGCAGAGTGGTGAGTACATGGCAGTGGTATAAAAAAGTGCCAGAATGGTTGGCTACAAACTCGTAACTAGCACTTTGGTTGCTGAGCACAGAAAAACTAGTAGTAGGAACCCCATCGTTATTTTGGTCAACATCTAAACCGTGAAGGTGAATGGTGTGATCTTCTGGTGAAGCATTAAAAAAGTGGATAATTACCGTGTCTCCTTTTTGTACCCGCAGAGTAGGGGAAGGTAGATCGATAGTAGCAGAATACGGATCTGTAAAGTAAAAATCGTAGCCCCAAATGTTGGTGGTGCCTCCGTTGGCTAGCTCATAAACACCATCCATTTTAGAAGCTAAGTTGAAAGTAACTAACTGCTGGCTTTTTGCAATAATTGGCAACAGAAAGAGGATAAAAAGATAAAAATGTGCCTTTTTCATGGTGCAATGTTTAAGTAGGTAATCATACCACCAGGGTAAACGCCAGAGTTGGTAACCGCAATTAGATTGTGATCGTGAACTGGAAATTCGCCTGGTTGGTCAGGAACCAACAACACCATTTTATAAGCTAACGGAAAAACGGGAAAGGTATCTTTTTGCCAAGAAGTCATCTTATTTTCAGAATCTTCTAAAATTTCGACATGATAACCGTGAAAATGCAAACTATGGCTCATTAAACCACTGTTGAAAATAGCGATGTAAATAGAATCGCCAACTCGTTCTTGCACATATTGCGAGGTGTCTGCAAGAGTATTGGGGTAGTTTTTTCCGTTGATTGTAAACAATTGTGGACGGTAATTTTGATCGATGCTTACGTTGTTTCCGCTGGCTAATTCTTTGCTGATTAAGGTGTCGAATTCGGCTAAATTCCATGTGTAAAGCCGATTTGAAGCATAACCAGCTATTAAAATTCCGGTAGCTCCACATTGGGTTCCTACCGATGAATAATAGGGTAATATTTGCTTTTGGTTTACAGAAAAAACGATAGTTGCCGAGCTTGAGGGCGCAATATTTTCGGTAATAGAAAGGGCGTCTATGTGAAAGGTATGAAGCAGCGAATCTGTGTTGATAATCGTTAAAGTACAAGCTTGTTGGGTAGGAACCGTAAGTGTTCGAGAAGAAATTTCGAAGGTAGGTGTAGAGTTAAACGATATTCCATAGAACGTTTGATTCAACTGATTAAAAGCAGAAGAATTGATATACAAGGTGTCTGTTAACGCAAAAGTGGAAGCGTTACAGCACAGTATAACAAAGAGTAATAGTAGATTTCGCATTATTCAAATCTACTAAAAGTGGTGTTAACTGCCGTGTTGAATTTCGTGCAAGCTTCGGTAAACGCCTTCTTCAATTTGAGTAAGTTCTGTATGCGTACCGCTTTCTACGATAGAACCATCAGAAACTACCAATATTTTATCTGCCTTGCGGATGGTAGATAAACGATGAGCAATTACAATACTGGTTCTGTTTTTCATTAATTGGTCTAAGGCGTCTTGCACCAGGCGCTCGCTTTCAGAGTCTAGCGAAGAAGTAGCCTCGTCTAAGATTAATATTTTAGGATCTTTAAGAACAGCTCTAGCAATGGCAATACGCTGTCTTTGACCGCCAGAAAGTTGAATTCCTCTGTCGCCTACTAACGTGTCGAAACCATCTGGGAATTTTTCGATAAAATCGAGGGCATTGGCTTTTTGAGCGGCTTCTATAATTTCTTCTTGAGTGGCGTTGGTTTTTCCGTAGGCGATGTTTTCTCGGATGGTTCCTCCGAAGAGAATTACTTCTTGTGGAACAATAGCCATTTGATTTCTCAAGGCGTTTAATTCGTAATCGCTAGCATTTTTACCATCAAACTCGATAACTCCCTTGGTGGGGATATAAAAACGCAACATTAATGAAACAATGGTTGACTTTCCGGCACCTGAAGGGCCCACAATGGCAATGGTTTCGCCTGGGTTTGCATTAAAATGAATGTCTTTTAAAACTTCTACATCCTTACGCGTTTCGTAAGCAAACTGAACATGGTTAAAAGCAACCTGACCTTTAAAGCTGTCGAGAGGTTTAGGTTGTGCAGAAGTAGATACTAATTCTGGAGTTTCATCGAGTAAATCGAACAATCGTTCAGTGGCTCCTACCGCTTTCTGAATTCGAGAAAAGATATCGGCTGTACCGCCAAAACTGGCTCCTACAAAAACACTGTAAAGAATAAATGAGAAGAGTTCGCCAATTTCTATTTCACCACTTTCTTTTAAAACAACGCCTTGCCATATCACAAGTACAATAGAACCAAAAAGGGCGAATATGATAAAAGAAGCAAAAGCGCCTCTCCATTTAGCACCGCGCATAGCTACTTTTCTAATTTCTTCTGTACTGGTAGCATAGCGAAGTGTTTCAAAATACTCGTTGGCAAAGCTTTTTACATTGGCAATGCCTGTAAATGTTTCTTCTGCAATTATGTTAGAATCTGAAACTCTGTCTTGTGTTTGCTTAGATAAGCGTTTAATAAAACGGCCAAACAAAATGGCGATTACAATCATAATAGGTAAGGTGCCTAGCATGATTAACGTTAATTTCCAGCTGTAGAAAAACAGAAGAACTACCCCTAGAATAATAATGATGATTTGGCGAATAAATTCGGCTAAAACAGTGGTGAAAGCTTCTTGAAGAAGTGCAATATCTGCCGATAATCTACTGTTTAGTTCCCCAATTCTCTGTTGTGAGAAGAAATTCATAGGGAGTTTGATTAAATGCGAATAGGTGTCTTGGCGAAGTTTGGCCAGCATTTTTTCGGTTACATCACTAAAAAGATAGATTCTAAAAAAAGAAAAGATCGCATTGAGCCCAAATACGGCAAAAAGGGCAGCCGCTACAGAATTAATGTTTTCTAAACTTAAAAGGCCTGTGCTGTCAGAGGGATTACCGCTCGCATCTACCAGTTTACCCGCTAACCCTGGAAAAACCATGGATGCTAGACTAGAAAGAAGAAGAAAAACTAAACCGATTCCGAATTTTACTCGGTAAGGCTTTAAATAACCGAAAATTCGCGTTGCTTTCTTCCAAGCATCTTTACTTACCTTTACTTTTTCTCTTTTTGAATTTCTGGGTGAAAACACGAGCTATTATATTTAGCGGGCAAAATTAGGCGATGTTCTATTACGAATTTGTCATACTAATGTATCTTTGCAGAAGAATATTTCGGAAAAGAGTTTTGCTGAAAAGAAAAAACGACTTACATTTGCAACCCTTTAGAAAATAGGCAGGATTATGAAACGTACATACCAACCTTCAAACAGAAAGAGAAAAAACAAACACGGTTTTAGAGAGAGAATGTCTTCTAAAAACGGACGCAAAGTTCTTGCAAGCAGACGAGCAAAAGGTCGTAAAAAACTTTCTGTTTCAGACGAGCCAAGACACAAGCGCTAAGGCGATTTGAATTTATATAGCTTTAGAGGGTGCTAATTCTATTAGCGCCTTTTTTTGTTCTATTTATTAATTGCTGCGCCTAATGCGTGAGCCAATTCTTGAGTGAGTAGGTTATGCCCTCTATTCAAGATGTGTAAACCATTGGGTTGTTTTAGTTTTTTCGAAAAACTGATTCCGTAAGTAGAAGATATTACGGGGTCTTTTTTACCATAAAATTGCTCTACAGCTATAGAATGCTTTAGGCAATTGTTAACAATGAGGTTCATGTTGGGCTTAAAGAGTCGAAATGTGAGCCATACATTGTACACGCGCATTCGTGAAGCTTTCTTTTCTAGGTTGAGCATCACAAATTTCTTTGTTGCTGGGCTTACCAGCTTGGCTTTCTGTAGGAACCGAACACTATTCAAGAAAAAAGCAGGGCGATTTATGATGCTTTTGAATACTATTTTACCCAAATAAGTTCGGCTTGCTAAATGATTCCAGAAGTTGTTTTTAACACCATCGGGTGCCACTAAAATCATTTTTTCTACTCTTTCTGGAATTGTTTCGGCTAACGTTAAGCACATTTTTCCGCCAATACTATATCCCATCAATAGTACTTTATCTCGTGTAAACCGATTGATAAGTTCGGTTATAAGAACTTGCCATTCTTCTTTTCTAAGCGGTTCATTTTCAATGCGGTTTTCTGGGAAAAAACTGGATTCGTGATGGAAAAGGGAAACCGAGACCAAGGTGCAATCGGATCCTACTATTGGGGTTAAAAACGAAAAAACAGATGCGTTTTGGCCAAAACCATGAAAAGCAAGTACTATTTTTTTGCCTTCCCCAAATTGCTTGTATCCTAAGCGCAGCCCGTTATGTGTAATATATTTCAAGTTGATAGCAATAGTTGCGAGTGCAATGGTTCGCGGTAAAAAATCTATTTTCGCGAGAATATTTAGTTGCTCGAAAATAAAGCTAAAATGCCCAAAAATAACAGCATAAAGTCCGTATTGATTATTGGAAGTGGCCCGATTGTAATTGGTCAGGCTTGTGAATTTGATTATTCTGGATCTCAAGCAGCGAGATCGCTGAAAGAAGAAGGAATTGAGGTGACGTTAATTAACTCGAATCCGGCTACTATTATGACCGATCCGGTTACGGCAGATCACGTTTATCTCTTGCCTTTAACGGTTGAGTCTATTCGTCAGATTTTATCTGAAAGGCAAATAGATGCTGTGTTGCCCACAATGGGCGGCCAAACGGCTTTGAATCTTTGCATAGAGTGTGATGATACTGGGCTGTGGAAAGATTTCGGTGTTAAGATGATTGGGGTAGATATAGATGCTATCGAAATCACTGAAAACCGTGAGGCATTTAGAAAGTTAATGATTGATATCGAGGTAGGGGTGGCTCCTTCAGCTACTGCTAAATCGTATTTAGAAGGAAAAGAAATTGCTCAACAATTAGGTTTTCCTTTAGTAATTCGCCCAAGCTACACATTAGGTGGTTCGGGAGCTTCTTTTGTTCATACCCAAGATCAGTTCGATAAATTACTGAATCGTGGTTTACACGCTTCGCCCATTCATGAAGTGTTAATAGATAAAGCTGTTTTAGGCTGGAAAGAGTATGAGTTAGAGTTATTGAGAGATAAGAACGATAATGTGATTATTATCTGCTCTATTGAAAATATGGATCCTATGGGGATACATACAGGTGACTCAATTACTGTTGCTCCGGCTATGACGCTTTCTGATAAAACCTATCAGAAAATGCGCGATATGGCTATTCGAATGATGCGTGCCATTGGTGATTTTGCAGGTGGTTGTAATGTTCAGTTTGCGGTGTCTCCAGACGAGAAAGAAGATATTATTGCCATTGAGATTAACCCTCGAGTGAGTCGCTCTTCGGCATTGGCTTCAAAAGCAACCGGATATCCTATTGCAAAAATTGCAGCTAAGTTGGCTATTGGCTACACGCTAGACGAATTAGATAACCAAATTACCAAAACTACTTCGGCTTATTTTGAACCCACGTTAGACTATGTAATTGTGAAAATTCCACGTTGGAATTTCAACAAGTTTAAAGGCTCTGATAGAGAGTTAGGTCTTCAGATGAAATCGGTTGGTGAGGTAATGGGAATTGGTCGAAATTTTCAGGAAGCCTTACAAAAAGCTTGTCAGTCGCTAGAAATTAACCGCAACGGTATGGGCGCTGATGGCAAAGAACTGCGTGATCAAGATAAAATTCTAGAGAGTTTAAAACATCCTAGTTGGAACCGATTGTTCCATTTATACGATGCTATTCGTTTGGGAATTCCATTTAACAGAATTCACGATATAACGAAAATCGACCCATGGTTCCTACATCAGATAGATGAATTGATTTCTATCGAAAAAGAGATGGAGAAATACCATTTAGAATCAATTCCGAGAGATTTGCTTTTAGATGCGAAACAAAGAGGGTATGCCGATCGCCAAATTGCTCACGTTTTAAGATGTTTAGAAAGCGAAGTATATACTAAACGCACCGACTTAGGTATTAAGCGTGTATTCAAGTTAGTAGATACTTGTGCCGCTGAATTCGAAGCGCAAACACCTTATTATTATAGTTCTTTTGAAGACGAGAACGAATCGGTTCGTTCAGACAAGAAAAAGGTTGTTATTTTAGGTTCGGGTCCAAACCGAATAGGTCAGGGAATTGAGTTTGATTATTGTTGTGTGCATGGAGTTTTAGCAGCTAAAGAATGCGGTTATGAAACCATCATGATCAACTGTAATCCCGAAACCGTTTCTACCGATTTCGATATTGCCGACAAACTTTACTTTGAACCTGTATTTTGGGAGCACATTTTCGCCATTATCGAGCATGAGCAACCTGAAGGTGTGATTGTTCAGTTAGGCGGTCAAACTGCATTGAAGTTAGCTGAAAAACTAACTCGTTATGGTATTAAAGTATTAGGAACCAGCTACGAAACGCTAGATAAAGCAGAAGACCGTGGAAGCTTCTCTGATTTATTGAAAGAGCTAGAAATTCCTTATCCAAAATACGGTTCGGTAGAAACAGCAGACGAAGCCATTGAGCTTTCAAGAGAGCTTGGTTTTCCGTTATTGGTAAGACCAAGTTATGTTTTGGGTGGCCAGAGCATGAAAATTGTGATTAACGAAAA
Organism: Salibacteraceae bacterium; assembly: GCA_048267965.1. GTDB lineage: Bacteria > Bacteroidota > Bacteroidia > Flavobacteriales_G > Salibacteraceae. The sequence continues at coordinate 20,908 of JBLWWK010000007.1, forward strand.
CGAGTTAGAGCATCATGTAATTAACATATTGCACGATATGCCTGACAACAAAATTTTGTTAGATCATTTCTTAGATGGAGCCATTGAAGCGGAAGCCGATGCGATTTGTGACGGTGAAGATACCCTGATTATTGGTGTGATGGAACACATTGAACCAGCAGGAATTCACTCAGGCGATAGTTATGCAGTACTACCAACTTTCGACTTGTCTGAAAATGTGATTCAGCAGATTAAAGAATACACAACCAAGATTGCGGTTGCTTTAGAAACAAAAGGGTTAATCAACCTTCAATTTGCTGTTAAAAACGACCAAGTATATGTGATCGAGGCGAACCCAAGAGCTTCTAGAACTGTTCCGTTTATTGCTAAGTCGTATGGTCAACCGTATGTGAATTGGGCAACCAAAGTAATGATTGGCGAGGCAAAGGTTAAAGACTTTGAATATGCTCCTCAAATGGAAGGGTATTCGATTAAGATTCCTGTTTTCTCTTTCGATAAATTTCCTAATGTAGATAAAGAATTGGGGCCAGAAATGAAATCTACCGGAGAAGCTATTCGTTTCATTAATCACTTGAGAGATCCGTTTTTCAAGAAAGTATATAGCGAAAGAAATCTTTACCTAAGTAGATAAGAGAAGCTGAATGATATTTGCCAGTATATTAGGTCTATTAAGAACAATCGGGATTATACTCCTGATTGTTTTTATTTGGAGACTTATTAAAAAGTATGTACTACCATTTGCATTGCGCTGGTTTGTTGCGAAAGCTCAAAAGAAAATGCAAGATCAAATGCGTCAGCAACAGCAAAATTTTCAATCATCAAAATCTAACAAAACGGTGAAAGATGATGGAAAAGTGAAAATTACACGAGATCCTTCTAAAAAAAATAAAGCTAAATCAGACGAAGACTTTGGAGAATACGTAGATTTCGAAGAAGTTTGATGTAGAGAAAAAACTCCTAAACCGTATGAAAGCAATCGACTGGAAAAAATTAGCTCCTTATTTAGTAATCATCGCGGCTTTTTTTGCTATTGCGTTGGCCTACTTTACGCCTCAGTTATCGGGTAAAGTTCTCGATACACACGATTTTAAGCAATGGTATGGTAGTGCTCAAGAGGGGAGAGAATTCTACGAAGAAACCGGTGAGCTTTCTATGTGGACTAACTCCCAGTTTGGCGGTATGCCGGCTTACTACGTGTTTATTAAGTATCCGAACAATTTTATGCGTGAAGCTAAAGATGTGGTAACTCTTTGGATCGATCGACCAGCCGGATATTTCATTGTTGCCATGCTTTCGTTTTTTGTTTTGGGGTTGGTTTTACGCTTAACCCCTTACTTAGCGGGGCTGGGCGCCATCATGTACTCTTTCAATAGTTACCTTTTTGTAATTACGGCTGCGGGGCATTTCGCTAAAACAAATGCGTTGTCTTACCTGCCGGCACTTTTAGCAGGTGTCATCTTAATTTACAGGCGAAATTATCTACTTGGTTTGGCACTTACAGCCGTAGCCTTTTGCTTCGAATTAATTGCCATCCATCCGCAAATGACGTATTACTTCACCATTTTCTTATTGGTTCCTTACGGAATTTACGAGTTGGTAGAAGCGATTAAGAAAAAAGAAATTAAACAGTTTTTTATCAGTTCTGCCGTTGTAGTAGGAGCCGTACTCATCGGGTTTTTGCCTAATACATCGCAAATATGGACTACCCAAGAATATACTCCTTATTCTACACGAGGAGCTTCTGAGCTAACCTTAAACGAAGGGGAAAAAACTTCAGGGTTAGATAAATCTTACATCTTGAGTTGGAGCAACGGAATTGCAGAAACATGGAGTTTGATGATTCCTGATGCAAAAGGTGGAGCTTCTGGTCGCATTGCAGAAAGCGAAGTGGCAATGGATGCAGTTGATAGAAAATATCAACAAGTAATGGGCAGCGTAGACAAATACTGGGGAGATCAGCCCTTTACAGGCGGCCCGATGTACAGTGGCGCCATCGTAATTTTCTTATTTGTTTTAGGTCTTTTCTTTGTAAAAACTCGTTTTAAATGGGTTTTGGTGTTTTCGGCAGCCATTACCATTATGCTGAGTTGGGGAAACAACTTTATGACTCTTTCTGAATTTTTTATTGATCATTTTCCGCTTTACAACAAGTTTAGAGCGGTTGCATCAATTCAAACAGTAACGCATTATTGTTTGCCGCTATTGGCCGTTCTAGGCGTTAAGGAAATGGTAGATGGAAAAGAAGATTTCTTTAACCAAAAATGGTCGTTATTGGGAAAAGAAACGAGTTTAACCAATTTTAAAGCATTGCTAATCGGTTTTGCCTTAACGGGAGGCTTAGCAATAATTTTTGCCATTATGCCCACCACATTTTTCGATTTCTTTAAAACGGGAGAAGAAGAAAGGTTATTGGGGCAATTAAGTGGAGCGGGTTGGGCTGCTGCAGATATAGACTCGCTACTGAATAACATTGAACAAGCACGTGTGGCTATCTTTACTTCTTCGGCTTGGAGAAGTGCAGGATTTATCATTGTAGCGTTGATTGTAATTGTGCTTTTCTCGAAAAAAATCATCAACCAAATTACGCTGGTGGCATTGCTTTCTGTTTTTGCTTTAATTGATTTGTGGGCATTAGATAAGCAGTACCTAAACGATGATACTTTTGTGAAAGAAAAAGCGCTTGACCAACCGTTTCCGAAGAATCCAGCGAATGAATATATTTTAGCGAACGAATCGTTAAACGATCGTGTTTTAAACATTGCTGCGAGCACATTTAACGAAACCGGAACTTCGTATTTCCACAAATCGATAGGTGGTTATAGTGGGGTTAAAATGAAACGTTACCAAGAAATGGTAGACTTTCACATTGGCGGTGAAATTGAAGGAATTCGCAGAAGTTTATCGAACGCCAAATCCCTAAGTGATGTTCAATCAGCTTTACAACAAGCTAACGTTTTAAATGCGTTAAACACGCGTTACATCATTTATAATCCTTCTTCGCAACCGATCGAAAATCCGTTTACTTATGGTAATGCGTGGTTTGTGAACAACGTGAAATCGGTTCCTACCGCTAACGATGAAATGTTGAGCATTCGAGAAGTTTCTTTGAAAGAAACCGCAGTAGTTCGTGATGAGTTTACAGCTTCTATTCCCGAAAACTTATCGGCAGGAACCATTGACTTGGTAGATTATAAGCCCAATCATCTTACGTATGCTTCGAAGAATTCAGGAGAAGGGTTGGCCATTTTTGGAGAAATCTATTATCCTAAAGGATGGAAAGTCTTTATTGACGGGCAAGAAGTAGATTATTTGAGGGTAGATTATTTCTTGAGAGGAGTTGTAATTCCGGCTGGTGAACATACGGTAGAATTTAAATTCGAATCAGAAGCGTATTCCACTGGAGAGGCAATTTCGCTGGCAGGTTCTATTTTATTATCGTTAGTGGTTTTAGGAGCGATTGCTAAAGGGATTTTAGACTCTAAAAAAGATGCTTAAAAATGCAGTGGCGCAATTTGCCTATAAAACAGGCTTGTACATCCCTTTTTCTAAGTATAAAACGCATAAGTTTAGAAAAGAATTAAAGCAAAAAAATCTTCAATACATAGGAGACTTTGATGCCACCAAGTACAAGACTTCTGATCAGTTGTTTATTCTGGGAAGCAGTTATTCGATTAATGATGTAACTGAGGAAGAATGGCAAATGGTAAAAGCCGCAGACAGCGTTGGGGTTAATAATTGGGTTTTTCATGATTTTGTTCCTACCTATTATGTGTTAGAAACACCGCAGCGTACAGAGCAATTTAGCTTCTTCAAAGAAGAACTCAACAAGAAAGCAGAAGCCTATAAAAATGTTCCGTTTTTTGTGCAGTATGTGCATTATAGCAAGTCTAAAAATCATTTAGATGATGTAAAAATTGATTCTTCGAAGATTTTTTACAACGTTCCCTATATGCCCAATACGCTGAACACATCTATTATAAAAAAGATGTTGAAGCAATGGAATGCAAAGCAAAATAAAACCTTAGAAGACTTAATTCATTATTCAGGTAGCTTGAGTTACATTATTATGATGGGCGTTATTTTAGGCTACAAAGAGATTGTTTTGCTGGGGGTAGACTTAAACGATAATCGCTATTTTTTTCAAGACGGATACAATAGTAAAACAGCAAATAATTTTATCGAAAGCTACAAAGAATCGCTAAGAATAGTGAGAAACACCACTTTAGATGCAAAGTACCTGCTGGCAGATAAAAAGAAAACCCAAATCTTTGGCTGCATCTCATTTCCAGATTACATGGTGTATTTAAAAGAAGCCGTAGAAGCCGAGGGAGTTTCCCTTAAAATTGGGTCGAAGGGAAGTGCTCTTTATCCGTTAATTGATTATTTCGAGCGCTAATTATTTCTTTTTGAGAATTTTATTGGCTTGCTCAATTAAATCTGGAGCAAAGTTTTTGGTGTAAATAATAGTTGCTGTCGAAAGGCTGAAGAGAGCTGCTAGCACCAACGAGAATTTCCAATTCCATTGGTTAAAGCTAATTAGAAAGAATACGGTTCCTACCGATGCCAATGTTAGCGCAGGTTTTAAAAATTTCTTTTCAAAAAACGGCATATTCAGTTTTTTATATAGAAAGAACGTACCCGAATAGCTGTACAATAAACTGCTTATGGCAGATGCTATGGCCGCTCCTGTTATGCCAATTATAGGAATTAAAAGGGCATTGAGAGATACCATTATGAGCAGATAAAACAGGATAAAAAGTGTGTTGAAACGATAGAATTTTGAGAAATTAATTACTTGAAAATTCAATCCTGTCATCATTTTGAACAAATTCGATAAGCCAATAAAGAAAATTACCCATTTGCCTGGTTCAAATTCTTCTTTTAGAATTACGAAAACGAAAGGAATAAGAATAATGAGGTTGAAAAACATGAACATGCCCACCACACCTTGATTCAAGCAGCTTTTCATGTAAATGCTCTCTACGCCTTTTAAATCGTTTTTATTGAAATTCTCTGCAATAAAAGTGTTGCCAATTTTGCTTAAAGCTTTTGAAGGAACCAACATCAATGAAGCAAAAAAGAATACAGTAGTGTAAATACCCACTTCGCTACTGGGCCAATAAAAAGCAATCATTATACTATCAATCGAAATAACAAGAATGCTACCAATATTGGTAGCCAAACCATAGCTAGCAACACTGGCTGCCTCTTTGGTGTGAGCCCGAACTCGTTTCCAATCAATTTTAAATGTAAATGATTTTTGAGAAGACAAATGCCCAAAAATGAGTAAAGTGGCTCCTGCAATCGAAGCAATGTAGAGTTGTAAAAAGTGGTTAAAAGTCAACGAGAAAAAAAGATAAATGCCGATAGAGGCGAGAATAAAAAGGCGTTGCACTAAATCTTTATAGAACGAGCCAAGGGTGCTTTTTTTAAGAGCGTTGCCATAATATTCTAAAAAGATGAAAAAAATACCCACGGCAGAAAATGGCAAAATGTAGGCGATATACTCTACAAACTGAGGTGCGTTATCTTGTGTCTTGCTTTCAATAATCCATTCGGCTAATGGAAAAGAGAGGGTGAGTAAAATAGATGAAACAAAAGCAATGAGCATTAAAACGGTGCCAAATCCATTGTTTCGGTTGATTTCATCTTTAAAACGAGGAAAAAGTCGAACAATGGCGACCGGAAAACCAAACGAAAAGAGACTGGTAAGAATCATTCCGAACGATTTTATAAGTCCAATTATACCTAATTCGGTAGTAGATAATACGCGAGGTAAAATAATACTGGTATTTAAAAAACCGATGATTACTCCTGCATAAGAGTAGATACTCGATTTTAAACTCTGCCGAAATATTTGACTCATTTATTAGCGATTAAACCTTGAAGTACCCAAAATCGAAAGTTAACTAAGGTTTTTCCTTTTGCTGGTTTACCTCTGAGAAGGTAGTAAAAATAGAGTAGAAGAGTGGCTCCTACTTTAAAGGTTTCTTGCGCTGTTTTTTCTAAAATTCCCCGAAAACCTTCTTTTTTAATGCGTTTTCTTTCATGTCTACCTACACCTGTTCCCATTCTCTTAATATAGTCCATTTCAACGCGTTTCTGCGGAATAAAATGGTCTACCACTACATTGGGGGCATAAACTACTTGGGCACCAGCTTTTCTAATTCGATAAATAATTTCTTTTTCATCACCACCTTCTAGGTTATCTCCCCGCCTGCCTAAATTAACATCGAACAAACCGTGCGTTTCGAAAACTGTTTTTCTAAAAGCAATGTTAGCACCGATCGGGAATTTATTTTTGGCAAAAGGTTTTGGCTCATTTCCTAAATCAATAGCCGCAACAAGGGTAAGTAAATAAGGCGACATCCAATCGGGTTCTGAACCACTTTCGTAAAGCGGAATTATTTTACCTCCAATGGCTTCTGCTTCGGGGTGTTGGTTGAAAAACGCAATCATGTTTTCAACGTAATCTTGGCGAACAAAAGCATCATCATCTATAAATGAAATCAAATCACTTTGCGCTTCGTTAATTCCTCTATTGCGAGCAAAAGTGTGTCCTTGGTTAGTTTCTAAGAAATACCGAAGGTGTAGTTCAGGATTTTTTTCTTGAAAATCTTTACAGATTTTAGCCGATTGATCCGGAGAGTTGTTGTCGATAAACAACACTTCGTAGTCGTTAAAATTAGCCGTTTGATCGAGCAGATGTTCGAGTGTTTTTTGAATAAAAATTTCACGATTATACGTGCAAACTACAATACTAAGTTTCGGTTTATTCATCGTTTCAGATTGACTTCAAAGCTAAAAAATCAAATCGGTGTTATCGTGGTAACGGAGAGTTCGATAAATTCATAATGCGCGTTCGTGCCCCTTTTATGGCGGCATTGAGCTCGTAGCCAATTAACAAGGCAATGCAGTTAAGGTAAATCCAAACCATTACAACTAAAAGTGTACCGATAGAACCGTAAAGTTTGTTGTATTGGCCAAAATTATTCACGTAGAAGGCAAAACCTAACGAGAAAACGATAATGCAAATGGTAGATAGAGTGGATCCTGCCGAGAAAAATTTCCAATGCTCTTTTTCTTTAGGGCCTGCATAATATAAAAGGCTGATAGAGAAATAAATAAGCGCTATAATTGTAATCCATTTCGCTGCATTCAGTAGGAACCGTTCGAGGCTAGAAAGTAGAGATACTTTACCGATGAGAAACGAAATGATGTCTTGACCAAATATGATGAGTAAAACGGCTGTAATTACGAACAAAAAAAGCGTTAACGTTAGCCAAAGTGCCGTTACTTGCTGAGAAAACCAATTTCTAACAGAAATAGAATGATAGCTTAAATTAAAGGCAGAAATAATGGAATTAATACCATTTGTACTGAAATACAAGGTGGTAACAATACTAAACGATAATAAACTTGTTCTTTTATGAAGCACCAAATCTTCCAAGGTGTTTTCTACTAAAGAATAGGCATTATTGGGTAGCAGAAATTCTATTTGCCTAATAAGCTCATCTTGAAAATTCTCAACAGGAATAAACGGAATAAGTGAAAACAAGAAAATTAACGCAGGGAAAATGGCAATAAAAAAACTAAAAGCAATAGCAGAAGCTCTCGAAGTAATGTAACCTTCTACTATTCCGTTGTAAAAAAAACGCAGAATAATAAGAGCAGGAACACGATCAAAACCTGGTAAAACAATTTTACGAACAAAGTAGTTGAGGTGTCTTACAATTCGTAAATCACTTATAGCAGCAAAAGGCTTTTGTTTTTTTGGAGCCATTCAAGTTTTAAAATGCTTTTAAACTTAAATCTAAGCTTTTAACAGAATGTGTAAGCGCTCCAACACTAATAAAATCTACACCACAAAGTGCATAATCACGAATAGTTTCTAACGTTATTCCACCACTAGATTCAGTTTCAACACGTTGATTAATTAATTCTACTGCCGTTTTAGTATCAGCATAATTAAAATTATCGAGCATAATACGGTCGCATAAACCAACAGAAAGAACTTGTTCCACTTCGTCTAAATCCCGGGTTTCAATTTCAACCTTTAAATCGAGTTGGTTACTTTTTAAATAATCTTGTGTTTGCTCCAAGGCATTTTTAATACCTCCTACAAAATCGATGTGATTATCTTTTAACATAATCATATCGTAAAGGCCAAAACGGTGATTTACACCTCCACCTAGTTTCACAGCTTCTTTTTCTAAAGATCGAAGATTCGGAGTGGTTTTGCGCGTATCGAGAACTTTAGCATGAGTTCCTTCACAAGCAGCCACGTATTGAGCAGTGGTAGTGGCAACTCCGCTCATTCTCTGCATTAAATTGAGGGCTAATCTTTCTGCCGATAAAATAGACTTGCTTTTACCTTCAACAATAAAAGCGATATCGCCAACAGACACTTTATCACCATCGTTAATTTGTTGCGAGAACGTTAAAGAAGGGTCGAGTTGGCGAAAAACTTCTTGGGCAACTCTTACACCTGCTAAAACACCATTTTCTTTCACTAAAAGTCGTGCTTTTCCGGTTGCTGATTCTGGAATACAGGCATTTGCAGAATGATCGCCTTCTCTTAAATCTTCGTTAAGTGCTGCTGAAATGATGTTCTCGAGTGTCATTTTCATTCGTATTTGGTTACAAAATTAAGTTCTTTAAAATAAGAGGGGCTATTGTGAAATTACAATTTGTTAATAATCATTACTTTTGTGCAAACAAAAAAAAGGTAAATCATGGCGAGACATAAAGATGGTTTAACCCCTACATTACTAGTAAACAAAATCAGAGAAAACCAAAACAACAATGGAACACTCAAATCTTTGTTTGCGAAACAATTTTTAGGAAAATTCTCGAAAGAAGAATTACAAGGATTTATTAAGTCAATAGATCGCGAAATTCACAGTAGAGAAATGGAACGAGTTGAAGAAATGCGTTCTACTCTTGAAAAATTAGGATACCGTGTTGAAAAAGACAATGATTAATATCCAATTATAGAACAAACTGAAAAGGCTACATCTCTTTGAGACGTAGCCTTTTTTTATTTATACTATTAGTATGAGAATCCCAGAAAGTAATTTACCGCGAGTAGTAGTTTTAGGCGCTGGTTTTGGTGGGTTGCAATTGTGCAAACGCATTAATAAACAAAAATTTCAAGTTGTTTTACTCGATAAACACAATTACCACACTTTTCAACCTTTGCTCTACCAAGTAGCAACGGCTGGTTTAGAGCCAGATTCAATAGCTTATCCCATTCGGAAAATTTTTAAATCTGAAAAAGAGAATTTCTTCTTTCGGGTGGCCAAAGTAGAGTCTATTGTTCAAGATCAAAATACATTGCATACTTCTGCGGGCGATTTGCATTACGATTTCTTAGTGGTAGCCACTGGTTCTACCACCAACTTCTTTGGGAATCAGAAGCTTGAGAAGAATGCGATGCCGATGAAAACCGTACCAGAAAGTTTGAATTTGCGCAGTTTGTTTCTTCAAAATTTTGAGCAAGCATTGTTAACTACAAAAGTAGATGAGGTAGAAAAACTCTTAAACTTTGCAGTAGTTGGCGGTGGTCCAACGGGTACCGAATTGGCAGGAGCCATTGCCGAGCTCAAGTCTCATGTTTTGCCCAACGATTACCCCGATATCGACTTTAGAAAAATGACCATCCATCTATTGGAAGCGGGGCCCTCTTTATTGGCAGGTATGTCGAAAAAATCGGGAGAGAAGGCAAAAAAATATTTAGAAACTTTAGGAGTTAAAATTTGGATGAATACAGCGGTAGACGATTATGATGGAGAAATAATTGTTACGAATACAGGAAAAAAAATACCGAGTAGATTCTTGATTTGGGCAGCAGGTGTTAAAGGTTCTTTGTTAGATGGCTTTAACGAAAATCAAATTGTAAGAGGCAATCGGTTATCTGTGAATGAGTTTAGCAAAGTAGTAGGAACCGACAACATCTTTGCAATAGGAGACATAGCTTCTATGGTGAGTAAAGAATACCCAAAAGGTCATCCAATGATGGCTCAACCTGCCATACAACAAGGTCAACTTCTTGCTAAAAATCTTGAAAGAATTCTCGAAAAGAATGCACCAAAGCCATTTCGATACAAAGACAAAGGCAGCATGGCCACCATCGGAAGAAATAAAGCAGTAGCCGAAGTAGGCAAACTTAAGTTTAAAGGCTTGTTTGCTTGGGTGGTATGGATGTTTGTACACTTGTTGGCATTAGTAGGATTCAGAAATAAAATGGTCACCTTCGTTAACTGGTTGTATGCCTATTTTAATTACGAAAAAGGCGCTCGTTTAATAATTAGGCCTTTTAATCGAAAAGAATCAAAGCCAGAAGAAGAAACCACAGAAGTTGTGCAATCTATGTAATTGTTTATTCCTTTTTTTGAGTTTTAATAAAACAACCTAAATGAACTTCACTGAAAATTTAAACATTGCTCTAAAAGGAGCATTGGATGCTGGGAAAGAAATATTAAAAGTTTACAACTCAGAGTTTGCTGTAGAACATAAAGACGATAAATCACCATTAACTGAAGCAGATAAACGAGGTCATCTTGCCATTGTTGAGCAGTTAGAGAAAACTTCTTTACCAATTTTAAGTGAAGAAGAAAAAGCGTCTGAATATTCAACCCGAAGTAGTTGGGAATATTTTTGGATGGTAGATCCTTTAGATGGAACCAAAGAATTTATCAAAAGAAATGGTGAGTTCACGGTTAATATCGCACTAATTCAAAAAGATACTCCAGTAGCGGGTGTTATTTATGTTCCTGTTCATAAAGTGCTTTACATCGCTTCACCTGAGTTCGGTTCCTACAAAATTGAAAATGTAGAACCAGAGGCAACAGCAGATGCTCAAGCTCTAATCTCACAAGGTTCTAAGTTGCCTATAGAAAATGCAAACAGAGCTTACACGGTGGTAGCAAGTCGTTCTCACATGAGCGATGAAACTGCTGATTTTATTGAGCGTGTAAAATCAGAGAAGGGTACTGTGGAGACAATTTCTCGCGGTAGTTCTTTAAAGTTATGCATGGTTGCAGAAGGAACCGCAGATGCATATCCTCGATACGCGCCCACCATGGAATGGGATACCGCTGCGGGCGATGCAATTTGTCGTTTAGCAGGATTCGAGGTGACTCAATACCAAACAGAAACTCCTCTGGTTTACAATAAAGAGAATTTATTGAATCCTTGGTTTCTAGTGAAATAGATGTTCTCTGCTGAAATTAATAAGTGGATTGTAATTGGCGTAATTTTATCGGTAATTGTTGGTCTTTTACTCGATAAAATTAAAGCTTCGGCTGTTTTCTTTGGTGGAGTAGCAATTTTGCTATTGACTCAAGTGATTACTCCATCTTTCTTTTTAAACAGCTTTGGAAATGAGTCAATTGCAGCCATTTTTTTATTAATCATTATAACCGCGGGCTTCAAAAATAATTTTGATTTAATTGGTTGGTTAGATCGTTTTTACAAGCAAGCAAAAACTCCTAGGGCTTTCACGTTTCAGTTAACAACAAGTGTGGCATTACTCTCTTCTGTAATGAATAATACACCGATTGTAGCTTTAATGATTCCGTATGTGTATCAGTGGAGCAAGAAGAAAAAAGTGAGTCCTTCTAAACTCATGATACCACTTTCTTATGCCGCTATCATGGGGGGGATGATTACTGTAATTGGTACTTCTACCAACTTAGTGCTAAATGGTTTTTTAAGAGCTAACGGTGAAGAGCTGTTAACTCTAACAGATTTTCTTTTTCCAGGAATGTTGGTTTCGGCAGGAGGTATTCTATTCTTAACCATTTTTAGTTGGAGAATTCTACCTGGAAAAAAGGAGATTATCGAACAAGTTCAAGGAGAAATTCGAGAATACCTCGTAGAAACCGAAGTAGTAGTTGGGTCTCCAATTTCTGGTAGAACGGTTACAGATGCAGGATTGCGAAATTTAGATGGAATCTTCTTGGTCGAAATTTACAGAGAAGGAACTACCATTAGTCCTGTAGAACCCAATGAAATTCTTTGTGAGCAAGATCGCTTGTTTTTTGCGGGAGATACTTCTAGAGTAATTGAGCTAATTAAGAGCGATAACGGATTGGTTCTACCTAAAACGAAGCGGTTTAAGTTGGGTAATGAAATGGATTTGGTTGAAGTGGTGATTCCAGCAAATTCTGATTTAGCAGGCAAATCGCTGAAGCAAATAGAATTTCGCGAAAACTATGATGCAGCCGTTATTGCCATTCACCGAAACGGAGAGAAATTAAGTGGAAAACTTGGGGAAATACCGTTAGAATTTGGCGATTTACTGTTGCTTACTACAGGTGAAAACTTTAATCGATTTGTAACAAGAAGTAAAGATTTATACATTGTTTCATACTTACAGAAACTAGAAAACGAAATGCCTTTGAGAAAGAAATTGTTCTTGGGGTTTTTCTGCTTAGTGCTGATAGCCATTTTTGCAAGTTTTGTCTCGTTTTTCGTGGGACTCGTAATGATTCTTGGCGGAATGATTGCCGCCAAAATGATGACAGCTGAAGATTTGAAGAAGAACGTGAATTTGGATTTGTTGGTGATCTTGGGGAGTGCAATTACCTTAGGGGGAGCGCTAATTGAATCAGGTGGAGCCTCATGGATGGCCAACCACTCAATAACCATTCTTCAGCCATTAGGCCCTGCGGGAATTGTGGTGGGAATGTTTTTGCTAACACTCCTTTTAACCAGTTTTGTTACCAATGTAGCAGCAGTTTCTATTGTGTTCCCCATTGCTTTTTCTTTGGTTCACGATTTAAATTTGAATCCTACTTCTGTTTATCTTTCCATCGCATTTGCAGCAAGTGCCGCATTTATTACGCCTATGAGCTATCAAACAAATTTAATGGTCTATGGCCCAGGTAATTATAAAATGAAAGATTTCGTAAAAATCGGAATGCCTATGACCTTGATTTACGCTATTTTGAGTTTATCATTCATCATTATTAATTATATCTAATGAAAGAAGAACTTCATATTATTCCTCACAAGCATAATATAGATAAGGAAGCCAGAAATAAACTGAATGAACATAAGTCATTCGTGGTATGGTTCACTGGTTTAAGTGGTTCTGGAAAATCTACAGTGGCCAATGCATTAGAACAGCAGTTGTACGAACGTAATATTCGCACCTACATTTTAGACGGTGATAATGTTAGAGCCGGCTTGAACGCTGATTTAGATTTTACCGAAGAAGGTAGAGTAGAAAACATCAGAAGAATTGGTGAGGTAGCTAATCTATTTGTGCAATCTGGAATGGTGGTTTTATCTGCATTTGTTTCTCCTTTTAAAGAAGATAGAGAAAAGGTAAAACAAACGGTAGGAGCCGAAAACTTTATCGAAGTATTTGTTGATTGCCCTTTAGAAGTCTGTGAGGAGCGTGATGTAAAGGGGCTCTACAAAAAAGCTCGTGCTGGTATAATAAAAAATTTCACGGGTATCAGTTCACCATTTGAAGCACCAGAGGCGGCAGATATTGTGGTTCATACCGATATGGAAAAATTAGACACTTCTGTTTTAAAAGTGCTTAAAGTAGTGCTTGAAAAGCTTTAAGTAAACATAATCTACCCTTTCACAAACAATTCTATTTTTGCAAACAAATTAAATGCCTTTATGAACGAATACTATCTGAAACACCTTGAAGAACTGGAGGCAGAGTCTATATATGTTCTTCGAGAAGTCTACGCTCAATTCGAAAATCCAGTAATTCTTTTTTCTGGGGGGAAAGATTCTATTGTACTAACGCACTTGGCTAGAAAGGCATTTTACCCAGCAAAAGTGCCATTCCCTTTAATGCACATCGATACGGGGCATAACTTCCCTGAAACTATACAGTTTCGCGATGATTTAATTAAAGAAATGGGAGCCAAACTCTTAGTAGGATCCGTACAAGAATCAATCGATCAAGGTCGTGTACAAGAAGAAAAAGGGGCAAACGCTTCTAGAAATGCTCTTCAAACGACTACCCTTTTAGATGCCATCGAGTCTAATAAAATCGACTGTGCTATGGGTGGTGCAAGAAGAGACGAAGAAAAAGCTAGAGCAAAAGAGCGTTTCTTCTCACATAGAGACGATTTCGGTCAGTGGGATCCTAAAAATCAACGTCCTGAACTTTGGAACCTATTTAACGGTAGAAAGCAAATGGGTGAGCATTTTAGAGTGTTCCCAATTTCTAACTGGACAGAAATGGATGTTTGGCAATATATTTTGAAAGAAAACATTGCAATTCCATCGTTGTACATTGCTCACCAAAGAGATGTAGTTTGGAGAAACGATACTTGGATTCCTGTTTCTGAGTTTATCGACATCAAGGAAGACGAAGAAGTGGTGAACAAGAAAATTCGTTTTAGAACTCTTGGAGATATCACTATTACTGGCGGAATCGAATCGGATGCCGATACATTAGAAAAAATTGTTGACGAAGTAGCTGCTGCTCGCCAAACCGAAAGAGGTAATAGAGCAGATGATAAGCGTTCTGAAACAAGTATGGAAGACCGTAAGAAACAAGGATATTTCTAAACTACTGAACAAAAAGACTTTTCACGCATGAGCGATAAATCATATTTAGACATGGAACTTCTACGCTTTACCACTGCTGGTAGTGTAGATGACGGAAAATCGACTTTAATCGGTCGTTTATTATTCGATTCAAAATCAATCTTTGAAGATCAAATGGACGCAGTAAGACGTTCAAGTGATCGTAAAGGGTTAGATCACGTTGAATTAGCTCACTTAACTGATGGGTTAAAAGACGAAAGAGAGCAAGGTATTACTATCGATGTTGCTTATCGTTACTTTGCTACACCCAAGAGAAAATTCATTATTGCAGATACTCCTGGTCATATCCAGTACACACGTAACATGGTTACAGGAGCTTCTACAGCTAACTTGGCGTTAATCTTAGTAGATGTTCGCAATGGTGTAATTGAGCAAACAGCTCGTCACTCTTTTATTGCTTCGTTACTTCAAATCCCGCACATTATTGTATGCGTAAACAAAATGGATTTGGCAGATTACAGCCAAGAAGCGTACGATAAAGTTGTAGAAGAATACAAGAAATTTGCCGCTAAGCTAGATGTAAAAGATGTACGCTTTGTACCTATTTCAGCGTTACATGGAGATAACGTTGTGAATCGTTCTAAAAAGATGGATTGGTACGAAGGAAGCACGCTTTTAAATACGCTTGAAACCATCCATATTGGTTCAGACGAAAATCATATCGATTGTCGTTTCCCGGTTCAAACCGTTATTCGCCCGCATTCAGACGAATTTCACGATTATAGAGGATATGCTGGTAGAATCGCTGGAGGTGTATTTAAACCAGGCGACAACGTAACTGTTTTACCGTCAGGTTTTCAATCGAAAATTAAGTCGATAGATACCATGGGTGGCGAATTGAAAGAAGCATTTGCGCCTATGTCGGTAACCCTTACTTTAGAAGACGATATTGATGTATCTAGAGGCGATATGATTGTTCGTGAAAACAATCAGCCAGAAATGGTTCAAGATATTGAGGTGATGCTTTGTTGGTTAAACAACCAAGCGCCAAGACCAAGAGCTAAGTACATTATTCGTCAAACAAGTAACGAAGCAATGGCAATGATTAAAGAAGTTCAGTATAAAATGGACATCAATACATTGCACAGAAACGAAGAAGATACTTCGATTGCAATGAACGATATTGCTCGAGTTAAACTTCGCACAACAAAACCATTGTTAATCGATTCTTACAGAAGAAATAGAAACACAGGAAGTATTATCCTTATCGATGAGGCTACGAACGAAACAGTAGCAGCAGGTATGGTAATCTAACTCTTTGCTATGCAAAAACTCATATTTGCAACCAATAACAAGAATAAACTCCGAGAGATTCAAGAAATCCTCGGAGTTTCTTTTTCTGTTCAAAGCCTTCAAGATGCAGGTATACAAACCGAAATTCCTGAAGATTTTGATACCCTTCAAGAAAATGCTTTGCAAAAAGCAAGATTTATTCATGAACGAACTCAGCAAAATGTTTTTGCAGACGATACGGGTTTAGAAGTGGATGCTTTAAACGGTGCACCTGGTGTTTTTTCTGCCCGTTATGCCGGAGAAACGGCCAATTCAGATGAAAATATTCAAAAATTACTATCAGAATTAGAGAATACAGAAAATCGAAA
The DNA here is from genome assembly GCA_048267965.1 of Salibacteraceae bacterium. Classification (GTDB taxonomy): domain Bacteria; phylum Bacteroidota; class Bacteroidia; order Flavobacteriales_G; family Salibacteraceae. The sequence continues at coordinate 37,095 of JBLWWK010000007.1, forward strand.
AGCCAGATTCAGAACCGTAATTGCTTTAATTTTCGGTAAGCAAGAATACCTTTTCGAAGGTGTTTGTGAAGGAACCATCACCCAAACCATTCAAGGCGAAGGTGGTTTTGGTTACGATCCGGTTTTTATTCCAGATGGTAAAGCTTATTCTTTTGCAGAAATGGTTCCTACCGAAAAGAACAAAATTAGCCACCGTGGTAGAGCGGTTCAGAAATTAGTAGCGTTTCTAAAATCGAACTAGCCCCTTCTCATCTTTTTAGCCTTTTTCATTTCAATTATTGTAAGAACCCCATCCATTTTCTTCGGTGATAAAATGTTCGTTTGAGCATTTTTATTTGCTACTTTGTGCAAGTAGTTAAAGTACAATGAAGAAGAATATTGCCATCGTTATGGGAGGCGATTCTGCAGAGAAAGCAGTATCGTTAAAAAGTGCAGAAGTCGTTTATCAGCATTTAAGTAAAGAAGATTACAACGTTTACAAGATTTTAATCGAAGGGTTAAAATGGACGTGCTATATCAACAACGAACAAATTGCCGTAGACAAAAATTACTTCACACTTAAAATGGGCGAAGAAACGTTGAGCTTCGATGGTGTTTTTATTGCCATTCACGGCACACCGGGCGAAGATGGTAAGCTACAAGCCTATTTCGATTTACTTAGAATTCCGTACACATCTTGTAGTCAATTGGCTTCGGCTCTCACTTTCGATAAAGCAAAATGCAACACACTTTTACGCGCTCACGGAATTCGCAGTGCACAAGCAATGTACCTTAAAGAGGGGCAGGCCATTAACGAAGATGCCGTAATTGAGCGTTTAGGTTTACCGCTAATTGTAAAACCCAACCAGTCAGGTTCGAGCTTTGGAGTAAGTAAGGTAAACGAGAAAAAGCAGTTGAGAGCTGCCATTGACGAGGCATTTCGTCATGATAATCAAGTAAACATAGAAACCTTTATTGTAGGAACCGAAGTGGGCTGTGGCGTTCATAACTTAAACGGAAAAGTGGAAGCTTTTCCGTTGACAGAAATTGTTGCTGCTGGCGAATTCTTTGATTATGAAGCTAAGTACGAAGGTGCCAGCGAAGAAATTACACCTGCAAGAATTTCAGATGAACTTACAGAAGAGGTTCAATCGATTGCTATTCAATCTTTTGAAGCTCTAGACTTAGATGGTGTTTGCCGTGCCGATTTTATTATCGGTAAAGAAGGACCGTATTTAATCGAAGTGAACACAGTGCCCGGTTTGTCAGAAGCGAGTATTATTCCGCAACAAGCTAAAGCGGCTGGTTGGTCTTTAAGCCAGTTATTTAACCGTTGGGTTCAGCATATGTTTAAATAGAAGAACTCAACTTTTTCTCTTCTAAAAGCGTATTATTTAGTATGAAACAGATATTACTACTTGTGTTTTTTTCGGTTTTGAGTCTGGTTTCGTTCGGCCAAAAGGCAGCATACGATTCACAAAGTATACTGTTTCAGCTCGAAAATGAATTAGATGCAGAAACCATCGTTTATCTGCTTGATTTAGAATCTACATTAGAAGACTATAAAATTGAGCCTATTTCTAAATCGTTAAAGGCTTATAAATTAAGCTATACCAATACTTTTTCACCTGATGAGCTCATCGAATTGGTTTCAAGAAAAGAAGGAGTAGTGTTAGCTCAACGAAATCACCTATTAAAGAATCGATCGGTTCCTACCGACCCAGAATACGTTAATCAATGGCATTTGAATAATACGGGAACCAATGGGCCACCTAACCAAACGGCTGTTGCAGGAGTAGATATTGAGGCGGAATATTTGTGGGATTTTACTACGGGAGGTGTTACTGCCATTGGCGATACGCTGGTTGTTTGCGTAATTGATGATGGTGTGGATGAAGATCACGAAGATTTGATTGGTAATTTGTTTTACAACCATCATGAAATTCCGCTGAACGGAATAGATGACGATCAAAACGGGTATGTAGATGATTTTAAAGGTTGGAACACCTTTGGCGATAACGATTCGTTGACCAATCCATTAACGGGTGATTATGCATCGCACGGAACTAAGGTGACCGGAGTTTTAGGAGCTGTGGGCAATAATAATTTAGGTGTTTCGGGTGTAAATCAGAAAATTAAGGTGATGACGGTTATCGGTGGTGGAGACGAAGCTGATGCGATAAAAGCTTACGAATATCCTTTAACCATGAGGCGTTTATACAACCAAACCAATGGCGCAAAAGGAGCCTTTGTAGTTGCTACCAATACTTCTTGGGGAACCGATTTCGGACTGCCAGCTGATGCTCCGTTGTGGTGCGCCATGTACGATACATTGGGTAAAGAAGGAATTTTGAATGTTGCAGCTACTATTAATTATGGAATTGATGTAGACGTAGAGGGCGATTTGCCAACTACTTGCCCAAGCAATTATTTAATTGGTGTAACCAATATTTCGGCAGATAATTCGCTCGATAGTTACGCGGGTTACGGCTTAAAAAGTATAGATATTGCCGCTCCAGGTAACGGAATATTTACCACTACAGTCAATAGTAATTACGGTTACGATAGCGGTACTTCTTTCTCTTCACCTCAGGTGGCGGGCGCAGTAGCGTTGTTGAGTAGTTTTGCTTGTGAAGAGTTTGCTCAGTTGTTGGTGAACGATCCGGATAGCGCGGCTCTCTTGATGAAAGGTTTTATCTTAAATGGAGCAGTAGGTGTTCCAGATTTATACGGAAAATCTACTTCTCAAGGTCGTTTGGCGTTGGAGCAAGCTTCTATTTGGCTCACCAATTATTGTATTGGAAACACTGATGTTGCTGAAAACATTGAAAAAGATGAAATTCTTCACATTTGGCCTAATCCAACCCATAATGAGTTGTCGGTTCGTACAAACAAAAATTTTGAAGAAATAAAAGTTTTTAACCTAGAAGGGCAATTGGTTTTCTCTCAAAAAGTGAATAGCAACCAAACCTCTTTTTCGGTGAGTGATTTTCCAAAAGGAATTTACATCTTACAGCTTGTAGGAACACAGTTTACAACTCAATCTCAGTTTGTAAAACACTAATTTAAAGTGGCAATAGCGTTGTTCTTGCTCCATCGGTAGCAGGAGGAATTGCCTTCTTGTTTACCTGTTTTTAGTTTCAATTTTCACTTTTTCTTGTGCTTCGAAACGTGAAAATTCAAGCGACTTTTAATTCATCAATGTTTCAAGAATCCATCTTTGCTGTTGAATTTGAAGAAAATACGGTGTTAAATTTCTCTGGGTTAGAAGGGGCGAATGGCCAGGATGGGCAAGATGGTTCTTACAGTGATTCTGCACCAGCTGGAGAAAACGGTTTTCAAGGAAGCAAAGTTTTTTGTGGTTTGGATGGTGAAAAAAGTTGTGAACATGAAATTATCGTGATTTCATCACAAGAAATGAAAAACGGGTTCCTACCGAAATAAGGCGCAAAAAAAATCCCGACTATAAGCCGGGATTCTTGTTTTACAATAGCTGAAAAATTTACATGTTTCTTCTGTACTGGCCGCCCACCTTGAAAAGCGATGAGGTAATTTGACCCAAAGAACAAACCTTGGTAGCTTCCATTAATTCTTCGAATAAGTTTTTATTCTGTACGGCTGCTTCTTGCAAGCGCTGAATTAACTCGTCTGTTTTGCCTTCGTATCGGTTGTGAAGGTTTTGCAGCATATTAATTTGGTATTCTTTTTCTTCGGTAGTGGCACGAATTACTTCGCCCGGAACAACCGTTGGTGAGCCTTTTGAGCTCAAGAAGGTATTTACACCAATAATTGGGTATTCACCGTTGTGTTTTAGCGTTTCGTAGTAAAGAGATTCTTCTTGAATTTTACTACGTTGGTACATGGTTTCCATAGCACCTAAAACGCCACCTCTTTCGGTAATTCTATCGAATTCGGTAAGAACCGCTTCTTCTACCAAATCGGTGAGTTCTTCGATAATGAATGCCCCTTGAATTGGGTTTTCGTTTTTCGCTAAACCTAATTCTTTGTTGATAATCAGCTGAATGGCCATGGCGCGTCTTACAGATTCTTCTGTTGGCGTTGTTATGGCTTCATCGTAAGCATTGGTATGTAACGAGTTACAGTTGTCATAAATAGCATACAATGCTTGAAGAGTAGTTCTAATATCGTTAAAATCGATTTCTTGAGCGTGTAGTGAACGACCACTTGTTTGAATATGGTATTTCAACATTTGTGCTCTTGGGTTCGCACCGTATTTTTTATCGAGTGCTTTTGCCCAAATTCTTCGAGCAACACGACCAATTACAGCGTATTCTGGGTCGATACCATTTGAGAAGAAGAACGATAAGTTAGGTCCAAATTTGTTGATATCCATGCCTCTACTCAAATAGTACTCAACATAGGTGAAACCATTAGCTAGAGTAAAAGCGAGCTGGGTAATTGGGTTGGCCCCTGCTTCTGCAATGTGGTAACCAGAAATAGAAACCGAATAGAAGTTACGAACGTTTTTATCGATAAAGTATTCTTGAACATCTCCCATTAATCGCAGAGCAAATTCTGTACTGAATATACATGTGTTTTGCGCTTGATCTTCTTTTAAGATATCTGCTTGAACTGTACCACGTACTTTCGAAAGTGTATCTGCTTTAATTTTGCTGTACACATCGGCTGGCAAAACTTGATCGCCCGTTAAGCCTAGTAGCATTAAACCTAAACCATCGTTGCCTTCTGGTAAATCACCTTGATAAGTAGGTTGTTTTTGACCTTGTGCAGCAAAAATGGCATCAATTTTTTGCTGAATTTCTTCTTCTAAGCCATTTTCTTTAATGTACTTCTCACATTGTTGATCGATGGCTGCATTCATAAAGAAACCAAGCAGCATAGGAGCTGGGCCATTGATCGTCATCGAAACCGATGTAGTAGGAGCCGCTAAATCAAAACCAGAATAAAGTTTCTTGGCATCGTCTAAACAGCAAATAGAAACACCTGAGTTTCCAATTTTACCGTAGATATCGGGTCTGTAGTCAGGATCGTTTCCGTAAAGGGTTACCGAATCAAAAGCGGTAGATAAACGCGCAGCCGGCATGTCTTTACTTACATAATGAAATCTGCGATTGGTTCGTTCTGGTCCGCCTTCACCAGCAAACATTCTGGTAGGATCTTCACCCGTTCTTTTGAAAGGATAAATACCCGCTGTGTATGGGAATTCTCCAGGAACATTCTCTTGAGCCGACCATCTTAAAACATCTCCCCAAGATTTGTATTTCGGTAAAGAAACTTTTGGGATTTGCGTGTGAGAAAGAGACTCTGTATGTGTTTGAATTTTAATTTCTTTATCACGCACTTTAAAGCTGTAAACAGGATCTTTGTAGCGTTGTTTTTTGGTTTCCCAATTAAGAATAAGCTCCCAGTTGTGCGGATTGAAGTTGAGCTTTTCGCTATCGAATTCAGCTTTTAGCAACTGAACCATGGTAAGTTTATCTTCAGATAAACCTGCATTTTTAATGGTAGAATCCCAGTCAGCATCGTGAGAAAGCTCGAGGGTAGATTTGGTAAGCGTTTCTAACGCTTTATGTAAACCGTAGAGTTTATCAGCCACTTCTACTTGCTCGTTTACCCACTCATCGTAACTACGGTTATTCTCAGCAATTTCGCTTAGATAACGCGTTCTTTTCGGTGGAATAATAAAAATCTTCTCAGACATCTCTTTCGAGATTTCGAAAGTAGAAGTGAGATCAGCTTGTGTTTTATCGGCAATCTTATCAATGATTACGCGGTAAAGCGAGTTCATACCGGGATCATTAAACTGAGACGCGATGGTACCGTAAACGGGTAAATCATCATCGTTGGCTTCCCAAAGATTGTGGTTGCGTTTGTATTGCTTTTTAACATCGCGAATGGCATCTAGCGCACCGCGTTTGTCGAATTTATTAATGGCCACAACATCGGCAAAGTCGAGCATGTCGATTTTCTCGAGCTGTGTGGCAGCACCAAATTCTGGAGTCATTACATACAACGAAGTATCGCTGTAATCCATAATCTCGGTATCGCTCTGGCCAATACCCGAAGTCTCAAGAATAATAAGATCGTAGTTGGCAGCTTTTAAAATGTTAACAGCATCTTCTACATATTTCGAAAGCGCTAGGTTGCTCTGGCGTGTAGCTAAAGAGCGCATGTACACGCGTTCATGTCGAATAGCATTCATGCGAATTCTATCACCCAGTAGTGCTCCACCTGTTTTTCTTTTAGAAGGATCTACCGATACAATGGCAATCGACTTATCGTCAAAATCGAGTAAAAATCTTCTAACCAACTCGTCTACCAAAGAAGATTTACCAGCACCACCAGTTCCTGTAATACCTAAAACAGGCGTAGAACTGTCTTTTGCAAGATGATTGATTTCTTTAATTAAATCGCTGTGATTTTCTCTAAAGTTTTCTGCGGCAGAAATCATTCTAGAGATGGCTTTCACATCTTTTTGTTGAATGGCGCTTACATCACCTTCTAAGTTTTCGCCCAATGGATAATCAGATTGTTTTACCAAATCATTGATCATTCCTTGAAGCCCCATTTCGCGCCCATCGTCTGGAGAGTAGATACGGGTTACTCCGTAATCCATAATTTCTTTAATCTCTTCTGGCAGAATTACTCCACCGCCACCACCAAAGATTTTAATGTGGCCAGCACCTTTTTCTTTTAACAAGTCGTGCATGTATTTAAAATACTCTGTGTGACCTCCTTGGTAAGAAGTCATAGCAATAGCTTGAGCATCTTCTTGTATAGCGGTATTTACTACTTCTTCAACACTTCTGTCGTGACCAAGATGAATTACTTCACATCCGGTAGATTGAATAATTCTACGCATAATGTTAATCGCTGCATCGTGGCCATCGAAAAGCGATGCCGCAGTTACAATTCTTACATTATTCTTGGGTTTGTATATCTCGATGTTCTTCATAAGATGCCTATTTGTAGCGCTGCGAAATTAGGTTATTGAAGGTTGTTTTACAATTGCTAGAAGTAGGGGATGGGTTCCTACCAATATCATTGAAAATCTTTCTTTAAAAAAGAGGGAACTATTGCTTTATTAACCTTTTAACTTGCTGAAAACCGTTGGTTTTAAGGGTGATTAAATAAATACCGATGGGCAACTCGGTAACAGGAAATGATTGGTTATTTTCAGTAGTGATTTTAGAAATCAACGCACCTCGTAAATCAACTATTTCAATTTCAATCTTTTCGTGAGGTTTTAGCTGTTTTACACTCACAAAAACATTCTCGGTTGCCGGGTTAGGAAATAACCTCACATCGTTAGAAAAGTTCTTTTCATCTACCAATAAAGGACCCGATTCTCCGTAAACATTCACATTATCGATATAGATGCTTCCACCTTTTTGGTTGTAGCTTTCAAACTTGATTAAAACCGAATTAGCCCCTACAAAAGCAGACAAATCTACCGTGTCTCGCCTCCATTGGTTACTGGTTTGCGGCACCCAATCGAAGCCATTGTTGTCGGGGTCGGTTTTTAATTCGTTGGGGCCTTTTTTATAATCGGTAGGAACCCAATTTTTACCACAATCAGTAGAAACTTTCACGAGAAGCGAATCGTTAAAACCAGCAAAAGCTGAGCTGTAAGCAACATCGAAATACATTTCGAAAGTGCCTTGTGTGGGTGCTTCGAAAGCAGGAGTCACTAGGCCATCTCTAGAGCCATCTCGGGCATCGTAGCGAGGCAAACGAATTCTAGCAGAATAATTAGAGTTGGTTAAGCCAGTCGAAGAAGCCGTATCGAAGGCTTCATCGTTTTCGAAATCTTCTACGTACCACTCTGAACGGTAAAGATTCATGTTTTCGAACTGTTCTGAATACGGTAAAGGATAAGTGCCCGCAATATTAAAGCGAGAATACCAGTTGTTATTGGCTAATTCCCACTCTTGATTAGAACCTGTGTAGGTGAGTTGGGCAAAAGTTTCGAGAAATCCTGTTTGGTTGGTAGAGATGGTTCCTACCGTGATGGTATCTGAAGTAGGAGCCGATGAGAAATTATAGAATAAACTCGGCTGATTTAAAAAGCCGTATTCTATCTGAACTGCGCCCCAGTTGGTGAAGTTGGGGTTGGCTTTTACCACTAATTTCATTTCAAAAGACTGATCACAGGTAAAGTCAATCTCGTCTAAATTGCACCACTCGATAGATAAGTCGAAATTGTTAGTAGCAGGTGTGGCTGGCGTGTAACTTTGTGCTAGATAATTGTAGGCCGCTTCTGCGTTAATCATTCCATTCCCGTAGGTATTGTCTTCGCCCGTTACGCCCAAATCAACAGCGGTAAGGTACATGGCCATTTTCACTTCTTCGGCCGATGCTTGTGGAAAAGCTTCGCGCAATAAAAGTGATAAACCTGCGGCATGTGGCCCCGCCATAGATGTTCCGCTGTAAAAATCGTAGCCGTAAGAAAGGTCTGGATTACGCACTGCACCGAGCACGTTTACACCTGGCGCAACTACTTCTGGTTTAATGTACAAAGAGCCAGTATCACCGCATTGTGAAGGGCCGCGTGAAGAAAACGAAGCAATCGGAAAAGCGGGGTTGTTACCATCTACGGCTCCAACACTAAAATTATTCACCAAGGTCGAGTTTCGGTTAGCAGGTGAACCCACAGTTCCTGGTCCGGGGCCTTCGTTTCCGGCACTTTGAATGCTGATAATTCCGGCTAATTCAACCGCATCGAGTACATCGCCAAAAAAGCCATCGCAAACAATAGTATCGAACCTAGACTGGTGAGCGCGACCCCAAGAATTGTTAATTACATCGGGCATATCGTCTGTGGTAGAAACATCACCATCGGGGTTCATGGCCCACTGGTAGCCGAGCGCCATTTCGGCATACGATTTAATATCTGCCGTGTTATCTACAATGGGGTCGGTAGCTAAAAAGTAAGCGTTGTAAGCAATTCCCATGGTATCGTTGGTAGAAGGATCCAATCCCATACAAGTGGAGTTAGTGTGTGTGCCATGGCTAGTTTTATCGCCCGGTCTTTTCTTGTCGAAACCAAACCAAGCCTGATCGATAGGTGCTCTTTTACCCATCCAATTGTTGCGGAAAGAAGGATGTTCTGGCCAAATGCCCGTGTCAAAATTGAGCACCTTGGTGCCTTTGCCGGTATAGCCTAAATTCCATAGAAAACGCGTTTCAATGGCTTCGATGCCTTCTTCAACTTGATTTACACGTTGAGTTCTTGCCGAAGAAGCGGCTACTGGTTTATGCCAACTGGCTAAATTTTCTTCTTCGAGTTCAATGCGTTCTACTAAAGGACTTTCTGCCAATTTAAAAATGGTTTTCTTGGGTGCTTTCACAAGCATTAAGTTGGCTACCCAAAGTTGTTGAGTAACTTCAAAAGGCTGTGCTTGAATGCTTTCTAAAATTGCTTGCTGTGATTTTGCGGCTTCTTGTAATTCGTTAATTACAATTTTTGCGCGCTGGCTGTTGGGTAAGTTACGATTGTAAAAATCTTGCTTTAAGCTATCTAGGTCGGCTTTTTTGGTTCCTACAATTACTAAATTATACCAAGTGTTGTTTCTTTTATTTACCGATAAATCGTTTTGGAGAGTGATCGAAATTTTCTCCCAATTTTGAGAATAAAGGCCTACTTGAAAAAGCATGAAAAGGGTGGCAGCGATTATTCTTTTGCTGTACATGTGCAGAAAGTTTAATAGTCTATTGACAACGAATTTACGACCAAAAGTGGTTTATTCTGAAATCAATCGTTTTTCTTGAACTAATATTGTTTTAAATTCTAGCTGTAGGAACCGTGTTTTTTATTCTATCTAAAATTCTTGCGTTTTTAATTCAACCGTTAATTTGGGTGTTTTTAATGTTTTTGTGGAGTTTTAGGACAAACAACGCAAGAAAACGCAATAAGCGATTGTTTTGGGCTATTGGCGTGCTTTACTTTTTTAGCAATTCTTTTGTGGTAGATGAATTTAACCGTGCTTGGGAAATACAAACGGTGCCCATTTCAGATTTACCTAAATGTAAAGTGGGAGTGATTTTGGGCGGTTTTACAACGTACGATCCCACCTTCGATAGAGTAGAGTTTCACGGAAGTGCAGACCGACTAATCATGGCACATGTGCTGTATGAGCAAGATGTTGTAGAAAAATTACTGATTTCTGGAGGTTCTTCAAAAATTATTAATAATCAGTTTAGAGAAGCAGATAATGTAGCCAAGTATTTATCTGAGATTCACTTCGATTCTGCTGATTTGTGGATAGACCGTGAGGCGAGAAATACCTACGAAAATGCTTTGTATACTCAACAGATTTTAGAGGAGAAAAAAGTAGAAAATCAGCCTTTTGTTTTAATCACGTCTGCTTTGCACATGCGCAGGTCGATGGCGATTTATAAAAAGCAGAACATGAAGTTTATTCCCTTTTCGGTAGATCGCAAATCGGGTCCGCGAAAATTTGATTTAGAACATCTATTGGTTCCTTCTAGCAAAGCACTCAATAGCTGGAATAGTTTGCTTCACGAAGTGGTGGGGTATATCTCGTATTGGTTTGCTGGATATGTTTAGTTTTTTAGCGATTCTGGGGTAGATTTTGCGAGAAAGATGAAGGGAGTTCGATTTAATCAGCAGAAAGTGAGACCAATAAAAAAAAACCGCTTTAGCACAAAACTAAAACGGTTTTCGAATAAATTTCTTCTGGTGATAAATTTACGGAAACTTAGGAAAACGTTGAAAATCAGGTTTTCTCTTTTCTAAAAAGGCGTTTTTACCTTCTTGAGCTTCTTCCATCAAGTAATACATTAACGTAGCATCACCGGCAAACTCCATTAAACCGCGTTGGCCGTCTAATTCTGCATTTAAACCTCGCTTAATCATGCGGATTGCTAATGGAGAACGTTCCATAATAGTTTCGCACCAATCTACTACTTCGTTTTCCAATTGGTCTAATGCAACCACTTTGTTCACCATGCCCATTTCTTCAGCTTCTTTAGCAGAATATTGGCGACATAAGAACCAGATTTCACGTGCTTTTTTCTGACCTACATGTCGGGCTAAATAGCTAGATCCAAAGCCAGCATCGAAAGAACCTACTTTAGGCCCTGTTTGCCCGAAAATGGCATTGTCAGAAGCAACTGTTAAATCACAAACCACGTGTAAAACATGGCCGCCACCAATGGCATAACCATTTACCATGGCAATTACAGGTTTAGGCAGTTCACGAATACGCTTGTGCAGGTCTAACACGTTTAACCTAGGTACGCCATCGTCTCCAATGTAACCACCAGAGCCTTTTACGTTTTGGTCTCCGCCAGAGCAAAATGCTTTATCGCCTTCTCCAGTAAGAACCACAACGCCAACATCTTGCCTTTCACGAGCAATGTCCATGGCTTCAATCATTTCCATGTTGGTTTCGGGTCTAAACGCATTGTAAACATGCGGGCGACAGATGGTTATTTTGGCAATTCCGTTATAAAATTCGAATCTGATGTCTTCAAATTCTTTAATAATTTCCCAGTTTCTGCTAGTCATTACTCAAGGTTTTAAAATATTGATTAAGCACTTCAGCGTTATCGAAACGCGGAGTTTGTACTTCAAGAATCATTGGTTGATTTGTCGATGGCGAAAATAATATATCTAGCGCATTGCTAAATTCTTCTTCGTTTTGAGCGCGCAAATATTCGATATGGAAAGCTTTAGCAATTCCGCTAATATCGAAGTTGTGGTGAGTTTCGAAAAAATCTTCTAGCGCATCAGATGTTTTGGGTCCCGGAATTATTCTAAAAATTCCGCCACCACCATTATTAATCACAATCACGCGTAAATTGCTCGGCACGTGGTTGTGGTAAAAAGCATTGCTATCGTAAAAAAACGAAACATCACCAGAAATCATCAAGGTTAGTTTTTTATTAACCAACGCTTGTCCAACAGCAGTAGATGTGCAGCCGTCTATCCCGCTGGTACCGCGGTTAGCGTGAAAACTAATACTCTCGTCCCAATTAAAAAGTTGAGCATAACGCACAGGTGAGCTGTTACCCAGTTGTATTTCTGTATCGGTAGGAACCCGTTTTGCCAATTCTTTAAAAACTCCGAAATCAGACCAGTTTACCGTTTCAGTAAACTGATCGTGTTTTTCTTCTTTATCGAGATCGATTTGTTTCCAATAATTGAAAAACGAAGGGTCAGTAAGTTGAACGGTAGGTGTTAGTTGATCAAATAATTTTTCGGGCGTTAACTGAAGCGTTCTTGTAAGCTGATTATACGTATCTGGATGATTTTCTTGGGGTGCAATGTGCCAATGGTAGTTGGCTTTCATGTTTCTCAAAAGAGCCTTTATTTTCTTAGACACGATGGCGGTTCCTACCGTGATTAATAAATCGGGTTGTAGTTGCTCTTTTTCTTCGGTAGAAATAGTGTTGATTACCCGATCAATGCACGGTACAAAATGCTGATCGCTTAAGTTAGAGGTAGTTTCTGTCATTACAACAGCTTGGCCAGAAGCGGCTAAATCGCTCAGTTGTTGGTTTAGTAACTCATTGGCTTCTAGGCATCCTACTAAAATTAAACGCTTAGGAGAAGAATTCCATTCGTGGGTAAGTTCGGCTAATTCGGTAGCCGATAAAACCGTTTCACTAGCAGCAGGTCGAATGTTTTTTACCTTGCGATTAGTGCTTTCAATTTGCTGATAAAGAGGTTCTTCTAGCGGAATATTTATATGTACAGGACCTGAAAATGGCGAAATAGATGCATTTAGCGCCTCGTTGATTAACCGTTGGTTGTAACCATTGTGCTCTTCGGTTGTTGGGTTTTGCAATAACTGAACGCTCTTTCGCAAGTGTAAATCGAGGGCTCCGTTTTGTCGAATGGTTTGTCCGTCTGCTTGATCTATTCGCTCTACAGGTCTATCTGCCGAAACCACAATTAGCGGTAAGTTTTGGTAAAAAGCTTCTGCCACTGCCGGATAATAGTTAAGCAATGCAGAACCCGAGGTGCAGACTAAAACCACAGGTTTTTGTAGTGCTTGACTCATGCCTAAAGCCATAAAACCCGCTACTCTTTCGTCCATAACCGCCACGCAATTAAAATCGGTATCGGCTTGTAACGAAATACTGAGTGGGGCATTTCGAGAACCTGGAGAAACAACAATGTTTACAATGTTTTTTTGCTTGAGAAGACTGAGTAAATCTTGAACTCCGGGTTTATCTGAAATCATTCATTCGTTTTTTGCGAAGGGTCAATAATCGCTAATAGGGTTTTAGCTTTTTCAACAGTTTCTTGCCATTCTTGTTCGGGCACAGAATCTTTGGTTAAGCCGCCACCAACGTACAAAGCTAGTTGTTCTTTAAAAATCTGCATACATCGCAAATTCACAAATAGGTTTACTTCTTGGTGGTGTACAGGCCCTAAAAAACCACAATAACATTCGCGTAGATGTTTTTCGTGTTGTTCGATTAACTCTACAGCCTCTTTCTTGGGTAAACCGCCAACAGCAGGAGTTGGGTGTAGTTTCAAGGCAAATTCTGATAGTTTTTCTGATGAAACCGCTTCTGTAGATTCAAAATAGGTTTTTAGGTGCGCCACTGGGCCGGCAGAAACGGTTTTAGGCCCTTCAAAAGAATAAGCAATGCTGGTAGATTGATATAAGTTAGCAATGTAGTCTGAAACATATTGCTGCTCTTGAATTTCTTTTTCAGACCAAGAGATTTCACCTTGGTTAGGTTGGGTTCCTGCCAACGAAACCGTTTTTAGAGAATTGCTTTCAGAGTTGAGAAACTGCTCAGGTGTAGCGCCCATCCACATGCCTAAAGCTTTTGTTTTAAACCAGTAAACAAAGGCGTTAGGGTATTTCTCGGTTAATTTTTGATAAAGAAAAGCTAGTTCTGTTTTTTGGTCAATATCTACCGTTAAAACTCTACTTAAGATGGCTTTTTGCAGTTTTTGTTCTGCCATAGCTTTAATAAACTGCTCGGCTTGCTCTAAATAGTCTTCTTTTTTTGTGGCGGTTATGGGTTGATTAAAAGAATAACCATCTGCTTGTTCGAGTAAAGAAGCATCGTTTTCGAACGGGATAATGCTGTATTTTCCATCGTTTTCGAAAGGCGCAATCACAAAACCGTTTTCCTTCCCTAATTGATCGAAAGAAATGGTTTTCGCTTCTTTTGTAAAGTAGGTGTGAACGGTATTCTCTTTAGGAAGTCGATAGCAAACAAAATCTAAATCGGAACGAACCAATTTGAGTATTTCTTCAGAATTGATCATGGTGAAGATTAAAAATCAGAAATAGAAACCAATTTAAAGGTGCGAATGTTGGCTCCGTAGGTTAATTGTGCAATAAAAACACCGCTGCCTAAATCGCGAGCACTAACAGAAACATTGTCGCGAAGCAAAGATGAATATTTCCAAGTTTTTACCAGTTTGCCTTCGGGCGAGTAAATGCCAATAGTTACATCGGTTTGCTCGAAGGGGAAGCGAATGCGCAAGGTGAATTCATCTCCTGAAGGGTTTGGGAACGCATCGAAAACAACCTCTGCGCTAATTGGCTCGTTAACGTTACCACAAGCGGTAGAAATGATTAAACCACTTCGGTATTGAAAAAGAGCCGCGCGCATTCTAGCCCGCTGGCCTTGGGTAAAGAGGTTTTGGCAGCGGTCTACGGTGTACTCCATAAAATTCATAAACATATCACCGCCTAGCGGTTGGTTACTGCAAGAGTACACAGGGTTTGTTGGGCAGTTGGTGTTAGAGGTAAATTGGAGGGGCGTATCACTTACGCCATCGTCTTCTGAGCAAGATTCACTAGACGCTCCCCAAGTATGTTCAAGGTTAAACCAATGGCCAACTTCGTGCGTGGTGGTTCTTCCTTTATTGTAAGGGGCTAACACTGTTCCGATAGTCCCAAAGTTTCTGTAATCGACCACTACTGCATCTCGATCTGGCAGGGCAGAAGCAGGTAAATAAGTAAAGCCCAAAACATCGTTGCCAATTTCGCAAACGTAGATGTTGAGGTATTTTGTAGGATCCCAAATGTTCTTTCCTCCAGTGCTTTCTCGGTAGTAATTTTCAGTGTTGCCGATGTCGAATTCTTGGGTTTCGGTGCGGGTAATTCCGGAAGTAGGATTACCGTTTGGGTCTTCTTTCGCTAAACAAAATTGAAAACCAACGTTGGCGGCAAGGTTTTTAAACCGATCGGGCGTTAAATTGGTGTCGGTGTTTTGGCGACTAAAATCACGGTTAAGCACTTCTATTTGACTCACGATTTGTTCGCTAGAAATGTTTTGTTCTTCGGTTCGGTAAAGCACGTGAACCACCACCGGAATGGTATAAGTAGTAGTGTCTAAAATCGAATAACTGGTGTTTTTCGGAGATAGATAGTTGTTCGAGTTTTTAAGAAACTCTTTCCGTTTTTCTTGTAAATGGTGGTGTTGCTCAAGAGAATGAGAAGATTTAACGTTGGTTAAACATTTCTGAGAGAACGCAAGTTGTGTTCCTACCGAACAGAGCAAAAAACAGAAAATATGAACCACCCATTTCACAAAGCAAATGTAGGTTTTTCGGGTGTTGAACACGATTTTATTTTTAGCTAGAACGAACAGCGTTACCCATCTGTAGCGCTTTACTATTTTTGAGGCATGGCACAACGAATTTTGTTGGTAGAAGACGAGGAAAGCATTTTAGAAGCGCTTAAATTAAACTTAGAGTTAGAGGACTACGATTTAACCATTGCTACCGATGGCGAGCAGGCCATTCAGCTTTTTAGAAAAGGCCGGTACGATTTAATTGTGTTAGATGTTATGCTGCCCAAACTCGATGGTTTTAAGGTTTGCCAAACCATTCGATTAGAAAATGGAAAAGTGCCCATCTTGTTTTTAACGGCTAAAAATGCTGCTCAAGATCGCATTCAAGGGCTGAAAATTGGCGGTGACGATTACCTTACCAAGCCGTTTAATTTAGAGGAGTTTTTGCTCAGAGTGCAAAACTTGATTAAACGAAATGCTACAGATGAAAAATCGAGTGCTACGCTTGAGTTTTATGAGTTTGGCAACAACTCGGTAGATTTTAAAACGTTTGAGATTACCACTTTTGAAGGAACCACCAAGCGCGTTTCGAAACGAGAAATTATGCTTTTGAAATTGATGATTGAGCGCAATGGAGAAGTGGTTTCTCGTGAAGATATTTTAGAAACAGTTTGGGGGTACGATGTGTATCCATCTACCAGAACCATTGATAATTACATACTGGCCTTTAGAAAATATTTCGAAAAAGACCCTAAAAACCCATCGTTTTTCTTTTCGGTGAGAGGTGTCGGTTACAAATTTCAGAATAAGTAAAATCTTAACGAATTCCTTCCCTTCGTAAAAAGGCCGTGTATTTATTTTTGTTTACCAAATGCTGGTTGTGAGAAGCTGCAAAGTTGTGATAACCAGAATAATCGGGTCGAGCACACATGTAAATGTAATTGTGGTCTGCTGCATTTAAAACCGCATCTACAGCTGTGGTAGAGGGCATGCTGATGGGCCCAGGAGGCAAGCCAACATGCAAATACGTGTTATACGGAGATTCTACTTCTAAGTGTTTGTAATAAATTCTGCGTAGAGTTGGGTCGCCAACGGCAAATTTCACGGTAGGATCCGCTTGTAGTTTCATTCTGCGCTTTAAACGATTAAGGTATAAACC
This sequence comes from Salibacteraceae bacterium, assembly GCA_048267965.1. Lineage (GTDB taxonomy): Bacteria > Bacteroidota > Bacteroidia > Flavobacteriales_G > Salibacteraceae. Next base: position 53,731 of record JBLWWK010000007.1, read on the forward strand.
AGCCACTTTTGGCATTTCGTCTTTTTTGCGTGTTTCTGCCTGAACAATAGAAGCTAGAGTGACCACTTCAACGGGCGATAAATTCATCTGTTTGGCCTTTTCTAATCGAGAATGGCTCCAAAACTTCTCATGTTCAAGTTGCATTCTTTCGATAAAACGGCTGGCAGAAGTATTCCAATAAAACTCATAAGTGTTGGGTATAAAATAAGCAAGCCAGGTGGTATCGTTAAACGGATATTCTGCAGATGGAGCAGTAACCAATTTTACAAAATCGGCAGAGTCAGCTTCTAATTTTCGACCTACGATAGAAGCTAAATCGGTTAGGCTGGTTTGTGAGGTAAACGTGAGTTTTACGGGTGTTTGGTTTTCAGAAAGGCGAAGTAAATTAACCAATTGGTTGTTGGTCATGCCTTCCGTTATCTTAAACTTTCCGGCTTTTACGTTTTGGGTGTATTTTTTGAGTTCAGCTACCCATTCAAAACTCGCTTCGTCTTGTAAATAATGATGACTTTTTAGCGTTTGTTTTACCTCTTCGAAAGTAGCACCTGTGGGTACATAAATGTAGGTGGTGCTTCCGTTAGCAATGGTTACGTTGCCTTTTACAAATATGAGTTGATAATAGTGCCAGCCAACGCTCACAGCGGCAAGTAGCAGAATAGCGAAAACCGAAATAATCAGTTTTTTCGCAAAAGATGTCGATTTCTTTTTTGTCATTTGTGTTAGAAATCTAGAGAAACGGTTCCTTCAAAAACATGTTGTGCAGGGCCATGAAGCCAAATATTTCGGTAGGAACCATTTTCTACCTCTTCGAAAGAAACGGCCAGTTCACCGCCTTTGGTTTTTATTGAAATTGTTGAATTAGATTGTTGCTGGCTAAAATGAGCAGCTAATGCAACAGCGGTTACTCCTGTTCCGCAAGAGAAAGTTTCATTTTCTACACCTCTTTCATAGGTGCGAACATCAATAAAATTAGGTTGGTTGCAAGCGAAGTTGACATTGGTTCCTTCAGAAGCAAAACGCTCGTTGTATCGAATTTTGTGAGCTTCATCTATTAGAGCAATTTCTTGTGTAGGATGCTCAGAAAACGCAACAATATGCGGAGAGCCTGTGTCTAAAAAGTACTGGTGGTCTGAGACTTTTTCTATGCTGGCAACATCAATCATTTGAAGAGAAACAGAGCCCTTGTCTATTTTGCCTAGGTGTTCGCCATCAATGGCCAAGAATTTACACTTGTTGCCAATTATGCCTAAGAAATGAGCAAAAGCAATGATGCACCTGCCGCCATTCCCGCACATAGAACTGGGTTTTCCGTCAGAATTGAAATAAACCATCTCAAAATCAAATTCTGCATGATTTTGCAATAAAATCAGTCCATCGGCTCCAATGCCAAAACGTCTATCGCAAAGCTTTTCAATTAAATGGTGTTTCGAGCTAGGGAAACTCTCTTCTCGGTTGTCGATTAAGACAAAATCGTTTCCGGTGCCTTGGTATTTGAAAAATTTCTGTTGCATGCTATTCGATGTATAAAGAGATCAGCTTTGCGAATGTAAAGAAACCCATCTTTTCTCTTTGCAGAAATGAAAAAATGGCAGAAAATTCCATTTTGTCAGTGAATAGATTTACCGTTTTGTTAATGGTTTTTAAGACAAGTTGTAAAAGGTTGTTAAAAACGTGAATACTTTGCTGGTATTGACTTGTAGCGCTTTTTGCTTAACAGATTTTAACAGCAGAACTACAACAAATGGAACACTTTTGGAGTCTTATTTACGCAGTGAACTTAAAACTTAAATGAAGATGAAAAATATAGTATCAACAGCGATCGGAGCTCTTCTTGGAGGTCTTCTTTCGGTAGGTGTTTACACCTATTTTGAAGCAGATAAGGCAACTGCTTTATCAGCTACTGTTAACCAAACCAATAACCGCATCGATGCAGCCAACGCACAACTTACCAATTATTTGCCATCAGAAGCATTTGCGGCTCCTGATATGGCCAACGCAGCAGAAGCAAGTGTAAATGCGGTGGTACATGTGAAAAGTACCAAAGAAGGACAAGAATATTATCAGATAGATCCGTTTCGTTATTTCTTTTACGGAGATAAAGGAGAAGCCATCAAAGGAAAACCTCAAGTTGGTTTTGGAAGTGGTGTAATTATATCTGACGATGGCTACATCGTTACCAACAATCACGTAATCGAAGGAGCCGAAAAAATCGAAGTGACTTTAAACGATAATCGTACATATACTGCCGAATTGATGGGAACGGATCCTTCTACAGATATTGCTTTACTGAAAGTAGATGGCCAAGCTTTACCGGTTATTCCTTACGGAAATTCAGACGAATTACGTTTGGGAGAATGGGTGTTAGCAGTAGGTAATCCGTTTAATTTAACCTCTACCGTTACCGCTGGTATTGTGTCTGCTAAAGGTAGGAACCTTGGTTTGCTGCAAGATCAGAACTCAGGTGTGGCGCCATTAGAATCGTTTATACAAACCGATGCTGCTGTTAATCGTGGTAATAGTGGTGGGGCACTCGTGAATTCTCAAGGGAAATTGGTAGGAATCAATACAGCTATTAAATCTGAAACGGGATCTTATACTGGGTATTCTTTTGCGGTTCCGGTAAACTTAGTAAGTAAGGTGGTAGACGATTTATTGGAGTTTGGTGCCGTGCAGCGTGCATTTATAGGTGTAAGCATTCGAAATATTAACGAAGAGCTAAGAACCGAAGAAGAATTGCCAACCCTTTCGGGTGTTTATGTAGCAGATTTAGTAGATAAAGGGGCAGCTAAAGATGCAGGAATTGAAAAGGGAGATGTAATTGTAAAAGTGGGCAACGTAGAGGTAGAAAATGTGCCTGAGCTACAAGAGCAAATCGGAAGGTTCAGACCCGGAAATAAGGTGGTTGTGACCGTTTTACGCGATGGGGAAGAAGTGGAGATTCCGGTTACGTTAACCAATCGTTTCGGAAACACAGAAGTAATTGAAAAAAGAGAGGCTAGACTAAGCACAGATTTAGGAGCCACTTTTAAAGAACTTACGAAAGCCGAATTGAAAAAACTCGACATTGAAGGGGGAATTCAAATTAGCGATTTAAAAGGTGGTAAATTAAGAAGTTCAGGAATTCGAGAAGGGTTTATTGTTACACATGTAGACAAAGAACCGATTAAAAATTTCGATCAACTCATTAAAGCCTTGAAAGATAGAGAAGGAGGAGTTTTAATAGAAGGTATTTACCCTAATGGTATAAAAGGATATTACGGTTTAGGTTTATAGTTCAGAGGGTTTTAAGGTGAAAAAGGGTGCCAAATTTTGGTGCCCTTTTTTTGTAGATACCGCCCTATTTAAAAAGTCTATATTTGCCGTTTAACAAACATATTTAAGTAGCTAAACTTACAAACATCATGGCTGAAAATACAACTTACAGTCAACAGCTAGAAGACTGGAATAGCAAAGAAAAAGCAGCAGTAGATTTAATCAACTCAGTTGGGAAACTCTTGTACGATAAGTCTATTGAGCTTGTGTTATTCAGAAATCATTTAGTAGATACAAGTATCTCAGAAGTGCTTCAATTGCACAAGTATGCAGAGAAAGTAGTAAAGCGCCCAGTAAATGTTGCCGATACAGCAGATATGGCAGCAGAAATCTTGAAAATGGAGCTTGCTCCAGCCAAGTTAGACATCGGGTTGCTAACTGCAGAGTGGGCAAGTGAAGAAAACAACTTTGCATCAAAAGCAGAGTTTTTACAGTCTAAAGTAGGTAGCTTTAGAAAAGGTTCTTCAGACGAGCTTGAGCCAAGAGATGTAGTGTTATTTGGGTTTGGTAGAATTGGTAGACTGGCTGCCAGAGAATTAATCAAACAAGCTGGTAAAGGTCAGCAGTTACGTTTAAGAGCAATTGTTACCCGTAGTGACGATGATGCTACAATTATTAAGCGTGCGGCTTTACTAAGAAACGATTCTGTTCACGGGCATTTTGCAGGAACCATTGACGAAGATTTAGAAGATAAAACACTCGTTATTAATGGTCAACGTGTTAAAATGATTGGCGCTAAAGATCCAGGAGCAATTGATTATACTGCTTACGGAATCGATAACGCTATCTTAATTGATAACACTGGGGCATTCACTAACCGCGAAGCACTAAGCATTCACCTAAAAGCAAAAGGAATTTCTAAAGTAATTCTTACTGCTCCAGGTTCTGAAATTCCAAACATTGTTTACGGAATTAACCACAAAGATTTAGATCTAGAAAACGAGAATATTTTCTCAGCAGCGTCTTGTACAACTAACGCTATTTCTCCCGTTCTTAAAGTGGTAGAAGACAAATTAGGAATCGAAAAAGGTCACATCGAAACCGTACACGCGTACACCAACGATCAGAACCTTTTAGATAACATGCACAAGAAGCCACGTAGAGGTCGTTCAGCAGCTATCAACATGGTAATTACATCTACCGGTGCTGGTAAAGCGGTAGCGAAAGTAATCCCAGATTTAACGGGTAAACTTACTGCAAATGCTGTTCGTGTTCCTACCCCTAACGGATCTTTGGCTATTATGAACCTTACCGTTTCTAAAGAAACTTCTGTTGAAGAAATCAACGCAATGGTAAGAGATGCGGCACTTCAAGGTGATTTAGTAAACCAAATTTTCTACTCTGTAGATCCTGAGTTGGTTTCTAACGATATTATCGGAAATACTTGTTGTTCTGTTTTCGATAGCGAAGCTACCTTGATTCACAACGATAATAAAAATGTTGTTCTTTACACTTGGTACGATAACGAGTTTGGTTATACTAAACAAGTAATTCGCTTGGCGAAATATGTAGCAAAAGTGAGAAGACTACATTACTATTAAGAATTTTCTCAATAGAAGGAATAAAAAAAAAGCTCTGCAACTATGCAGGGCTTTTTCTTTTTAAGATAAGATTATGATTAATCAATACTCTGTTTTCTTAATTGATCGATAGTTTTGATTTATTAATAACAAAGAAGTTGCTTTTAGAGCTTAATTTATTGTACAACCATTCAAACACAACGATCAGCATTGGAATGGCAAATAATCCTGCAATGAAATAATATCCAAACCATATCGCAACCATGCTGATTGGATTTGTGAATAGACTTAATTTGAACCACTTATTATTAAAGTACCGTGTGTGCACGGTGAAATTTAGATCTTGATCAGTGCTGTTTACCTCAAAAGGTAAATCTTTACTTTTTACAAAATCAATTTTTAGGTTGAGAGTGTGTTGACCAGGGGAAACATCTAGTGATAGTTGCTCTCCAGCATTTATTTCAGACACTTTTTCACCATCAATGATGATTTCAAAAGATCTCAATTTTGAATTCCATTCCTTTGGTCGGTAAATTTTAAGTTGGGCCATTAGTAGTTTAATTAAAGATATCTGATATTTATCTCCTCTTTATATACGCCACCTATACTCAGTAATTTATCCTATTTAGATTAACATAAATGTTAATTTTTTCTAGTGCCTATTCTACATAAAACACTTTCTTCGGTTTACAGCAGTGGACTCTTCCGATAAGAGGAAAAACTTTATTTGCGCTTAAATTTAACAATAAAAATTAAATAGTGGTGAAATCTTAGTTCTGTATTGTGAAGAGACTATTTGTTTGAAAAAAACACGGAAAGTTTGTTGTACCTATACTCAAAAATAGACTCAAGCTTACGCTTAACAAAAACGGCATGAGCAATAGAGCCTAAAAAGCCAAAAGGTAAACCGTAATCTACAATATCGGTCATTTTTACGCCTTCAGGATGCTCTTCAAAAAAGTGTTTGTGATGCCAAAATGCATACGGTCCAAAACGCTGTTCGTCTACAAAATAAGCGTGATCTTGTACGTGTTTTATTTCGGTAGTCCATCGCATCGGAATGTTGGCCACGGGTCGTACAATGTAATTGATAATCATGCCTTGATACATCTGTTGCCCTTCGAGATTAGAAAGTATTTCGAAGCTCATGTCTTCTGGCGTAATTTCGTTGAGGTTAAGCGGGGTAGAGAAAAATTGCCACGCCTGTTCAAGCGATATGGGTAATATTTGCGTTTTTTCGAGTCGGTGAATTTTCATGAAATCCGTTTTAATAGAAAACCCCAAATTCGCTGTGTTGTTCATAAAATGTTATGAGAGAAATAACCAAATCGTTTTCAGAGCTTACAACAGATGAGTTGTACTCTATCTTAAAAATTAGAACCGAGGTATTTGTGGTCGAACAAGATTGCCCGTACCAAGAATGTGATGGGAAAGATCAAAACTCGTTGCATCATTGGTTAGAAACCGATTCGGGTGAAATTGCGGCATACGTGCGCATTTGCGCCCCAGGTGTTTCTTATAAAGAGCCATCAATTGGCAGAGTTTTGGTAAATACAGCCTACAGAAAACAAAATTTAGGCAGAAGAATAATGCGTTCTTCTATGCAGCTTTGTAAAGCTACTTTTTCGGTAGGAACCATTCGTATTTCAGCTCAAGAATACCTGTTAGATTTTTATACTTCACTCGGTTTCGAGGCAACTAAGAAGAAGTATTTAGAAGATGGAATTCCTCATGTAGAGATGCTTAAAAACAAATAAACTCCATTCAAATTTGAATGGAGTTTATACTTCTAGTAAAGTAAGGTGTTAAGAAGGGGGAATGGCGAGTTACTTAACGAAGAGAAAACTGTGTTCCTACCGCTTGATAACGGTAAGCAAAAGGGTTGTAAGATACTCTCGCCATCGGCTGGGCATTTTCAGGGTTTACAAAAGCGTTTATATGGTTGTCTAGCGGAACGTTGTTTGGTTCTAAATACACCGCCATTAGGTACTTATTAAATTTGGGTGATTGGGAAGGCATGTTGGTGTTGAAAAGAATAGTCTTTGGTTCAAATCCTTCTTTGCAAATAATAATTTTGTATTCTTTGTTTTTCTTCAGTAAAAATTTATAACGACCTTTTTTAGTGGTGGCTACTTTTTTAAGTACTTCGTTATGAGAGGTTAAGTAAACAGTAGCATTTTCTAATTCTGTTTTTCGATCCAATTTTACTACTCCATCCACCAATAAGAATTGCTCTTTTTGTTGAAATATTTTGATAAACATGGGTTTTGATGCTTCAATTTCTTGAGCGTTTAAGTAGTTGAAAAATAGAGATAAAGCGGTAGTTAAAGCGAATAGCAGCCAAACCGAAGTAAATTTTGTTGAACTTTTCATGGTGAGCTAATATTAAAAATAAAGTAGTTTAAGTATAGTGTCAATTCTCTTCTCTGAAAAGAATTATGTTTTGGTGTTACAACCAAAGATACTTGCAACCTAAATCTTTTAACAAGGCAATGTTTACAAAACCAGCTGTAGAAAGTGCTGAGCATAGCTATAGCTCCAAAAAATTTAAAAAAAGAGTCAAAAGCTGAATTTTGTGTTAAAAAAGCACGAAAAACGGCACCTGATTTAAAAATTAAATGGTTCGTGAGAAGTTTTTACCCGCTCGTATTCTTCTTCTGTAGAGAGTAAAATGTGTTCGTTTTCGAGTTGAAGTAAATCTTGTATCAACACCATTTCGGGGTATTGTTGAGCTTTTATGTGAATTTGCTCGTAATAGCGACCAAGAATCTTATGTTCAATAAATTCGCGTTCAGAAACAATTTTGAAAAACGACTTGTTGTTGCTATACTTTCTAAACTGTGGAAAAGAATCTTGATTCGCCATGGTATTTACACTAGTAGCAACAAAGTTAGAAGATATACACAAGAAATGGAGACGCTAAACAAGCATTACATCGAAGGGCAAGAAAAAGCAAAGCAAAGAAATTATGCCGCAGCTGTAGATAAGTACAATTTAGCGATAGAATTACAGCCTCAAAATGCTGACATTTACAGCGATAGAGCAGTGGCCTATTTTCATTTGAAAAAACTAAACTTGTCTTTAATGGACATGAATAAAGCGCAAAAGCTAGATCCGAAAAATGCGTATCGGTATTCGAGCAGAGCGTACATTAAAGATGCTTGTGGTGATATAGAAGGAGCCATAGCCGACTACCGAAAAACCATTGAAATAGACCCAGATGATGCCATTGCGTTCAACAATCTTGGTTTATTAGAAGAGAAGCAAGGAAGACAAACAGTAGCTAAAAATCATTTTAAAAAGGCAGACGAACTGGCCGATAAATTAGGGTTGAACTTTGGAGAATTGAGCCAGCCTACTACTCAAACCGAAACCGAAGATGACGCGACACAGATAGAACCAGCAGCAGAAGAAGAGAAAAGTAATTTGATGAGAGAGTCGGTTAAAGTGTTTACAGATAAAGCCACATTTCGCGAATTCATTAGATTCGTAAAGAACGGATTTAAGTAAATTGAATGAGCGCATTTCTAGACCAACTACAGCAACATCTTAGAGAAAAACACCTCGATAATTTTCAGAATTTAACATTGGTTTTTCCGAGTAGAAGGGCCGCGTTGTTTTTTAAGAATTACATCTTACAAAGCAGTGAGAAAGTAATGGTTTTGCCAAAAATCTATTCCATTGAAGAATTTCTCGCTCAGTTTACTCAATTAAAATCTATCAGTGGCATAGCAGCAGCCATCGAGTTTTATTTGGCGTATAGAGCTGTAGAAGGAACACGAGCCGAATCTTTCGATCAATTTTTAAAATGGGGGCCTACCATGTTGTCCGATTTTAGCGAATTAGATGCGTATTTGGTTCCTACCGATAAGCTGTTTAACCATTTAAAAGATATTAGAGCGCTAGAAGCTTGGAATATTGACGGATCTGAACCTTCTGAAGTTCAGCGAGAATACGTTCAGTTTTGGGAGAAGATGGGGTTGTATTACGAACAGCTTAAGCAACAATTACTCGATCAGAAGTTGGGTTATTCAGGTTTGATGTACCGCTTTTTGTCAGAAAATCAAGAAACTCTTTTTGAGCAAAATCAGCATCAAATTCTTGAAAAAGATGGAAAAGTTGTTTTTGCAGGCTTTAATGCGCTGAACAAGGCAGAAGTAGAGTGGCTGAACTTTTTTAACGATAAAAATTTAGTCGAAGTTTACTGGGATGCCGATGATTATTATTTAAGTCAACCCGAGCAAGAGGCAGGTTGGTTTATTCGCCAGTATCAATCGAAGTGGCCTGGTCAGTGTTTTGTTTCTAAGGGTTTTAAAGAATCGAAAAAAATTAAAATTGTAGAAACGCCCAACGAGCTTTCTCAAGCCAATGCGTTACAACAATTATTGCCTTCTAATGAAGTAACTGAAAGTATAAGTAAAGGCATTGTGCTGGCGAGTGAAGAGTTGTTGATTCCTGTGCTGAATAATCTCCCAGAAAAAGAGAAGAAAATTAATGCAACATTAGGCTTTCCTTTAAAACTATCACCCGTTTTTGGTTTTGTAGAAGCGTTGATTTCTGTTTATTGGAATGCCGTTAAAATGAAAGGCTCTACCGATGTTTTCTATTATAAAAATGTAGAGCATTGGCTGAGCGAGCCCATTATTCATCAAATAGATGGCGCTCAAGAATTTGTGCAGTCGATTTTAAAAAAGGTAAAGTCTGAAAATCGAATTTTTATCTCTCAAAAGTGGTGGAATCGACAAGTGGAGCAAGCCAGCGGATTGAGTAGTGCTTTAAAAGTGTGCTTTCAGTTTAATGAAGCTACTTCTCGAGAAATGCTCACCAAAACGCAGTATTGGCTAGTGTTTTTAGAAAGAGAATGGCAAGAGAAACCACAAGATACCGAACAGCAAATTATACTAGAATATTTGCAATTGATTAATGGTGAGTTAGATCAGCTCGATCAGATTTTACAGCATTATCAGTTAGAACTCGATATTCATTCTATGCGCCAGTTAGTGGTGCAAGTTTTATCGAAAGAGACCATTGCTTTTACCGGTGATCCGCTGGGAGGTTTACAAGTAATGGGTATGCTAGAAACTCGATTGCTTGATTTTGATCAAATTACGGTGTTGTCTTTAAACGAGGGTATTTTGCCAAAAGGCAAAAAAGGGTCGTCATTTATACCTTTCGATGTTCGCATAGCTTTTCAACTGCCTACCCACAAAGAGAAAGACGCCATTTTTGCCTATTATTTCTATCGTTTAATACAACGAGCCAAAGAGGTAAATTTGCTTTACAGTGTAGATCAAGATGGTTTTTCGAAAGGTGAAATGAGTCGTTTTATTTTGCAGTTGAAAGACGAATTGCCCAATTATCATCCTGATACGGTAATTGAAGAAACAAAACTGCAAATTCCGGTTCCTACCACAGTAGACACTCAAACGAAAATTGAAAAAGATGACGCTGTTATGCAATCTATTTTTAAGTTTTTCGAAAGAGGTGTTTCACCCAGTAGTTTGAACTTGTATTTTAACTCTCCGCTCGATTTCTATTATCAATACATTGTGCAAATTCACGATGACGATAAAGTTGAAGAGGAGGTAGAAGATAGCCGTTTTGGTAGTATTCTTCACGATGTGCTTGAGAAGATTTATATTCCTTTTGTAGAAACTCCGTTGAGTGCAGAAAAGATTAAGGCAAAACTTCCTGAGGCGTTGCAAATGCTCGAAAATGAGTATTTAGAATTTTATTCAGAAGCGTATAAGTCGGGTGAGATTTGGTTGAGCTACCAAGTGAGTAGATTGTTTTTAGAACGCTTTTTTGAAGAAGACGCCAAGCGAGTTGCAGCTGCACAAAAAGCAGGAAAACCCATTGTTTTGCTTGCTTTAGAGAAAAATTACACTAAAGAATTAGAAATCAACGGTAGAATCATAAAATTTAAAGGGAAAGTAGACCGTGTTGAGCAAGCTGGGAAACGAGTAACAGTAATCGATTACAAAAGTGGAATTGTGAAAGCCAATCAACTTCGGCTCACTAACGAAGAAAGTTTAATGAATGGTAAGGCTGGAAAAATTGTGCAATTGCTCATGTATCAATGGTTGTGTGCTCCTACATTGGCCCCAGAAGGTGAAATTGATGCAGCCATTGTGAGTCTCGGAAACTTAGCAGAAGGGGTGATTCCGGTAACAGTAGACGAAAAGAAAATTGCAGAATCTGAAACCGAATTAATATTAAAGGTAATTGGTGAATTGGTTACTCAACTCACCGATGAGCATTTGCCTTTTGAAAGACCTGTTGATTATAAATATCCATTGTTTTAAGAAAAAAGAAAGGTCAAAGTAGGCAGCTAAAAACCGTATATAGAGCAAGGAAATATGATTTAACCTACTTTGACCTTTATTTAAGACGTTTCAAAGACAAAAAGGTTGTCTTTTACTTTGAATTGTATTTTTTCAATCCTTCAGCCAAGCATTCTAGCGCTTTTTTCAAAGAATCTAACTCAAGCACATAAGCAATGCGGACTTGATTTCTACCAATAGTGGGCTCGCTATAGAATCCAGAAGCGGGAGCCATCATTACCGTATTTCCATTATAATCGAAAGATTCTAACATCCACTGGCAAAAATCTTCTGCATCTTCTACTGGTAATTCAGCAACACAGTAGAAAGCGCCAGAAGGCTTAGGACAACGAACGCCTTCAATGGCATTCAACCCATTTACCAAAAGATCTCTTCGCTTTACGTACTCTTCGTTTACTTCTTCAAAGTAAGAATCAGGAGTAGCTAATGCGCCTTCAGAAGCAATTTGAGCCAAAGTAGGAGGGCTTAATCTAGCTTGAGCCATTTTCATTGCGCCTGCTAACACATCTTTATTGTGGGTAACCAAAGCTCCAATTCTAGCTCCGCACATGCTGTAACGTTTAGAAACAGAATCTACCAAAATGGCGTTTTGCTCTATGCCTTCTAATTCTAAAATAGAGATGTGCTTTTTGCCATCGTATGTAAATTCTCTGTACACTTCATCAGCAAAAAGAAACAAGTCGTGATTCTTAACAATATCTCTGATGGTATTCAGCTCTTCTTCTGTATACAAGTAACCAGTTGGGTTTCCTGGGTTACAGATTAAAATCCCTTTGGTTTTGTCAGAAATGGCTTTTTCAAAATTTTCTACCGGTGGGAGCGCGAAACCGTCTTCTATAGAAGCTCTTACGGGAACTACTTTTACACCAGCAGCTACAGCAAAGCTGTTGTAGTTAGCGTAAAATGGCTCGGGAATAATCACTTCGTCTCCAGGGTTAAAGCAAGAGATAAAACCGAAAAGTAACGCTTCTGAACCACCCGTGGTAACAATAATCTCATCACTGGTTACGCCAATGTTGTGCTTAGCGTAATATTCTGAAAGTCCTTTTCTGTACGATTCGAAACCAGCAGAGTGGCTGTATTCAATTACGTTAAGTTGTATGTTTTTAACTGCATTCAGCGCTTCGTCTGGAGAAGCAATGTCGGGTTGTCCAATATTCAAATGAAAAACATGCTTCCCTTGTTTTTTGGCAAGTTCAGCAAACGGAACCAGCTTGCGAATAGGAGAAGCCGGCATTAATCTACTTTTTTCTGATATAGTTGGCATGTTGCTGTTTTTGATGTGGTGCGAAAATAGCACATCGGGTCATTATAAAATAAAAAACCGCCCTCCAAATGGAGAGCGGTTTCCCTAATAAAAGTAAATACTAATTACTTAGATACCGGAGCACCTGAAGTTTTGTTTACAGGCATAGTCTCTTCTTTCGGAGCAGCTTCGATATTCCCTTTAATACGAATAACTTTTGTTGGGTTATTCTTAGCATTTGAAGAAATGGTAACCGATTTATTGATGGCACCAATTCTTTTCGAATCGTACTGAACCTTAATTACCCCTGTTTTACCTGGTAAAATAGGCTCTTTTGGCCAGCTAGGAACCGTACACCCACAAGAACCTCTAGCATTAGAGATTATTAATGGTTGGTTGCCTGTGTTTTTAAATACGAATTCAGTAGTGGCATCACCATATTGTTTCATGTTGCCGAAATCGTGCACCTCTTTTTCGAATTCAATTTCTGGTCCAAGAGCCGAAGCTTCTTGCGCATTCGTAAAGGCAACAAAGCCTAAAACGAAAAACAGACCCATAAATAGTTTTTTCATAGCGATAGCTTTAATATTTGTGAATGTCAAATGTAGCGAACAAAATAGAAGTATAAATGCAATTAACACACCGTTAACACCCCTTTTTTTTGTTGCCAAAAGAAAAAAAGTAGTTCCATTTTGGGAGGGATTTAGGAGTTTTTCAATCTGCAACAGGTTGAAATATAGCAGCGTGCTAATGTGGAGCTTTTTTTGCAGTAGAAAAGGTATGATTAAGAACTTAGCTAGGTTAGGAACCTTTGTTATAGTGTTGATAGCTGTAATAGCGTTTACCCTTAATCTCAAAGGTAGTGCTAAAAGTAAAGAGAACGTAGATTTAAGCAATACTTACATAACCGTGAGTATTTTCGATAAAGCAGAGGGTTCAGATTCTGTGGTTTATGAGTTTCACTCGGTAGGATCCGAAGGAATTGATAAACTTCTAGGGAAACAAAAAGCGGATCCTTCTGGAACCACCAAAATCGAGTTAGATAATTCAGTAGAAATTGCTGCCTTAATGGTAACCCGTATTAAATCAGGAAAAAAGAAAAGACAGACGGTTTCAGCTGAAGGAAATCAACTTACCGTTGATTTTAGCCGCAATGCATTCAATCAGTAAATAACCGCAGTCATGAACAAGAATTTAGTACGACTTGCATTTTTTATCATCATCGCCCTAATTGTTTTGGCTTATTTCTTCGATGCTTTCGAAAAAAATCCGTTCGGAAAATAACCCGTTTTTCCCATTTCAGTAAGTTTGCAACTTGTAAAATTCAAGGGAACTTATGACTGAAATAGCAAGTGCCTTTAAGGCAGCCGAAGCGGAAGAACGTTGGTATCAATACTGGGAGAAAAAAGGATATTTTAAATCTAAACCAGACGAGAGAGAGCCATTTACCATTCTTATACCGCCACCAAACGTAACGGGTGTCTTGCACATGGGGCACATGCTTAACAATACCATTCAAGATGTGTTGATTCGCAAAGCTCGAATGGAAGGCAAAAACGCGTTGTGGGTTCCTGGAACCGATCATGCTTCTATTGCTACCGAGGCCAAAGTAGTAGCTAAGCTGAAGTCTGAAGGCATTGCCAAAGCAGATATTTCACGTGAAGAATTCATGAATCACGCTTGGCAATGGACCGAAAAACACGGTGGTATCATTTTTCAGCAATTAAGAAGGTTAGGTGCCTCGTGTGATTGGGATCGCGAAGTGTTTACCATGGATGAAAAACGTTACGAAAGCGTAATCCGTGTATTTGTAGACCTTTACGAAAAAGGTAAAATTTACCGCGGTTACCGCATGGTAAACTGGGATCCTGAGGCTAAAACAACCGTTTCAGACGAAGAAGTAATCCATAAAGATGTTCAGTCGAAACTCTACTACTTAACTTATCAAGTAGAAGGTTCAGACGAAAAAGTAACCATTGCTACCACGCGCCCAGAAACTATCTTGGGTGATACCGCTATTTGTATAAACCCATCTGATGAGCGTTTTTCTCACCTAAAAGACAAAAAAGTTATTGTTCCGTTGGCCAATCGCGTAATTCCGATAATTGAAGACGATTACGTTGATGTAGAATTTGGTACAGGTTGCTTAAAAATTACACCAGCACACGATGTAAACGATAAAGAAATTGGTGACCGACACAATCTCGAAATCATCGATATCTTAAACGATAACGGAACGCTCAACGAAAAAGGGCTGCATTACGAAGGGCAAGATCGTTTTGAGGCGCGTAAGAATATCGCCAAAGAGCTAGAAGAATTAGGTGTTTTAATAAAAACGGAGAATTATAATACCACGGTAGGAACCAGTGAACGTACAGGTGCGGTAATTGAACCTAAACTTTCGCAACAATGGTTTTTATCGATGAAAGAACTTTCAGAGCCTGCATTAAAAGCCGTAATGGACGATGTGGTTCAGTTGGTTCCTGAAAAGTTTAAAAACACCTATCGACATTGGATGGAGAACGTTCGCGATTGGTGTATTTCTCGTCAATTGTACTGGGGGCATCGAATTCCTGCTTGGTTCTACGGTGATGGTGAAAACGACTTCGTAGTGGCGCTCAACGAAGAAGAAGCACTTTCAAAAGCGAAGCAGAAATCGGGTCGTACCGATATGCAAATAACTGATTTACACCAAGATGAAGATGCGTTAGATACATGGTTTTCAAGTTGGTTGTGGCCAATAAGTGTTTTCGATGGAATTAACCAGCCCAACAACGAAGAGGTAAATTATTATTTTCCTAGTAATGTGTTGGTTACCGCTCCTGAGATTCTCTTTTTCTGGGTAGCAAGAATGATTATTGTTGGTTACGAATACCGCAATGAACGTCCGTTCGATACTGTTTACTTAACCGGAATTGTAAGAGACAAGAAGGGCCGTAAAATGTCGAAGTCTCTTGGAAATTCACCAGACGCAATTGGTTTAATCGATAAGCATGGGGCAGATGGCGTTCGTGTTGGAATGCTGTTAACTTCTCCTGCAGGTAACGATTTGCCGTTTGATGAATCTCTTTGCGAGCAAGGAAGAAATTTCTCGAATAAAATTTGGAATGCCCTGCGCTTGGTAAAAGGGTGGGAAGTGAGTAGCGAAATTGCCCAGCCAGATTCTGCATTAAAGGCCAACGAATGGTTTACAGAAACTTTTCAAGCTGCAGTAGTTGAAATTGAAGATTTGTTTTCGAAATTCCGCCTGAGTGAGGCGCTGATGGCAGCTTACAAGTTAACTTGGGATAGCTTCTGTTCGTGGTACTTAGAAATGGTAAAACCGGCTTATCAACAACCCATCGATAGCACAACATTTAACCAAGTTATTGGTCATTTCGAGAACATCGTGAAGTTGTTGCATCCGTTTATGCCGTTTATTACCGAAGAAATTTGGCATCAATTAAACGAAAGAACAGAAGACGATTGCTTAATAGTGGCAGAATGGCCAAAAGTTGGCGCTGTGAACCGAGATGTTTTGGCAGATTTTGATGTAGCAGCCAAGGTAATTGCAGAAATAAGAACCTTTAGAAAGCAACAAAATATTGCTAACAAAGAAGTATTGAAGTTGGCGTTGAAGGCAGATGCTTTCACTTCAGGGTTTAACTCAGTGATTTCAAAATTAGGCAACCTAGAAAGTTTCGAATTAGTGGCAGAAGCACCCGAATCTGCATACAGCTTTGTGGTTGAAAACAAAGAATATTTTATTCCTTTAGAAGGAACCATTGATATAGAAGCAGAAAAAGAAAAGCTGCAAACTGAAATAGAATACGCTGAAGGCTTTTTGAAAAGTGTAATGAAAAAACTTTCTAATGAGCGCTTTGTAAATAATGCACCAGAGCAAGTGGTGGCCGTTGAGCAAAAGAAGAAAGAAGACACTGAGCAGAAAATTGAAGTGTTAAAAGCGAAACTTGCTTCTTTGTAAAAAGTGAGAAATAAGAATCAAAAAAGGGGAGAACCATGTTCTCCCCTTTTTTTGTGCTCTAAAACTGAAAAAGTTTTACTCTTCTTCAAATTGCTTTATGATTTTATACATTCTACAAGAATCAGTAATTAAGTCGTCTGTTTCGAGTAAGATGCTCAGGTATAAATTATGGTTTTTAGGGCTAATTTGCTCTTGTTTAAGAGTAACCACTTGTTGCTTTTTAAGATCTTTAATGGTGCATTTTAGCTCGTCTAACTGAATGTGTTTTCCGTTAGGGTCTTGAATCGATTTTTCTAGGCGCGTAAAATATTCATGCATCAATTCTTTGAGCTTGCGCAGGGCTTGTGTTTGTTCGTTAAGTAACTGTTTGTGACTATTGAAAACGTGATTGGTAGATTCTTTAGAAATAAACTCTAAAGACTGTGTAACATCTTGCATGGCATCAAATAAATTGATGAGCAACTCGCCTTTTTGTTCAGACCTAAATTGAGCATTACTTAAAATAGAGTGGGAACTTAAGCGAAGGTTGAGGTAATCGTTTTTAAGACTTGTAATTTCTTTACCGCTTTTTCTGAGCAATGCTCTGTTTTCGGTAATTAAGCCATCGAGGGCTCTTTTGTACCCTTCGTTAAGTTTTTGAAAAGTATGAATAGCTAATTGTTGTTGTTCGTAAAGAATTTCTCGATCACTCAACTTTTCACCTACCGGGAAAAGCTTGGCCTTATTTTTCTCTTTTGATTTTTTACGGTGAGAGAAAAAGTTTCTAAAAATGGCGACAAATGCAACAAGTACAAGAATAATTACAGCTGGTAAGTCGAATCTAAAAATGAAAAAGGCAAACAAACCTGCTAAAGAGAAGGCTACCATGGCTGTAATAAACCAACCTCCAATAACGCTGAGTACACCAGAAATTCTAAAAACAGCACTTTCTCTATCCCATGCTCTATCTGAGAGAGAGGTTCCCATGGCTACCATAAACGAAACATAAGTAGTTGATAGTGGTAGTTTCAACGAAGTGGCAAATGAAATAAGCACGCTCGCCATTGTTAAATTCACAGAGGCTCTTACTAAATCGAATGCTGGCGGGTCGTTTTCTGAACTTTTTCGCGGAGAAAAGCTCAACTGAATGAATTCTTTGAATTTTGATGGAATTACCTTTTCAACCACATTGCCTACTTGCAAAGCCATAGAGACCAAAAAGCGAGATCCCGCATTGGGAGAGAAACGTTCTGCGCCATCTGACTGTCTGCCTAGATTAACTTCTGTTTCGGTAACACTTTGCGCTTTTTTAGAGAAAAGCAGGGTAACAATCATGATAATTCCGGCAATAACCAGTAGCAATGTATCGGTTTTAACGGGCTCACTTAAAAAGGCCATGCTAAACTCGTTTGGACTTTGGCCGCTACCTCTCCAGCTCATAAATGATTCAAAACCAGCAATGGGTACACCAATAAAGTTGACTAAGTCGTTACCGGCAAAAGCCATGGCTAAGGCAAAAGTTCCGAATAAAACGACAAATCGTAAAATATTCCAATTGGTAAGGCTAACAATTAGTTGCATTAAAATTGTCCAGAAAACAAAAGAACCACCAATGAGTAGTAGAGTGTTTTCTTGAACCCAACTTAAAAAGTCTTCAGACACAAAAGATGCGCCTTTTAAGCCTTTGAAAATTAAGAAATACGATAATCCTGTGAGTGCGAATCCGGTCCAGATAGAGCCTATAAATTTTAATCTCGGGTGGTAGTTAAAGCTAAAAAGTACTCTCGAAATGTATTGAACAATGGCTCCTACCGAAAATGCAATTACCACAGAAAGCACAATGCCCGAAATAATGGCTAAAGCTTTGTCTGTATTGATGTAATCGCCCAAAAGTGCAATGCTCTCTTCTTGCTCAATAAGTTTAAGAATGCTAACAATTACAGCGGCTCCGAGCAATTCGAAAACGATAGAAACCGTTGTGGAAGTTGGCATCCCGAGGGTATTAAACAAATCGAGAAGAATAATATCGGTAATCATTACGGCCAAGAAAATGACCATGATGTCTGAGAAATAGAAAAATTCTGGATTGAAAATTCCTTTTCGGGCAATTTCCATCATTCCACTTGAGAAAGTGGCTCCTACAAAAATTCCAATCGAGGCGACCAGAAATATTATTTTCTTAGGTGCTACTTTTGAGCCAATTGCAGAGTTGAGAAAATTAACAGCATCGTTGCTAACACCCACAACCAAGTCGGTTATGGCGAGTACGAATAAGACTACAACAAAGAATAAATAAATGTTTTCCATGCAGAGTCCAAAGGTTTTATAATAGGATTATCGCAACTCGTTTTTCAGATTAAATAAAGGTTAACAAGTGATGTTTTTAGATAAAAAAACGGTTCCTACATTTCTGAAGGAACCGTTTTGGAGTTTTAGTTAAAAATCTGCTCGTAATGAAATAATGAAATTTCTACCGGGAGCGGATATACCTGAACTGTACGTTCGGTATCGTTGGTCGGTGATGTTTTCTAAACCAGCACTTACGGTAAAGTGTTCGGTAAATTGATACATCCCTTTTACGTTGAGCGTATACCAACTAGGTGAATACGTATTTCCATCGCTGTCTGCAGCGTAGATTTCGCTTTTCCCTTTTTCGCTTTCTGCTAAATCTTCGTGTGAACGTTCAGCTTGGTATAAGCTGTAAAATTGAATCATTAGTTTATTGGCATTGTAAGTAAAGCGCGTAGACCCAAAACCAGGAGCCGCATGGCGAGAAGCACTGGTTTCGCCATTGTCTAGTTCTTCTTCACCAACTTGGTAATTGTAGTTAGAAGAAAGCGTGAAACCTTGGGGTAGCTTAATTTCAATACCCGCTTGAATACCATAAACATTGGCAACAGCTGCGTTTTGCAGTGCTTGAACTTGACTTAATTGTCCATCGTAAACAATGCTGTCAAGTCCGTTTAATTGGTAATCTCTTCTTACTAATGCATTTTCTAGAATGGTGTAATAACCAGTTAGATCTAATTTTAAGAAATCGCCAAAAACTTTGGCCACACCAACGTCTACATTATAGGCATATTCTGCTTCTAGATCGGGGTTAGGAACCACCACTGACCCCGGTTCAGAATCGAATACTTTTCCGATGTCGTCAACATTGGGAGAACGAAAAGCGGTTCCTACATTTAAGCTCAGTACCCATTTGTCGGTTGGGCGATGAACCACACCGAAACTTCCGGTAACGGCACCGTTGTTTAATTCTGCTTTTTCGAAAGGGAAATTGTAGAATTGGTTATTAAACGTTGCGTTCAGCAAGAAATGGTTGTAGCGCGCTCCTGCTTGAACCGATGTTTTTGGAGTAATTTTATACTCTTCGTTGATATAAATTGCCATAGACGTCCAGTCAGAATTTGGATAACGTGATGGACCTGCTGTAACCGCTCCTGTGGTGATATCTTCAATTTCACCAAAAGAGGTTACCTCGTTAAAAACAAATTCGGCACCGTAAAATAGAGTGTGCTTTTCGCCTAAGCCTTTATTAAAATCGATGTTGGCAGAGTAAGCTTCCACTTCTTCGGTATTGGTGCTTCTGTCGTCTTTGTTTAAACTACGATCGATTCTACTTTCTTCGAAAGATTGCTGGGCTATCCGAAGCGTCATTTGATCGTATAGTTTGTTGTTACCGGTATGAACCACGTTCAAATGATTCATCATCCATTTTTGAGGTCCGTAACTCCACTCTGCATAGCGAGCGGTTCCGTTTCTTACGCGATTATGACGGTCGTAACGGCCATAAGGCGATGTTTCTGAAAGGTGAAATCCGTATTGGAAATCCCACTTATCGTTTGGTTGAAAACGCACCTTTTGCATAAAGTTGATTTGAGAATATGCCGAAGGGCGCTGTATCAATTCATCGTCTTGCTGAATTACTTTGTCAACAGAATCTATTCGTTGAACGTAATATCCTTTTAGGTAATCGTCTGGTCCATTGCTTCCTTGTCTTAAATCGTCAAATTGATTAGAAGAAAGACTAGTTACCAATGCCCATTTCTTAAAACCTAGATTCACATCGAAGTGAGCAGTTCTTTCGTTATTGGCCGAAGAATAGCGCGTTACAGCGCTTCCGGTAATGAGTGGTTTGTCGTCTAGCGATAACTCTGGAACTAGCGTTTGAAAACTCATTACACCCCCAATAGCATCGCTACCATAGATAACAGAACCTGGCCCAAAGAGTACTTCTGTGTTTTCAATGGCAAAAGGATCGAGAGAAATTACGTTTTGTAAGTTGCCACCTCGAAAAATGGCGGTGTTCATTCTAACGCCATCAATGCTGTAGAGCAGTCGATTGGTAGAAAAACCTCTAATCATGGGGCTACCGCCACCTTGTTGGCTCTTTTGAACATACACTTCGTCTGAAACGGTAAGCAAGTCGGCAGCCGTTTGCGGATTTTGCAAGGCAGCTTCTTTGCGCGTTATCGAAGTGATTTTGGCTGGCACATTTCGGCTGCTTTGTTTCCATCGAGTAGCAGAAACTACTACTTCGTCTAGGTTAAGGTTGGTGGTTTCCATGTACAACAGAAACGATTTTGCTTCTAGTTGAGCATACGTAAACCGTAACGTTTTATACCCTAACGATCGAATTTCTATCAATTCAGAACCTTTGAATTTTGAGATATCAGCCATCCCTTTTGCGTTAGTGGTGGTGAAAACTCTCGGCTTTTCACTGCTCAAGGTTGCCCATTCTAAAGGTTCTTGGGTTTCTGCATCTTTAATGGTTATGGTTTGGGCAAAAGAAATTATGCACAGCACGCCCATTAGCGCTGTTAAAATCAATTTTTTCATTATCAATTGTTGTGATTAAACTACTCTATAAGAATGTTTTGTCTCTACCATAAGTAGAGAAGTAAGATGTTAAGAAAGAGTAATTGACTCGGGAGGAGGAGAAAAAATCAACAATTGTGGAGATTGGTAGTGGTTGTTGTAAAAGACAATCGGTTCCTTCAAAAATGAAGCGTTTTTTAGCTCAAAATCGGGTTTAGGATGCAAAATGATGGTTTTGAAGAAGAGCAGAAGTTGGTTCTGATTCGAGAAATCAGGTTGCGAATAAAGTGCCGCTAGAATGTTTTTTAGCTGTCGGTTTACTTTGGTTTCTTCATGATCTTTCCACACTTTGTAAAACACCGAATCGTTGCGTGTTTCTTGCGAAACGATATCGTACATAAATCCGTTGTATTCGAATTCTTTAGCGTGTTCCCACCTCAAAAGAGTTTGGGTTTGCGACTTTGAAAACCGCAAGATGATATAATCTTTGTCAGAAAGAGCGCTCTTGAGTTCTTTTTTAACAGAACGCCTCACTTGCTCTTTTTTAATGCGCAAAAAGTTGGGCATTAACCAAAATGGCAATGACAAAACCAAAATAAAAAGCCCAGCTGTTAATGCGTTTTTCACTTCGCGGACGAATTTATTCAAATTGATGAACGTACACCGTAAAAAAGTGTTGGGGAAAAGATTAAAGAAAAGATTTGCTTACGATTAATTACGTTTTGTAAGCGATGGGTAATTTGCGCTTAACTTCGACTTAACCCATGCTTTAGCTGAAGCCGTCACCTTTGCGAATAAACTAAAACTTAGCTAGCATGAAAAAACTTTACATCACGGTAGGAGCCATTTTGATTTCTACCTTATCGATGGCTCAAATCAGCTTAAACCACGTTAGCAGCTTCGAAACAGGTGCTTTTGACGAAGGAGCTGCTGAAATTGTAGCCTACGATACTACTCATCAGCAATTGGTGTTTACCAATGCACAAAACAACGAATTAGAGATTGTAGACTTCTCTGATCCTGCCAATCCAGTAAGCGTTTCAGCTATTGATTTATCGCCTTATGGTGGAGGTGTAAACAGTGTTAAAGTTTTCGGAAACGGAATTTACGCAGTTGCTGTAGAAGCCAATGTAAAACAAGATGTAGGCGCTTTAGTATTCTTCGATCATACAGGAACATTCTTAAACAGTGTGGAATGTGGCGCTTTGCCAGATATGGTTCAAGTAGCAAAAGACGGTTCTTTCTTAGTGGTTGCTAACGAAGGCGAGCCTAACGATGATTGGACAAGAGATCCAGTTGGTTCTGTAACCGTAGTTGATGTTTCTGCTGGTGTTGCTGCTGCTTCTGCTACGCAAATAGGTTTTGCTGGTGCATCGGTAGCGGCAGATGTGAACATCTACGGATTAGACACCATCAATTTGATTAACGAAGATTTTGAAGATGTAGCGCTTGAATTAGGAAACTGGATGCCAGTTAACGTTACACCAGACAATATTCCTTGGTATCACGATGATTTTTCGGGTGATTATTTTGCAGAAGCAAGTGGCTTTAGCTTTAGTGGTCCGAGTATTCCGAGTGAAGGTTACTTGGTTTCTTCTGAATTGTCTTTACAAGATTTTGAATCTGTTGAGTTGAATTTTCAGAATACCATGAATTTTACCGATAACGGTGGCGGAACATTCAATTTCTTGGTAACTACAGACGATGCTAGCGATTCTGCTGCTGTTGTTGCGGCCTCTTGGGATACGCTTACTTTTAATCGTTCTACAGGTGGTTACACAGAAGTAGCTTCTGGAGCTGTGAGTTTAGATGCTTACTT
The DNA here is from genome assembly GCA_048267965.1 of Salibacteraceae bacterium. Classification (GTDB taxonomy): domain Bacteria; phylum Bacteroidota; class Bacteroidia; order Flavobacteriales_G; family Salibacteraceae. Next base: position 76,736 of record JBLWWK010000007.1, read on the forward strand.
GGGCGAAACCGTTTTTGTGGCTTTACATTATTCTTCTTCTGGAAGCCAAAACAACGAAACTGAAACTTGGCAAATTGATGATATTACCATGAACGGAACGTATGGCGCTGCCAATAACTTAGAGCCTGAGTACGTTGCCATCTCAGACGATAATTCTACGGCTTATGTAGTACTTCAAGAAAACAACGCTCTAGCTGTAATCGATTTATCTACTCAACTTGTTTCTGTGGTTTCTTTAGGATATAAAGATCACAGCCAAACCGGAATGGGATTGGATCCTTCAGATAAAGATAGCGGAGTAAAAATTGCAGAGCACCCTGTTTTTGGAATGTATCAGCCAGATGCAATCACTTATCGAATGATTAACGGAACGGGTTATATTTTATCTGCTAACGAAGGGGATGCAAGAGATTACGATGCATACTCAGAAGAAGAAAGAATTAAAGATGTAACATTAGATCCAACGGCATTTCCTAACGCTGCGGTTTTGCAAGAAGACACGGTATTGGGTAGATTAAACATTACTACTTCTTTAGGTGATACAGATGGCGATGGCGACTTTGACGAGTTGTATGCTTATGGTGCTCGTTCGTTCTCAATTTGGAGTACTTCTGGTGCTTTGGTTTGGGATAGTGGAGACGATTTTGAGCAAATCACTTCTCAAGAATATCCTGCAGATTTCAACAGTAACAACGATGAAAACGGCAGCTTCGAAAGTCGTTCAGATAATAAAGGTCCAGAGCCAGAAGCAATTACAACAGCTATGTTTAATGGAGTTCCGCATGCCTTAATCGGTTTAGAAAGAATGGGCGGAATCATGGTTTACAACATCAGCGACCCTACGGCTCCTCAGTTTGTAACCTACCTTAATAACCGTGATTTTTCTGTAGACGCTGAATTGCCAGGCGGTGGTACTAACCCAGCTGTAGGCGATTTAGGTGTTGAAGATTTAATCGTGATAGACGGAGCTGTGAGTCCAAATGGTTCTACTTACGTGGTTTCTTCAAACGAAATTAGCGGTACAGTTTCTATTTTCGAAGTGGAAGGTTTGGTTAACAATGTGAAATCTAACACGGCAGAAAACGAAGCTTTAACTGCGTATCCTAACCCAGTGAGCGGTACAGATATTACTCTTAACAAAGTGAGTTCTTACCAAATTTTCGATGTAAGCGGAAGAATGTTAATTCAAGAAGTAAACACTAACGTAATAAGCGTAGAAGGCTTAACAGCCGGTGTTTATTTTGTGAAAAGCGCAGAAGGCGAAACGCTTTCTTTTGTGAAGAAATAAGTGTAAAAACTGCACCCATCAAAAAGCCGAATTTGTATTCAAATTCGGCTTTTTTTATTCTTTCCAGCTAATAAAAATGGCTATATCGGTAGGAGCCGATTCGTCTCCACCGAAGTACGGAAACAACTGATAAGCAATAAACCGAGAACTACAAGCTCGCGGAAAATCTACCGATTTCTCGTTGACGGTAACCACATATTTTTTGCGAAGTGCAACAATAGAAACTTCTGAAATTTGGTCAATTTTAGTAGTGGTGATGCTTTTGAAAGCACGCTTCCCGTTGGTGTAAGCGTAGCCGCCTAGTTCTATGCCTTTTTCGGCAGAATACCTCCAAACTAATCGAATACTGTTCTGGTGATGCATACTATTGCAATCAGAAAAACCCATTACTTTATTCCAGTCGTGTTGGTTTTCTGCACGTTGCGTTTGGTAAATGGTCGAAGAATCAAAACGGATGTAAAAATTCATAGAATCGTACGGCCAAAAAGTAAGATTGCTGGTTTGCGCATAATGCGTTCCTGCCGAAATACTGTGGGTTTCCCATTTAAATAAGTCGATAGAATCGATTAATACCTCCGAAACCTCTATGTTTTCAGTTGGTGCCGATCGATCAAAAGACTGTTTTTCCATCTTTTCGGGAGAAACTGTGGTACTTTTGCCCTGATTTTGAGTAGGGGTGGCTGACCCAGCATTGTATTTTTTCGCAGTAGCAAATTGAGGTTGAAGCACTGGCGGATAAACAGTTGTGGTGACTTGCTTTTTAGGAGCACAACCAGCCACTAAAACAAGTGCAAACAGAAATGAAGTTACCAACGTCTTATTCATGCGGCAAAATTAAGCGTTACAAAGATTGAAAAGCGTTAGAACAAGAATTCTCTTATAATTTAGCAGAAAGTTTAGCAAGTTGTCTTTTTTAAATAACGACATAGAATTTTTAAAAGGAGTTGGGCCAGCGCGTGCCGATTTGCTCAAAAAAGAATTGGCCATTTTCAAGTTTAAAGACTTGGTACAGTATTATCCGTTTCGGTACATCGATCGTACCCAGTTTTACACGGTTTCAGAAGCGCATGCCGAAATGCCGTTTATTCAAATAAAAGGCAAACTTACCCAATTGCAAGAAGCGGGTGGCCCGCGGGCTAAAAGGCTTTCGGCTCAATTTGTAGACGCCACCGGAAGCCTAGATTTAGTTTGGTTTAAAGGTGTAAAATGGATTAAACAGAACTTAAAGCCGGGCGCAGAATACGTTTTATTTGGCAAACCCACCGTTTTTAACGGGAGGCTCAATGTGGTGCATCCCGAGTTGGAGCCGCTTTCAGTAGCTAACTCCAAAATTCAAGCGGGTTTGCAGCCGGTTTATCCCACCACAGAAAAGCTCACGAACAAAAACCTCAATTCAAAAGGAATTGAGAAGCTTCAGCGAAGTTTAATACCTCAGCTAAAAAATAAGGTAAAAGAGAATTTGAGCGAAGCTATTATCTCGAGCTATCGCTTGCTTTCGAGAGACGAAGCCATTCAGAATATTCATTTTCCGGCCAGTGCCGAAATGCTTCAAAAAGCGCAGTTGAGGTTAAAATTTGAAGAGTTGTTTTTTATTCAATTACAACTAATTCGATTAAAAATTAATCGCCAACGTAATATTCAAGGGTTTTTATTTCCCACGGTAGGAACCCACTTTAACACTTTCTATCAACATCATTTACCTTTTGAGTTAACCAACGCTCAAAAACGAGTGGTAAAAGAAATCAGGAGAGATTTGGGCAAAGGTTTTCAGATGAATCGCTTGTTGCAAGGCGATGTAGGAAGCGGTAAAACCATGGTAGCTTTGTTGATTATGCTAATAGCTATAGACAATGGTTACCAAACGGCTTTAATGGCTCCTACAGAAATTTTAGCGAATCAACATTTTGAAACACTTAAAGAACAGCTAGAGGGCATGGATGTAACCATCAGTTTGCTTACTGGCTCTACCAAACAAGCTCAAAGAAAAGTGCTGCACGAGCAATTGCAATACGGGGAATTGTCTATTCTGGTAGGAACCCACGCTCTTCTTGAAGATAAAGTGAAATTTAAGAATTTGGGCTTGGTGGTAATCGATGAACAACACCGTTTTGGGGTAGCTCAAAGAAGTAAAATGTGGCGTAAAAACACGTTGCCGCCCCATGTGTTGGTAATGAGTGCAACGCCAATCCCAAGAACCTTAGCGATGACTTTTTACGGAGATCTAGAAGTTTCTGTAATCGATGAGTTGCCGCCTGGTAGAAAACCCATTGAAACTCGTCACTTTTTTGAACGTTCAAGGTTAAAGGTATTCGGGTTCCTACAGAAAGAAATTGAAAAAGGACGACAAGCCTACATTGTTTTTCCGTTGATTGAAGAAAGTGAAAAGCTTGATCTGAAAAACTTGCAAGAAGGTTATGAAGCCATTTCACGCGCTTTTCCGCAATACCATGTGAGCGTTGTGCACGGTAAAATGAAACCGGCCGATAAAGACTTTGAAATGCAGCGTTTTGCGAAAGGAGAAACTCAAATAATGGTGGCTACCACAGTAATTGAAGTAGGGGTAAATGTGCCGAATGCCAGCATTATGATAATCGAAAATGCCGAGCGATTTGGCTTGTCTCAGTTGCACCAATTAAGAGGTAGAGTGGGGCGCGGAGCCGAGCAGTCTTATTGTGTTTTAATGACTTCTGAAAAGCTATCTGCCGATGGAAAAACCAGAATGCAAACTATGGTAAGAACCAACGATGGTTTTGAAGTGGCCGAAGTAGACCTAAAATTAAGAGGCCCTGGAGATTTAATGGGAACTCAACAAAGTGGCGTGCTCGATTTAAAACTGGCCGATTTAGCCAGAGACCAGCAAATTTTGCAGTTAGCAAGAGATGCAGCCTCTGTTATATTAAAAGACGATCCTGCTTTAGAAAAACCAGAGAACAAATTGGTGAATATAGCTTTTGCCAACTTTATGAAAGCACGCCCCAACTGGAGTAGAATTAGCTAAAGAGCAAAGCCTAAAAATAGCGTTACGTTAATCATGTGGTATTGAGTTCTGTCGGTAGATTCGTTTAAAACCGTGTAGCTTGAGCCGTTGTTGGCAGTATATTGCACTTCGTGGTTCATGGTCATGTATTGGTAATTAAGTCGAATTCCTAGGCTGGCGAGCTCGTCTAATACAATTCGAGCGCGAATTCCAGCAGAGATAGTAGGTGCAAAGTCGTCAGTTTTCACAAATAGCGTTCTTATTTCTTTACCATTTTCGCCCCGATTTTTTAAATATCGGTCTTGCTGAATGGTGAAATTTACATTGCGAATGCCTGCTCTAAGGTGCGGTTCTAATGAGAAGCCACCATGTTGAAAAACTTTTTTTCCAACGCTAATAAAAAAACCACTTTGCTCTGAAAGGTTACTTCCCAAAGACGGTTCAAGGTTCTCGTTGGTTTTAGAATATTTAATGGTTTCTGTGTTGGTTCCTACCAAGAAATAATCTTCTTCGAAATTGTCTACATCCCAAGAAAAGCGGTTAGAAAGTACGTTGGCTACATTTCCGAAAAAGCCCACTTCGAAAATAAGGGGTGAGTTTTTAAATTCTAACCTCACAGAGGCTTCAATATCGTAGCCGCTAAAGTTGATAGAATTATCGAACAGAGATAGTGTGTTTAAATCGGTTACGGCTGCTTCAAATGCTAACCCTTTTAAAGGTGTATGGTCTATTTGTGTTTGTGATAAACCAAAAAGTGCCGAAAAGATGAAAATAAGGGAAATTGATGCTGATCTCATTGGTTAATCTAGGGTTAATGTTATTGGGTCGGTAGATATAACGAAGTTTTCAGAATACGTTTCTGCTTGTACCAAAAAACGATGAATGCCGGCTTGTTGAGGAGGTTGATAAAGAAACAATTCTATGCTAGCGCAGCAATCTGATGAGGTGAGCGGATGTTTGTTAAAAAAAGTAGGAATGGTATCGTCTTCGAATTGGTGCGTTGATGCGTATCGAAAATAATGGGTTATATCTGACCCCGCAGGATGTAAAGAATCAAAATTTGAAAGAGCAGTTATTTTTATTCGGGTAACCGGGTTTTCGATAGAAGGTTCATAATAATCATCACAAGTGCGATTACAACTATTATCGTTGGCGTATTTTTCAGATTCTTTTTTCTCAAATTCAAGTTGAATTCCATAAGCTTTCGCTGGGATTTCAGACCCACTAAAGCGTGCATAATTTACGCCTTCGTTGTTAAGGTGATGGGCGGTTGGGTTGTCTAGAGAATAGTGTTCAAAGTTGGCTTCACAACAACAAGAAGTGATTAAGCAGAAATTTAAAAGTATTAAGTATACGTTAAGCGTTTTCATTCTTTGCCTTTTAGTTGTTGTAGAGATACTATTGAAAACAAGAAGGTTGCATGTTTATTTGGCAATTTAACGTTTAATCAGATAGGAAAGATTCAAGAAGACTAGAAAAAAAACAAAAATAATCTCTTTTGTTTTCCTTTCGATGGTGTATTTTGGTACGGAATTATAAATCTAATAGCTATGAAAAAATTGATGAATGTAGTGTTAGGCGTGGCAGCGACTGCGTTAACGCTATCTTCTTGCTCGATGACTTATGTCACTGCAACTAACAATGCAGTTGGAGACAAAGTTGGGAATTCGAAAGTAGGCTTGTTCGATTTCGCGAACAAAGATTACTCTTACCTTAAAGCTGCTAAAGCTGGTGGAGTAGATAAGATTGGTGTTGTTGAGCAAACCTCCACTTATTACTTATTTTTTTACAAAACGAACATTACTGTTACAGGTAACTAAAATTACATTTAAGATGAAAAAGATTAAATTATTAGCTTTATCATTAGGCGTGTTTTTCTTGGCTTCTTGTACTAAAACGCATCCAGTAATGGTTCGTAATAACAAGATGGTTAAAACGGGTACGGCTTCTAACGCTTGTATTTTCACAGCAGATAACTTTGGTGCTGGCGTTGCTTGGGGGCAAATAATCTCTACAGGCCTTTGCTTCAACAACAATAAGTATGGCCTTATCAAAGCGTGTGAAAACGGAGGAATTGAAAAGATTGCTACAGTTGATTTAAAAACAACTAAGTACCTTATCTACACTAAATACGAACTAATTGTAACAGGAGAATAAATTATGAAAACTTTATATAAGTCGATTGTTGCAGTTTCAATTGCTGCTTTCTTTTCAGCTTGTTCTGTAACAGGTTTTAACGGGTTAACAGATAACTCAGTTGGTGATAGCATCGGTGAGTCTTCTTACAACATTTGGTTAGGTCTTATCATTACTAATAAAGGTGATGCTAGTATCAAATCAGCAGCAGAAAATGGTGGAATCACTAAAATTGCTACAGTTGACCAAAAAATTCGTGTAGGATTGTTCAAAAGAACATATACTACTCGCGTTTCAGGAGAATAATATGAAAATGTTTATACGCAATTTCGGGGTAAAGCAAATTTTTGCTTTGCCCTTTTTTATTTCAGTAGGGTTATTTACTCAATGTACAGAACAACCCATGCCCGTTTTTGGTCACGAATGTTTCGAAGTAGAAAGAAATCAACTTTCGGTTCCGATCAATGATCAAGTAAAAGCAGAATACTTCATTCTTACGCAGTTAATCAACCCAAACATCGAAGGGTTAGCTCTTAATCGTTTTTACTCTACAGAAAACATGAATACCTTAATCTCTGTAGACTTAGAAAACAATAGAGAAAACGTGCAAAACATGCTCAATCAAGGCGAAGCAGAAAGCAGCAGACTAGATGCTGAAGATGCGCACTATCTATATAAAAGAGATAGCTTGTTTATTTACGCTTATGCCGAGCAGCAGAAAGAAGCCGTAGTCGTTTATTGGAACTATAGCTTAGATTCTGCAAGAATTGCAGATCAGTTTTCTGATACAGAATTTTACGCAAAAAAAATCTGCGACACTAAATAGATTTCGTTTTTTACAGGTGGTTCTCAATTGCTTTAACATCTTACTTTTGCGACAGTAAAGTGTTGTTACGAGCCATCTATTGGTTCAAAAGTCAAGAAAGTAAAGCATGAAAATATCATTCAACTGGCTAAAAAAATACATTTCGATAGAAGAAACACCTGAGCGTGTTGCCGAATTACTCACCGATACGGGCTTAGAGGTAGAAGGTCTCGAGAAAATTGAAGGAGTAGAAGGCGGCTTAAAAGGCGTGGTTGTTGGCGAAGTGGTAGAGTGCACTCAGCACCCAAATGCAGACCGTTTGCGGGTTACTCAAGTAAATGTGGGCGGCCCCGAATTACTTCAAATTGTTTGCGGTGCTCCTAATGTTGCTGCGGGCCAAAAAGTAATGGTGGCTACTGTAGGAACCACTTTACCCATAGGCGATAAACCACTAAAAATTAAAAAAGGCAAGCTTCGTGGTGAAACTTCTGAAGGGATGATTTGCGCAGAAGATGAACTTGGCGTAGGTCAAAGCCACGAGGGTATATTAGTTTTACCAGAAGACACACCCATAGGCACCGAAGCCAAAAAATATTTTGATTTAGAAGAAGATTATGTCTTCGAAATTGGGTTAACGCCTAACCGTGCAGACGGAACTTCGCACATTGGTGTAGCTAGAGATCTAGTAGCTTTAAAAGCAATTCGACCAGAATTAAAAGTAAGTGAGAAAGTAGAATGGCCATCCGTAAACGCTTTTCAGGTGGCTAATACAGAACGCCTAGTCAACATTCAAATAGAAGACATCCATCGTTGTCCTCGTTATTCTGGGGTAACCATCTCGAATGTAAAAGTGAAACCTTCACCAAAATGGTTGCAAGATCATTTGCAAGCTCTTGGTTTGGCGCCCATTAATAATGTAGTAGATAGCACCAACTTTGTGCTTCACGAAATGGGACAACCGCTTCACGCTTTTGATGCTGACCAAGTTAAAGGGAATCAGATTGTTGTAAAAACGTTACCGGAAGGAACCCGTTTTACCACGCTAGACGAGAAAGAAAGAGAGTTACACCAAGACGATTTAATGATTTGTAGCGCTACTGAGGGCTTGTGTATTGCTGGTGTTTTTGGTGGTTTACATTCTGGTGTAACCCAATCTACACAACATGTGTTTTTAGAATCGGCATATTTTAATCCGGTTACGGTACGTAAAACTGCGAAAAGACATACGCTTAATACAGATGCATCCTTTCGATACGAACGGGGAACGGATCCTACCATTACAGTGTATGCACTAAAAAGAGCAGCTTTGCTTATTCAAGAGTTGGCCGGTGGTGAAATTTCTATGGAAATAGAAGATGTATATCCAACTGCGATTGAGCCATTTTCTGTGGAGTTTAACACAAAGCGTTGTGCTCAATTAATTGGGCAATCGATTGAGGTACCTACCATTAAAACCATTCTAGAAGCCTTAGATATTAAGGTAGTAGAAGAGAATGGCGAAGATTGGAAATTAGAAGTTCCGCCTTATCGAGTAGATGTTCAACGCGAAGCAGATGTAATCGAAGAAGTACTCAGAATTTACGGTTACAATCAAGTAGAACTTCCTGCAAGAATGACGAGCTCTTTGAGTTATTCTCAAAAGCCGGATCCTACTGAAACAAGACACCAAGTTGCACAGTCTGTTGCTGAAATGGGCTACAACGAAATGATGAATAACTCGCTTACTTCTGAAGCGCTTTATCAAGAAGGTGCTTGGGCAACTGAGAAATTAGTGCACATTAAAAACCCGTTGAGTTCTGAGTTGAGTGTAATGAGGCAAACTTTATTGTTTGGTGCGTTGCAAGTGGTGAATTTTAACATTAACCGAAAAGCAGAAACGATTAGCCTTTTTGAAATTGGGAATGTTTATTCGCAAGAAAATGGCAAGCGTAAAGAGCGTCAAAATCTGTTATTGGTGAATGCAGGCAATACCGATGCAGAACGTTGGAATGTTGAAAACCAGGCTACTGATTTTTTCCATTTGAAAGGAGCCGTAGAACGCTTGTTTGAAACGTGGGGTTTAGACCAGATGAAAATTGACTGGAAAGAAACCGATCACGCAGCTTACGACTTTGCTTTAAGCATAAGCATTAACCGACAAGAAGTTGGTGTTTTAGGAAAAGTAAGTGCTGAACTTTGCAAAAAGATGGAAATTAAGCAAAACGATGTTTTTGCGGCAGAACTTAGTTGGGACGAACTGTTTAAATGGATGGCAAAGGTTCAAGTGAAGTTTAAGCCCATTGCTAAATACCCTTCGGTAAGAAGAGACTTGGCTTTGTTGCTTGATCAGCCAGTGAACTATCAAGAGCTTGAAGCGTTGGCTTTTAAACAAGAACGAAAATTGTTGAAGTCGGTGAATTTATTTGATGTTTACGAAGGCAAAAATTTACCAGAAGGTAAAAAATCGTACGCGTTAAGTTTCACATTTCAAGACGAATCGGGAACGTTGAAAGATGCAAAAGTGGATGCTGTAATTAATAAAGTACTTAAAGCATACGAAAGTCAGCTTGGAGCTGTATTACGTTAGCAGGTTAAAATACGTATTTGAATAAATCAATTACGCACAAGAAAAAACACAAAACTCTACTTTTGTAACGTATAGAGTATAAGTGATTTAAAGAGGTTACTTATTCATGTTAGAGTTTTGTTCAGACTTGCAAAAGACTGATGTTAAGTGGTTTCAAAAAAGGCGCATTTTAGAAATAAAATGCGCCTTTTTTATTTTGTTTAGTTGTGAGATTACAACCTTCTATACATTTTTTCGATGTCTTCTAGCGTAAGTTTAGACTCCCAATCGTGGCCTAAAGCGTGAATCCACATGTGAGGTAGGTTATACGCTACTTCAGCCATTTTGCGGATGGTTTCATCGTCCCACTCTTTCGATAAATTTTGAGGTAAATCGATTTCGTGGCGTTCAATCATGGTTCTAAATTCTTGAACGGCTTCTCCGTAAAATTCTTCTAAATGATTAAAAGCAATGCAATTGGCAAAGCCGTGTTTCATTCCTAGAATTTTCGATAAACCATACGAAAGTGCGTGGCAAGCACCCACTTCAGAGTAAGTTAAGCTTAAACCGCCAAACAATGATGCAATCATCAATTTTTCATCATTTTCAGGGTTTTGACCAGCATTTTCGCCCATAAAAACTTCTCTACACAATTGAAGAGACTGGTCTCCGTAAGCCTTAGAAAAAGCGTTGTAGAAAATTCCAGACTCGGCTTCAATATCGTGAATGTAGGTATCCATACCAGTATAAAACCATTGGTTTTTAGGAACCGATGCCGTTAATTCTGGATCGAGAATAACTTGGTTAAAAACCGTCCAATCACACTTGAGCCCCAGTTTTTTAACAGGGCCAGTAAGCACGGCAGTCATAGAGCATTCTGCGCCTGTACCGCTAATGGTAGGAACGCCCAAATGATATATTCCTGGCTTTTTAATCAAGTTTAATCCTTGGTACAACTGCGAAGAACCTTCGTTGGTAAACATGAGAGCAGCGGCCTTAGCAATATCCATAATAGCGCCACCGCCAATACCGATAATACCTGCTGGTAAACCGTGCTTTTCAAGAACATAATCTCTGAGTTCGTCTACTTGTTCGGTAGTAGGTTCTTCTGGCTCAACATTTACAAACTCTATTAAATCGCCAGCCTTGGTGGGTATTCTGTCTACTAACTCTTTACCACGAAAGTAGCTGTCTACCACAAAAACCATAAAGCCATCGTTTTCTTTACGAACGGGTTCTAAGATTGAATCCATTTGATCGAAGCTGCCTCTTCCGTAAACAACATGATCAATGTTTTTAAAATTCTTGTGCATTTTTTACAATACTTTTTTGATAGAATTTACCATTTTATCTGCGAAATCTTTCATTTCGTCTTCGGTCCACGTAGATTTAATTCCTAATGAAATTAAACGACCTACGTTTTCTTGTGCACCCGGTAAATCTAAGTTATGATAATCTTGAGGAGCTCCTAAATGGTGAATAGCCAATTTAGCTGGAGCTTTCAAGTCTTTTACATGATCCCACTGATTAATAAAGTGGTACATATTGGTAAACCAATAATTAAAACCGCCTAAACCATCTTCTGCTAATTGTTTAGCTGCTTTTTCTGCCAACTCTTGGGTAGGCAAAAAGAAGTTTAAGAAAGTTCCAGAGTCACCTTCTGGGTCGTGCAGCAAACGGAAACTAATTTCGTTCACTTCGCTTAAGCGCTGTTTTAAATACGCTTTGTTTTTCAACTTAGCCGCTCTAATACTTTCTATTTTTCTTACTTGTGCTAAACCTACTGCTGCATTTAGTTCACTGATTCTGAAATTGGTTCCTACAATCGGGTGATCTTCCATACCGCGGTTAGACCCAATGTGGGTGTGACCATGATCAGAAAGCTGTTCCATTGTGTGGTACACTTCTTCTTCGTTGGTAATACAAATACCTCCTTCGCCAGCGGTAGTGATTTTAAAGAAATCCATTGAGAAAGCACCCGCTTTACCAAAAAGACCCACTGATTTGCCTTTGTAGAAAGATCCCATGGCTTGGCCAGCATCTTCTACTAACGTTAAGTTGTGTTTTTTACAAACTTCAACAATGGCATCCATGTCTCCTGGGGCACCGCACATGTGTACAATTAAAACTGCTTTTGTTTTCGGAGTAAGGGCTTTTTCAATACTCTCAGCAGTTAAATTTAGTGTGTTATCTATATCGGCAAAAACGGGCAAACCGCCAGCCCAAAGCACCGCTTCGATAGGAGCAACGTAGGTAAACGGAGGTACAATTACTTCGTCTCCAAAACCAATGCCAGCAGAAGCTAACATAGTAGAAACTGCGGTAGAACCAGAAGAAACAGCGTGCACATAAGGTGCATTAAGGTATTCTCCTAATGTGGTTTCCATTTCTTTGGCTTTCCACATTCCGTTTCTTAAATGTTCGTGGTTATATCTAAATAGACAAGTACTTTCTAGTACGTCATTCACTTCTTTGCGCTCTTCTGCGCCAAATACGTCCATTCCAGGCATAGGCTAAAAGATCTTTAATTTTCGACAAAGATAATATTTGGTAACTGCTGAGAAATTGCCTTGAAATCAAGATTGTGTTCCTACTGATACGAGAGAGCAAGTTCTTTACTTTAACATTACAAGCCCTTAAGGTAGGAACCGTATTTTTGCTGCTTAATTAAGAGTTTATGGAATTTTTAGGGATTATTCCGGCTAGGTATGGAAGTACGCGTTTGGAAGGAAAACCGTTGGTAGACATTAACGGTAAATCGATGATTGAACGCGTTTATGAAAGAGCGTCAAAGGCACTTACTGATGTTGTGGTGGCTACAGACGATGAACGCATTATGGAAAAAGTGAAAAGCTTTGGAGGGAATGCTGTACTTACTTCTGCTGAGCATTCTACGGGAACCAATCGCTGTTTAGAAGCATTAGAAAAGGTAGAGACCAAAAGCGGTAAAAAATACGATGTGGTGGTGAATATTCAAGGAGACGAACCCATGATGCACCCATCACAATTAGAAGAATTGGTAGCGTGTTTTGAAGACCCAGCCTGCGAAATGTCTACATTGATTACGCCTGTAAAACGGTTAGACGATTTATTTAACGAAGGGGAGGTTTTTGTAACCTTCGATCAGAATAATTACGCCTTGTATTTTAGTCGTTCGGTAATTCCTTTTGTTCGCGGTTTAGATAAATCGAAATGGCTAAACCATACCACTATTTATAAACACTTAGGGTTGTATGCGTATACCGTTTCGGCTCTAAAAGATTTCTCAGCGATGGAAATGAGTCGTTTAGAAGAATTAGAATCGCTCGAGCAATTGCGCTGGCTAGAGTCTGGTAGAAGAATGAAGGTAGCTATTTCTGCTCATGATTCTATACCTGTAGATACCATAGACGATTTAGAGCGAGTAAGAGAAATGGTAAGAATTGAAGAAGGCCCAAGCTTATCTGAATAAGCACATAACACGGCTGAAAATTATACTTTTGACAAAATTTTCTTTACATGAGTAAAATTAAAGTAAACGTAGGCGATATAGAATGTGGAAACGATGAGTTGTTTCTAATTTCTGGACCGTGCGTAATTGAGAAAGAAGACGTAATGATGCGCACTGCTGAAGAGATTAAGCGCGTTTCTGAACGTTTAAATATACCAGTGATTTATAAATCATCTTTTCAAAAAGATAACAGAAGCTCTGTAGATTATTACATGGGTCCTGGAATGGATGAAGGATTAAAAATTCTTCAAAAAGTAAAAGAAGATTTTGGTTTTCCGTTACTTACCGATATTCACTACCCAGAGCAAGCAGCTGCTGCGGCAGAAGTAGTAGATGTTATTCAAATTCCGGCTTATTTGTGTATGCAAACCACCTTAATGGTAGAAGCAGCCAAAACACAAAAAACCATCAACATAAAGCATGGTCAGTTTTTAGCACCAGAAAACATGAACAAGCCTGTTGCTAAGGTAGAATCTCAAGGCAACAACAAAATTATTTTAACCGAAAGAGGTTACACTTTTGGTTACAACGATATGGTAGTAGACCCAAGAAGTTTTTACGAAATGGGAAAAACGGGCTACCCAATTGTTTTTGATGTAACACACTCAATTAGAAAATACGGTATTCCAAGTGCAGACCCATCAGGGGGAGCGCGCCAATACTTAGGTGTTTTAGGTAGAGCGGGCGTGGCAGCTGGAGTAGATGGTTTATTCGTAGAAACACATCCTTGCCCAAGTGAGGCGTTATGTGATGCCGCTAGTCAGTTAGACATGACTCAGCTAGAAGAGTTTTTAAAGCCATTAATTGAGTTACATCAAGTAGAAGTAAAATACAGACAATAAGCGTTTAAAACCTTTATAGCATATTTGCAGCACGAAACAAACTGCGATTAAAAAATTCGAACACAATACACGCATGGAGTTATATTTAGATTCAGCAGACATTAATGAGATTAAAGAAGCTTTCGAACTTGGTTTCTTGTCTGGTTTAACAACCACCCCTACTTTTATGCACCGTCATGGAATTACTGATATTGACGGAACTATCTTAGAATTAGCGAAAATTGTTCCTGTACTTCAAATTGAAGCATTAGGCGAAACCGCAGAAGAAATTGTTGCTGAAGCAAGACGTCAAGATGCTTTAGGTCTAGACAGAGAAAAAACAGTTTACAAAATTCCTATCTCTTTAGAAGGTGTTAAGGCTTGTCGAATTTTAAGAAACGAAGGCTATTTAGTAAACATCCACTTAGTGTATACGCTTCAACAAGCATACATGGCAATGGAAGCAGGCGCAACGTATGTTTGCCCATTGGTAGGCCGTTTACAAGATCAAGGTACTGATGCTTTAGCATTGGTTCAACAATGTGTAGAAGCAGTAGAATATTACGGTTACGATACCAAAATTATGTTCTCTTCTGTTCGCCACTCAGAGCACGTAAGAAACGCAATTAACATTGGTGTGCATACCATTACTGTTCCTTGGAAGGTAATGAAACAGCTTACAGAGAACCACTTTACAACCATTGGTACTCAGCAATTCTTCGAGCACACCCGTTTAATGACGGTAAAAGTTAGCGAAGTAATCAACAATAAAAACCCACAAGTAACAGGCGAAGAAACAATCACAGACTGCTTAGTGAAAATGACAGCAGGTGGTTTCGGAGCAGTTACTGTAGTAGATGCAGATGCGAAAGCAATCGGAATCTTTACCGATGGCGATTTACGTAGATTAATCGAAGCTAACGGTGCAGAAGCAGTAAACAAGAAAGTAGCTGAATTAGACTTAAAAGAACCATTAAGCATCGATGGTGGCGAATTGTTAATTCAGGCGCAAGAAATCTTCAAAGCCAAAAAAGTAGACGAACTTGTAGTTACCGAAAATGGTAAAGTTATTGGTATGATGGATGTTCAAGATCTTGTAAAAGCAAATAGCTAAACAAGGTGCAAGCATCTTACAAAATATTTCAAGAAAAGGGAGGTGAATTCGTTTCATCTCCCTTTTTAATGAAAGAAAAGCTGCAAAACATCAAAGCCGTTCTTTTCGACTGGGATGGGGTTTTTCATAGAGGTTACAAAAACGAAACCCGCACCAGTAGCTTTAGCGAAGCCGATTCTATGGGCGTGAATATGCTCCGTTTTGGGCTTTACTTGCAGCAAAATCAACAAATTCCTTTTACTGCAATTATCACGGGCGAAAACAACCCCACGGCAGAATACTGGGCGCAACGAGAACACCTTGATGCCGTAATTCAAGGAGCTAAAGACAAACGAAAAGCTGTAGACTATTTGCAGAAAGAATTCGGTATTTCAGCCGAAGAAATTCTCTTTGTTTTCGATGATATTCTCGATTTATCGTTAGCCGAAAGAGTTGGAGCCCGCTGTTTAATTCAAAAACCTGCCAATCCGTTGTTTATCGATTTCTGTAGGAACCGTAAACTCGTTGATTATATCACCTTTTCTACCGGTGCAGAACACGCTGTTCGTGAAGTTTCAGAAGTAGCGTTATCTCTTCTAGGAAGGTTAGAAGAAACCATTGAAAAGCGCATGCAATTCGATGGAGAATACGCAGAGTATTTAGCCATTCGCCAAGCCAAACAAACGCAACTTTTGGGTGCTAACGACCTAGGTTAAATTGCCAAAAATCAATCTATTTTCTTTTTTTGACTATAAAAACCAATACGATTTTCCGTGTTGTAAATGGTAAGATTGTAGTGCGTTGTCTAATGCTGAAAATGCGGGTTGGGGCGGATAAACACATACCAAAACCTGAGCAGATTCAATATTTTCTAGTGCCGAAAATTCTTCAGTAGCTTTGCCTTGAATCCCCAGCCAACGGAAACGGATAGAGTGGTTAGAAAGAAACGATTTCACCTTTTCGGCTTTTTGGTTTTCTCCCAGCACCACAACGGTGCCCGATTTTTTTAGCTTATTTTTTATCCAATAATCAAGTTTTAATTGAAAAAACGAGCTTTGATCGTAGACCTCAGAATTACGAGAAGTTCTGTAAGAATGATCACGCCAATAGTGGGTAACCTCCGTAGAGCTAACCACTTCTTTTTTTGCATTGAGCCACTTTAAAACTAAATCGTAATCTTCGGGGTAATTCAAGGCTTCAAAACCACCTATTTCTTCAATCAAGTTTCTGTGAACTAACCAGTTGGGCGATGCAATTACACATTCTCGATACATCCAATCGTGATGATCTTTCTTTTCGCAGCGTTGATTAATCCAATGTTGGTAAGCTAAATAGCCGTCAGAAATCGGGTTCCTACCGAAATAGGCAACCTTGCCTGTTGCAATAGCAGTTGGCTTTTTCACCAAGAGTTCGAGAAGTGTTTCTAGCTTTTTTTCGGGCATTTTATCATCGGCATCCATGCGGTGAATAAGTTGGCCTCGGCAACGTTGGTAGGCGGTAGAAAGGGCGTCAATAATTCCATTTCCCATATTATTTTGCCATTTTATGCGAGAATCTTGTGAAGAAAAATGCGCCAAGATAGATGCAGAATTATCGGTGCTAGAATCGTTAATGGCCCAAACCTCCCAGTGGGTGTAGGTTTGATTCAAAATAGACAAAAAGCATTCTTCTAACCATTTTTCAGCATTTTTTACGGGTATCAGTATAGAAATTAATGGATTCGAAAAATCTTCTTGTAACTTGGTAATCATTTGAGAAAAAGCATTGTTACTTAATTAAAATCGAAGTTATGAGTTTTAAAATTGCCGTAATATACGGTTCTGTTCGATCTGAACGCCAAGGTATCAAGGCGGCTAAGTTTTTGGCCAATCAATTAGAAAAAAGAAATCACGAAGTAGTGTTAATTGACGCGTTAGAAGCCAACTTTCCACTGCTCGATAAAATGCTGAAAGAGTATCCAGAAGGGGAAGCGCCCAGCAATATACAATCGGTAGGAACCCAATTACAACAGGCCGATGGTTTTGTAATTGTAAGTGGTGAATACAATCACAGTATTCCACCTGCATTAAAGAATTTACTCGACCATTTTCAGCAAGAATATTACTTTAAACCTAGCGCTATTGCCACGTATTCTGCAGGGCCGTTTGGCGGAGTGAGAGCGGCTGTGCATTTACGAGCTATCACGGGTGAATTGGGTATGCCAAGCATTTCGTCTATGTTTCCTATTTCTAAAGTGCAGAGCTCTTTTACCGAAGAAGGAGAAGCCATTGACGAGGCATATAACCGAAGAGTTCAGCGTTTTTTCGATGAGTTTGAATGGTATTTAACAGCTTTAAAACAACAAAGGCAACAAGGCACCCCTTATTAAAACGCAGGTAAACATTGGGCGTTTTACTTTTGTGAAATCATGGAAAATAGCTGGGATGTAATTATTGTAGGAGCCGGTCCTATTGGGCTAGCATGTGGAATTGAAGCAGAAAAACAACAACTCTCTTACTGTATTTTTGATAAAGAAGCGTTGGTGAATTCGATTTACCATTATCCGCTAGGGATGACTTTCTTTTCTTCATCAGAAAAGTTAGAGATTGGTGGTGTTCCGTTTGTTTCGCATCAGCCTAAACCTACTAGAAACGAAGCGTTAGAGTATTACCGAAGAGTAACTCAAAAGTGGAATTTAAACCTGAAATTGTACGAAGAAATTGGTCAAATTTCATCTTTTGAAGAAGGTTTTGCTGTAGAAACGGCAAAAGGTTCCTACCGAGCTAAGAAAATTGTAGTCGCTACGGGTTTTTACGATTTGCCGCATAAAATGAATGTTTTGGGAGAAGATTTACCTAAAGTGATGCATTATTACCGAGAGCCACATCCGTTTTACGGACAAAAAGTAGTGGTAGTGGGAGCATCAAATTCTTCGGTAGATGCTGCGCTAGAATGCTACCGAAAAGGAGCTGAGGTAACCATGTTAGTGCGAGGCAACCAAATTGGCGAACGCGTAAAATACTGGGTGAAACCCGATATTGAAAATCGTATTGCAGAAGGAGCCATTCAAGCATTTTTTAATGCCACTATTCAAGAAATTACTCCTCATTCTGTGCGTTTTAATTACCAAGGTGAATCGAAAGAAATTCCCAACGATTTTGTACTGGCCTTAACGGGGTATGAACCCAATTTTGAGTTTTTAGAAAGAATGGGAATTGAGTTTGAAAACGATGAGTTTAGAACACCAAGCCATTTGCCAGCTACCATGGAAACCAATGTAAAAGGGGTTTACTTAGCAGGGGTAATCTGCGGTGGTTTACAAACCAATAAATGGTTTATAGAGAATTCTCGCGTTCATGCCGAAATAATTATGAATACTATTGCGAAGCAATTAAAATAGAATCTACCTAAACAGAAGCCGAATATGAAGCTGATTTCTTGGAATGTAAACGGAATTAGAGCCGTTGTAAAAAAAGATTTTTTATCAGAAGTTGAAAAAATGAATCCAGATGTGTTGTGTTTGCAAGAAACCAAAGCACAAGACGATCAAGTGGTAGAAGCGCTTGAAGAGTTAAAAGGCTACCATATTTATAGCAACTCTGCAGAGCGAAAAGGATACAGTGGTACGGCTATCTTATCGAAAGAAAAACCAATTTCGGTACAGAGTGATTTAGGCATCGAAGAGCACGACCAAGAAGGAAGGGTGCTCACCGCAGAATTCGAAAATTTCTACTTGGTGAATACCTATGTTCCGAACAGTGGTCAGCAATTAGTGCGTTTAGATTACCGAGAAACTTGGGACGAGGCATTAAGAAATCACCTTGCTAAGTTAGAAGCCACTAAACCCGTAATGTTATGCGGAGATTTAAATGTGGCGCACCAAGAGATAGATATTGCTCGTCCTAAATCGAACTACAACAAAAGCGCTGGTTATACGCAACGAGAAATAGATGGTTTAACAGCCCATTTAGATGCTGGTTATGTAGATTCTTGGCGAGTGCAACATCCTGAAGAAGTGAAATATTCTTGGTGGAGTTACCGAATGGGAGCAAGAAAGAAAAACATTGGTTGGCGGTTAGATTATTTCTTGGTGAGCGAAAAACTGATGCCCCATGTGCAAGAAACTTTTATCTTAAACGATGTAATGGGATCTGACCATTGCCCGGTAGGTTTAGAAATCGACTAAACCAGCCAAAAAAGTTAAATGGTTATTTTTAAAGATACTAGAGTAAAAAACAATTGAGCATACCATGGAAGAACTAGGGCTAAATACGGAGCAAATACAAGAGTACACCTTGTTAATGTATAATTGGCTTCTCGATAAGGGGCCTAAGTTGGTACTAGCCATATTGTTCTTCTTTGTGGGCATTAAGGTGATTAATTGGCTGATTAAGAAAAGCGAAAAAGCCATGTCTGTAGCAAAAATTGATGCTACTTTAATTCCCTTCTTGAGTAATGTGTTGGGTTGGTCTCTAAAGATTATGTTGCTTATCAGTGTGGCTTCTATGATTGGCGTAGAAACTACCTCGTTTGTAGCCATGATTGGTGCGGCAGGTTTAGCCATCGGGTTAGCACTCCAGGGCACGTTGCAAAACTTTGCGGGAGGTGTAATCTTACTGATATTTAAGCCTTTTAAAGTAGGCGACTTAATAGAAGCAAACGGTTACAAAGGCAAAGTAGAAGAGATTCACATTTTAGTAACCAAGCTAGTTACCTTACAAAACGAATTGGTAATTATCCCTAACGGAACATTAAGCAACGGAAGCTTAAAAAACTTCTCGGCTCAAGGTAGCATTCGGGTAGATATGATGATTGGTGTTAGTTACGATGCCGATATTGACGAAGCTATTCGCAGAATGAAGGGCATTTTAGAAAGAGACGAACGTGTTTTAAAAACTCCAGAGCCCGTGGTAGGCGTATACGAATATGCCGATAGCAGCATTAACTTAGTAGTTAGACCACATACAACAGTAGAAAATTATTGGTCAGTTTGGTTCGAAACGCATTATCAGATGAAAAAAGAACTAGACGATGCAGGAATTAATATTCCGTTTCCGCAGCGAGATGTTCATTTATTTCAACATCCAGCAAACAAAAAATAAGCGCATAAAAAAAGCCTCTCTCCGAGAGGCTTTTTTTATTTATGTTCACGAAGAGAGATCTTAATATCTTCTTTCTCTTCTTCCGCCACCGCCACCGCGGTTGTTGCTTTTGCGATCTTCTGCTTCTTTAACAGTCATCTCGCGACCATCATACTCAGCACCGTGTAATTCTTCGATAGCTTTGCGAGCAGCGTCATCATCTGACATCTCAACAAATCCGAAACCACGAGAACGGCCAGTTTCACGATCGTTTACAATTTTAGCAGACGAAACTTCGCCATACTCTTCAAAAATGTCCTGTAAATCGCTGCTTTCAATGCGATAGCTCAGGTTAGCTACAAAAATGTTCATATAAAAAGACTAAAAATTAATAAAATGCGCTTTAAACAAAAGATAAACCTAGAACCGTCTTATCAATGAAATGATATCAAAAAAGAGAAAGTGCAGCGTCTCAATTATTTTCAGCGCTTCAAATGTACGTTAATTTAAAACCCTCACTACGAGTTATGCAATAATTTAACATTCGTTACTTTTAGTTTTCATTCAATTAAAGTCTTGAAACACAGAAATTATTCAATTAATGTTGTTTTAACTTGAATGTTACTATGTAGGGTTCTGTGCACTGGGCACTTATCAGCAATCTCTAGTAATCGCTTTATTTGGGTAGGATCCAATTCTCCTTCTATTTGTAAGTAACGTTGAAATACATCAATCTTATTTTTTGGGCTTTCTATATGTGAAGAGTCACTGGCATACTCTTTACTGTGGTCTACATGCACTTCGATTTCTTGCAAATTCCACTTTTTATTGTTGGCATACATTCTTAATGTCATAGCGGTGCAAGCAGCCAATGATGCAGCTAACAAATCATACGGAGTAGGGCCTAAATCGTCTCCACCAACATCTGCGGGTTCATCGGCCAAAAAACGATGGTTACCCGCAATCATTTCTGTGGTGTAGCCACTGTGTTCTAATCGGGCTCCTACCTGGTTTTTTGTTTTAAAATGAGATTTATGCGCCTCTTGAATGTACCGTTTGGCCCAAGCTTCAATTAATTGCCCAACGTAGTGTGCGTCTTCCCGGTTGGTCAGTAAATGGTCGGCCTTGTCTAATGAAACAAACGACTTTGGATGATGCATTTTTTCATAAATCTCCTTAGCGTTTTCTATGCCCACAATAGTGTCTTGCGGACTATGAAATACCAAGACTGATTTACCTTTCAATTTGGGTTTTAGCTGATCGAGTGACCGGTTTTGCAAATCGTCTAAAAATTGCTTTTTAATAGTGAATGGCCGTCCGCCAATAGAAACTTCAGCAATTCCTGTTTCTAAAATAGTTTCTTCGCTATCTTGAATTAAGTGTTTAACGTGTTCTGGGTTAGACGGAGAGCCAATAGTTACTACAGCATTTACATCTTCTAGTTGTGCAGCAGCATGCAAAACAGCAGCTCCGCCTAAACTGTGGCCAATTAAAATACTGGGTTGCTCGAAGTTCTCTTTTAAAAACGCGCAAGCATGCAGTAAATCTTGAATGTTCGATGAAAAATTAGAGTTTTCGAATTCGCCTTCGCTTTCTCCCAACCCTGAAAAATCGAATCGTAAAACAGCAATTCCTTCTTGGGTTAAACCTCTGCTGATGTTATTAACGGCTTTAAAGTTTTTGCTGCACGTAAAACAATGGGCAAATACGGCAAAGAGCTTGGGTTTATTGCCCAGCGGAAAATCTAGGTAAGCCGCTAATTTTAAATTGTTTTCGCCTTGGAAAGAGATTTTTTGTGTTTTCATTGGGAGGTCTTTTTTTAGAGCAAAGGAGCAAATAGCCGTGCTATCGATTCAAAAATTCGATGAATAATGGGGCGTTTTTTCCACTCTGCATAACTTAACAAACGAGCATTTTCTCTGTCGTGTTCGAATTGCTCGGCTAATTTTTTTGTTAAATCGGTATCGTAAATAAAAGCGTTTACCTCAAAGTTGGTGAGAAAGCTTCGATAGTCCATGTTGGCGGTTCCTACCGTTGAAAACTGATGATCGATTACCAGGGTTTTTGCGTGAATAAAGCCTTTGCGGTAGAGGTAAACTTTTACGCCCGCTTTTAATAAACTTTTTATGAAGGAACGCGTTGCAAAATGAGCTATGCGCGTATCGCTTTGTTCGGGGATAATTATTTCTACTTCGATGCCAGCTCTTACCGCAGTTGTTATGGCTGTAAGTATGCTTTCGTTAGGAATAAAATAGGGCGTGGTGATGAGAATACGCTCATTGGCTTCGGCAATGGCTGTGAATAAACCTTGCATAATGCTCGACCAATCTGAGTCGGGACCCGAACCCGTTATCTGAATGGGCAAAAGAGCATTTTCTATGGTGCTCGTAGGAAAATACAAGGGTGAAGGCTCGACCCATTTTTCGGAGGCAAATTTCCAATTCAGTAAAAAGAGAAGTTGCAAAGATTTGGTGGCTTCGCCTTCGATTTGAATATGTGTATCTCGCCAATAACTTTGGTTGTAGCGATTATCGTAACGGTCAGAGAAATTGATTCCGCCTAAAAAACAAATGGTTCCGTCTACAACTACAATTTTTCGGTGATCACGGAAGTTAACTTTTGAAGTTAACCGCGGAAAACGAACCGGCATAAATGGATAAATCTCAATACCAGCTTGTGTTAATTGGTCTATGCTCGTTTGTGAAAGATGATTACTACCTACATCATCGTAAATAATGCGCACTTCCACACCTCTTTGCGCTTTGGCAATTAATTTATCGAAAAGTTGTTGGGTAATGGTAGAGTCTTCAAGTATGTAGTATTCAAGGTGAATGTGGTGCTGAGCTTGGTCTATGGCATTAAAAATGGCGGGGAAGGTTTCTTCACCATTCACTAATAACTGAGCCTTGTTTTTAACGGTAAGAACCGCTTTTTCGTTGTTCATGATTAGTTTAGCCACTTTAATCCACTCAGAAAGGTGAGATTGAATGAGTTTCTCTTCTTGCCCAAATTTGAAAATAAGTTCTTGGGTCCAGTTTTTTATAAACTCATTGTCTTGCAGTGCTTTGCGGCTGAAGAGCTTATCTTTTCGATAGTCTTGCCCAAAAAGTAAAAACACCAATAAACCAATAACGGGTAAGAGTAATATTACAATTAGATAAGAAGTGGTTTTTACAGGGTCGCGGTTTTGCAATAGCAATCGAAAACTGATAAAAACTACGATTACGTAGTAAAGAATTAAACCAATTTCGTACGCCCAATCGAGGTAGTTCACATTCAATTATTTTGCTTGTGCGAAAATTACACAACTTAATGGTGATTCTTTCCCAAAATGTAGAGGGTTTCTACTATTAGATAGGTAAATGGAATTGTATTTTTGCATTAATGTTCAGCAAAATTATTCAATTGAGATTTAGCAACGTTGTGGGCTGTTTTTTTGTGCTCTTCTTTTTAATAAACACTGCTCAGGCAGGTAAATTAAAAAGAGCGTTTGAAGCATTAGAAGTCTACAATTATTTTAAAGCCAAAGAGCTTTTTGAAAAATCGTTAAAGCGCCAACCAGCAGGAGCCGCATTCGGTTTAAGCTTAATTTACGCTAACAATAAAAATCCGTTTTACGAGCTAGAAAAGGCATATGTCTACATTTTAAAAAGCGATTCTGCTTACCGTTTTCTCGATGAAAAAGACCGAGAAAAATTGCTCGAATTACAAGTAGATTCTCTCGTCATTTTGCAACAGAAAAAGGCCGTTTCTCATCAATTTTATCAGAATACAAAAGAGAAAAATTCAGAAAATGCCTACCAACAATTTATCGATAACCATCCGTGGGCTAACGAGTTAGAGTCTGCTATTCGCAGGCGCAATCAATTGGCATTCGACTCGGTAAAAGAAATTCACACTTACGAAGCGTACAACGCGTTCCTACAGAAATACCCAGATGCATTGCAAGCCGAAGAGGCCCAAGCTCAATACGATGTTTTATTTTTTAAAGCCCAAACGGCAGAAAACACATTGGTAAGCTACCAAGCGTTTTTGTTGCATTACGGTGATAGCCCGTATGTAAGTGCCGCCCAAGACAGTATCTATCAATTGAGTACCCGCGATAAAACCATTTCTTCTTATGAGCGCTTTATAAGAAGGAACCCCCAAAATAGAAATGTAAACACTGCTTGGCAACGTATTTACGCCTTGTATACAGATGATTACACACCAGAATCGATCAGTGAGTTCTTGCTCGATTACCCGAATTATCCGTACAGAAACGAAGCGTTTAAAGATTTTGAATTAGCACAAATAGAGTTTGTACCGTTTAAAGCTAAGGTGGGCAACGAAAGCAAATGGGGATTTCTAGATACCTTGGGCAATGTGAGAATTGAGCCGCAATTTCAATTTGCGAGTGGTTTTACTGAAGGATTAGCCGTTGTTGGGCAAAACAACAAAATGGGATTTGTTAACAAAAAAGGGGAGTTGGTGATTGCTCCTGAGTACGATGAGGCTTTTCGGTTCGATGCAGGAATGGCTACTGTGATTAAAAACGATTTGTACGGAAGCATCGATAAAAAAGGAAATGAAATAATTGCCATAGAATACGAAGAGTTAGGTGCTTTAAAATCAGGTTTGATTCTGGCTAAGAAAAACGATTTGTACGGCTACTTACTTCCATCAGGAGAAGTGAAAATCGATTTTAACTATCAGTTTGCGTACGATTTTGAGGGTTCTTATGCGTTGGTAGAAAACGACACAGCTACGGGGTTAATTGATGTAAACGGAATTGAGGTGGTTCCCATCTTTTACGAGAAATTGAGCTTTTTAACACCCGAAATTTTAAAAGCAAAAACAAACGGATATTTCGGTATTATCACCGTTTTGGGCGATACGATTGTTCCGTTCGAATACGATTACATTGGCGAGGTAAACAACAACCGCATGTTGGCTGTGAAAGAAAACGAATACCATTATCTCAACTTGAAAGGCCACATTGCGTTTGATAAAACGTATCCGTACGAACCGGCTGCTCTCAACTATGCAGTCTTTCAAAAAGGCTATGCCATTTACAAAAATAAGAAAGGCCATTTTGGGATTATCGATACGTTAGGAAGTCGAATTTTCCCGGCTATCTTCGATAACGTAGGCACTTACGATACTACTTTAACTGCCGTAAAACGCTACGGAAAATGGGGATATGCCAATGCAGATGTTCAGCTTATTATTGGTTACAAATATACCTATGCCTGGCCTTTCGAAAATGGAATGGCTAAAGTAGAAAAAGACCGTTTGCAAGCAATAATTGATGAAAAAGGTGAAACCATTATTCCTTTTGAATATGCATCGTTACAAGTGCGACCCGATTCGTTAATTAGGGTAGAAACCACAGACCGCAAAAAAGGCTTAATCTCGATGAGCAACGTAAAAGTGTTGCCGCCCATTTTTGATCAAATTCAACCTTTTTCGAAAACGATTTTAAGCGTAGAAAAAGACGGCAAAATGGCGCTTTATAATACTTTCGAGCGCGCTTTCTTTTACACAGAACCGGGGTTTTTAGAAGCTATTTCGGCTTCAGAAAACGAGCAACAACCCGCAGAAAATACCGTTGATTCAGAAGAATAATGCACGCAATAGATCGATTTCTTGATTTTTTCGAAACCCACAAAATACCCATTGTAGGAACCGTACTCGTGCACTTTTTAATTATTGCACTGTTTAGCTTTTTCGGATTGTCAAAATCGGCAGAGACCACCACATCGGTAATCAAAATGGACTTTTCAGAGCCGAAAGTGGTTCCTACCGAGAAAGAAATCAAAGAGAAAGCTCAGCAAGAAGTGAGTCGAGACTTGGCTAATGCCACCAATAAAGCCAAAAACTTATCAAGCACCTCGAAACTGCCCGCGGACTACAATAAAATTAACGAGAAGGCAGTAGATCATCAGCAACGAAGCAGCGTTGAAGAAGAAATTAACGAACGGCTAAAAAACCTTGAACAAGAGGTGATTGCAGAGCAAAGAGCGAGCGGTTATGGCTATACAGCCCAAGAAGCAGAGGCGCTCATTAACTCGAAAAAACAACGTGAGTTAGAGAAAGTTGTCGAAAAAGAAGCTCAATCTGAAGGGGCCGTAAGTGGCCCTACAAACATCAGTTATCGCTTGGCCAATCGGTACGATACGTACATTTATGTGCCGGTCTATTTGTGCGAAGAAGGAGGGGAAGTTACCGTTAATATTGTGGTAGATCGGTCGGGTAAAGTGGCAGGCGCCAAAATAGATCAAGAATCTTCTAGAACTTCGAGTTCTTGCTTGCTGAATGCCGCCTTAAAAGCTGCGAAAGCGGCTCGATTTAACGCCTCTTCAACTGCCAACAAATTGCAGAATGGCTCTATGACTTTTCGCTTTTTGGGGAATTAGGCCAATTGTTTTGTACTACAAAAATGGGTGCGAAATCATGATGGTAGGCCGATAACATACGGGGAGAATCGAACTCACCAGAAACGATCATTTCTTGAATTTCTGCCGAACTTTTAACTAAACTTTGAACGGTGTTTAAGCACATCCAGTTGAGTTTTGGGCGAATTGAAAAAGAGGTAAATCCATACTTTTCAATAAATGCTTTCCATTCGTGTTGAAAAAGCCAAACTCCTTTTTTACAATGCTGATTTATTCCGGTAGGAACCCGTTGATGATTTTCATTAAAATGATAAAACAGTTTACCTGGTAAATGCGCTAGAGAAGTAATTGAAGTAACTTGTTGTTGCTCTAAAAATTCTTGGGCTTTTGGGTGGTGAATAAGCGGGAGTTGATGAGAAAGCACCCTTTTAACCTTAATATCGAGCCTGTCTTTGGCGTTTGGGCCGAGAAAATGGTGTTGTTCGGTTCCGTTTCCAAAGCAGAGATAAAACTTTACCGCCAATTCTAAATGATACACCGTTTCGGTAGGCAGATGCTCAAATACAAAGTCGAGCTCACCCAACGTGGTTTTATCATCTTTTAGCTGAATTCCCTTGCCTAACACCCGAAAGTGAGGATGAGCCTCAAGAGCGAAAGCAAGAATTTCTTCTGCGAAAAACCCTAACCGATTTCGGTGGTTAATTGATAATGAGTGGGGTAAGATTGATGCGTTTTTTTCGGCATACTTTATGATTAAGCCCAGCAACCACGCTGCTTTTAGATTGTTTTTATGAAGAGCAAGGGTAGGTGTTTCGCCTATCCATTTGAGGTTTTTTATGAGTGTATTTTTAACAATTTCGACCAAAGCGTGGAAAAGAATTTTTGATGGATTACAGAACTTCGTTAACCAAAGTTATCAACATGTCATTTGTAAATAAGCTTCTTGAAAAAATAATTCCTAAGAAGGTAGACGAAACGGGCGCACCGATTTTGGCACCAGTGCTTAGCGAATCTATTGAGCGCTCTTCTGTTTACAACGCTAACTACAATGGCTGGATAGAATCTAAGGCATACATACCTACTGTTACGCTTGTGCGTAACGCTTATGAATTCAAGAAAATTGGCACAGATTTTCACGTGAATTTGCACATTTTTAATTCGAAACATAGCAATGGCTTTTACTTCACTTTCAACGAATCGTTCGGTAAAGATGAGTTTACGTTTTTGTTCGATTTCTTAAAAAACAGAGTGCTAGGTCTCAATTATTACCTCTACACTTCGAAAAGAGAAATCAGCGAGCGTCCGAATCATATTCACGAAGTAGAAATGCATTACTTAAAACCGAAGCGGAGTCGGGTTCCTACCGATAAAAAACACCAAGAATACGGTAATGTGCTAATCGAGCATGTGAAAATTGACGATGTTTCAAGTTACATCAAACTGATGGCGCACGTTTATACCGATTCTAATTTTGAGCACCCGAAAGATTTTAATCGTCTTACCGATTACTTGTTCAGAACAACGGGCATAACTCAATAAACTTCGTACCTTAGAGCGGTTAAAATAGATTTCTATGAAAAAAATTGTACTTCTTTTCACTTTAGTGCTTTTCGGATTGGGAGCAATGGCTCAAGAATTTCCAGGAGTTTATAAAAGCGCAGACGCAACGCTCACCATTAAAGCAGCCGATCAAACTTTGGTAGGTTCAATCATTGTAGAAGGAACCGAATACTCGTTGAGAGGAAAAGTAGACCCGACTAGTAATGTTGCTTATTTAGAAGTAGTTACTGCTGATGGTAAAAAAGTGGGTGATTTAACCGTTACAGCTAACGCTGAAGGGGTTACCGCTAAAACTTCTAACTTAGAAGACCATACGTTTCCTGCTCGATTTAAATTAGTGAAGCAGTAATTTTACCGAAAAAAATAATTTAAAGACTCCTAGTGGTTTTTCCGCTAGGAGTTTTTTTATGCCTTACTGGATAGCTTATTCTACTTTCGCGTAGAGATAAATTAGTAGTTAGAATGAATAAACAAGTTTCTTTAGGTTTAAATGTAGTGCTGCTTTTGGCAGTAGTAGTGTTGTATGTTTTAGAATTTGGCGGAAGCAAAGAGTCAGCAACGGTTAATTCTTCGAGAGAAAAGGTAGAACAAATGGTAGATTCTGCAACAACTGCCCAGAGCAAAGAGTTGTCTCAAATTGTAGCCTTTATTAATACCGATTCCATCTTTGCTAACTATCAGCTAGCTATAGATATGCGTACAGAGTTAGAAAGCGAAGAGAAAAGGTTAACGCAGCAGCTAAGAAATGAAGAGAGCGCTTTTCAACAAGAGTACCAACGTTTGCAGCAAAAAGCACCTACCATGAGCCAATTTGAAGGTAGAATGGCAGAGCAAGATTTGCTAGAAAAGCAACAAGCGCTTGTGCAGCTAGAAGAAAGATTATCGAGGAAATTAATTACCTTAGAACAGTCTAAAAACGAAGAACTTAATTTAGATATTCGCGCGTTTTTAGAAAAGTATACCGAGAATAAACCTTATGAAGTAGTGTTAAGCTACAACGAAATGGGGATTATTCGTTGGGGAGACCAACGCTTAGATATCACTAGTGAGGTAATTGAATTAATGAATCAGGCTTACGCTAAAGAACAAGAATAAATGGTAGAAGCAGAGATTAAAAAGCAGCAGAACATAATTGAGTATGTTCTTTATATGTTTCACACAGAGGATCTCTTGCGCTCTCACCACTTAAATCCCAATCATATATCAGAATATCTTCTCGATAAATCGGATAAACCGTATAAAGAGAAAATAGAGCTCAAGAAGTGGTACATCGAAACCATAGAAAATATGGAAAGAGAGAGTATTCAACAAAGTGGGCATCTGTCTGATGTTATCGAAGTGATAGGCGAACTTTCTTATTTGCACACTTCCTTAATGAATGTTTTTCAAGACAAAGAATACATAGGTCTTTGGGAAAAAGCGTATCCGAACATTATAGAGTTGGCAAAGAAAACCAATGGGCAAACACAAAATCCTATTGAATTATGCTTCAATGGCATTTACGGTGTATTGGTGTTGCGCTTAAAGAAACAAGAAGTAAGCAGCGAAACGTTAGCCGCTGTAGAAACCTTCTCTAATTTGTTGCGTTTGCTCGGTAGAAAGTATCAAGATATTCGTGAAGGAAGATTGCGTTTTCCTTCTAGTATGAATAACTAAAAATCAAAAACCATTTTCTATGAAAATTTACCCGGTTCCTACAGGTAACTTTAAACTGGATGGAGGCGCTATGTTTGGCGTTGTTCCGAAATCTCTTTGGGAAAGAACCAATCCGGCAGACGAAAACAATATGTGCAGTTGGGCTATGCGCTGCATGCTTATTGAAGATGGCGACCGGCTAACGCTCATCGATACAGGAATGGGCAACAAACAATCGGATAAATTTTTTGGCTATTATTACCTGCACGGAAACGATAGTTTAGATGGCTCTTTACAACAATTGGGTTTTTCTAGAGACGATATTACCGATGTGTTTTTAACGCATTTGCATTTCGATCACTGTGGTGGAGCTATTGAGTACAATGCCGATAAATCTCGCTTACAACCAGCCTTTAAAAATGCTCACTTTTGGAGCAACGCAGACCACTGGCAATGGGCCACAAAACCCAACGCACGAGAAAAAGCTTCTTTCTTACCCGAAAACATTTTACCCATGGAAGAAAGTGGTCAGCTTAAATTTATCGATACACCGTCTTCAGATTTTCTGCAAAATTCTGATCTCGGCTTTGATCTGTTTTTTGCGAACGGACATACAGATAAACAAATGATTCCGTATATCAATTACAAAGGGAAAACCATTGTTTTTGCTGCAGATTTATTGCCTTCTACAGGGCATATTCCTTTGCCCTACGTAATGGGTTACGATACGCGACCTTTGCTTACGTTAGACGAAAAGCAAAAGTTTTTGAACAATGCTGCAGACCATGGGCATTACATTTTCTTAGAGCACGATGCTCAAAACGAATTATGCACGGTAAAGCATACTGAAAAGGGCGTTCGGTTAGATGAAACGTTTTCTTTCAGCGAAGTTTTTGGAAATTAATAAGCCTTATATAGATTTTGAATTCGCTCATCTTTTTGGGTGAATTCAACAGAAAAAAGTAAAAGACTTCGGAATTATAAGCCGAAGTCTTTTTTCAAATCATTTACGGTTTGCTCGGGTAAATCATTCATGTCGAGAATCATTAAACCGTCTAGTGCGCTGCCAAATTTTGGGTCTACGTTAAAACCGATAATTCGGGCATTTTGCTTCATGTATTTCTTTAAAAGTACGGGGATGTTATACCGTTCGGGCTCAATTTCTTGAATAAACTTGTCGAGCGATTTAAAATCGGCTTTCGAAGCGTCTACCAAGGCTTCTTCGTCTACCCTGCGGTTTTTAATTCTGAATTTCTTTCTCGGGGTAACCAATGCTGCAAAATCATGGCGGTAAAAATTCTTTTTAATAAAGCCAATCATTAAACTTTGAGACAGCTTAGAATAGCGATTGCTAATACTCACAGGTCCCATTAAATAAGTGTATTCTGGGTTTTTGAGTAAGAAATAAATAATCCCTTTCCACAACAGAAAAAGAGGCAACATTTTGCGTTGATACTCGGCTCGAATAAACGATCTGCCCAACTCAACAGTTTCGCGTAAAATGGGTTTGAATTTTCGTTTAATCTTAAATAGGCTAAAGGTGTAAAAGCCGCGCTTTCCGTACTTGGCCATAATGTCGTTGCCTTTACCTAGACGATAAGCACCTACAATTTCGTGCGCTTCTCGATCCCAAATAAATAGATGATGATAGTACAAATCATACTCATCTAAATCGATTTTGCGATTGGTTCCTTCTTCCATTGCACGAAAAGTGATTTCTCGCAAGCGGCCAATTTCTGTAAGAATATTAGGGATATCGGTGTGGAATGCGATAAACAAATCGAACTCTGCTTGTTGGTGAATGCGCAATCCTTTTTCGTTGAGAACTCGAATTTCTTCTTGTAGTAAATCGGTAGGAACCGCATCTACAATTATTTCGGGCTTTTTAAGAGCACGAAGACTCGGGCGGTAAAACTTCTTTACATCGAGTGGAGAACCCAGTGCGTACGTTTTTGCACGAAGAAAACGACCCATTTGCTTATAATCTTCAAACTCTGCAATGGTTTTGCTAGCAATGGGTTTACCAATGCGAACCCGAACGGTTTTATTCTTTTTATTGAATAATTCTGAAGGGAGTTTGGCGGTTCTTAATGTAGGATGAAGCGTGCTCAACACCTGAAACATAAAACTGTTAGAACCGTGAAAGAAAATTGGTATAACAGGAACTTGAGATTTATGAATGAGTTTTAAAACGCCAGGTTGCCATTCGCGATCAGAAACGGTTTTGGCATTGGTTTGAAAAGAAGAAACCTCGCCTGCTGGGAAGGTTCCTAACGGATTACCATTTTTTAAATGCGCAATGGCGGTTTTCATTCCCGCCAAGTTCGATTGCAACTCTTTGCGATCTTCAAATGGGTTTACCGGAATTACTGAATCTTGAATGGGTTCTATTTTCTGAAGTAGAAAATTGCCCATGATTTTGGCCTCTGGTCGGTGCTGGGTGAGTAGCTGTATTAAAAATAAACCTTCTAACCCTCCGAACGGGTGGTTAGAAATAGTTATAAAAGGACCTTCTTTTGGTAAATGTGCCAAATCTGCTTCTGAAATCTCGAAGCGAACATTGAGCTCATCGAAAAGCGCTTGGATAAAGTCGTTACAGTTTTTATCTGCATTTTTTTGATAAAATGAATTCACTTTATCGATCGAAAGCATCTGCATTAAAAGGGTAACTAAACCAGGAAGTTTTAGCTTGTTTACCTTAGCTGCTTGGGCAAATGATCCGCTGTCTATTAAATCTGCCATACGTTGAATTAAAAGGTTGAGTGATAATTACCTCAATTGCTTTCAAAACGGGAAATTACGTACAGTAGTGAAAAGAGGGTGTTAAATAAACTAAAAGCAGAAGTTAATTAAAGTGCACTTTTAGAGTGAGTTAGTTATTCAATGTTTTTCTTTTCATAAGCATTTACAAAGGTGATATTCCCTAAATCTGGATAATTTAAAAACAAATTTTTGCCTTCTTTTTGCAATTGCTGATCGTTAAAACCAATGATGGTTAAATCTGCATCTGCCGATTTTTGATTGATAATTTGCTTTAAGTCGTTTTCAACTTGGTGGGGAATTAACTCAATGTTTCGAGCCGAAATCGGTAATCGGCCATCTTTCACCAATTCTAACATTTCTTTTCTTTTTTCTTGAAAACTGCCTTCAGGATAGAAACTGAATATTTTGATAAATCCGTTTTTCCATTCTGGGTGGCCCAACATGATATAGGCAATCAAAATCATCAAATTCGCATTGATGTAATCTTCAGAAGAAATCCAGATATGAATTTCTCGGTGGTATCCGAAACCGCGCAATGTGCTGCGCAATATGCAAACATCAAACTCAGTAGCATTTAGTAATTCGTAATTTTCTATGGCTATGTCTAACGTATCGGGTTCTTGATCTGAAAACTCGTACAACATCAAATTGTTTCCTTTTCCTGAAACACCCGAAAGTTGTACAGATTGCGCAATAGCAGATGTGTAACTTGGTGATATAATGGTGTCTAAGAAGATTCTGCTATTGGTTCCTTCCGTTAAATGAAGCAGTCTGTCTTTTATTTCTTTGCTTTCTTGATACGTGGTTTTGTTGAGAAAGCCTTCTATGAAATGAATGTAGGTGCCGAATCCGTATTTGTGAGACATCCATCTCACTAAATCGAGAGCCGATCTGCGTTTAAAGCTATCTTTTGAAATGCTTATAATAAAGGGGCGCCAGCTATCTTCGGCAAAAACAGAGTCTCTACTTTGAATATATACTTGCAACTGGCGGCTCACTTGAAACAACAAACCTTTAAATAAATTAACCAGATCTCGCTTGTTTTTGTGGAGGGATCCTACCCAGAAATAGATGCCCACCATAATGGCGATAGACAAGGCTGCGTAACCAAAATTCATTTTAAACATGAGGTAAAAACACAGCGCAGCACCAAATAAAGAGAAGTACCATTTGCTTCTAAAAGTGGGGCGATACGAAGGATCTGCAGCAAAATGTTCAAGTAAAGATACTAGGCAAATGGCGCCATAGGTGACCATAAAAAACATCGAAATAATTTGAGCTACAAAGTCGATATCTCCAATAGCAATAAAGAAAAAGGCGATAGCGCACGTTACCAAAATGGAGTTAACAGGCTCATTGTCTTTTTCTCGTGTTCGCGCAAACCATTTATTCAGTTGAGCGGGGAAAATAGCATCAGAACCCAGTGCTTGCAAGGTTCTTGGGGCAATCATTACAGAGCCTAATGCAGACGAAATACCCGCAGCAGCTAAGCCAATAGGTATAATAGGACCCCAAACGGCAATTTTTTCCATAATAAGAATGTCGGTGTTGGCTAAATCGTCTAAGCTAGCTGAAGTAAAAAGTTTAAAGGCAATAGCGATGTAAACTACAATTCCGGTCAAGGTTGCCCACATCGTTCCTTTAGGAATAGAAACCTTCGGGTCTTTTAAGTCTCCTGATAAGCCCAATCCTGCTGCAATACCAGTAAAAGCGGGAAAAATAATTGTGAAAACATAGAAGAAATCGTCAGGGTTTTCGGTAGTGGCAAAAATGTTGGTGCTCGGTGTAGAATACTCACTGCCAATGAAAAACATAAAAAGAGAAACGAAAAGAACTAAAACCACTCCATACAGAGCTTTTACGCCTAGATTGGCGCCTTTTGTGAGCATTAAAAACGTGAGCAAAAGCATAACAGAAAGACCCAAAACCCGATTGTTGAGGTAAATTCCATATTGATCGAAAAGTAAATCTCGCAAAGGCTCAACCGCTACTACAAAAGCAATAATGTAAAAAGCCACACTGATGGCTTGCGAAAGAAAAAGGGCAATTCCGATGGCTGAGCCAATTTTTAATCCGAAAGACCGCGAAATCATGTAATAAGCACCGCCACCTTCTACTTTTTGGTTGGTAGCAATTTCTGCCACTGCCAAAGCGGTAGGAACCGTAACCAAATGGCCAATGATAATGATAAGCAAAGCTCCGAAAAGTCCTGTATTACCTACAGCGTAACCAAAACGGAGAAATAAAATAGCACCCAAAATGGTAGAAACGGCCGTCATGAACACCGGTAAAGTGCCCATGGTTTTTATCGTCTTTTGAATTTCTTGTTTCATTGGTTTTCAATATTAACCAAATACTACAACACATTATTTTTTTATGAGCGAAAAAAGAATCGATGCCATTTTGCGTTTAGAGTAGGCCGTTAAACCAGCCGCAACTTTGCTAATTTTGAATCGTAAAATTGAATGGAATGAAAGCGAAAATCAGTTGGATCGCCATTTTGTGTTTGTTTCTTGGGCAGAAAGTTGTAGCTCAGTCTGATACGCTTCTTTCTCAATCTTATCTTTTTGCTGATTTAGCGTTGAGCCTAAACTCAACCAAAGACGAATTGGTTTCTCCTCTTCTGTATTCTGGGTTGCATACCAGCATTAGAACAGGCTTTGCTCGGCAAACCTATAAAAACCGTTGGGCGATTAGCTTTCTGTATTCTACCGGTAATTTGAGCAGCCAAGCAGCTACCGTTCAACGTGAAAAGGCGCCTACCTTACAACGATTTCAATTACAGTTTAACTATCACTTTATGTTGCCAGCTTTGAGTTTTAACAAATGGCAATTCGGGGTAGGCCCTTACGCAGAATCGTTTTTAGTGTACCGGAACAATCCTGAATTTGATAACGCTGCTTTTACCTTCGATCATGGAAATCTGCTAGGTATAAGTGGTTTAGCAAGCAGAATTTGGGTGAAAGAAGAAAGGTCTCGGTCGTTGTGGTTTTTGAAGTGGAAACAAAAGCCACAAAGAATGCAGTGGGACAATCAACTTTCTCTGGGGGCATTGGGTTGGGCTTCAAGACCCACCTACCAAACCATTACCAATTATACCGGAAATGAAATTACCCTAGCCGACTTGTTGTATTCTTCTGATAACTTGTTTTTCGGATCAGTAGGGCAGCTGTTTGCCCTCCATACCCAAAGCTCTCTTGCTTGGGAATTTTTTAACGGAAATCAGCTGAAATTAAATTACCATTGGAATTATTACCGCCTAAAGAATACTTCTCAAGACGGGCAAAACCAAAGTGAAGGAAGTATGAACCAAGTGAGTATTTCATTCTTTTACGCGCTATAAATCATGAAAAAGATGCATTTATACCCTTTTCGATACCTTGCTTTGTGTCTGATTTTTGTTTTTTTCGGTTGTGAACGACTCATCATTGACGATGGCTTTTCTGAAGAGCCGGAAGAAAATTTCGATTACCTGTGGTCTGAAGTCAATGACCACTACGCTTTTTTTGAGCTAAAAAAAGTAGATTGGGATAGTGTTTACTCGGTTTACAGACCGCGCGTTTCGCCCACAACTTCTACCATAGAACTATTTACTATTTGCAGTGAAATGCTGAATGAATTGCGAGATGGGCACGTAAATTTAAGTTCAGATTTTAATGTTTCTCGCTACAATTTTAACGCTACCACTCAAAAGAATTTTAGCCTTAAACTATTGCAAGACAACTATATTGGCTACGATTATTTTACAACCGGAGCGTTGGTGAATCAGTTTTTAGAAAACGGAGAAGTAGGCTACATTCGCTACGGTTCGTTTTTAAACGACATTGAAACCTACGATCTCAATTTTGTTTTTCAGCGCTTCAGAAACACGAAAAGTTTAATACTGGATTTGCGCAGTAATTTTGGTGGAAGCCAAGGCAATGTTGAGCAATTAATAGGTGGGTTTATCAACGGAAAGCGACCAGAATTATACTCGCTATTAAAAACAGGCAGCGGCAAAAACGATTTTAGTCAACCTGAGCCGTATACTTTTCACAGTGTTGTAGATCAGCCGTATACAAAACCTGTTATGGTGTTGATAAATCGAGAATCGTTCAGTGCAACTTCGT
The DNA here is from genome assembly GCA_048267965.1 of Salibacteraceae bacterium. GTDB lineage: Bacteria > Bacteroidota > Bacteroidia > Flavobacteriales_G > Salibacteraceae. The sequence continues at coordinate 113,395 of JBLWWK010000007.1, forward strand.
TTTTTTCAACATTGGCTAGGCAATTAGACCAAGTAACCTTGGTGGGCGATACTACGGGTGGCGGCATGGGAGTTCCTACTGGTGGTGAATTGCCTAATGGGTGGAATTATCGATTTTCGGGAAGCAAAACCCTCGATCACGAAGGCAATAACTTTGAAAACGGAGTGCCACCTGATATCTATGTAATTCAAGATGTGAACGATTTCTTTAATGGAGAAGACACCATTTTAGAACGAGCATTACAAGAACTAGGTTTTTAGAAAATTTGCGTAAAAGCCCCATCTTGGGCGGTATTCCAAACGGGAATTTGGTAAAATTCGCACCAATCTATCCATTCTTTTTTCATTTTCCACGAGAGGTTTTGGTCTATAATTACCCAATTAAAAGGGTGTTTTTCGGTAGGAACCATTGCCGCTTCGGTTACTAATAAATACAAGGGGAGTGAGCTTTCTCGTATTTGAGGAGTACCTGCTTTTAAAACAAGCAACGAATAATGAGGAGTATTGATTTGTGTAAAATCATCAAATTGATCCATTAAAGTAGTAGAAGTATTTACCCAATCATTGGCCCACCAATGATGCCAAATATTGAATTGTAAACTGCTGGGATTATTGTTTAATGAAGAAGTACAGAAAAACTGAGATTGCCTTCCTTCAGAAATAGAAAAAGCAGAATTGTTTTTTGTGCTGTAAACGGTAAATACATGCCGATTTTGAAACTTTCTGTTTTCAACAAATTGCAGCGAAGCAAAGAAAAAGAGAAAGCCAAGAAGCGAAAGAAAATAGGTTCTCTTATAGGTGTAGAACCAAGTGATAAAAGCTATAATGGCGGCATAAATTATCCACGTTTCGAAGGTAGAGATATCGATTTGTGAAGAGATAGAATACGGTAATTTTTCAATAAACAAAACAACCTGATTAAGCAGCCAAGTGGTTCCGTTGAGCAAGAGGGCAACAGGTTCAGCAAGGTGCGAAAAGGGAGAGGTAATCAGTAGTAAAACGCCACTGGCCACCAATAAAAATGCTGCCGGAATCACCATTAAATTAGACAAAAGAAAGTAGTTGGGGAATTGGTGAAAATAGAGCAAACCGAGTGGGGCCGTAGCAATTTGAGCGGAGATAGAAACAGTGGTAATAGACCATGCCCAGTTGAGAATTCGGTTGTCGACATCGATTAATTGGTAGAGTTTCGGTTGGATAAGCAGAATGCCTAAAACCGCTAGATAACTTAGTTGAAAGCCAACTTCCATGAGCATGTAAGGTTTAACCAATAGAATAAAGAATGCAGAAACCGCCAGTGTGTTGTAAATATTGGTGTTGCGTTTTAACCCTTTGGCTACCGAGATAAAAGAAAACATGGTGGCTGCACGAATAACCGATGGAGATAAGCCGGTGAGTAAAGCAAAACTCCAAACGGCTATAATTTCTAGAATAATTTTGCAGTAAATTCCGTACTTAAATTGCTTTAGAGGATGCAAAAGTTTAGAAACGATTAGTAAAATAATGCCCACGTGTAAGCCGCTAACTGCTAAAACATGCATAGCTCCAGCACTTGAAAAGGCTTGTTTTATTTCAAAATCGAGGTGATCTTTAAAACCGAAAATAAGAGCAGATAATACAGCATATTCGTTTCCTGAAATACCGTGATCTCGCAAAACAAAAAGCATCTTTTCTCTTGTTTCTAAAGCGAATTTCACCCAGAAATTTCCATTGTTTGCTTGAATAAGTTCAACATTTTCGTGAGCTACATATCCTCTATGAAAAATGTAGTGATGCTTGAGATAGCGCTGATAATTAAACTCGTTGGGATTAGAAATGCCTGGTATTTCTTCTAAGTAGGTGGTGATTAAAAGTTGTTGTCCGTATGTTTTTTGAAGATTTTTCCCTTGTTTTTCAGCATAAAGTAGAACTTTTCCATGAGCGGTTTTCCATTGGTTTTGGTGAAGAATAGCATCTACATTCGCCATCCATTTAATGCTGTTTTCCTTCTCAGAAGGAGCCGCTGATAAGGTGACCAATAAGGTGTCTGGTGTGGCTGTATTTCGGTACTTTTCGAAGAATACGTCTTGATTCTTCGGGTTTTTCATTTGTGGTAGACAGTAGCCTAGTAAGAGAAGAGAGAAAAACACGAGTAATCCGTAAAGGTGTCGATTTCGGTATTTCCTAAAAAGGGGGTGAAACCGAATGGCTACGATAGAAAGTATTACGGTTCCTACCGTTATGAAAACAACAAAAAGGTTGAAAAAAGGAAAATAAGACGATGCAATGATGCCCAAACAAAAAGGCGTAAGAAGTTTAAATAGAGGTATACTGTTGAAGGTGAACATGGTATACCGAAGTTAACGAAAAAATTATTGGCCCTTAAAAAAGTCGATGGCAGAGAGCTTTATAAGGTGAATATCGGTGTAATAGTGGTGCAGAATATCGGTAAATGGGTAGCCTAATTCGGCCATTTTCATCGCTCCTTCTTGAGAAAGACCCACTCCATGCCCATAACCTCTTCCGTTTATTTCTACAATTCCGTTGCGTTCAGAAACACAGAAAAAAGTCGATTTTAGTTTAAAGTCTTTTCTGATGCGGGTAAGTTCAACTTTGGCGTTGCTGCTTTGTAAAACGGTGATTCGATCTTCTGGGCAAAAGTTGAGTACAGCATTTACATCGTGCCTGTTCGAAAGATTGAGTCGGTAATGATTTTTAAAATAGTTGAGCCAGAGGGTTTTACTGATTCTTACCATCCACTCAGATTGCGGCATAGCTAAACTAAAACTGTCGACCTTACCTTTTAAGTAAGGAAGTGGGCGGGTCCAAACATCTTCAGAGTTGAGGGTTTTTCCGCCCGAATTAGAGTGAAAAGCTGCAGTAATTAAATTTATCTCATGGTCAACAATTACAATATCTTGGGTTTCTTGCACCGCTCTTAGAATGGTGTCGTTATCGAAACACATGCTGTGATAGACTTGAGAATTTACCCGATCGCACAGGTTAAAACCTTCGTTTTTATAGCGATACCAATGCTTTAGCGCATACGTTCGGCTAATAATTGCCTGAACTTTATAGTATTCTAATGTGTGTTTATTGCCGGCTTCTGACCGAACCACACCCGCCAAATAATCGTCAAAATCGGTATGATTAATGAGTTTTAATTTACCTCCATAAACGCTGATATTCAGGTGGTCTGGGTATTTTCTGCTTTTTCGGCTGGGTTTGTTGGGCTTAATGTTAAAGCTCGAATCTTTTGTTTTTGCTCGCAATAAAACATGTTGGTAGGAACCGTACGTTGCGTTGAAATTGGCAATTTCTACTCGATCTTGATTTACCCGAAAAACGAGCATCTCGTTAGATGGAAAAGTCATGAGCTTTTCCCCGTCTCCGTATACATCGTAAGAGCCAACATTTACCGTAATGATGGTAGAGTAGGGCCGATCGTCCCAATAGATGCCCACTTTTATGTTGCTGTATTTCCAGAAAGAAAAAGCAGAAAGTTGAGCGAAGAGAAATAAAAGCGTAAACAGTTTATTCATAGTAGAAATCTACCCAAAAATAACGCTTCGTTTTTGTTGTAAATTACCTCTTTCTGAGAGTTTTCAACATTAGCTCGGCAGTTGTTGCGCTTGCGCCCGTTCCGCCTAGTTTTTCTTTCAGCAATTGGTAGCTCTTGAGTAGTGTGGCTCTTTTTTCGCCATTGGGTAAAATGGCATCGAGCTCGGTTTTTATGTTTTTAGTGTTTAGTTCGCCTTGAATCAGTTCTTTAACCACTTCTTTGTCCATGATTAAATTCACCAACGAGATGTATTTAATCTTAATCAATTGCTTAGCAATCATGTAAGAAATCCAACTGCCTTTGTAACACACCACTTCTGGCACCTGAAAAAGTGCGGTTTCTAAGGTGGCGGTTCCTGAAGTTACCAAAGCGGCCGTACTTTGTTGCAATAAGTTGTACGTTTTGCCAAAAACCACATGTACATTTTCGGTCTGTGTAAACGGAGCGTATACTTCAGCACCTTGAGAAGGGGCCCCAGCAATTACAAATTGGTAATTTGGGTACAGAGGCGCTGCTTTTAACATGATAGGAAGCATGGTAGAAATTTCTTGTTTTCTACTGCCGGGTAACAACGCGATAATCGGTTCTGCCCCTAATTCATGTTTTTGACAAAATGTTTCGAAATCGGGTGCAATTTCTTTGAAATTGTCAATGGCATCCAGTAACGGATGTCCTACAAAATCGACTTGATAATTATGTTTGGCGTAGAAATCTTTTTCAAACGGTAAGATCACATACATCTGATCTACAAACTGCTTAATCTTTTTTACGCGATTTTCTTTCCAAGCCCATGCTTGAGGAGAAATGTAATAATACACTTTAATACCTTGCTGGTGAGTCCACTCTGCAATGCGCAAATTAAATCCTGGATAATCGATTAGAATAAGCACATCGGGTTGGTACGCAATAATATCTTGCTTGCAGAATTTCATGTTATTCAAGATGGTTTTTAAGTTTAAAACCACCTCAATAAAGCCCATAAAAGCTAAGTCACGGTAGTGTTTCACCACATCAGTACCTTGCTCGGCCATTAAATCACCACCCCAACCTCTTAATTGAGCATCATTGTCTCGCTTTTTGAGTTCTTTTATTAGGTTAGAACCATGAAGATCGCCAGACGCCTCACCTGCAATTACGTAGTATTTCATTAATTATTTCAAGAATGAAGTGTAATAATAAACAAAATGAGCAATCACCATTACCATGGTTATCAGTAAGATACCTTTTCCGATGTTGTCTTGGCCTCGCTTTACCATAAACTGCCTCATCATAATGGCGTTAATAGCAAACAGCAACAATTGCAACTTTTCAGAAACGGTGTCGCTCATGTATTTATCGGCAATTCCATACGATTGATCTACAATAAAGTATAAAACAATGGGTAGTAGGATCCCGATGGCGATTCCTGTTGTGAATTTATCTTCTTTAAGATTGAGCATTTTCTATGCTTTGTAATTTTGAAAGTGAATCGTGAGCAGTAAGGTCGTATTGAACTGGAACAACAGAAACGTAACCATTTTCTAATGCCCATAAGTCGGTATCTTCTTCGTGGTCGAAGTTTTCGAAGTGCCCAGTTAACCAGTAATATTCTTTTCCTCCTGGATCTTTTCTCTTATCAAATTCTTCAATCCAGTTGGCATTGGCTTGTCGGCATACTTTAATGCCCGCAATACCTTCGGCATCCATCTTTGGTATATTTACGTTTAAGCAAACGCCTTTTTTTAAGCCGTTTTCTAACACATGCGCAATTACTTTTTCAGCATAAATTTTAGAAGCTGTAAAATCAGCATCAATACTAAAATCCATTAAGCTGAAACCGATAGAATCGATGCCTTCTAAGCAACCTTCAATAGCGGCAGACATGGTTCCGCTATAAATTACGTTGATAGAAGCGTTAGAGCCGTGGTTAATTCCACTAACTATTAAATCGGGTTTTTGGTCAAGCACTTCATTCACCGCTAGCTTAATACAATCTACGGGGGTTCCAGTAGTGCTATAAATCTCCACTCCATCTTCTTCCGTATGCTGATTAATGCGCAGCATAGAATTGATGGTAATAGCGTGTCCCATACCAGATTGAGGTTTATCTGGAGCTACCACTACTACTTTTCCGAATTTTTTGGCTACTTCTACCAAAGCTCTAATGCCCGGAGCCGTAACACCATCATCGTTGCAAACTAAAATTAAAGGGGTTTTCTTATCTGCCATAATTCATTGCCTATATCGCGAAAATAGCGAATTAGAATGTCGTTGTTTGTGGAATTATAAAAACTTATCATCTCTTAAAAAGAGGTACACGTTTTGTTTAACATTGATAAAATCAGATTGTATGAAAAAAATAGGTTTCGTCATCGGTATATTGGTTTCTGTATTGGCTACTCAGGCCAACACAGTAAGAAAAGAAGTAACTACCGCAATAGAAAAAGTAACGGTCTACACCCGCGGAGCAGAAGTGATTCGCAAAGGGGAAATTAGCCTAGCCAAAGGAATTCACGAATTAAAAATCCCCGAACTTTCTCAGAGCTTCGATCAGAATAGCATCCAAGTAAAAGGCATCGGAAACTTCACCATTCTAAGTGTAAATAGTGGTTACGACTACCTGAGAAACCGACCGGTTCCTACCTATATAAAAGATGTAAAAGATTCGTTAGAATGGGCTCAGAAAGAAATGAGCAAAGTGAACGCCAACCGAGCGCTTTACCAAGAAGAGAAGAATTTAATATTGACCAATAAAATGGTAAGCTCAGAACAGCAGGGAGTTACAGCTGAAGAGCTAAGAAAACTGGCTGATTTTTACCGTCAGCGTTTGTTCGAAATTCAAGAAAAATTTTATCTGTTAGACGATCGTCAGAAAAAGATGAACCAAACCATTCAGCGCTTAAATAAGCAATTGGGTGAGTGGAATGTGAAACTGAATCAGCGCTACGGTGAAATATATGTAACCGTTTCTGCCAACGCACCTACCAAAGCAAAATTCGAAGTAGAATATTTGGTAAATAACGCCAGTTGGTCGCCAACTTACAATGTGCGTAGCAAGGGCTCTGGAGACAATTTACAAATTGATTACTTAGCCAATGTAACCCAAAATTCTGGTGAAGATTGGTCGAATATTAGGCTTTCGATATCAACGGGTAATCCAATGCGAAACTCAACAAAACCAGAGCTACATCCTTGGGTGTTGCAGTTTTTAGATTGGAGGTATCGACCTGCACAAAACTCAGCTTCTAACCGATCTTTTGCGCTAGAAGAAGCGGTGATGGTAGAAAAAGATAGCTATGCTGGCAACAGTCAATCTCAAGCTAAAACGGCTAGTGATTTCACCAATATGATGGAAGGCCAGTTAGCCGTTACTTTCGAAATCGATTTGCCATACACCATCATGAGTGATGGTCAGGCGAGAACGGTAAAAATTCGAGAGTTAGATATTCCTGCCAAATACCAATATTATGCAGCGCCAAAACTGAACAACGATGTATTCCTACTAGCAAAAATCACTGATTGGAATAAATACAACTTGATGCCCGGAAACGCCAATGTTTTCTTTGAAGGCAGCTTTGTAGCCAAAACGTATTTAAACACTTTTACCACAGACGATACGCTGAAAGTTGCACTAGGCGTAGACGATAGAATTACCGTTTCGAGAAATCGAATCGAAGATTTTACATCTTCTACCCTTGTTGGAGGTAAAAAAGTAGAAACAATTGGTATTGAAATCAAAATCAGAAACTCGAAAAACGTGCCTATTGATTTAGTGGTGCAAGACCAACATCCGATCTCTGGGAACAAAGAAATTTCTGTTGATTTAGAAGAGGATGGCGGCAGCGATGTGAATTCAGATAAAGGAATTCTCACTTGGAACATTAAACTGCCAGCAGGCAAAACAGCCATAAAACAGTTTAAGTATACGGTGAAATATCCGAAAGATAAACGGGTAAATCTCTAGTTAATAAGTGACGGGTAATCACTTTACGAAAGGGGCATTCTTATGAGTGCCCCTTTTGTATTTTTGGCCCATGTTAGAAGGGGCAATTTTTGATATGGACGGCTTGCTGATTAACTCAGAACCCATTTGGCGAAAAGTAGAAGTGAAAGTCTTTAACCGCTGGGGTTGGCCTATTACAGAAGCCGAATGCAAGCAAACAATGGGGTTGCGAATAGACGAAGTAATTAAGTATTGGCAACACATTTACCCAGATGTAATTGTCGATGCCGATGCGTTAATTCTAGAAGTGCTCGATGAAATGGAAAAGGGGATTCGTGCCGAAGGAACCGCCTTACCTGGCGTTGTAAATACCTTAGATATTTGTAAAAATGCGGGGCTAAAAATAGGCTTGGCGTCTAGTTCTCCCCTTCGATTAATTGTAGCTACACTAGAAACATTATCGATTCAATCGTATTTCGAGGTAGTGAAAAGTGCAGAATTTGAAGAATACGGGAAACCTCACCCAGCAGTGTTTATTCACACTTGCCAAGACTTAAAAGTAGCTCCGGAAAGAACTGTAATTTTCGAAGATTCGTTTCATGGTGTAGTGGCAGGTTTAGCTGCTAAATCAAAAGTAATTGCGGTGCCAGATGCCGAAGACCGAAATCAACCTCGCTTTAAAGCAGCGCATCAATTATTAGCCTCGTTAGAAGAATTCTCTCTACCAATTTTAAATGCAGTATGACGCAAAAAATATTTACCGAAACTCAGCGATTTAGCAAACCGGGAGTCGATTTTGTACTCGTAGCCATTTTAATTGTTTTTGGTTATATGTACGTTCAGCAAGAAATTTTGAATGTTCCACTTTCTGCTGAGCCCGCTTCGCCTAGCGGTTTGTTAGGTGGTTTTTCTATCACCCTAGGGGTTTTTATTTTACTGAAAAGTTTGCGATTTAAAACTCAAATCGATCACGAAGGGATACATTATCAACTGCTTCCGTTTCATTTTAAAATGAAAACCATTCCGTGGCAATTTGTAGAAAGTGCCACTTTACGCACTTACGATGCCATTAGAGAATACGGGGGGTACGGTTTTAGAATTGGTTTTTCGGGCAAAGGCAAAGCATACATTTTTGGCGGGCAAATTGGTTTGCAAATTGTTTACGAAGGCAGAAAACTATTGGTAGGAACCCAATCTCCACAAGCCTTAGAAGAAGCACTAAAACGGTATAAAACCAAGTGATGTTAAGCGTATTTCTTTTCGAAATCGATTAATAAAGAATCGATATATTTAATCGATTTCTTGGTCCATTCGAGGCGTAACTCTTCACGTTCTTCTGAGGGAAGCTCCCAATTTGTAGAAGAATTTTTTACCCGAGCAGTAACGTTTTGTAGCAAGATAGAAGCAGCCACCGAAACATTAAAGCTTTCTGTAAAACCGTGCATGGGTATGTGCACAAATTCATCTGCTTCTTCCATTATATGGTCAGAAATTCCGGTGTCTTCAGTGCCGAAAACAAAAGCCGCTGGAGTTGAAACATCAAAATCGTTGAGAGCTACACCTTTTTCGTGAGGAGAGGTAGCCACAATTCGGTATCCTTTATTTCTTAGGTGTTGTAAGCATCTTTCGGTAGGTTGGGGTAAATCACTTTCGTACCGGAAAGGAGTAATCCATTTTTCGGCACCTCGCGCAATGGTGTGAGTTACTTTTTCGATGGGTTGACTGTCGATGAGGTGAATGTCTTGAATTCCAAAACAATCGCACGTTCGAATAATGGCTCCTTCATTACGATCTTGAAAAACATTTTCAAGCGCCACAGTAAAATGGCGCGTTCTGTGACTCAACACATCTTCTAGTCGCTGGTAGCGTTGTGGAGTTAAATAGTCTTGCAAGTAGGTGAGCAGGGCTCGATCTTTCGTGTTCATACCTCTTTAATCTAATAAAGATTGTAGTGATTGATTTTGTAATTGCTGCGGAGAATTTAAGTAGTGCAGCTTTTGTTCGAATTGGTCTAGTTCAGGGTGGTTTTTTAGCTCCACATCGTCTCCAATACTTTCTAAAGCATCGAAAATTTGTAAAACGGTTAAATCAAGAATGTTCTTCTTGGGCAAATAAGAGGGGTCTTCTTTAGAAGCAACAGCGGTTTCTGCCAGTAAATCAGAAGCGATTAGCTGTTGAATGGCGCGTTGTGCAATGCGTATCGGAATATTAGCAGAATTGGCAATTTCATGGGCAGTTTTTGGCGATTGTCCGGTATTGTAGCTGGCTAAAACTTGACGAATAATGTAGAGATTAATCAGTTTCATGCTTTTCATGTTGAGGTCTTTCGCTTCTTGTTCTCGCTCAAACTGTTTTAAGTTTTGATTAGCAAAAGCAATTTCAGCACCCATAAGTACAATTAGCCAGCTAGTTTGCAGCCAAATTAAGAAAAGAGGCAGAGCAGCAAAACTTCCGTAAATGGCGTTGTATCTGGTCATGCCTACTTGAAAAGTAATGTAAGCCCACTCGAAAAGTTGAAAACTGGTTCCTGCAATTATACCTGCAATAACAGCTGAAGTGATTTTCACTTTGGTGTTGGGCATAATCATGTAAAGGATCGAAAAAGCGGCCCAAATAAGAAGGTAGGGGGTGAGTCGGAATAAGAAATTGACAATAGGGCCAAAAAAGCCGAGAATCTCGAAAGAGGCCGCCAATTCTTCAAATTGAGCTTGTAGATAAATGGTAAAACTGCTGCTAATAATGAATAAAATGGGCGAAATAAGCACCAGTGAGAAGTAGTCTGTAAACTTGCGAATCCAGCTGCGGCCTTTGGTAACTTGCCAGATATCGTTGAATGAAACTTCGATGTTTCCCATCAATTTCATCACCGACCAGAGCAACAAAACCACCCCAAAACCTGCTACAACGCCTCCTTTGGTATTGTTGAGTAGAGAATCAGAAAACTCGATCACTCGCTGCCAAACATCGGCATTGTTGCTCGTTGAATTCATAATTCTTTTTCTAAGCTCATCTTCGAGGTTAAAACCTTTTGCAACACCAAAAAGCATGGCAATTACCGGAACAATCGAAAGCAAAGAATAAAAGGTAAGTGCCGAAGATCGTAACAAAAGATTGTCTTCGTTAAAGCCTCGAATAGAGATAATTAAGATGCGGAGTTGCTTGAAAACAAAGCGCGTCCATTTCGATTTAGATTCTAATGATTTCTTCCAAATTCCTTCGTTAATAAAATCGAGTACTTTCTTAATCATTCTTCATCGCTTTTGGCAAAGGTGCAATTTACTCACTTCAAGTTATAAATTTGTATGCATGCATAAGATTCTAGAGCAATACAATTCTTTCAACGAGTTTGGAAGAGCCCAAGAAATGTATTTCGAATACCACTCGCCTGGCAAGATTACTTACAAAATGACGGTGAAAAAAGAGCACATGGCCACACCGTTAGCCATTCACGGAGGCGTTTTGGCCGCCATGATGGATGCCGTTTTAGGCGTTTCTGCCCTCAGTTTGGCTTGTGAAGACAATAACTTAGTAAGTACCGTTGAGTTTAAAATTAACTACCTACAACCCGCTATTCTAGGAGATGTTTTGGTAGGAACCGCCACCATTGAATCGAAAGGGAAAAGAATCATTATTGTGTCTGGTTCTATCGAAGCGGAGAATAGAAATGTGGTAGTAGCCAAAGGAATGGGAACCTTTAATGCTTATCCGCTTGAAAAAAGTGGAATTATTGAAGCGTTAAAAAAAGAGTAAAAGATGAATTAATCGTCTTTTGATGGTTTAAACTGGTACTGCTCGCTTTGCTCAATTCCATCCATAATTTGAGCTAAAATTGCATCGGCATCTGCTTGGTAATCAATCTCTAAAGGAGGTTTGAAACGCATGGTGATATTCACGCCTTTTTTCTTGAGCAGTAATCCTTTTTTGTCAAAAGCTCTTCTAAAACCGTTGATCACAATGGGAACCACAATGGGTTTACATTCTTTAATAATATGGGCGGTTCCTTTTCGACCTTGCTGAAAGGGCGTAGTGGTACCTTGTGGAAAGGTAATTACCCAGCCGTCTTTAATGGCTTCTACTACTTTTAATGAATCGTTCGGGTCTACTTCGCGTTGAATTTCTTTTCCTTTTTCTCGCCAAGTTCTTTTTACAAGAATGCCTCCAGCGTAAGAGAAAATGCGCGGGAGCAAACCAGATTTCATGGTTTCTTGTGCGGCAACAAAGTAAATTCTGATCTTAGGGCGAAGCAAATACAGCTTGTTGCCTAACTTATTTTTAAAACCGTTTTTAATGCTGGCAAATGCTAGAAACATGAGCGTTACATCGGCAAAGTAGGTTTGGTGATTAGAAACAAACAACACGTTTTTTTGAGGTAGATTTTTAATAATCTCCCAACCAATTAGTTCGGTTTCGTTCACTTTTTTGAAACGCCTGTGAGCCACCAACCCAAACACAACAAACATGAGTCGTTTTATAATCAAGAAATTGCCGAAAACATCGCGCTGAAATATTCGAAACCTCATAAGGCGAAAGTAGCATACTTATTAGGGATTGAAAAATGTGTTCCTACCAATATTCTTTAAATTTTAGCTTTTGTTTTCAACAAGGCCATTAGTTTTGCAGCCGCTTTATGAACAAATACAGTCTTGCTTTTTTTCTGTTGGTAATTGGGTTGATTTTAGGGTGTGAACAGAAAGAAAAAAATCAGAAGGCCCTTTCGGTAGAAAAAGTAAAAAAGGTTGAGTTAATCGATTTTTCATCTCAGCAAGAGGTGGCTTTTCAACAGTTTTTCGATTCACTGCACCGAGCAGGTATTTTAAACGGAAATGTACTCGTTTCGCAGCAAGATAGTGTCTTTGCGGCTAGTTTTGGCTGGAAAGATTTTCGATCGAAAGATAGTTTACAGCTACATCATGTTTTTCAGTTGGCTTCGGTTTCTAAACCTTTAACGGCTTTTGGTGTAATGCTTTTGGTGCAAGGTGGTGATTTAGCGTTAGACGAAGATGTGCGGACTTATTTGCCAGATTTTCCTTACCAAGACATTACTATTCGTCAGTTATTAGCTCACCGTTCGGGGTTGAGTAATTACATGTACATTACAGACAGCGCTTGGGTAAACCAAGAAGTTGCCATGTGTAACGCAGACGCGTATGCTATTTTCAGAGATGTAAATCCTCTTTTTTATTACCCAGCGAATAAGAAGTTTAATTACTGCAATACCAATTATTTTTTACTGGCATATATTGTAGAAACGGTGACCAATTTACCGTTTGAGGTGTACATGGCGAAAGAAGTTTTTGATCCGTTAGAAATGTACAATACACGCATCTATGCGAATATGGAATATGCCGAAATGCCTAATGTGGCGGTAGGTTCAAATGCGTACGGAACGCCCAAAGCCGATTTTTATCTCAATGGTGTTTCTGGTGATAAAGGAGTTTTTAGCACGGTAAGTGATTTAAATAAATTTCACCGAGAATTAGTAGAAGGAACCCTTTTGGCTAAAAAGTGGATTAAAAAAATGATGAAACCTCAATCGAAATTTTCGAGGCGAGGAAATAGTTACGGCTTAGGTTTTCGTTTAAAGAAAATGGAAAACAAAACGTTGGTGTATCATAAAGGTTGGTGGCGCGGTTACCGCAGTTACTTCTATCATTGCCCCGAACGAGAAGCAGCCGTTATTGTATTAACCAATACTACAAAAGGTAAATTCTTAGACTTTTCTACTTTTTGGGAAGACCACCAATAGCTATTTACTCAATAATGGTTTAGACGTTCTACGGTTTAAAATGCCAGACCAATTACAGCGCAAACAACGGTAATATCCGATTTTTCTGCCTTTCCAAATTTTAATAAAACGATAAACTAAATTGGCTCGATGTTGCCTTTCTAAAGGCTCTCCACACTTTGGGCATGGACGGTTCCAGTTGGACATAGTTTGTTAGAGTTTTCTTTAATACCGAAACCAAATGTAAGTAAATCAAGTAAACTAATTGTATTGATAATTAAAAGATTACGAGTGTGGTTTGCGGTAAATACGTAATCTAACGTTATATAGCTATAAACTCATCATGTCTTTAAGTTTTGAAGTCTGTCTTCTAGAAATTTCCACTTTTTGTCCGTCTTTAAGAATCACCAACAACCCTCCGTTAAACCAGGTCTCAATTTTATCTACCCACTTTAGGTTGATCATGTGTTTTCTGTTAGCGCGAAAAAATATTTTATCTGAGAGTTTCTTTTCAAGGTTGTTCAGCGACTTTAAAATAAGTGGTTTTTCATTTTCGAAATAAACGCGAACGTAGTTTCCTTCAGATTCAAATAAGCGGATGTCTTTAAGTTGAACAAACCAACATCTATCACCATCTTTTAAAAAAACCTGATCGTTTTCTGTGAGCAAGTCAGAAGGCTGACTGGCAATTTCTTCTTGTTCTTTTTTGCGGTTTTCTATGCGGGTAATTACCGAGTCTAGCGATTTTTCGAATCGTTCTTCTTCAATGGGTTTTAAAATGTAATCGAGCGCATTAACCTCAAATGCTTTCAGCGCGTACTCATCGTAAGCGGTAATAAACATAATCTCGGGTGTGTAATCGAGCTCTTCGAGCAATTCAAAACCATTTTTTCCGGGCATTTGAATATCGAGAAAAACCAAATCAGGTTTACTTTTCTCAATGGCTTCAATGGCGTCTTCAGCATTGTTGTGCTCATCAATAATATTTACCTTTTTTACATCGGCTAAAATTCGCTTTAACTCTTGTCTTGCCAGTCTTTCATCGTCTACAATTATTGCGTTGATCATACCTGTTAAATTTTAGTTTTATTCGGAATTACCACTTGCGTAACCACCCTCTCGTCTCGGTTAAAAATCTTTAAATCTGCATCGTCTCCGTAAAGCAACTTTAAGCGTTGTGCGCTGTTGGCTAATCCATAGCCAGAATCGCTGTCTGCATGGGGCTTATATTCACCATCGTTTTCTACTTCTATCAGCAATTTAGTAAAATGAAACTGAGAACGAATAGATACTTTTCCACCACTGGGTAATCTACTAATGCCGTGTTTTATCGCATTTTCAACAATGGTTTGTAACATCATGGCAGGAACCGGAAAACTTAAACTATTGGGATGGATCTCTTTTGAACAAGTGAGTCTTTCTTCGAAGCGAGTTTTTTCTATTTCTAGGTAGTCATTAACCAATTTAAGCTCTTCGTTAAGCGAAATGGTTTTTTGCTTGCCCATGGTGAAAGAACTTCTCAGAATGTTAGAAAGTTGCGTAATCGATTTTTTTGCCTTCTTAGGGTCTTCATCAATCAACGCGCGAATCGTGTTCATACTGTTAAAAATAAAATGCGGATTTAACTGAGACTTCAACTTATTCAGCTCCACTTCGTTTTTAGTGGCTTCCCATTGCAAATTTTTAATCTCTTGTTTTCGAAAGTTCTCGAAAAAATGGAAAATGAAATAAATCAAAGACCAAATCAAGAAAATGATTCCCCAATTCAGAATTTGTTGGGTAGAACTGGCCCAGTTAATTTCGAAACTATGAACAATAAATATGGAAGAAACCAAGTAAAATAAAACTTCAAAAAACAGCGCAAACACCACGCAAGACAGCATTACCCTCACAATGAGTTGAGGTAAAGGCAGTTTTTTCCAGCCTAAGAAATTGATGGTGCTGCGGTAGATATGAGAGGTAAACAAACCAATAGAAAAAACGGCAAAAAGCGTTACTACTAAATTGGTATCCAGCGTTTCTCCACTAATTTGACTTATTAAACCGGCTAATAAAATATAGGTGAACCAGCCAAAAAGCTGTGAGAATATGTAAATTTTTATCTTCCTCATTGTTTCAAAAATAGGGCAATTCAATGGGTTGCTTTTCTCGAATTACAGGAGCGGTCAATAACCAACTTGAAACGGTATATTGGCGGGCGATTGCTTACTTTTATCGCACATGAATTTTTTGGCACATATCTATTTAAGTGGTGATAATCACGAGGTGATTTTTGGCAATTTTATCGGTGATTTTGTTAGAGGAAAGCAAGCAGAGGCTTTTTCTGAAAACATTCGAAAAGGCATTGAACTTCACCGGTTTATCGATCAGTATACAGATTCTCATCCCATTGTTTTAGAACAAAAAAAACAGTTGAGGCCTTATTTTAGAAAATATGCTGGCGTTGCGTTAGATGTGTATTACGATTATTTTTTAGCTGTAAATTGGTCTCAATTTCACCACCAAATTTTAAGAGAGTATACTCGTCAATTTTACCAATTGGCTGGGGCTAAAAAAGAAGAATTACCCGAAAAAGGGAGGCGATTTTACGATTTTATGATTGCCAACGATGTTTTGTATCAATATCGAACGCAAAAAGGAATGGAACAAGTGTTTCTAGGAATGTCTCAGCGAAGTAAATTTGATTCTGGTATGGAAAATGCCCACCGCGTACTTCACCAAAATTTGAATACAATCGAAAGTAGTTTTCAACGTTTTTTTCCTGAGCTGAAAAAGGCAGCAAAAGATTTTCGAATAGGTTCTCTAAATTTATCACAATGAAAGTTTCTCTCGTTAAAACGGCAGACGGTTCCTACTCTCTGTATAACGAATCTTTAGACGAACAGTACCATTCTAAGCACGGAGCTGTGTTAGAGGCACAGCATGTTTTTATAAAAAATGGCTGGGAAGCAATAGACAAAAACGAAGTCAGAATTTTTGAAATGGGTTTCGGTACAGGCCTTAATTTCTTAATGACAATGGCTGCCAATAACCAGAAAAAAATCTATTACGAAGCCGTAGAATCGTATCCGTTAGAAGAATCGGTTTGGTCTAAGATGAATTATCCACAAGAAATCAATCGTAAAGATTTAACTCCGCTATTAAAACAGGCGCACCAAGCTAATTGGAACGAAATAGTGCAACTTAACCACCAAGTTCAACTAAAAAAAGTACATGCAGAATTAGCCACCGCTCAGCTCAGTAATCACTTCGATTTGGTCTATTTTGATGCGTTTGGGCCGCGTGTTCAGCCCGATTTATGGTCAAAAGAGGTGTTCGATAAAATCTATCAACACATGGCTGCCAACGGCATATTGGTAACGTATTCAGCAAAAGGAGATGTGCGCAGAAACATGATGGCGAGCGGCTTTCAAGTAGAAAAACTGCCTGGCCCTCCCGGAAAACGAGAAATGTTGAGAGCCCAAAAACGATGAGTGAAAACAAGGTGATGGTTCGGGTTTATGGTTTGCTCGTTAACGAGAAAAATCAAGTGTTGCTGTCTGACGAAAAAATGGGCGGCATGCAATTTACCAAGTTTCCTGGGGGCGGTTTAGAACCCGGTGAAGGAACCATCGATTGCTTGCGAAGAGAGGCACTAGAAGAGATGAATCAGCCTATAAAAAACATTGAGCATTTTTATACAACCGACTTCTATCAAGCTTCTTCTTTCCATAAAAACACGCAAATAATAAGTGTGTATTATCAATTTCAATTAGAAGGTGATCAGCAGTTCGAGACCGTTGAGAAACCTTTTCAATGGAGTAGAAATTTAGATAAAGACGAAGTGTTTCGTTGGAAAAATATTGGCTCGATTGCCGAAACGGATTTAACCTTCCCAATCGATCGAAAAGTTGTTCAATTAATTCGAGAAAAATGGGGGTAGTAAGATGGTTTTTGGTGGTTTTCATCTTTTTGGGATGTTTGACAAGTCAAGCCCAAAAAAATCCAATAGAAAAAGAGCAGAAGCGAATTTTACGCAAAGTTCGAAAAGAAGAACGCAAGCAATTGTGGAAAGAAAAAGACCTTAATTTACTGGTTTTGCCAGTGGTTTATTATTCGCCTGAAACCCGCTTGGCAGGAGGTGTTTCGGGTGTTTTTTTATTTAAAAGTAAGCTCGATAGCCTCACCACCCGCTCTATGGTGAGCTCTAACGCCATTTACACGTTTAACGACCAAATTATTATCTACAATCCGTTTCAAATTTATACCGGAAGGAACCGCTATTTCTTTAATGGTGAAATTTCTTTTTACCGATATCCTTATGTTTTTGCCGGAGTGGGAAATGAGCATGAAGTAGATGACGATACTGAGCTATACACGGCTTCTTATCCGCGGGTAGATATAGCTGCCTATCGAAAAATTAAAAGTAATTGGTACGGAGGGCTCAATCTGTGGTATCAAGATTTTAAAGTGACAGAAGTAGAGAAGAGGGGTCAGCTCGATAAAAATCAAATAGTAGGTAGCGAAGGTGGGGTAACACTCGGGGCAGGTTTATCGGTTCTTTTCGATTCGAGAGATTTTGTAACCTCGCCCACGCAGGGCTGGTTTGCTTTTGCGTCTCATACCCATTTTAGTGAGGTGCTGGGCAGTGATTTTTCTTACGACAATTACCAGCTAGATATTCGTAAATACATGCATTTAGGCAAAAATCATGTTCTAGCAGCACAAGTTTTAACCGATGTAAATCAAGGAGAAGTTCCGTTTGATCGGCTCGCTATGTTGGGAGGCGAACGTTTAATGCGGGGTTACCAACGCGGTATTTTTAGAGACAAAATATTTGCGGGTTGGCAGGTAGAGTACCGTTCAAAACCTTTTTTCGATTTCTTGGCGTTTACTGCCTTTGTAAGCAATGGCGCGGTAGGAACCAATTCTGACCAAATTACCAATTATCTTAGGTGGAGCTATGGAGGCGGTTTACGTGTTTTAATCAACAAAGAGAAGCGCTTGTTTATCCGGTTCGATACAGGGTTTGGCCCTAAAACAAGTGGGTTTTATTTCAATATTGGCGAAGCGTTTTAACTTTACTCAAACGCTTGATAATATTCGTTTTGGAGTTTGATTTGATGCCTTTCTTTCGAAATTTCTTGCGCCTTTTGAATCACTTCAGGATTAAATTTCTGAACGGTGTATTTATCTCCTAATCGCAGTAAGCAGTACAGAAATTCGTGGGTAAGGTTCCTACCAGAAGCCGCTTGTTTTTGGTTCGTATTTACCAAGTTCCAGTAAAGATGCGCAGCAAACGCATAAGCTTTTAAATCGAGGGCATGGTCTGCATAGGTTACCATGTCTGGTATAAGCGTTTTTTTCGTCTTAAAAAGATCGCCAATGTGCTTGCGCAAATACAATTGATAAGCCTCATCGCCACTTCTTACTGCTACTTCTGCTGGGTAAAATGGGTCGGCTGTAAAAACGGTAGGAGCCAAACTATCCCAAAGAGAAAAATCAGAAGAGTTTTCACCGTTCTCGATTCGTTGATTGTTTAAGGTGTAATACCGCTCGTAGTTTACCCAAGCGCTTTGCGGAAAGAACTCGATTAGTTGGTTGAGTTGACGAATAGCCGCATCAAAATGATTGTTTTGTTCGAGTGTAATGGCTTTTTCTACCTGTATTTCAAGCGCGTTGTAAAAGAATTCTAACCGCCAATTAAACTCTTCTAAGAGGTAAGCGGGCAACGAATTGGGTGTAGCAAAAAAACGAAGAGCAGATAAATAGCGGTTCGCCATATCTAGATCTCCGGCCGCAGCATGTAGGGCTACTTTTACGGTTCCTACCAACTGATCACTTTGTTCCATTTCAATTAAGGCTCGCCAATACGTGCTGCTGTAATTGGTAATGTCTCTTACTTCTTGAATTGAAATGGGAGTTTTATCGATAAAAGCTAAATCGGTTCCTAACGATCTAACACCTGCAAAACGGGCATCTACTCGAGCGCAAATTTCAGAGAGGAGCGGAATAATCTCTGTAAGGGCATATTCTTGAATAGCCTTGTGTTGCTCACGAACACTCAGTTTTTTAAAGGCGGCTTGTTGCTCAGAAATGGGGAAAGTAAGTGACGGAGAATAGTCTAACTCATCGGTAGCTAAACCGCCATTAATTTTAGCCAGCGTTAAAACGGTAGTTCGGGTAAAAAGTGCCTCTGGAGATTTTATTCGAGCAATTTTAGCCTGAAGAGACTCAAGAATTACCGAATTATTAGAAATGGCGGGTTTGGTATGAACACGCACTTGAACCGGTTGGTGAGGTATAAAATGAGAAACAACCAATACTTCGAAAGGCTGTTTCTCACGTTTAAATTCATCTTGTAATAAAGCCGAAAGTTTTTCTCCCCATTTCGAGAAATCTTTGGTGTTGAAATTGACCGGTCCTAAATGTTTGTTTTCAAGAAACATAGAAGTGGTTTCTACCGATTCTTGTGCCCAAATGGTTGGGGATACAAACAGTAGAGCGAAGAGGAGTAAACAGTGCTTTTTCATAGAAAATCAATCACTAAGAGAAGCAACGTTACGGAAAAAGAACCACTTTATTTGGCTTTATTTCTTGAATTGTTGTTCGATTTTTATCCACTCTTCAATGGGCATAAAGCTGAGCGATACAGAGTTTACGCAATGGCGTGTGTTTTTTGCTGTGAATCCTTCGCCCACAAAAACATGACCTAAATGACCTTGGCAATTAGAACAAATAATTTCGGTTCTTCTGCCATCTGCATCGGGTACGCGCTTTACAGCGCCTTCAATTTCATCGTCAAAACTTGGCCATCCGCAATGAGAATCGAATTTATCTGCTGAGTTGTACAAAGGAGCGTTGCATCTGCGGCACAAATAAACACCATTGGCTTTGTGGTCTACATAACGACCGGTGTTGGGGTATTCTGTTCCTTTAAATTCAATTACACGTTCTTCTTCTTTACTGAGCTGGTTATATTGTCCGTTTTGCTTAACCTCGAAAGTTTCTGCCTTCATAGTTTTGTTTTTTTCTTGAGTACTCGATGGGCTTGTTTGGGCATTGGTGCAACCTACGCCAATAACCGATAGTAAAATAAAGAAAACAAAGAATGATTTTTGCATGATGTTGTAATTTTGGTAACGTATTTTTTACAATTTTGTTCTTGTATGGTTTACATACGCACCAAAACAGCGAGATAAACGAAAACACGTTGCCATTAAGACTTTTATAACAATTGGCAACGGTGTGCTTGGAGGGCTACTATATGCGAAAGAAGAATTTTTGGGTAATTGATGATGACCCAATTTTCCAGATGATTGTTCAGAAATTATTCATGCAAATTGATTTTTGCGGAAATGTAGAGACTTCTAAAAATGGACTTGAGGCGGTAGATAAGTTGAACGAGGCGCTAGAATCGCCAGCGAGTTTACCCGATGTTATTTTTCTTGACATTAACATGCCTATTATGGATGGGTGGCAATTTCTAAGGCAGTTTACTGAGAAAATTGACCCTTCGGTAAAAATTCCCAAAATTTTTATTGTTACTTCTTCTATAGACGAGAAAGACCAAGAAAAAGCTGAGGCTCACGATTTAGTAGATGATTATATTGTGAAACCAGTTACGCTCGAATTTTTACAAACCCTTCGTCCGCCAGACGAGCCACTTAACTTATAAGGCAAAGTAAAATAGAAGGTGAAATCGGGTTCCTACCGAGAAACTTTCAATTGTTACTATCGTATTAAGAATGGCGTTATTTTTCGCTTTTTCTATCATTCTTGCCACTTTTGTGGCGATTTATGGATAAAATTAGACGATTTTTCGCTCAACAATTCGATGTTCATCCACCTGTATTCTACCCAAGTTCAATAATCGTAATTCTTTTTGTAGGTCTTACCTTGCTCTTAGGAGACCCGATGAAAACATTCTTTGTGAATGTTTCTGATGGCATGACGACCAACGCAGGTTGGTTCTTTGTGTTGGCTACCAATGTATTCTTGGCCTTTTGTATTTATTTGGTTTTTAGTCCTTTTGGTAAAATTAGGTTGGGCGGCAAATCGGCCGAACCAGAGTTTAGTCTATTTGGTTGGTTTTCGATGCTTTTCTCGGCTGGTATGGGAATTGGGCTTCTCTTTTTTAGTGTAGCCGAACCCATTTTGCATTATTCGAATCCTCCCGTAGAAGCGGGCTCCCAAGCTGAGCTAGCGCAAAATGCTATGAAATTTACCTTTTTGCATTACGGTTTGCACGCGTGGACTATTTACACAGTAGTAGGTTTATCGTTGGCTTATTTTGCTTTTAATCGAAAATTGCCATTAACCATTCGTTCGGTGTTTTATCCGCTTTTAGGCGATAAAATTCACGGTGCTTTTGGAAATGTTATTGACGTGATTGCAGTGGTGGCAACGTTGTTTGGCTTGTCTACATCGTTAGGTTTTGGTGTTAAGCAGGTGGCTTCTGGTTTGCACCATTTATTCGATACGCCCAATACTACGCAAATGCAGGTGATTTTGATTATGGTAATTACGGGCTTAGCCACCCTATCGGTGGTGTTGGGAGTAGATAAAGGAGTTAGAAAATTGAGTGAGTTTAACATCCGTTTAGCGTTCGTTTTCTTGATTTTTATGTTGGTGGTGGGGCCAACCGTTTTTCTTTTCGATGGTTTTGTGCAAAACACAGGTGCTTATTTGGCAGACGTTGTTCGGTTAGGAACCTGGACAGAAACCTTTACCGGTGGCGATTGGCAAAACGATTGGAGCGTTTTCTATTGGGCTTGGTGGATTTCTTGGTCGCCATTTGTAGGTATGTTCATTGCGCGTGTATCGAAAGGCCGAACGGTAAGAGAATTTGTGTTGAGTGTGCTGATTGTACCCAGTTTACTCACTTTTTTATGGATGTCGGTTTTTGGCGGTTCAGCCCTCTTTTCAGAATTTGCTCAGCCCGGTTCGATTGCAGATGCAGTGAACGAAAATATTTCTATCGCTTTGTTTGTAATGTTAGAGCAATATCCACTTGCATTTTTTACCAGCATCATCGGAATTTTATTGGTTACGGTGTTCTTTGTTACTTCATCAGATAGCGGCTCGTTGGTGGTAGATTCAATTACATCGGGCGGTAAACTAGATGCACCTGTTGGTCAGCGAGTGTTTTGGGCCTTGGCAGAAGGAGCCATTGCTGCTACCTTGTTGCTGGGCGGTGGTTTGGCAGCGATGCAAACGGCTTCGATTAGCGCGGGTTTACCTTTTACTATTTTACTGCTTATCATGTGTTTTAGCTTGTACAAAGGCTTAAAAGACGAGCAAGAAGATTTACTCGAAGAGAAAGAAAAACGAGAGCGCAACTCGTATACCAACCTTATTAAAGACATTGTAGAAAAACGCAATCAGAAACGCGAATCATGATTCATTTAGCCAATAAAATTGTAGTAGGATTAGACTTAACCGAAATGGATCACCTAATTCTCGATTACTTGAATACGCTGACTCATCGTGCTGGAGAACATCCTGATTTAATCATTACGCACAACATTAAGTACGAGCTAGATGATGATGTAAACGATCTGCTCGATCAGCCATTGCAAACCATTATTTACGAAGAGTTACTCGCAAAAATTCAAGAACGCTTGCCCAACTATCAAGGCGATTGCCAGTTGCTAGTTACGCAAGAAGGCTCTACCATAGAGGCGTTCGAAGCGGTAGTGAAAGAACACCAAGCTGATTTATTGGTAGTGGGTAAAAAACTTACCTTTGAGGGGTCTGGAATTACTACAGCCCGCATTATGCGCTTAAATCTTTGCTCGGTTTTAGTGATTCCTGAAGGAACCAAACTCGAGTTTTCTCGTGTTCTTTTCCCCATCGATTTCTCAAAAAATTCTGCGAGAGCCTTACAATTAGGAGTGCAGATTTTGAACCAAAAAGCAGATTTTGAGGTGCAAGTCTTGCACGTTTACCATATTCCTCAGGTGTATTTTCCCTACATACCGGTAAAAACAACCACCACCGGAATGGATAAAAAAGCGAAAGAAGAGTACAAGCACTTTATAGCCAAAAACAAATTGAATTCTGCTGAATTACCTTGCCAATTTGTAGATGGAAAAGGCAATTCTGTAGTGAGAAATATAGTAACTCAGGCGCGCAATTTTAAAGCACATTTAATTACAGTAGGCTCAAAAGGCGATTCTAATTTTGTAGGAAACGTTGCGCTTGGATTAGCACAATTTGAGACCAAAATTCCTATACTTTTCGTGAAATAGATAGAAATTAACGCGTTTGACTTCTAAACGCTTTCAGCTTCTTAACCGATTTAAAGAAGTGATATTCTTGCCCGTCAAAAAAGAAATATCCCATGTTTTTGTTCTTTTTGAAACGAGAATCACAGCGAATTGTAAAAAAGTCTTCTTGCCTTTCAATTTCGAACGGAAAAACGCTTTCGGTGTCTTTTAAAACATATTCGAAAATTACTTTCTTGGTTTTCCAGTTAAGATAACGGATGGTAACCGTTTCGTTTTCTGGAGAATACGCCAGTTCTTGAACGGTTAAAGAGGTTTGTTCTAACCAATACCGATGGTTTTCTCTACTAAAGTTGGCCAGTTCTTTTAATGTTTTAGCATCGTAAATTACCAAATGGTCTTGGTAGCTCAGGTAGTAAAAGTGAAACGGATTGCTGGGCCTGTCTTTTCTCAGTTCGTAATCGTTTCCGTTGGCGGTGATAATGGGTTCAGCAAGATGTGAAAGATGAAGCAATGAGTAGTTTCCTTTTTCGGTTAAAGTGGCAGGTTTTCCATTTCTTAAGAGGGTTACTTTTTCAGGCAGGTGTATCGGTAGGAACCAAGCCTGTTTATTCGGAAAAAAATGATTAAACGAGGGAATGTTTCTGTTAAAAGTTAAATCGTTTAAAGGGAAGTTAAGAATAGCAACGGGTTGATAATTAATGAGCAGGGTAGAAAGAGTTGGATTTGGAGAAACAACACTCACCGAATCGTTATACACTGTTAATGGTTGTTCCCAGCCCACTTCTAAATACCTGTTTTTAGGATGGTAAATACCAAACTTATTGTTGTGCTCTATGTGCAGCACTTTATGATCTTTTAATAGATAAACAGAATCGAAGGTAGAAGGAAGATATTCAAATGATTTTACCTCATTTACCACCATATCTGCAAAAGCCGAACCAGGGCCAAATCGGTTGATGTAAGTTACATCTAATGTAAGAATTCGGGTTCCTTCAGTAAGTTGCAACAACAAAAGCAAATTGCCTTCTAGGTTGAGCAAGTGATACTGGGTAAAGGTAGTTTCTGATACATACCACTCTTTTCTATCTTGATAAGGAGGAAGGCAGAATTGCATGTTTTCGCCCTTTTTCACGATAAATAATTGAAAAAAATCGGTATACCTAGCGTTGAGGTTTCTAAACTGATTGTTTTTGTAGGTCTGAAAAACAGGAGTAAAAATAGAATCGTAAAGAGGGGCAATTACTTCTGTGTTTTGACTGTTGAGAATGCCGTATTGGCCATCGCTTTTAAAGATAGTTTGTGATAAAGCTATTGTAGAAAATAAGATTACCGTTAGAAGCGAAAAAAGTTTTCGAAGCATAGACGCAGAAATTAATAAGATAGGTTAAGGGTTATGAAATCGAGTTCCTACCGTTATGAAACGAAAATGAGCATAAAAAAGTGTAGAAAAAGTAGCCTCGCTAGGAATCGAACCTAGATCTTGGGCTCCGGAAACCCACATACTATCCATTGTACTACGAGGCCAATTTGTGAAGGGCAAAGCTAAAATTATTACCCACATTGAGCAGAGTTGGGAATAAAGTAGCCATAAAAAAAGCTGCCTCTTGATGTGGAGGCAGCTTTGGTGGAGCCGGAGGGATTCGAACCCTCGTCCAAACGAGGAAACCCTATGCTTTCTACAAGCTTAGTTTCTGTGCAATTTTCGACTGCAATCGAGCCAGAAACGACCTAATTACAGCTTATCTTGTTAATTTCAGGCTAACGCCCAAGCTTCGTTAACCCTATCCCAAACTCATCGGTGCCTCTATTAAAAAGAGTGTCGGGCAAACTCTCTTAAGAGACATCTTGTCCTACCGCTCTTTGCGGTGGATTAAGCTAATCTCACTTTGTGATGATTAAGCAGCAAGAGCGTAATTATTTTCGCCTGTTATAAGTTGAAGCATCTTATTTACGAGCAACACTTCACGGCTCGGCTTGCTTACATCGACCTTCATCTCGCTGTCGAAACCGGTCGGCCCCAAGTAGCCTACAAAGATAAGAGTTTCAACGTTGATAGCGGTAACAATCGTGCAGATTGAAATTCTATGCTAATTTTGACACAAATAGAAATTGCACATGAAAATTGGTATCATCAAAGAGGGCAAAAATCCGCCCGATAAACGCGTTCCGCTTTGTCCAACTCAAATCACGCAAGCTGTAGAAAACAACAGTGATTTGTCTATAGTTGTGCAGCCGAGTGCAATAAGAACGTATGCAGATCAAGCGTATCAGCAAGAAGGTATCGAATTAACTGAAGACTTATCAAGTTGCGATGTTTTAATGGGGGTGAAAGAGGTTCCTACCGATATGTTAATTCCCAACAAAACGTACTTTTTCTTTTCACATACCATTAAAGAGCAGCCGTATAACCGCCAGCTACTAAGAACCATTTTAGAGAAAAATATTCAGCTAATCGATTGGGAAACCTTAACCAATGCCCAAAATAAGCGCATTATCGGTTTTGGTAAATATGCGGGTATTGTAGGAGCCTATAACGGTTTTAGAGCGTGGGGCGTTCGCCATCAAAGTTTTGATTTAAAACCTGCTCATTTGTGTGAAGATCGCAAAGAAATGGAAGCCGAATTCAGTAAGGTGGAACTTCCTGCTATTAAAATTGCGCTTACCGGTAGAGGTAGAGTGGCGCAAGGTGCTATGGAGGTCTTAGATGGTTTATCGATTAGAAAAGTAACACCAGAAGAGTATTTAACGGAAACTTTTTCAGAACCTGTTTATGCGCAATTTGGGGTAGAACATTACAACAAACGCAAAGATGGACAACCTTCTCAGCAACACGATTTTTATAAAAATTTTGAAGACTATGAGTCTGATTTTATGAAAATTGCAGAAGTAACCGACCTATTTGTTGCCGGGCATTTTTATGCAGAAGGATCTCCATTTCTTTTTACCCGTGAAGATGCCAAAAAGCCCAATTTCAAAATTTCGGTTGTGGCCGATATTAGCTGTGATATAGACGGGCCAGTGGCTAGCACATTGAGGCCATCTACCATAGCAGATCCGTTTTATGGTTACGCGCCTCAAGAAGAAAAAGAGTGCGATGTAGCTACACCGCATTCTATTACGGTAATGGCGGTAGATAATTTACCGTGTGAGTTACCTAAAGACGCTTCTCGAGATTTCGGAACCGAAATTTTGAACCAAGTGATTCCGCAATTTTTTAACGGAGATCAAGATCAGATATTAGAGCGAGCTACCATCACTAAAAATGGTAAACTCACTCCAAAGTATAGTTATTTACAAGATTACGTAGACGGTAAATAGGTAAATTATAACGGTAGGAACCGATTTACCCTTTTAATTGAGCAATAGTCTCCGTTGGGTTTTCAGATTTAAATACGAAACTACCGGCTACGAGCACATCAGCGCCCGCTTCTACAAGGGCATCAGCATTTTCAGAAGTAACTCCTCCATCGACTTCGATATGAAGTTGAGGGTTGAGTTCTTCTGCCATTTGGCGAAGATCTTGTACTTTATTATACGTGTTTTCAATAAATTTTTGTCCGCCAAACCCTGGGTTTACACTCATTACACACACCAAATCGATTTCTGCAAGAATGTCTTCTAACAAGAAAACCGAGGTATGTGGGTTAATGGCCACGCCAGCTTTCATGCCTTCGGCCTTAATAGCTTGAATGGTTCTGTGAAGGTGTGTGCTCGCTTCGTAATGAACCGTAAGAATATCGGCTCCTGCATTTTTAAAATCAGTAATGTAGCGCTCTGGTTTTTCAATCATTAAATGCACATCGAAAGGTTTATCAGTGTGCTTTTTAATGGCATTCATCACCGGCATTCCGAAAGAAATATTGGGAACAAACATGCCATCCATCACATCTATGTGAAACCAATCAGCTTTACTGCTATTAAGCATTTCAGCTTCTTTTTGGAGGTTGGCAAAGTCAGCGGCTAAAATCGATGGTGCTATAATTCTATTCATCCCTTGATTAATTTGGCGCAAAGAAACATAAAAAGGTGCTGTTGCCTTATGATTCGGGTATTCGTTTTGACAACGAATTCAGTTTTTAGGGATTCTGCGTTAGATTCTTTGAAAAGAATGAAAAAAAGAGATTCTTCTCTTTCTTTTGGCTTGAACCAAAAGAAACAAAAATTCAAG